>CAZZWK010000034.1:26072-62625 GCA_964657925.1 uncultured Dictyobacter sp.
AATGAAGTACTCCATCCTATTTACAGAAAACAAGTCAGAACGTTTAGGTTTTGCCTGATCATATCCTAAGCTTGAAACAACGCGCGAACGCTTGCCTCGAAAGCAAAAAGGTAGTATTCTCGTTGCATTATACATAGAAAAGCGTTGAGCTTAGTATAGCAGACTCTGCTCTTTGCATAAAAGGTGTGATGCTGATATAGGACTTTGGAACTAAGCATCCTACAATCGGTCAAAAGTGGAAGGAAGTACTGTGACAGAGCAAACATCTCTGTTTGCATCTGAAAGAAAATATCTGTGAACCCAGAGGAGAGCAACAAGGATTGTTGCTCTCGATGGCAACCAGACTTGAAACAAATATATCTCCTTAGATGCTCCAATTCACAGGAATCTGTTGGGCTTTCCGCGCCCATGCAATCACACGAGGAAGATCGTCAACCAGGACCCTGTCTTCAACAATGGGCGCTATCTGTTCGCGGAGCGACCCATAAAGATGTTGTGCAGCAGGTGAGAGCCGGTTATGAATGCGCATCACATCTGTCGCCTGTGCAAGCGTTATAGCTTCAATTGCTAACACGATAAACGCATCTTCAATCACTTTCATAGTGAGCAGTGCTGAGTCGCTCCCCATGCTCACAACATCCTGATTATCTGCGTTCGTCGAGATTGAGTGGAGGCGATGGGGATAGGCCAGCGTTTGACCATGTGCAGTCGTCGAGGTCGCAACAAACTGCAATCCTTGCAATGCTAATGTCAAACCTGGTGTCCTCATATTCAGGAACGGGGGCAATCCTCTTGTTCTTCTCTCATTCAAAAAGAAGCTTATTCGTCGTTCCGCAAGCATCATCAACTTCACGATACTCGCCCGAAGCTGATCCGCTGCCATGGCGATATACTCTCCATGAAAATGCCCTCCATGCCAGAATTGATTATGCTCCACATCAACAACTGGATTGTCAGTCACCGCATTAACTTCGGTTTCTACAATGCTATAAGCTTGCTTAAAAGTATCCAGCATCGGCCCTATAATCTGTGGAATACAGCGCAATGAGTAGATTTCCTGCACATCTTCATCAATGCGATAAGTCTCATGCGTAAGACGATGCTCAGCCTGGAACGCTTCTCGACGTCGGGTCATCTGTGAATTTATCGTGAGTTCGCGCAACGCCTGCGCCACAGCGATCTGCCCAGGATGCGGACGCAATGCATGAAAACGTTGGGCAAGGCCGTCATCAAATCCACTGACAAGCTCAAATGCCCACGCTCCCATGCGCGCAGCGAGAGAGAGTAACCGCTCCACGTCGCTGCACATCAAGGCAGCAATCCCAGACATAAATGACGTCCCGTTAATTAATGAAAGTCCTTCTTTAGACTTCAACGTATAAGGTGGGAACCCAACCGACTCCCAGGCCTGCTGCGCCGAGACGATATTCTGCTGGAACCAGACCTGTCCTTCCCCAAGCAAACCGAGCGCAATATGTGCAAGCTGAACGAGATCTCCACTAGTGCCAACTGCACCATGCTCGGGAACGAGAGGTATGATGCGATGGTTAATGGCCGTCCGCAGGTGTTCGATGAGTTCTATCGAAACACCCGACTGACCTCGGGCTAGTGTATTCAGACGTACGATCATGGCAGCAAGAACATATTGATGAGGAAGGGTTTGCCCCATACCAACAGCATGAGCGAGAATGAGATTTCGTTGCAGGTCCGATAGCTGTTCTACACTGATCAGGTGCGAGGCCATAGGTCCGAATCCTGTATTCACGCCATAGATAACTTTCGACTCCATATTTACATCTAAAAATGCTCGGGATCTTGAAACATGCGAGAGAACACTTTCTTCAAAAATAATTTCTATCTCGTCGTCGTTAACAAGCGAAGAAACCTGATCAATCGTGAGTGCCTCTCCTGTAAGAGAAATATGCATACTAAACCTCATAGTAAGGGAATGTTTAAGTAATGATGTGTAAGAAGGATCTCATGTATGATCGAATACGTGAAAAGCATCCTTTTCCTTCCAGGATGCTTCCGATCATCGTGCTTCACGTTAAGCAGTCCTCAGGGTCTCCACCCATCTCGTACCACTTTTATTTCTCCAGCACCGCAACTAAAGCTCAGGCCGAAGGCCACCATGAGCGCCTCTCCTTCAGGCCAGGGGATTGGATCTGCGAGCATGAGGGGTACCGAACAGCCAATGGTGTTTCCGTAGTCCCGCAGAATCCGATAGGAAGAGGCAACGGAAGGGCTGTCGGGGGACACACCAAATTGTTTACATAACCCATCAAGAATTCTTTCACTGCCTGTATGCATCAGCAATTTAACCGCTTTGTCTGGATCTTCCAAAGCCGTCTCTCTACTTGCAAGCAATTGCTTCACTGTCTGTATAGCATAAGATGTCCCGCGGGGCGTGACATCTGGTCCAAGCGTGTATTCTCGGCGCTCACCTTTTACCACTGGAATATCCGAACCGCCATCTGGGACAGTTCCGAGCTCAGCATCTTCAGCTTTATCGTTCGTCAAATGGACGATAGGGCCAAATGCTGGTCCATCTCCACTTGTACTGAGCAGCATCGCCACTGAAGCATCACCAAACAACACACCGTGCATCGCATTGACAGTTTGCTGCCTCTCGTCTATAGATACTTCACTAAAATGTGCGTAATTTCCAGGAAGGGGCGGTGATAGAGGTGTGATAGCATCCATAAAGCAGATTAGCACGTACTTTGTTGGATGAGAGACCAGAAACCAACGGGCGACTTCTACCGCCTTCGCTATAGCAGAGCAACCCATGTACTCAATACTCACATTGATGGTATCACGACGAATCTCCTCCATTTGTTGAAAGAGATCACATACCAGACTCGGAAGTAGACGAGAGGGGCTGCTTGTTACACCTAAAACGAGTCCGATTTCACTCGGATCAATAGCAGCTTTCTCAATACAGGTGCGCGCCGCTTGTACTGCCAATGTGCTCCCTGAAATAGCAAGTTCGGGCTCAGCTCCGGCAAAGAGCACTGAAGGATAATTCGCAAGAACTGAATGACGTTTGTCTACTCCCAAACGTCGCAACATATCTCGAAGTCGATCTGAAAAACGATCTCCAGAAGCTTCTAATAATTCCTCCGTTGTCCAACATGGCTCAGGAAGTTGAGCCGCGATAGCATGAATCGTCGGTGATAGAGGTGTCTGTGTCCGGTCCATAAAACGCCTTTCTACAAGAATCATTGAAGAAATCACTTCCATGCATAAAAGACATACAAGACACAAAGCTTCTTGCTACGCAAAATTTTATAAAAAATAAACTTTTGACGCACAAAAAGCTACAAAAGGCTACAAAAAATTAACCCTTATATAATAGAGTAGCATATTCTTCATCTTCTATCAAAGGTTCTGTATAGTTTGAAACTTTATACCTAAAAGGGAGAGGTTCTTGCTCATGAGGGTTTGCTTTCTCTATAATAAGGTCGCCGTATATTCAGATATAGAAAAATTTCTTCCATGCGAGAACAAAGAAAATTTTCATCGAGCGGAGAGAAAAGACATGGCACAACAAGAGCATCTCTACATTCTCAAAAACGGGGTTGTATATTGGAATGAATGGAGACAGAAACATCCAGAGATCATTCCTGATCTGAGCCACGAAACCTTCACCAAGGTAAACCTCACAAACTATAATCTCAACAGGACGAATTTCAATAGAGCAAACCTGAGTGGCGTTAACTTGAGACAGGCGAATTTAAGAGAAGCTAATCTCGCTTTCGCGAACCTCAGCAACGCTAACCTTAGTAAGGCGGACCTTCACGCAGCCGATCTGCAAGCTGCGAACTTGCGAGAGGCCGATCTGCGAGAGGCCGATCTAAGTGCGGCTACTCTCAAAGTGGCCGATCTGAGTGGAGCCGATATCCGTGAGGCCAACCTCAATAAAACGAATTTCGATATGACAATCTTGACGAACGTCAAAAGAAGCGGACGCAGGTGGACTTTTTTCTCTTGAGAAGACTTTCTCCCTCAAACGGCTTGACTAATAGACTCACATTTCAGTTAACGATGACTTGTCCCATTTTTGCAGAAAACAGAATGTAGGAACTAGGTTTTAAAAACTCATATTACACTTACCTGGATAGTTTGCGTGGTATTTCTGCAAAATGGATGGTAAAAGCACTCAATCGAGTCAAAGACGACCGAACAGGCCCGCTCATATGTCTGAGAGATGAGAACTTCCTATGATATCCGATAGACCTGAAGATACTGCTTGAATGTATCTTTAATCTGCTGGGTAAGCTGCCCTCTTCTAGCTTTTGGTAGACGCAACAGTTGTTTTTCTTGCTCTGAATAGATATCATTCAGAGCGAGACTGCATTTCCTCTGGCTACGATCAAGCTCCTCTATTTTTACAAAAAATCTTTCTCTAGGAATAATTGGTAGAAGACGCAATACAGTTCCATTCTTACATCATTTTCTTTCTAGTACTTTTCTATCAGAAAAATTCAATATACCAACTTATGGGCAAAAATATGATACATTCTCTATGTCAGGACAATTTCTTTGGTATCACTCTTGCTCATGATGAAAAATAGCATGTGCTCTACTCTCTCGACAAAAAGACACATACTCCTATTTTTATGAGAGCAGAACAATAACTAACAGGCTTGGCACCAGCGAGTAGACGAGTTAGACAACAAAGATTTTGCACAGTTCTTCGACCTCTCGTTACTTTGACTCTATTCTTTAACTCTAAGGAGACTAAACGAGAGAAGAGAACTATCTTGACCATTCCTACAGCAGGAATACAAGTTTTCTTGCTGTCATAGTCCTGTCTGCCTGTCTACAGGTCCATATGAGTGTGTATCTCTTATTTAGGGCCAGGGCAAAACATCTTTACACTTCAAGCGAAAGGCAGTTAAACAACATGCTCACAAAACCACGCGAGAGATCAAAACCGCTCGAAACCTCTCTGTATACGCAGCGACGCCGCCGTCTCTCTCCCCTTATGCTCATCGGCATCATCGTTCCCGCCGTCCTCTTGATCGCGGCAGGCTCCATTTTCGCCTGGACCCGCTTCGCTTCACATGCTGCTGCGGTCAATCCAAACTGCTCTCTGCGCCTACCAGCCAATCCGCTCTCTGCAAAAGGGTTGGCTACCCCCTATCAACTTAGCGCGACCGATCCTGCGCAAGGCCCTTGCAACGAAGCGAATGCAGGCCAATCAGCGTTCGTACAAGCTGTGATCTTCGATCCTAATACCAACACATTGTCCGCTTACGAACCACTGGTCATCGATCAAGGCACCCAACCGGCTGTCGCACCCATGGCTCCTATCCTGCCAAAAGGCGCGGTCGTGGGCATCTGGTTTGGCTTCAATGGCACTTTCCTCCATCTCATAGGCGATACTCGCGGTGGTCGATGTGTCAATGGTTTGAATGGCTCCGACTTCGGGCAATTCGCCTACTGTAACGCACCGCGCTTCTTCCGTGTAGCCAACGCGGCTATTGCGGCAAAAACAGTAACGGTTCCCGCCATCGGCACCGCCAATGACGGTCAATCCTGCCTCACCACGCGCGATTTTGCCCTGGTCGATATGGACCAGAGCGACAATGTGCAATCGCAGTATCTCGCTAATGCCCAGGGGCAAACTGCTCAGTTTTCCACCACTAACCAGAATCAACTACAAAATGCCACGACGATCTCCAATCCTAGTGACAACGCGCTGCTCTCACGCTTTGTCGATCCAGCGCTCGGCTGCCAATCCTGGCAAATTCCCGATCTGGTAAACAATGGCGCAATGACTGCGACGATGGCTACCGACGAATTGCAGGCAGCCGCCAATCAAAAAGCGCCTATCGCCCTCGTCCCTTCTGGCGACGAAATGGTGCTGGTCGGCACACAGCCTAGCCTTGCCAAAGTCAATGCCTATCGCATGGGCGTCGATCAACCACTTGCCGCCAATGCCAACGATGCCAGCACAACTGCCTACTGCACCAATCTCATCAACGTTGCCCTACCACGCCTACAGTTGGATATGAAAACATTTCAGGCCCAGCCCTCACCCGACGGTGGCGCGACCGCGAACTCTCTCTTCACCTTCCTGGCGAATCGTTTGAATGGAACACTTAGCGCTAATGGCCTCAACTGCGTCGGCCTGCTCAATATCCAGAATCCAGTCACCCTCACTACCGATGGCAATGGCGTGGTCACCAGCGCAACTCTGACGATCCAGGGAACTGGCACTGGCGGCACTGGGACAGGAGGAACAGGTGGCACTGGTAATGGTACAGCACCAAACTGCACAGTCAATGGCACAGCGATCCCTGGCTGCACCGGTACGACCACCATCAATGGGCAAACCTGCACCTTCGCCTTCACCAACGGCACCGTTTCCGTCACCTGCCCCGCGGGTACAGGTACTGGCACCGGTGGCACCGGTACCAGCAATCCTAATCCGCTACCATTCAATAATGCTAGCACCAGCCTTGATACCAACGCTAACGAGGGCAACTTCGATGGCGTTGGATGCAGCTATTCCGCCCAGGCTCTGCAAAACGCGGGCATCACGCCTGGCAAAATGCTTACCTTTAACGGCGTGCCTTTCTACTGGCCTGCCTCAGCCCCTGGCACACCCGATAATGTTCAGGCTCAAGGACAAACTATTCCTGTCACGCCCGCCAAAAACGCGACCACGCTGGCCTTCTTAGGTGCATCCAGCTTTGGCCCCGCGCAAGGCGAGACGACTGGTGATGCCACCATCACCTATACCGATGGCTCTACCCAGGCGTTCACCCTCGGCTTCAGCGACTGGACGCTGGTAGGTGGGGCAGCATCGCCAGTAGCAGGTGAACAAGTAGTGATCTCAACACCCTATCGTAATACTCTCAATGGCATCCAGATGTCCCAGATGCCCAATGTGTTCTACACCAGCGTAGATCTGCAAGCGGGCAAAACGATCAAAAGTGTGACTTTGCCCACTCACTCCAACAATGGTCAGTTACACGTGTTCGCGATTGGCACCAAATAACATCGTTCTATAACTTCCGTACAAAAGAAGCAGAGTAGAGAGCAAGATTTATGTTTGCTCTCTACTCTGCTTCTTTTGTCTTTCACTCTTCATCTCACTCGTCCCACACAATCGCTACTTTCCCCACTTTAGGGATTTAACTTGGTCGATATCGTCTCAAAATGCGTCCCATCCCACTTCGAGACGTTCGTTACCAGCAAGCTCGGACAACAACAACAGCACGTCAGCTTCGCATACCCATATCCCACTCAGTTGCAACAGAGAAACCGCTATAACCGTATTGTCTAGGATGAATCGCTTATTAGACGACATATATAACATATGTACAAAGGAGTGAGAGACGTATGCCAGCCTCCCTAAATTCCTTCGTTGGACAAACACTGACCTGGGTTCCTACCGCCGCATTCAAAGATCGTTACGCGCTTATCGCACCAGATAACTCAACACTTGCAGAGTTGGACATGAGTAGCTGGTCCTCCAAAGCAAACGCGCTCGTATCGGAAGGCACACTCTTCATGCACAAAGAGGGTTGGTCAGGACTGAAGGTAACCATCTACGCTGGCGAACAAGGTCCACTCATTGCCACCTTTCAACGCAAATGGACCGGTACCAGCGGTCAACTCTTGTTCCCCGATGGTCGCGAATTCACATGGGCAAAAATAAACTTCTGGGGCACACAGAAAGCCTGGTTAGATTCTACCGGCAATACAATATATGTTCAATTCACAAAACAAAGCTTTTCACGCAAGTCGACCGTTATCATACAGCCACAAGCCAGTGGCACATCCGAACTGTCTCTGTTAGTAGTGCTGGGCCTCTACAACATCCACATCGAGCAACGCAACAACGAGGCCGCAGCCACAGCTGCGACTGTCTGACCGCGCTTGCATACATTTCTCAACAAAAAAGGTTCCACAAAAATTGTGGAACCTTATCTATTCGATAAAGCAGCTATATTTTATTCTGTTCTACATTTATTCTATGAACAACATTATTGAGGTGGTCGCTGGCCTATGCGCACACAATCACCGCCCCAAAATGAGATGTATTCCTATCGACAGACCAGCGGAAGACAATAACGATAGCAGCAGATACAAACGATACCGAGCCATCTTCGCTCGCTCATCCAAAGCTATCGCCTTCGCTCCACTGGTTGATCGCGTTTCACGTGTGTTTTGCATCAACTTTTCCCCTTCATAACAACCCTTAGGAGAACACTCTATAACGAAATGTTTTTCTTTATACATTATATACGTAGCATAAGGACAAATCGTTGTATGAATCCTGCTCAATTTACCTACCTATCCACGCCACCATCTATCTCTGCCAACTCTTCCTTACAAAGGTGTAGCAATCGGGATCAAACAGTTTACCTGCTGAAAAAAAGAACGGTTAAAAATGGGCGCATCAGGAATATGCAATATCGTTGTGGTATGATATCAAAAACACCATAATGATGGATGGTGTCACGAACATAGCAACTTCTGAAGGGAGGTCCTATAACTACATCCAACCAGGCAAATGTTACACAGCGAACCCTTTGGTAATTTCCGTGTGACTGACCTACAACGAGGTATAATCACAATGGTTGGCCTGAACAGTCCTTGTTCAGTCTCTTTGTTTTGAGGAGGATTTATCACTTATGAGCCAAAATCTCTTCGAAGATACCGATAGCATCTTGTCGGAAAACCGTATTTTCCCTCCTACCAGCGAGATGGTTGCCAATGCCAATATCACCGCGTACATGAAGAAGAAGGGCTTCACCGACTACGAAACCTTCTACAAATGGTCGCTCGCTAACCGCTTCGAATATTGGGACGACCTCGCGCACGAACTCCATTGGTTCGAACCCTGGCACACCACCTTCGAATGGACCAAAAAACCGTTCTTCCAATGGTATGTCGGCGGCAAATTCAACATCGTCTACAACTGCCTCGACCGCCACATGGACACGCCCACCCGCGATAAAGTAGCTTTCCACTGGGAAGGCGACAATGGCGAGAATCGCTCCGTGACTTATGCGCAACTCTTCGCAATGACCAATCGCCTGGCGAAAGGTCTGCAAAATCTAGGCATCAAAAAGGGCGATCGCATCGCCATCTATATGCCTGCGGTCATCGAGCAGGTCGCGGCAGTGCTTGCGGTCGCTCGCCTGGGTGCTGTGCACACAGTGGTCTTCGGTGGTTTCGCCGCTAACGCTTTGCGCGACCGTGTTATCGATGCTGAAGCGAAAGCGGTCATCACCGCTGACGGGAACTATCGCGGTGGCAAACTTATCCAACTCAAAAAAATCGTCGATGAGGC
Source organism: uncultured Dictyobacter sp. (assembly GCA_964657925.1). GTDB lineage: Bacteria > Chloroflexota > Ktedonobacteria > Ktedonobacterales > Ktedonobacteraceae > Dictyobacter. The sequence continues at coordinate 35,389 of CAZZWK010000034.1, forward strand.
GGTCGCGGAAACACCCACTATCGAACATGTGGTGGTTTTCAATCGCCAGAATCTCGATGTCTCGATGCAAGAGGGGCGCGATGTCTACTGGCACGATCTGGTGGCCGATATTCCCGAAGATACTGTCGTTCCTTGCGAACCAATGGATAGCGAAGATCTCCTCTTCATCCTCTACACCAGCGGTAGCACCGGTAAACCAAAGGGCGTCGTTCACGTACAGGGTGGCTATGCGGTCGGTGCTTACGCAACCACCAAATTTGTCTTCGATACCAAAGAGAGCGATGTCTACTGGTGCACCGCCGATGTCGGTTGGGTCACCGGCCACACCTACATCATCTACGGACCACTCATGAATGGCACGACCAACGTTCTCTACGAAGGCACACCCTCCTATCCTGAGCCCGATCGCTTCTGGAAAATCGTGGAGAAATTCAAGGTTTCGATCATCTACAGTTCTCCAACCGCCATTCGTGGCTTGATGCGCTTCGGTGAGGAGTGGCCCGCCAAATACGATCTCTCCAGCCTACGCCTGCTTGGCTCGGTCGGCGAACCCATCAACCCCGGCGCCTGGATCTGGTATCGCCACAATATCGGCCACGACGAGCTACCCATTATGGACACCTGGTGGCAGACCGAAACCGGCTCGATCCTCATTAGCCCGACTATTATTCAGCCACTCAAACCCGGTAGCGCGACACGCCCAATGCCGACAATCGAGGCCGATGTGGTCGATAAAAATGGGCATTCAGTCGGTCGCGATCGTGGAGGCTTTTTGATCATTCGTCACCCCTGGCCCAGCCAGATGCGCACCATCTACAACGATCCCGCTCGCTACCTCACCTACTGGGAGACGCTGCCCGATGTCTACTTCGCGGGCGATGCGGCGACCATCGATAACGATGGCTTCATTCGCGTACAAGGGCGCGTCGACGATGTAATCAAGGTCAGCGGCCATCGCCTTGGCTCGATGGAAATCGAGTCCAGCCTGGTCAGCTATCCCGCCGTCGCCGAGGCTGCCGCCATCGGCAAACCCGACGAGGTGAAGGGCGAGCATGTGAAGGTTTTCGTTATCCTCAAAAATGGTTTCGAACCAACCGATGAACTTGCCAAGGAGATCAAACTCCATATCCGCAACACCGTCGGTGCCCTGGCAGTGCCCGACGAGATCGAGTTCACACCCAGTCTACCCAAAACACGTTCCGGCAAAATTATGCGCCGTGTCATTCGCGCGCGAGAGCTCGGTGAACCAATCGGCGACACCAGCACCCTTGACGGTTAACTTACATCTCCATGAGATAGCAAGGAACGAACTTCCCTGCTATCTCATTTTTCCCTGCTCTTCTCGGGTCGCCTCATATAACATCTTGTTCAATGAAGTCAGTGCAGTCCCTGGATCGACGGGTTCCTTCATAACGTTTATTTCTGGATCTTCGATATTTTCTATTTGCGGCATTCTCCGCTGCAATTCATCTACCATTTCTATCAGCTTGCTTACCTTGCGCTCTGTTAACAGCGTGACCTGCAAATCCAACTGGCGCCGCTGCTCAAACAGGTGATTCTGCCGATTCTGCGTGGTCAAAACAAAAAAGGTCATAAACAAGGCCATCAAACTAGCCGTAATCTGCAACCAGGCGAATGGTGGTTTATCGAATATCAATAAACTCGTCGCGTTCGCAGCAATCCACACTACCACAATTCCCATGATCACATAGACCGCCAATGGCCTTCCCAACGTTCCCGTAATTCTCTCTATCAACCGCTGATGACGACTGACCTGACGCTCAGCCGCCAATCTCAGCTCTACTATCGTCTCCACATCCCGATTCAAAATATCGGTCAACTCCAACTCGGTCACTTTTTCTTTATCATCCATTACTCGACAATCCATCCCCTACTGCTCTTCTTTATTATCAATTCCATATCTATCACGAACAAGATTTGCTTTGCGTGAAGACATGTAACCTTGTTTACACTATCAATTATTCAAGTTTGCTTCACAAGCTTTGTGTTTTTCTCTCCATAACGAGATTCGTATGATGTCTCTATTTAAGAAAACAATAGAGCCTGCACATCTCTTCCTCATATGCCAAGATGCTTGACCATGCGCACCTCGTGCGCTATAGTAGGCTTTAACATTCAGGCTGGAAAGAGGAACAGATGACAGTATTCAGTGAGGCACACATGGCAGAGTCAACGCCACAAGACATTTACACCTATCTTACACTGATTTTCAAGGACGCCCTTGCGATATATCTTTCTCAGGAACACCCCAATGTCGATGTCGACCAACTTCCGATCGATCTGCGCCCCTCGGCACAGGCCAGCTTCGGCGACTACTCTATCCCGGTGATGCCCTGGTCGCGCCAGTTGAAACAAAATCCTCTGTCAATCGCTGAAAGCCTCAGAACACAGCTTGAAGCGCGTCCACACGACGCTATCGAGGAGATCACTGCGACCAGGCCTGGTTTCATTAACTTTCGCCTCGACCGCTCCATCCAGAGCAAAATGATCATCGAACGCGTCCTGGAGGCTGGCGCCGACTTTGGGCAGAGCCAGACAGGTATCGGTACGAAAGTCATTGTCGAACACACCAATATCAATAGCAATAAAGCCGCGCACGTCGGTCACCTGCGCAACTCCTGTATCGGCGATACGGTCGTACGTATGCTGCGTTCGCAGGGTTATCAGGTGGAGGCAAACAATTATATCGACGACTCCGGCGTTCAAGTCGCTGATGTGGTCGTCGGCTTCACCCTGCTCCAACAGGGCCAGATCAGCCTTCCCGAAAGCAATGACCCACTCCCCGGCGAGTCCTTCGACTACTACTGCTCACGTGTCTACACGACGGTCAGCAAAATTTATGACGATAAAGAATCTGCCCTGGGACAAACCGCGCTGGGACTGCGTCGCGAGGTTCTGCATGCCATCGAACATGGTGACGAACCCTCCTCTGGCCCCGACTACCCACTTGTGGCCGCTGACCTCTCGCATCAGGTGGTGCAGGCCCATCTGAAAACGATGGCTCGCCTCAACATCTCCTACGATCTCCTCCCCTGGGAGTCCGCGATCCTGCACGCTGGCCTGTGGCAGAAAACGTTTGAAATGCTCAAGAGTCGAAATTTATTGGAAAAACCCGAAACCGGCTATGCCGCAGGCTGCTGGATTCTCCCCTTCGGCTCGGGCGAATCCCAGACGAACGAGGGCGATCGCAATAGCGATAAAATTCTTGTGCGTAGCGACGGTACCGCGACCTATACCGCCAAGGATATCGCTTATCAGCTCTGGAAATTTGGTCTCGCCGATGACCTGGGCGTCGAATTTCAATTCGTTCCCTGGGGTATTCAGCGCGATGGGCGCAAACTCTGGTCCATGCAAACACCAAAAGACCTCTCGCTGCAAAATAGCACAGAATCTGCTCCCGCATCTCGCTTCGGCCATGCCAGGCGCGTAATCAACGTCATCGACGTGCGCCAGTCCTACCTGCAACAGGTGGTCTACGAAAGCTTGCGCCGTCTTGGCTACATCGAACAGGCCGATAACTCTCTGCATCTGGCCTACGAGGTGGTCACCCTTTCAGCTGCGACCGCGAAAAGTCTTGGCATCGATACCTCCGATGGTCGCGAAAATTACGCGATGTCCGGTCGCAAAGGCATCGAGATCAAAGCTGATGACCTGATCAACGCGGTCACTGCACGCATGAAAGAGGTGCGCCAGCAGGATAACAAAACCGATTTATCGGATGAAACCGCCACTATCCTGGCATCGTCGGCGATTCGTTACTTTATGATTCGCTTCAATCTGCAACAAATCATCGCCCTGGACATGGACGAGGTATTACGCCCCAACGGCGATACCGGCGTCTACCTCCAATACGCCTACGCGCGCGCCAACAGTATCCTGCGCCGCCTGTATGACGCGGACTATGATATACCCACCCGACTCGATACGCTCCCAACACAGTTAGATCAAAGCGAATGGGACCTGTTGCGTCACATCGATGCCTATCCACGTCGCCTGGCCGAATATACCGAGCAGTTCACGCCACCAGCACTGGCCGCCTATGCCTACGACCTGGCGGCCCACTTCAGCGACTTTTATGAGCACACCACGCCTATCCTGAAAGAGGCAGATCCAAACATCAAAGCCTTCCGTGCCCAGCTCGTACAAACAACGGCGCAAACTATGAACAACGTTCTGCGCGTCCTTGGCTTCGAGCCGCTCGAACGCATCTAATCTTTACCTGAAGGTACATCATGCAACACGACGTTCTCTGGATCGCCAGGCAAGAAGCCGGCCTGGAACATCTGCGTCTCACACAAACACCTGACGAGATCACTGCTGATGGTCTCGTCATCGCGCTCGCCGATGGCATAGCATTGCGCGTTCGCTACTCCGTTCGCTGTGATACGAACTGGCGTGTACGCGCCACCGAATTAACACTGCTCGACCAGGATATCTACCCTCCACTCCTGCTCCACCACAACGGTACCGGCCACTGGACTACCCATAATAAACAACACCTGCCCAACCTCACCGGCTGCCTGGATGTGGACATCTCGATCACCCCCTTCACCAATACGCTACCAATCCGCCGCCTCAACCTCGCGCTCGGCGAAACCGCTATCATCGATGTCGCCTACATCTCGCTCCCCACCCTGTCCTGCATCCACGTCCAGCAACGCTACACGCACCTCGCTGATGATGAACGCTCTCACACCTATCGCTACGAAAACCTCGACACCAACTTTCAGGCCGATATCGAAGTGGACAACAACGGTCTCGTACTAGATTATCCCTCTCTTTTCACTCGTGTTCACGTGAAAAAATAAAATCAGGCATTGCTTTACCGCGACGAGACATTTACATGCTATCCCCTGATAAGATAGACTGGAGTGGTACGTCAATCCTGGCGCTCCATATCTCAGGAAGGAATTGGGCAACACGATGACAAATCTCAGTTTTGGCATAAAAACCGCGCCACAGTACACAACTTATCCCGCGATGTTGAAAATCTGGCAGGAGGCCGATACCGAGCCTCTGCTGGAGCACGCCTGGCTCTTCGATCACTTCTACCCCATCGTCGGTGATAGCCATGGTCCCTGCCTTGAAGGCTGGACGACCTTGACTGCACTCGCCGCCAGTACCACACGCCTGCGCGTCGGCCTGATGGTCACTGGCAATACCTACCGCCATCCACCCGTGCTGGCAAAAATTGCCTCGACACTTGATGTCATCTCCAACGGTCGACTCGATTTTGGTATCGGGGCTGGCTGGAATGAGGAGGAATCAACTGCATATGACATTCCGCTCTACAAACCTGGCGAACGCCTGCGCCGCCTGGAAGAATCTTGCGAGATCATCAAACGCATGTGGACCGAAACATCCACGACCTTCGAGGGCCGTTACTATCAAGTAAAGGACGCTTACTGCGAACCCAAACCCGTACAAAAACCCACTCCACCCTTCGTGATCGGTGGTGGCGGCGAAAAACTTACTTTGCGTATCGTCGCCAAACATGCTAGCATCTGGAACCTCCCCGGTGGCTCACCCGAGGACTACAAACACAAAAGCGATATTCTGGACGCGCACTGTGCCGAGATCGGACGCGATCCCGCCACCATCACGCGTTCCATCCAGCTTGTGGTCAATCCTAATAACATCTCGGAAACGGTCAGCACTATCCAGAATTTTATTACCATCGGCGTCACTCACATTATCCTCGCCTTCCGCACCCCCTACCCCGACGATATCGTCAAACGCTCGGTCACCGAAATCGTCGAACCACTCAAAAATCAGTATGCATGACGAAAGCAGGAGGAACGGTAAGATCTGTTCCTCCTATTATAAATATATTCACGTTTCTGCCTGTATTCACATAGCTCTTTCCGCATACTCACTTGACGTTTAGTGTCCCTTTTTCTATCATATGCGTATGTGAAGAAAAGAAGATGGTATTGGTGAGTTTCTTGTAGTAGGTGATTTTTTGTTATGATACAACAACGTATATGTCCACATTGCCAGACAGTCAATGAAAACGGCACACTTTACTGTACAACATGCAATCAACTCCTCGATATAGCGGATGTAAATACGGGCTCGCTCCATGGCTTTCATCTCCTACCACCCGGACACATCCTTCATGAGCGCTATACGATCAACTCCTTGCTTGGACAGGGTGGCATGGGCGCGGTGTATAAAGTTCAGGATGGTCATTTTGATGGTCGCATCCTTGCCATCAAGGAATTAGTGCCTGGCTTCTTATCAAAGCAAAAACTTTCGAACGTAGTCACACAGTTCCAGACAGAAGCCCATCTGCTTGCCAACTTGACGCATCCACATCTCCCACGCATCTACGACTCTTTCACTGAAGATGAACGCTGGTATCTGGTGATGGATTATATCGAGGGCCAGACCCTCGAAAGCTACCTCTCTCACATGCCCGCCGGTCGCCTCTCTCTCGACACAGCACTCGCCATCGGCATCCAGTTGGCCTCAGTGCTCAACTACCTGCACACTCGTCCCACCCCTATCATCTTTCGCGACCTTAAACCGCTCAATGTGATGATCACACCTGACAGCGATGTCTTTTTGATCGATTTTGGCATCGCACGTATCTTTAAACCCGGTCAGGAACAGGATACCGATACCTATGCGACCCTGGGTTATGCCGCGCCTGAACAGTACAGCGCCCAACAAACAACCCCACGCACAGATATCTATAGCCTTGGTGTCCTGCTTCATCGCATGCTTTCCGGTTATGAACCGAAACAAAGCATTATTCCCTACGCCCTGGAACCTCTGCAAGAATATCTACCGCAGATCCCACCAGACCTCTCGCAACTGGTGGTTCACATGACCGCACTCCAGCCTGAGGAACGACCCGCTAGCATGGCCGCAGTCAAACAGGCACTGGAACAAATTACCCTCGCCGTTCATCCTGTCGCCGCCATTCCTACCCTGGTAGCCGCTCCTGTGCAAGAACCTATCGTTATCAGTCCTTTCCCCGCACAATCTACCTCCCTCGCCCATCAAGAAACGTTGGAAACGGCACCGAATGCTCCATTACCTCCTCGCGTTTCTTTCCCTCGTTTTTCAGGCAGAAACGATGCTCCGGTCGATCAATCTTCCCTACCGGCGGATAAATCCAGCCTCTACAAGGACTCTTTCCCTTTAGCATCTAAACGCTCCATCTCGCGCACTACCCTGCTCGCCAGCATCGTGCTCATCGCTTTCCTCGCCCTTGGCGTCTGGTACGCTGGCAACAAAATTACCACTTCCTATCTCAATCATTCGGCGCAACCTACATCCATCGCCTACACAACATCTCATACACCAGCGGTAGTACCAACAATCACGACGAACGCGATCGCCTATCCCTCTCAATCTCAGGCACAAACAGCTATCTCCTACTACTACACCCACGAGAGCAGTTTCAAGGGCAAAAATATTATTCAGGGGTTCAAAAGCCTACAATTCGGTCCCTACAACGGACCTAAAAATCAACCACAATTTTTCGCCTGCGCGCAATACGAATTCGCCTATGTCAGCTCGCCCACCGTCACCCGTGATATAGCCCGCCACACCTTTACCTTTAACTACAAAGGTGGCAAATGGAGTGTCACGAACATGGGCAACTGGAACTCCTGTTAATTCCTTTATCCAAACACCATCATCGTGCACTCCATTATGCTCCAAAAGCGAGAGGAGCAAAGGAAAAGTACCTTTGCTCCTCTTCATCCCTGAACGTTTCACCCCGCAATACTGATATCGTCCAGGTAGCCGCGATAACCACCTGTACTGTTCGGCTGGTCATAACCTACATCCAACCGTAGAATCGTCTTGCCGTTGACATATGCTCCCAGGTTGACCGTCACCTCCTGCCAGGCATCTAATGTCAAATGGTTGCACTGGTATGCTGGATGGGCACGATTTCCATGTTGATCGATGGCACCCGAATCGCGCAGATTGCTCCCATCGCTGAACACCAGATCAACACTCACACACGTACTGTTGTATCCGCTGGGTAAGTCATAGCCTGTGGTCGCGCTCTGCGGATAGATCCAATAAGAGAGCGTCGTAGCACTATCCACGCTCAGACCCAATCCACTCAGATCAAACCCCACCATATATGCATAATCTGAACCACTGCTATTGGTTGCCTGGCCCGAGTAGAGCAGAGCCGTCGTTCCACTATGCGCGACTTCGTTGCGCGTCCCCGACTCAGGTCCACTCAGTCCACAGCATACTCCCCCAACGTTCGCGATACCGCCCGCCGGATAGCCGCTCAAATCGCCTACATTGGTCGAGGTTGGCTGCGGAGAGCCATTCTCGAAATCCGTAGAAAATTGATGGGCCTGACTGCTCAAATCGAAAAGAGGGAGCAATGCCGTATACCAAACGTTCGCCATCAATCCATAACCGTAATCACTGGGATGAATGTTGTCCGGCAATAAGCTTGCTGCTACAGCATCATACATATCCACCATATGCACGTTTGGACCCGCCGCTTGCACAATGCCTGGAATAGCCGCATTATAGCTCACAACCTCCGAGTCTAAACTTGAATTCAGCGGTATGATCTGCGCTACAAACACGGTGGCATTGGGCAAAGTAGAGGTAATCTGGTTAATGAGGTTGCTCAAACGCGTTGGTGCATCGGCTACATCATCATTTTGTATGATATCGTTCGTGCCAATGTGCAATAAAATAATCTGCGGCTGATAGGTCGTCAGCCAATTGACGATGTTGGCGGAAATCTGATCGATGCGCCAACCAGAGTGACCTTCGTTGTCCGCATCAAAGTTTTCCGGCCCGTTTTGCTGTGAACCAACAAAATCGACGTTCGCCCCCTGCGAAATCAAGTCATTCCAGAGCGGCAGACGATATCCACCTCCGTTTGAGGAGTTATATCCATACGTCAACGAGTCACCCAGCGGCATAATTTTAACAGGAGCAGTCGCGGCATGCGCTGTGCCATGAAATGTGAGAAGAACAATCAGGCTCAACATTATACAAAAGACACTGGATACACGCCAGATCCATTGACCCGTTGTTTTCATGACAAAAATCCTTTCATGTCACTCCATGATTCTTATTCCGAACCCCAACGATGCTCTCGCATCTAGCTTCGTTCAGGGGTTCGGAAAGGAAGTACCAGCCAGGCTTAAAAAGCCATTTCAAGGCGTCATTCTTTTCCTCGTTAAACGATAAATTTATCGTTTAACGAGGAAAATCACGACCGCACCCCCTAAAGAAACGTCCACAGATGATCGCTCGTTCCGTTATCGCTAAATTGCACCACATCCGCCGAGTCCGCCGTCGACATATTCGCCACACCGAGCACCTTGCCGCTATTGAGGTTCTGAATACGGAAATAGCCATTGCTGCTAGAGAGCAGTCGCCACAGATGATCGCTGCTCCCGTTATCCGTGAACTGCACCACATCCGCAGAGTCTGCTGTCGACATATTCGCCACCCCCAGCACCTTGCCACTATTCTGATTCTGGATGCGGAAATAGCCATTGGCGTCAGGCAAAAACTCCCACAGATGATCCGCTGTCCCGCTGTCGCTGAACTGCACAACCTGCGCACTATCATCTGTCGACATGTCACTCACACCAAGCACCTTGCCGCTGTTCTGATTCTGGATGCGCACGTAGCCATCGGGGATAAAACGCCACAGATGATCGCTGGTTCCGTTATCGCTAAACTGCACCACATCCGCCGAGTCCGCCGTCGACATATTGCTCACACCGAGTACCTTGCCACTGTTCTGATTCCCAATGCGCACATAGCCATCGCCGTTATCGATCAACGACCATAGATGATCGCTGGTGCCGTTATCCGCAAATTGCACTACGTCCGCCGAGTCCGCCGTCGACATATTCGCCACGCCCAACACTTTGCCGCTATTCTGATTCTGGATGCGGTAATACCCGTCGTTGTTATTAATCAGCACCCATAGATGGTCCGCGGTCCCAGTATCCGTGAACTGTACGACTTGTGCGCTATCATCCAGTGACATGTTGCTCACGCCCAGCACCTTGCCACTGTTCTGATTCTGAATACGGAAGGACGCGGAACCGGTCAGCACCCATCCATGTGCATTCGCACCTGTGCCGATCGTTGGAATAGAGGTAATACGCAAGCGTGCCGCGCCCATTGGAATCAAGGTCACTGTCTGCGCAGGTGCGCTGGACAACACGGGACTATCCTGCAACGTCGTGATCACGTGCTGGTTATCCGCCTGCCAGTTCACAATCTGTTGCGCTTGCGCTTGCATGGTGATGGGCACCGTCTGCTGCGTGAATGGGTTTGCGGCGAGTGTTCCCCCGCTCTTATTCACGGTAAACGATTGCGCGGGATTACTGCTATCCAGCACCAACCCATAATTCCATGCGCTGGTAGCATCGACCTCGTACTCGGGCCACTGGTCGCTACTGTTGTTGATCTGCTTGTAGCTCTCCCCAATCTGTAACGAAAAGGTAAGCGGCCCATAATTGACCGAAACTGCGCTGTGGTTGTTGGCCCACGTCTTCACGCTCGTTTGCATCGGCAGTTGCAGTGTGACCACATCGCCATTGCTCCAACTACGGTTGATTACCGCGAACGTTGGACCGGCAGGCGCATTGACGCTCTGTCCATTAATCGACAAGACGGGATTCTGCGACCAGGCCGGAATACGTAATCGCAAAGGGAACGTCACCGCGTTGGGCGTCGCCAGTGTCAGCGTAATCGTGTCGGAGAACGGATAATCCGTGGTCTCGCTGAAGGTCACACTCGTGCCATCACCGACCTTCGCGGTCACTATACTTGCTCCATACAGTGCCGCGCACAACCCATTATCCGGTGTGGCAAGCCACATCTCTTCCACATAGAACGGCCAGCCCATGCCATAGTTATGTGGACAACAGCGGTACTGATCGATACCCGGCATATACGCCTGCATGGCGAACCCGTTATCGAATTGCCCTTCCGTCTTGGCGACATCATCCAACTGCACACTATTGGCACTGGTGATGTAGTGCGTGCCCTTCTGCTGCGGATCGAACGCGGCGGGCATTGAGTTGAATGCAAGCTCCTCCGTACGATCTCCCCACACTGGATCGCCCGTAATGCGCGTGAGCAGCTCATGACTCTGCATGTATTCGACAATGCCACACGTCTCGAATCCCTGCCTCGGATCACCATAACCCGGACGCGCATTCTCATCGCCCGCGAATCCTCCACCGGAGAACTGACCGTAGGTGTTCATGATCGTGGCATAGTCCTGGTACGTCGCGCTCTTGTATTGTGCTCCGCCATCCAGCACCCCATACTGCGCTGGCTCGCGAAATCCCTGCGCCAGGTTAACGTTATGCAGTGTCGGCAGGTTGTTCATATAGTTGGCGGAATTCTGATGAATCTTGCGCACCAGATCCAGCAGCCAGGAAGCACTGGTGCGGTTATAGAGCCAGTAGATCGCGTCGATGGTGTCGCCCCAGCGGTACGAAGCCCAGCTTTGCGAGAAGGCCGAGGCGCCTTGCGCGTTCTGATACTGAAAAAACGAGGTCAAGAAGGGCACGATACGACTATCATTTGAGTACTCCTGGAACGCGGTGAACGCCCGCAGCAGTGGCATATACGGCCAGAAGTCGGGCCCTCCACCCAGCGATGTACGCAGGCTCGTGGGGCCAAAGAAACCATCCGACTGCTGCGTCGCCAAAATACCGTTGATCCACTTCTGCGTCGTTGCCAGAGCCGTGGCATCGCCGGTCACATACGCCAGATCCCCATAGCCGCGCAGCCAGTACGGCACCTCTTCCCATCCCACCAGATTCGGCTGTATCCAGCCGGTATTGTCGTACTGCAAAAAGTGCGAAATCTGCTCCATCTGCCCATTGAGACCATTCAACTGCAACTGGAGCTGACCCGCCAGCCAGCCCTGTGCCTTGACACTGCCCGGTGGCAAACGATAAAAAGCGGCAGGCTGCAATGGCGCGACATTCGGCCAGTACAACCCCCCACTCGCCGCCCGTGCTACACGACTAAAAGATACTTCACCCAGCAAAACCGCTCCTCCCGCCACAACCAACCCACTCTTGAGAAATTGCCGACGCTTCATTGTCACGACTACTTACCTCCATGTAAAAATAGCCACGCATTCAATAGAAGAACTTCCACTGTCCTACAAACTATCGTTCTTCGACGCATTTAATTAGGATAGTATCAAAGTAAAAGTCGAATATCAGGGATTGTGACCTCCAACCTAAATGAAAAGAGTAAATATCCCGTATCGCTACTTGTTTTTCTCTTTTGTTTTCCACTATCCTAATCAGTTAAGAAAAGTATAAGGTAAAACAATAGCTCTTGTCAATCCATTCTTAAAGAGCATCAATTTTTCTATGGTATACTGAAAAAGTTTTTATACAGAACTTCACCATACTTAGAGGACAATAAACATGATCCATTCCCCCTATTAACTCTCTTCCAGTTCTACATCTACAATTCATTCAACCGAATGTTACCAACGTTATGCGCTCAAACTTCTATCGTATAGTGCATTTCAATGTACCCGCAGTCCACCAACCTTTTTGAACTTTTCTTTTTCTAGACTCATTTTCCGGAAGTTCAGAAAGGTCCTTTTTATGCATCTACGCTTTTTCTCTGCACAAGATCTATCTAAGACTCAATGGTTGCGATCTATCCTCTTATCTATGGGACTGCTGGACGAATTGATCACCGGTATCCCCATTATCGCCCTGGTGATCATCAGTGCAAGTTGTGCTGGCTGGTATCCGCTGGCGAAGTCAGAAGCATATGCCAGAAAACCCGCACATGCCAATATGGTAAATACCGTCATCAGCCTTGGCGCTCCTTTTGAGATGGTGCTACCCGCAACTATCGGCCTGATCAGCGCCAATTTTGGCATTATCGCTGGACTCACGGCCCTCGGTTCCGCGCCCATACTCATGCTACTCTTGCTTCCATACCAGCACGATCATAAGATCTGAAAACTTTTTTCTCTATTTCCCCTCTGTACTGGGAAACATTACCGGCAAACCCTTATCCACCCGTATCCATTGCATTGTCTGGTACCTTTGATGCAATGCAACACTGACGATAAAAGCGATGATCGCGCCACAGGTACAAATAAGGAGTGCAAACGTCGTTTGCGCGAAACCGGTAGCAATACCAAGGAAGAATGCGTACAACCCCAATCCTACAAATGCGCCCACAATAATGCTATTGATCACCATAATCATACCCGCCATGGTAAGAAGCGTTTGCCACCAGCCTCCGCGCACACCCATATTGCTGATAACACCGGATCCATCATCGTGCGTCGAAAGAATAAAATACGGCTGCATCTGTGGCGCGTACTCCAGATATAAATGCCGAATACGATTAATCCCGCGCGCGTAAATGGTATCCTCGATGCTTGACTGCAAAACACGCTCGAACGTGACCAGGCCAAGAAATAAGAGCGAGGGAAATAATACCAGGCTAAAGACAAAAAAAGCGGTCCCCAGATGCGCGATCTGCCCCACAAATGCGAGCGCCACCAGCGTACTCGATACTGTCGACAGGTACAAACTCGCCCGTCCATTCACCTCCGAAATCGTCATCGATCGTCCACTCTGGAGGTTATAGTGTTCCGTGGTCATGAATGCGACCAGTTGTGAGGATAATTCTCCCGTCTTCTTTTCATCCTGCTGCTCTTGCATACGTCATTTCTCCTTCTACTAACAAAACATTCTTCATTCATACTCGCTATTTATACTCAATCAATAGACATCTTTCCATAAATGACAAAATGACTCTTATTCTGAATCTCAACGTCACGACATGTCTCCTGGAATGTTGAAATGCCGGACTGCGTTCACCGCAGTAGGGGCACTCTTCAGAGGCCCGTTCGCATGCATAGAAAGATGCCTCGCTCTCTTCTCTATGGCTGCTGCACTTCCACTCCGTACTTTTCAGCGGCAATCGTCGTCAGTTTAATATCTTCAGGTGTGGCTGCTAGCGGAGGGGCTGTCCGATCAGTCACTGGATGCCCCGACTCCACAAACATTTGCTCCATCCCACCCGGCACAATAATACAGAGCACACGTGCAAGTTCGGTTCCAGCATTGTGCCACACGTGAAAAACCATCGGCGGAATAGTAACAAATGATCCCACCTCACCCATTATCTTCTCCTCCCCTATCTGGAACTGAAAGGTCCCGGAAAGCACATAAAACGCCTCCAACCCTGGATGCCTATGCATTGGTGGACCGGCCTGCGGCGATACGGCAATCTCAGTCACCGAATAGGCATTATCATTTTCTTTTCCCATCACCAGCAAATCATGAATCATGCCTACTGCGGTCACTGACAATCCTTCATTGGGGGCCACAAACTTGAATAAATGCTCATTCATACTCGTTCTCCTCAAAACTTTTATAAGCCTACAAATTACACTGATTCATCATATTTACATCTTTTTATTTGGCCGACCAACTAATTACGTGCAATTCTTCCCTCCTTTCGTATCCTGCTTGACTCATTATCTGATCGACCAACTATCTTGCCGCAAGAAAGGTCACGATAGATTCTTCTCGATACGTTGCAAAAATGCGACGAAAAGACTGCGATCCTCGGACGTAAATCCCTGAAAGGTGCGCTGCTCAGCCTCAAGCCATCCCTCGGTTATGCTCGATTCTAAAGCACGTCCTTGCTCGGTCAAAAATACGCGCCACACACGCGTGTCCTCGCTATCCTGCCGCCTTGTCACTAAGCCACGCCGTTCCAGACGTTGCAACGTCTTGGTCATCGTCGAAACATCTACCCCCGCACGCTCGGCCAGGTGCGACTGCGTCATGCCTTCCTCATTCCATAGTTGAACCATAATCAAATCCTGCCCAACGTATAATCCCAATGGTTCCACCATTAATGCGATAAGGTTGCGGCGCATACGCGTCACTTGTGTTAGACGAAAACCAACCGTATCTTGAATATGCGTCATCACCCACCTATGGGCACCGATGGATCTCCTCCTTATTCCGAGCACCAACGATGCTCTCGCATCTACCTACGATCAGGTGCTCGGGAAGGAAGTATCCAAACTCTACGACAAGTGTGCCCCCACTGTCATTTCATTGGCCGACCAACTATAATTGTAAATATACTTATTTCACTCAATGCTGTCAAGGGCTATTCCTCAAGGATTTTTCCCACCCCAAAATCCTAAACTCGCCAGCGCTCGATCTCTTGTCCCAACTTGCTCACCTCTCTTGCCGCTGCCGTCGCGAAATCATCCTCATTCGACGCATAGATAATCGCGCGCGCCGAGTTGATAATCATGCCCCACCCTCGACTATCGCGGCCCGCCTTCACGATGGCCTCGACTTCGCCACCTTGCGCGCCAATGCCTGGAATCAGTATCGGCATATCGCCTACGATCGCCCGCACACGGCGCAACTCCTCCGGGTAGGTTGCACCCACCACGACCGCGCAATTGTCCCGTTCGTTCCACTCCTGGGCGACATGACGCGCCACCACCTCGTACAACGGCTCGCGCGCATCTCCCACCAACATATTTTGAAACTCATCGGAACCCGCGTTGGATGTCTTGACCAGCACAATGATACCCTTGTCCGCGCACTCCAAAAAAGGCCGCAGCGCCTCCCGCCCCAGATAGGCATGCACGGTAACCGCATCCGCCCCTATCACATCAAAAGCCGAGCGCACATAACCCTGGTTCGTATTGCCGATATCGGCCCGCTTAGCATCCAGAATTACTGGAATATCGGGGTAGGTCTCTTTGATATATGCTGCCGTCCTTGTCAGCGCCCGTATGCCCTGCTCGCCCTCCGCTTCGTAAAACGCGCTATTCGGCTTGTAGGCGCAGACAGATGCATGAGTAGCATCCACAATCGCTTGATTAAAGGCAAAAAAAGCCTCTCCGACCGTTCTGCCTCGCTTCACCACCTCTGGTAAACGAGCATACTCTAGATCCAACCCGACGCACACAAAATTTCCTCGTTGCCAGCGGTGCTCCAGCCGTGCTCGAAACGTCAAGACGTTTTCACCGCTGCCCCTCTCGACACTCACCATACGCTCTTTCATAACATCATCTCCTATCCCTCGTTTTTCTGATACAGTCCGCGTAGGGCAAACGTGTGGTTTGCCAACGGTTGATAAATCTTCCCTCTACAAGAGAGCCCCCTACTTGATGCCGATTCTCACGCGATAGCTAAAGTAAAAGCCTAATGTCTGATCGCCGATAAAGCGCTCGACTTCGGCCTTGAAGGTGTCGAAACCGATCTGGTGATCGTTGGCACCATGACTTTTGAGCTCGGCCTGATAATTGGTGGCGGTAAGCCGGACGAAACGCGCGGCATCGCCCTCTTCGATATGGTGCAAGACAATTTCTTTGACGAAGCGGAACTGCTTACTCGCCTGCATGCGTGCGAGATGACCCGCTTTATCCCAACGGCCTTTGCCTTCCTGCCAACCCAACGTCTTCTCTCTCTGCTCCACGCGCTGCATCAACTGCCGATAGGCCTCCTCAACTTCCCAACCCACCGTCGGCGGCCAGTCATAATCGTACGCCACGAACAAACCGCCGTGCCGTAAAATGCGCCCAACCTCGGCGAATGTGCTCTCAGGCTCCATCCAGTGCAACGACTGCGAACAGGTCACGATATCCGCGCAACCATCACCCAGACTCGTCTCAGTGGAGCGGCCCGCGCGGAACTCGACGTTGGGGAATCCTTGTTGCTGAAGTCGTTTCTGCGCGACCTGTCGCATCTCGTCATTCGGCTCGATCCCGATCACCTTGTGTGCGCGATCAGACCACACACCCGTCGATAAACCGGTGCCGCTACCCAGGTCCACCACCAACCTCGGTCGCTCGTCCTCCATCAATTGTGTCAACACATCCATAAGCACCTCGGGAGGATGTGGTCGCACGGCATCATAATCGTTCGCGCGACCATTCCAGATCGAAACCATGTCCATGCTCAGTTCTCCTTCACACAACGGGCCGATGAATCGACCTACGCCTGCTGTCTCGCCAGAAACGCGCGCCCTTTGCCCAACACGGTGTTGATCGGCACGTGCGCTTTGCATAACGGACATTCGTCCTCGCTATAGGTTTGTAATGACAGTACGATCAACGCCTGGACCGGCACATCTCCGACATCGCTCGGCCTGATACTGCCTCGGTTGCATAACGCGCTCAAGCCCACCACCGTGCCGCCATGATGGCGCACGAGTTCAATCACCTGGCGCGCCGACCCGCCCGTAGTCAATACATCTTCCACCACCAGCACGCGACGGTCCCGAATATACTGCTCATAGCCACGGTGGAATGCGAACGCTTTATCCACATCATCGCTGCCTTTTTCCGCGAAGACCGCCAGTGTCTCACCTGCTGTCCCTTCCGTCCTACGCCTGTTCAAAGCGTGCGCGACCCATTGCGTCAATACCACCCCTCCGATCACCGGTCCCACCACCACATCGATCTCCTCTGGCACATAGCCCTGTGCCATGCGCTCACACAACTTCGAGATCGTTTCCGGGTGCAGATACAACGCGTCCTTGTTGACATAGACCGAGCTGTGCCGACCAGAACTATACACAAAATGACTGTCCGTCACAATGGCGTTCGCGTCCGCGAACATGCGCATCACCTCTGCATCATTCGTCATACGCTCTCCTCCAAGGAATCGGGCCAATAAATTGTGCCCACCGGTCGATAAATCTTCCCTCTACAACGGTCGTGTTAAATGGCGGCCACGCGCTTCGCCAATCACGCGCCCATCGTCATACACGCGCTCGCCACGCAGAAACGTGGCCCTGGGACGCCCGATCAACTCCATGCCCTCGTACGCGGACCAGCGGTTTTTAGTATACAAATCCTCGTTTTGCACCTTCCAATGGCTTCGCGTATCCACCACCACCACATCACCATCTTTGCCCACCTCCAGACCACCCTTGCGCTCAAAGCCGAAGATACGCGCGATATTGCTGGACGTAACCTGCCCGATCTTGAGCAACCCCTGCTCCAAACTCTCCTCGCCAAAATGGTTGCGCCACCCCGTCAACAACACTGCCAGTGTCTCCTGAATACCTGGCATGCCCGAAGCCACCTCCCACACACTCTGCTTCTGCTTTTCCGCCAGCGTATGCGGTGTGTGTTCCGAGATGACCGCGTCGATACGACCGGCGCGCAACAATTGCCACAACTTCTCCTGCTCCTGCGGAGTACGTAAGGCGGGCGCGACATTTATAAAGGTACCATATCGCGCGTAGTCTTCGCTATTGAAGGCAAGCTGATAGCTCGCAATCTCACCGGTCACATCCACACCAATGCTGCGCCCGAACTCCACTGCCGCGAACTCCTCGCTGGTCGAAAGGTGCAACAGGTGCAGCTTGACACCGAACTGGCGTGCCAGCGCGATCATCTCCAGGGCCGAGGTCAGGACGACCGAGAGATTGCGCGCTTCGCTCCACGCCAGAGCGTCCTCGCGCTTCAATTCATCGCGATACTTGTGCGTGAAGTAGTCCACCAGTTCCTGATTTTCAGCATGCAACAGGGCCATGATGCCGCGCTGGCCCAGAATCTCGAAGATGCGCGCGACATCGCTCAGATGCGGAATCGTGGTGGGCGTGGTGGCATGACCGGCGGTGAAGATCTTGACGCCGGTAATCAGCGCCGGATCAATATGCCGCAACTCCTCGATATCCTCGACCGCCGTGCCCATGTTGATGGCATAGTCCGCGTACGAACGGCCCGCGTAGCGCCCTAGCTGCGCCTGCACGCGCTCGACCGTAGTGGTTGGTGGCCGCGTATTGGGCATGTCGAACACCGTGGTATAGCCACCAGCAATGGCGGCACGCGTGCCATGCGGAATATCCTCTTTCTGCTCCAATCCCGGTTCACGAAAATGCCCATGCACCTCGATCAGACCCGGTAGCAGATAGGACCCGCGAAAATCTTCTATGCCACGCATGTCAGCGGGAACGCCCTCGTCAATGGCGATGATGCGACCATCTTCGATGCGCAACGTCCCCTCCACGATACTCTCGGGCAATACCAGCGATCCACACAACGTCGTTGCCATTTCATCCACTCCTTTCGCGCCCGCAAGGGGCAGAGATTCCGGGGGACATGTCCGCGCCCACACTTATTTGACCACCGGCACGATTTCCGTCACAAACTGGCTGTTCGCTCCCTCGTACACTTTGACGTTTTTCTCCCACGCCGGGTCCATCTGCGGATAATCCGAGCGGAAATGCGCACCCCGGCTCTCTTTGCGCTCCAGGGCGGAGAGAATGATCACCTCGGCGACCTTGAGCATGTCGCGAATCTCCAGGCACGACTGCAATTCCTGCGTACTGCTCGCCAGCAGGTGCTCGGCCTCGCGCTGCAGGCGCTTGATCTCTTCATAGGCGCCGCGCAGGTGTTGCTCATCGCGAATAATGCCCACATCGTTCCACATCACCGTCTTGATGCGCGAAAGCAGTTCGTCCGGCTTTACTCCCTCTTTTCGTTGAAGAAACGACTCCACATCCTGTATATCTGCATCCACAATACTGGCGTCGATCCCGATCGCAGGCGCGTTCCGCGCGTACTCAGACGCGCTCATGCCCGCGCGTCGCCCGAACACCTGCCCTTCGGCGATCGAGTTGCCGCCCAGGCGGTTGGCACCATGCACGGTACGCGTGACCTCACCCGCGGCGAATAGGCCCACGACATTGGTCTCACCCCACTCGCTGATCTCATAGCCGCCCATCATATGGTGCATGGATGGGGTAATCTCCATCATCTGCTTACGGATGTCGATGCCCACCTCCATATGCTCCTCGAACACGTCCGGCACCAGCTTCTCAGCCTTACCTTCCTCCCAGTGCGTGGTGTCCAGGTAGACCGCACTATGCTCGGTGCCGCGACCCTCCTCGATCTCCTGATAGATGGCGCGCGTGACCTCATCGCGGCCCGCCAGTTCCAACCGTTTGGGCTGGTAGCGCAGCATGAAGCGTTCCCCATTTTTATTCTTCAGGATACCGCCGTTGCCGCGCACCTTCTCCGTCACCAGCGTGCCACGCTTCTCCGGTGGATAGGCCATGCCGGTGGGATGAAACTGTACCAGTTCCATATCCACCATCGCCGCGCCCACGTCCAGCCCCCACGCGTAGCCCTCACCCGTGTTGCTCGGCGCGTTGGTGTTGATCCTGTACATATTGCCACCGCCGCCCGTGGCGACAATAGTGGCCTTCGCCTGCACCACCTTGTATTCGCCCGTCTTGTTATCGATCAGAAAGGCCCCTACCACGCGGTCGCCCTGCTTGATCAACTTCGCGACATAGTGATTTTCCAGAAACGGCACCTGCAAACGATGCACCTCGGCCAGCAAGCCCTGCATCATCTCGCGACCGGTGTAATCACCGGCGCACAGGTTCAGCGGCACCGATTGTTTGCCGCCCGCCCAGGTAAAGTACGTACCATCCGGCAAACGATCGAACTTCACCCCGTAACGCTCCAGGTCCGCCACGCGCTCCGGCATCTCCTCGGCGAAGACGCGTGCCATGCGGTAATTATTGATGTACCAACCACCATTGATCGTGTCCTCGAAATGCATCTCCGGCGTGGCAGGATCTTTGATGGCGACATTGATGCCGCCCATCGCCCAGCCCGTGTGCGCCTCCTTCAACAACTCTTTCGCCACCACGAGGACGTTGACACCAGCCTCGGTGGCGGCGATAGCGGCACGCAGGCCCGCGCCACCCGACCCGATAATCAATACATCCGTCTTTATTGTCTCTACTATCTCTACCATCTCTATCTCTTTCCCTCTTTCTCCCTGGTACCGATCGATCTGCTCTCCTTATTCCGAGCACCAACGATGCGACATATCCCCCGGAATGTCTGCTCGCATCTAGCTTCGCTCAGGTGCTCGGAAAGGAAGTATCTTCCCTACTGGTCGATAAATCTTCCCTCTACACCATCCAGCAAAACTCAACCGTGTATAGTAGGGAAGACCCTTGTGGTCTTCCGGCCTCCCGTTACACATACTCATCCCATGCTTTGATGGGAATCGTCTCCAGCCGTTTGTGCGTCAACGCACGCGCGAACAGTCTCGCCTGTTTGACTTTGGTGAACAGTTGGATGTTGTGGTCCACGGCGAAGCGGCGCATAGCGTAGTCGTCGTCCAATTCCTTTTTGACATGGCCCTCGACGATATTGATAGCGAGGTCAATCTTACCCTCGTTGAAGATCGTCATCACGTTCGGCTCTTGTTGTTCGTGAATTTTGTACAGCATGGTCGTTTCGACGCCGTGTTCGCGCAAAAACGCGCTCGTCTTCTCGGTGGCGTACAGCGGCACACCCAGGCGGCTCAACAGGCGCGCACTCTCCAGAAAGGTAACCTTCTTCTCCTCGCCACCCAGGCTGATGAAAATGCCTTTGCGCGGAATCGACCCACCGGTGGCGATAATCGCCTTTAGATACGCCTCCTCCAGATCGTCTCCAAAGCACGCGACCTCGCCTGTGGAGGCCATTTCGACGCGCAAGACGGGGTCCGCTCCGGTCAGACGCGAGAAGGAGAATTGCGGCGCTTTGACGGCGGTGAAGTAGACCTGGGGCACATCCACGACCGGAATATCCGGCTGGAATAGCGCGTCCACGAACAGTTCGATGAAGTTCACGCCCGTAACTTTCGAGATGAAGGGGAACGTGCGCGATGCGCGCAGATTGGCCTCGATGACGTAGACCTGATTCTCTTTCGCCAGAAACTGGATGTTGAATGGGCCAGTAATGCGCAGCGCTCGGGCGATGGCGCGCCCCACCTCCTCGATGCGCGTCTTCGTCTGCTCGTTCAAGGTCTGCGGCGGTAGCACAATAGTGGCATCGCCCGAGTGCACGCCCGCGTTCTCGACATGCTCGGAGATGACGAAGGCCTTGATCTCGCCCTGCTGCGCCACAGCATCCAGCTCGATCTCTTTGACTTTGCGCATGAATTGCGAGACGGTGACGGGATGCTCGGGCGAGACCGCCGCTGCCTCCTGCACATAACGCTCCAACTCTTCTTCGTTATAACACACGTTCATGGCGCTACCCGAAAGCACATACGACGGTCGCACCAGCACGGGAAAGCCAACACGCTCGGCGAAGGCCTGCAAGCCCGCCAGGTCCGCGAAACTATCCCACGCGGGCTGTCGAATATGCAGCCGATCCAGCAGCGCGGAGAAGCGGTTGCGATCCTCAGCCCCGTCAATATCATCGGCGTTCGTGCCCAGCAGGGTGAAACCGTAGCGCTGCAATGCCCTGGCACGATTGTTCGGGGTCTGTCCGCCCACCGAGACAATGATGCCGGAGGGCTGCTCGAATTCACAGATGTCAGCGATACGCTCAAACGTCAATTCCTCGAAGTACAGACGATCCGACATATCATAATCGGTCGAGACCGTCTCTGGATTGCAGTTGATGACGATCGAACGCTTGCCATACTTCTTCAAGTTCTGCACTGTACTGACCGCGGTCCAGTCGAATTCGACTGAGGAGCCGATACGGTACGGACCAGAACCGAGCACGGCCACCCCCTCCGCGCCCACCGGCTGCACATCGTGATGCCGCCCATTATAGGTGCTGTACAGATAGTTCGTCTCCGCCGGAAATTCCGCGCCCAGCGTGTCGATCTGGAAAAAGACGGGCGTCACACCCAGTGCTTTGCGCAAAGCGCGTATCTCCAGCCCGCTCTTGCCCACCAGTTGCCCGATGCGCTTGTCGGAAAAGCCAATCTCTTTGAGTGAGCGCAGACACGAGGCCGACAGATCGTTCTCTTCTTGCAAGCGCATCTCCTCGGCAACGATATGCTCAATGCGCGCTAAAAACCAGTTATCGATACCGGTCACCTCGTGGATCTGCTCGATGCTGTAGCCGTTGCGCAGCGCCAGCGGCAAGGTAAAGATACGACTCGGCGTGGGCGTGTAGAGGTAATGCGCGATAAGCTCCTGCGCCGTCCGCCCACGGTCGATAAATCTTCCCTGTACATGTTCAAAGACCTTCTCGGATGTAGCACCCTCGAAATCCAGGTCCAGCATGCGAATCGCCTTCTGATATGCCTCCTCGAAGGTGCGGCCAATGCCCATGACCTCGCCCACGGACTTCATGCCGGTGCCAATGGTCTCATCCACACCCTTGAATTTGTCGAGGTCCCAGCGAGGTATCTTGACCACCACATAGTCCAGGCTGGGCTCGAAGCAGGCGTTGGTGACGCCTGTGACCTGATTTCGCAGTTCGGTCAGCGCGTAGCCCAGGGCGAGTTTGGCCGCGACATAGGCCAGCGGATAACCGGTGGCCTTGCTCGCCAGCGCGGAACTCCTGGACAGGCGCGCGTTGACCTCGATGACATAGTACGAGGAATCCGCCGGATTGAGCGCGTACTGCACATTGCACTCGCCGACGATACCCAGGCTGCGCACGATGGTGATGGCCGCCGACCGCAGCATATGGTACTCGCTATTAGTGAGCGTCTGGCTTGGCGCGACGACGACGGACTCGCCTGTATGGATGCCTAATGGGTCCATGTTCTCCATATTGCAGACGGTGATGCAGTTGTCCTGCGCGTCACGCACGACCTCGTATTCGACCTCTTTATAGTGATGCAGATACTGCTCGATCAAGACCTGGGGCGCGAAGTTCAACGCGCCCTCGACGATATGCTCCAACGCGGGCAGGTCGTGCGCGATGCCCGAACCCTGGCCGCCCAGCGCGAAACCCGCGCGTATCATCACCGGAAAGCCGATCTCTTCAGCGATCGCACGCGCCTGCTGCAACGTCTCGGCGGTCCGGCTGCCCGGCGTGGGAATAGCGATCGAGGCCAGATGGCGCGCGAACTCCTGTCGATCCTCAGTAAGGATGATGGCGGAAATCGGCGTCCCCAGGATGCGCACCTCGAACTCCTCCAGCACGCCGCTTTTATGCAGTTCGATGCCGCAATTGAGCGCCGTCTGCCCTCCGAACGAGAGCAGCAGGCCGTCGGGTCGCTCTTTTTCGATCACTCTGCGCACAAAGTCGGGCGTGATCGGCAAAAAGTACACCCTGTTCGCCAGCGTGCGCGATGTCTGGATGGTGGCGATATTGGGGTTGATGAGGACGGTTTCGATGCCTTCTTCCTTCAACGCCTTGAGCGCCTGCGAGCCCGAATAGTCGAACTCGCCCGATTGCCCGATCTTGAGCGCGCCCGCACCCAGCAGCAAGACCTTACGCGGCAAATGTATAGCCGATAAATCGGCGTGGGCTGCGGTAAACCGGCCCCTACCATTATCCAAGGACTGCTCCTTTCCGCTCGCGGACTACATCCAGGAAGTGTGTGAAGATCCAATCAGTATCCATGGGACCGGGCGCGGCCTCGGGATGAAATTGCACGGAGAAGAACGGCTGGCTTATATGGCGCATGCCCTCGTTACTGCCATCGTTGGCGTTGATGAACCACGGCTCGAAATCGGGCGGCAACGTGCCCACGGCGAAGCCATGATTTTGCGTGGTGATATAACAACGCCTGGTCCCGCTCAAAAGGCTCGGCTGATTCTGACCGCGGTGCCCGAACTTCAATTTGTAGGTATCGCCACCCGCGGCCAGCGCCAGCAATTGATGGCCCAGACAGATGCCCATCGTGGGCACACCATACTGCATAGCACGTCTCAATGTTTCGATCGTGGCCTCCGCCATTTTCGGATTCCCCGGCCCGTTCGAGATCAGGATACCATCGAATTGCACGCGATCGGCGAACAGGTCATAATCCCACGGCACGGTCACTACCCTGACCCCCTTAGCAACCAGACTCCGGACGATGTTGCGCTTGGCCCCGCAATCGATCAGTGCCACGGTGATATCCCCTTCGCCCTGCCACGTCACCTCTTTGGTAGACACACGCGCCACCAGATTCTCCTCGTTGGGATCGTGAAAAGGAATATCCCCATCAAAGATGATTTTGCCCAGCATCACACCGTGCTTGCGGATATGCTGCGTCAATGCCCTGGTATCTTTGATCTCCAAGGCCGGTACGTGCTCCCGTTTGAGCCATGTTCCCAGCGTCATCACGCTATCGGCGTGCGATGGCGTATCGATATAGTTCGAGACGATCAGGCCCGCCACGTGAATCCTGTCATCCTCCCACAAAGAGCTGTCCGGCACCCCATAATTGCCCATGATGGGATAGGTCATGGTCAAGATCTGACCTACGAACGACGCATCCGTCAACGCCTCGGGATAGCCCACCATGCCGGTACAAAAGACCAGTTCCCCATTTGCCGCTCCCTCATACCCAAACGAACTCCCCGCGAAACGAGTGCCATCCTCCAATACCAACACCCCGTATCCGCGCCTCATACTATCCTGTTGTATTTTTCGGCTATAAGAAGCTTCATCTGTAGAATTTGTCTGGCTGTTATCTATCATTTCCATTATTGGTTTCATTATTCATCCTCTCAATGTATAAGTCAGATCGGGAAAAAACAAATGTATAAGACCACACCCTTGCTTCAAAACCTCACACACCGTGCGCGCCCACAAGGGGCAGACATTCCGGGGGACATGTCCGCGCCTACGCGGGCCTCAGCATTATCGCGCGCCCTCGCCCCGCATTTCATTACAGTCTGCCCAATACCAGAGCCAGCAATGCCATCCTTGTGTATAAGCCGTTGCGGATCTGCTCGCGCAGATAGACGGCACGCTCGTCCGCATCTACAGCGGGATCAACGGAGTTCACCCTCGGCAAGGGGTCCATCAAGATCATTTCTTTGCTGGCGTAGCGCTCCAGCAATGCGGGGGTCGCGATAACAATCTCGCGTTGCGCCTGCTTATACTCGGCTTCGGACTCGAATCTTTCCTTCTGCACACGCGTCCAATACCAGAAGTGGCAGTCACGCGGAATGTCCTGCTCGCGCTGAATCTCGATGATGCGCAAGCCGCGATCGCGCAAGCCGACTAAATCGTCGCCCGATAAACGTAGCCTGCTGGGAGACAGGACATAGACGGTGTTCCCTTCGAACAACGACAGTCCGCGCAACAACGAGTGCATCGTGCGGCTGTTCAAGGCATCGCCCGCGAGCATGCCCGTGAGGTGGTCCAGGCGCCCGAAGCGTTCGTAGAGCGTGTACAGGTCCAACAAGGTCTGGGTGGGGTGCTCGTTGTTGCCGTCGCCCGCGTTGATAATTGGAACACCCGTAACCCTGGCAGCCTGCACTGCGCTGCCCGCGATACGGTGTCGCAAGACGATGGCGTTGGTATAGGCCTCCATCACCTGCATAGTGTCCTCGAACGATTCACCCTTGCTCACGGACGAGGTAGTTTCGGGATTCTGCTGTTCGATCGTCTGTCCACCCAGTCGTTTGACCGCAGCCGCGAACGAACTGAACGTGCGGCTCGACGGCTCGAAAAACAATAAACCCACCAACAAACCCGCCAGCAGGTGCGAAGGCTCGTTGCACACGGCGATGCGCTTCATGCGCTCGGTGGCATCGAACAGTGTGTGCAGGTCCGCACGCGCGAACTGATCGAATGAAACAATATCCTTGCCCGCGAAACAGCCGTTGATTTTCTCCGGCTCCTGCTGCATTTGTGCCATTAGCTGATACATAAAACCTCCTACGTATGTTGTTTGTTGGTAGGATGATCCGTCATCCCTATTTCTTCCGCTATTTCTCTTGAGGCGCAGGTCTTAGCCTCGCGTTATCAAGTTCCTATGGTATGATCCACACTTACAGGGCAAAAAAAATTCCCGCCTCTGAAAAAAGGGGGAAAAGAGAGAATACTGCGCCGACGGTCGGTACCAGGATCACCTTGCGCAAGCGAAAAATGGAATATCTTCTGCATCACGATCTTAAATCGCCAGCTTTCCATCATTTCTCTCTTTTTGCGCATCATTCTGGTCATGAAGGTACCGCGTTTCTTTTTCACTTGGAACGAATTCAAATTGTTAGAATTATACACAATCATTTTCTTGTTGTCAAGATAAATTGAAAACAAAAAAGCTCAACTAATTCTGCGCCCGGCTCTACCGTGCTGGCCTTTATTGCCAGCATCATCGCGGATGATGTGCTCTGCCATAGTTATTCTATTTCTATCCCTCATGTGCCAATAAAAAATGTGTTGTCGCGGCTGTCTATCCCCGCAATTCCCCTGTGATAAGTTCTCTTGCCCTGCTTGTAAAGTAGTAATTTCTTTTCCTATGAGAGGATTATTATATAGGGACACTTCCTCGGGAC
>CAZZWK010000035.1:0-10759 GCA_964657925.1 uncultured Dictyobacter sp.
CCATCGTCGTCACCACCAACTCAACCGCTTCCAAAAAAGGATCACCCAACGCCTTCCATGCCTCCACAAAGCCATCTCTTTCCCTCTACCTCGGTAGGAGCCGATTTATCGTGCTCACCCCGATTTATCGTGCCTTCTCTCCAACCACAACCATCTCCCCTTTCACTAAACTCCTCCCTTTCTCATGCCTTCTCTCCGACCACAACCATCTCCCCTTCTACTAAACTCCTCCCTTTCTCGTACCTTATTTCCAACCACAACCATCTCCCCTTTTACCAAACTCCTCCCCTTTTATCACACTTCACTTCTCCCAATCTCCTACATCTCCATTCAATAAAAACTCCTTCCTCACACTAATCCACATCCCCACCCCCTCATTTAAAACGCTCTGGATTCCTCAAATAATAAAGCTCCATCCCCTCCAACATCTTCTTATTCATCCCCTTCCTCCACCTTTTATACCTCCGCCCAAACGGAATCTTCTCCTGCCCCATCATAAACAAATATTCATAAAAATACGGCCTCTCGACCGCCTCTCGCAACGTCCCACAAAAATATGCCCGCACCGGCGTCCCACCCAGGTCAAACTTTCGACACCGCTCCCAAATAAGCCGTTCCAGCGGCTCAGGCTCAACCGCATCCTGAATCCGTCCCCACGTCAAAAAAAACCTCCGCCCACCCTCCTCCAACTCGATCGCAACCGCAACAATATCTCCCCCCTCTCATCAATCAATAAATAACACAAAAATTCACCAATGCAATTCATTGCACCACGTAATGTACGGACCCTATTTATCGCGTCCGAGCCCCTCGCTTGCCTGCTTTCTACACTCAACCAATAAAACGCAACCTGACATTTCACAAATCTTTCACATCAAAACCAAAAAACACTTGTAATATACGCCATAATATGTTATATTATTATCAAATTCTTCCAAACTTCTTATTATTCTCTGTATACTATCCCTCTACATTCTCCCTTATACATTCTGTCACTTCTATCCTGATCGCATCTCAGGAGTACATAACATCTATGTCACACCTTTCTCTATCCAGCACACATAAAATATCAAAAACAACTTTTCTTTCTTTCTCACATACCTCTCTGTCACTTCTGTCACATGTGTCCCGACGCATTGTCCCTAATCTCGTGTCCCCGTCCCTGTCCCCACATCTGTCCCGACGCATTGTCCCGAATGCTATCCCCAATCCTACCATCTACCTATTCTCTCAACATCTCTCCCCTGTATGTTTTCCCACATATACTGTCCCTGTCCCAAATATTGTCCCCATCCCTGTCCCTTTTTCTATCTCTTCAAACTCTCTCACTCAACACCCTTTCTCCAACCATTGTCCCAAACACGTTGTCCCCACGAATTGTCCCAAACACTGTCCCCAATACCGTCCTCTATCTATTCTCTCAAACGTCCTTCATACATATTTTCCCGAACATCTTGTCCCCAACTTGTTGTCCCCATACACTGTCCCGAAATTTTGTCCCCAAGACCATTCCTTCTTTTATCCCAAAGCTATATCTCAATACACCGTCACTTTATTGCCACTTTTGCTTTCCCATAAGTTGTCCCCGTCCCTGCCCCGACACCTCGCCACGTTCGTATATAGTACGGAAGATCCTTGTGGTCTTCCGGCCCCCTTGTGGTCTTTCAGCTTCTCTCCCATCCTCTCCATCTCCCCTCGCTTCCTTGCTTCCCTACCTACCACCGTGATATCCTTAGAACAAACGTTTTTATTGCCGCCATTCCACGCCATATAGAGGGGGTCGCGCGCCTTGGTTACAACCGCTCACACACCTGCCAATCAGCCCACCACAGACGAGGACGAGTACCTCTTCGGCTGGGACCCTACCCCCGGCATCGTCTCCGTCTGGGCCAGCCGCGATGGCCGCGCCCTCGTCTGGCGACGCCAGGGCGATCGCGTCGTGCGCGAGCAGGACCACTATTACCCCTGGATTCTCGCTACCTCCCTCACCGATCTCACCCACCTTGGCTCTTCCCTCCAACCTATCGATAATCCACTCGCGGCCAAGGTCTCCATCCGCTATCGCGAACTCGCAGGTCCAGAGTCGTCCTATCGCTACCTGCTCTTCGCCCGCGATTTTCTCCTCTTAGAAAACGCTATCCTTGAGGGCGCGGGCCACCGCCTCGGCAAACCCGTCGCCAACCTCGCCGACCTTGATGACGCTTACTATCGCGTTGGTGCCGTGGAACAATACCTTATGAGTAGCGGCAAAGTCTATTTCCGTGACCTGCAGTTCGAAGACCTGCACCGCCTGCAATTCGATCTGGAAACGACCGCGCTCGATCCCCATCGCGGGCGCATCTTCCTCGTCTCCCTGCTCGACAATCACGGCTTCTCCCAGGTGCTCGAAGCTCCCAATCCCGAAGACGAGCCCGCGTTGATCGCCGCTCTCTGCTCCATCATTCGCGAACGCGACCCCGATGTAATCGAGAACCACAACCTCTTCGGCTTCGATCTGCCCTTCCTCGAACATCGCGCCCTCATCCAGCACATCCCGCTAGAAATCGGTCGCGAGGGCGGCCCACTCGTGCTGACCAGCCTGCCCGAAACGCTGGCGGTCGGACCCGATGCGCGTCGCCGCACCCGCTACAGCGTTGCCGGTCGCGAACTGATCGATACGCTTGACGCCGTGCGTCGCCACGATTTCGTGGTACGCGATATGCCCAGCTACGGCCTGAAAGATGTCGCCCGCTACTTCGGTATCGCCTCGCAAGAACGCGTCTATATCCAGGGCATGGACATCTTCGCCACCTATCGCGAAAACCCCGAGCAGGTCCGCCGCTACGCGCTCGACGATGTGACCGAGGTCGATGGCCTCTCACGCCGCCTGCTCGGTGCCCCTTTCGCCCTCGCCAGCATGGCCCCCCGCCGCTACGAACGCCTCGCCTCCGCTGGTCCCGCCATGGGCATCCTCGAGCCCATCCTCGTGCGCAGCTACCTGCGCAAAGGTGCTGCGCCCCCCTATCAGGCCGCGCAGCACAGCGCCGAGGACGGCCTTCATGAGGGCGGCGCGGTCCACCTCTTCGCCACCGGCGTGGCCGAACACGTGGTCAAGGCCGATGTGGCCTCGCTCTACCCCTCTTTGATGCGCACCTTCCAGATCGGCCCCTCCTGCGACCACCTCGGTGTCCTGCTGCACATCCTCGGTCGCCTGACCGATCTGCGCCTCTCGCATAAAGAGGCCGCGCGCCACGCCCTTCCCGCTTCGGTCGAGGCCAACCATCACGCCGCTACCCAGGCCGCCATGAAAATCCTCATCAACGCCGCCTACGGCTACATGGGCGCGGGCAATATGGCTCTCTTCGCCGATGGTCGTGCCGCTGGTGAGGTTACGCGCCGTGGTCGTGAGATCCTCTCCCATGTGCTCGACGCCCTTCGCCAACAAGGCATGGCTCTGATCGAGGCCGATACCGATGGCGTCTACTTCGCGGTCCCCAACGATTGGGATCAGCAGCAAGAATACGCGCTCGTCAACGAAATCGGCTCGCTTCTCCCCGCCGGTATTCGCCTCGAATACGAGGGACGCTACCGCGCCATGCTCAGTCACGAGGTCAAAAACTATGCCCTGCTCCTCTATGATGATGCTCTCGTGGTCCATGGCGTCGCCCTCCGCTCCAGCCGGGCCGAACCCTTCGGTGACCGTTTCCTGCGCCAGGCGCTCAAATACACCATGGTCGGCGACATCGCGGCCCTGCGCGCCCTCTACCTGCAAACGGTCGATGACCTCCGTCAGCGCCGTCTCCCCGCCTCGGACCTCGCGACCCGCGTAAAACTCTCGAAAACGCCCGAAATCTATCTCAACAATCGCACCAACCGCCCCGAGCCCGCCTACGAAGCCCTGCTCAATTCCGGTCGCAACACCTGGCATCCCGGCGAATTCGTCCGCTTCTACAAAACTCGCGCCAAAGGCTACATCTGGCTACCCGACGAAAATCCCGAAACCACCGTCAACGACAGCTGGCGTGATCAAAACACTCAGACCACCCGCTCACCTCGTGCCCGTCGCCGCCCTTCAGACCTGCCCACATCTACACCCTCCACCAGACTCGCCACCTACCATGAAGTCGCCGACCGCCGCGACTACGACGTGGAACACTACGTCCAACTCCTCTTCAACTCCTACGCCGCCCGCCTGCGCAAAGCCTTCGAGCCCGACGCCTTCGAGCAGATCTTTCGCCTCGACAACCAGCCCAGCCTCTTCGACCTCGATCCCCCCCTCGCAACCCTCCAACCCCGCTGGATACGCTACCATCCGCCCGAACCCACCCCCTGACCCCTACCCCCTGGCACCAAAATGCTATAATACGTGTAGATAAAAAATACCTGACTAACGTATTACGCAATTTCACAAATAAAATTGAATATGACTTGGTTTCTCATTGGGTTGCCACGGACGCGATGATCCAGTTTCGCAAAAGAATCTGGACACCCATTCCCTCTGGCTACCCCCCTTGATTTATCATGCCACGTAATGTACGGACCCGATTTATCGCGTCCGTGGCGGCGGGGCATACCGGAAAGAACAACGACAAAATCATCGTAGGATCGTAAAAAGATAAATATGAACATAACTTCTTCCAATACCCAGACCCTTTTACCCGGCAACACGCAATGGCCCACGACCTACAACCATCAACAGCTTGCCCATCTCTTCACACAGGCCATCGATCAGGCCCACGACCTGGCCCATGATGTTCTTCTCAGCGCCTCTTTCGCCCTTGACCCACACGATCCGCTCGCGCTCTTCTCCGCCCTGCCCACTTCTCAGCAAAACCGTTTCTTCTGGTCCCGCCCATCCGAGCAACGCTCACTCGTCGGCTTCGATATCGCCACCACCATCACCACCAATGCCACCGACGGTATTCAATCCGCCACCGCCCAATGGCGCGCGCTCCAGCATGATGCTATCATCTATCCCGCTCCACACACCGACTCACGTATTCCCGCCCACATCAGCGGCCCCATCTTCTTCGGCGGCTTCGCCTTCGATCCCTCTCACCTCCAGACCGCTCTCTGGCAAGACTTTCCCGCTGGCCTGCTTATCCTCCCTCGCCTGCTCTTCCAGCGCGACGAAGACCAGGCCACGCTCACCATCAACGCGCTCATCAGCGCGACAGAAACACCCGATCCCGCCTCAATACACGCGACGATAGCAGAAATAGAGCACACCCTCGCCACAATTCACGCCCAGCTCTCGGCTCCCATCACTACAGATGTCGTCCTCTCGAAAGAACCTGTCGAGTTCAGCGAACACGATCTCCTCCCCGCCTCGACCTGGAAAAATATCGTCCAATCCGCGGTACAGACCATTCGCACCGGATACCTGGAAAAAGTCGTCCTCGCCCGTAGTGTGGGTATCACCGCCAACCATCCCTTCGACATCCATACGACCCTTCAGCGTCTGAGCGACAACTATCCTGGTGCTTACATCTTCGCGCTCCAAAACGGCTCCCGCACCTTCATCGGTGCCACACCCGAACGCCTCATCTGCGGCACCGACGGACAACTACAAACCATGGCCCTCGCTGGCTCCGCCCCCCGTGGCGCGACGCCTGAACAGGACATCGCCCTCGGCGCGGAACTCCTGCACAATCCCAAAAATCGCGGCGAGCATCAGGTCGTGGTCGATACCATCAAAACCGCGCTCGCCTCCCTCTGCTCACACATTCAGGTTCAGGAAACTCCTCGCCTGCGCAAACTACAAAATATCCAACACCTGGAAACACCCATCAGCGGCGATCTCCTCCTCGGTCGCAGCATCCTCGAAGCCATCGAGTACCTTCACCCGACGCCCGCCGTGGGTGGCTTCCCCCGCGCTGCCGCCCTGGCCTTCATTCGCCAGCACGAAGGTCTCGATCGCGGCTGGTACGCTGGCCCCATCGGCTGGGTCGGCTCCGGCGGCAATGGTGAGTTCGCCGTGGCCCTCCGCTCCGCCCTGGTTGATGATAACCATGCCACCCTCTTCGCTGGTTGCGGCATCGTCGCCGATTCCAACCCACAAAGCGAGTACCAGGAATCCTGCCTGAAACTACAGGTCATGCGCCATGCCCTCACCAACCACAAAGAGGCAAACAACTCATGCCCCGCGTAGTCGCGCCCCTTGTGG
Source organism: uncultured Dictyobacter sp. (assembly GCA_964657925.1). Lineage (GTDB taxonomy): Bacteria > Chloroflexota > Ktedonobacteria > Ktedonobacterales > Ktedonobacteraceae > Dictyobacter. The sequence continues at coordinate 6,146 of CAZZWK010000035.1, forward strand.
GTGCCTGGTGCAGAGCGATGACCCCAACCCTCCGTAGGGGTCGATTCATCGCAACCCACTCCGATTTATCGGCTATTATCTGCAATACAACGGAAACTGGCAAAACATCGAAAACCCTATAAAATCGAGAACACAAAAATGACAACCCTACACGAAATACAGCAAAATAACCCATCAACTCCAACCTATCAGCCTCAAAATCCAACCTACGCCTACGTCTACGCCTTCATCGACGAGCTACAGCGCGCGGGCGTCCACCATATCGTCATCTGCCCCGGCTCTCGCTCGACCCCGCTCGCCATCGTCAGCGCCTCTCATCCCGCCATCAAAACCTGGCTGCACATCGACGAGCGTTCCGCCGCCTTCTTCGCCCTCGGACTCGCCAAAGGCTCCGGCGAAACCGTGGCGCTCCTCTGCACATCAGGCACCGCCGCCGCCAACTTCTTTCCCGCCATCGCCGAGGCCCATCTGACCCACATCCCCCTGCTGGTCCTCACCGCCGATCGCCCGCACGAACTACGCGAAAATGGTGCCCCGCAGGCTATCGACCAGAATCGCCTCTACGGCACACACACCAAATGGTTCGTGGAGGTCGCCCTGCCCGAAGCCTCCAATGCCGCTCTCCGCTACATCCGCACCCTCGCCGATCGCGCTTCCGCCCTCACACACGCCCTTCCCGCCGGTCCCGTCCATCTCAATTTCCCCTTCCGCGAACCCCTCACGCCCGCTCCCATCGCCTCCCAACCCCTGCCACCAGCAGATCAACGCGATCCCATCGCCTGGTATGGTCGCCCCGACAACATCCCTTACACCACCGTTGACGACGCGCTTCAAGCTTCCGCGTCCCCCTCGACTATCATGCAAATTGCACACCAGGCCACAACCACACCACACGGCCTCATCGTCGTCGGCCCTCTCAATGCCTATCACGATCCCGCATTTTCCGAAACGTTACTGACCCTCGCCCACCGCCTCGGCTACCCCGTGCTGGCCGATCCGCTCTCCCAACTGCGCTCTACACCCAATCTCCCTTATGCTGACGAGGGCATCAGCAGTTACGATGCCTTCCTGCGCATCGATGATTTCACCGCCCATCATCAACCCGAGCTCATCATCCGCTTCGGCGCCATGCCCGTCTCCAAGCCCTACCTGCAATACACCCAGCGCTACTCCACCTGCCCACAGATCATTATCGATGCCAATGGCGGCTGGGACGAACCCACCGCTCTCGCCTCACAACTGCTTCACGCCGATCCCCTCGCCTTCTGCCAGGACCTCCTGCACCATCTACCCGCTGTATCCGCCAAAACAACTGACAACTGGCTCTCCGACTGGCAACAGGCCGATCTACACACTCGCGAGGCTCTCCAAACCACTATCCAGCATTTTCCAGAGCCGTTCGAGGGTCGCGCCTTCCAGGAGTTGAGCGCTATCCTTCCCGCCGACAGCACGCTTTTCGTGGGTAATAGCATGCCCATCCGCGACCTGGATACCTTCTTCTGGCACAGTTCCCACCCTATCCGTATCGCGGCCAATCGTGGCGCGAATGGCATCGATGGTGTGGTCTCCACTGCCCTCGGCATGAGTGCCGCCCATCCCACTACACCCCATGTGCTGGTCATCGGCGATCTCTCGTTCTTCCACGATATGAACGGTCTGCTGGCTGCGCATCTGCACCACCTGAACCTGCTCATCATCCTGATCAATAACGATGGCGGCGGCATCTTCTCGTTTCTCCCACAAGCCGACCATCCCGACCACTTCGAGAGTCTCTTCGGCACTCCCACCGGCCTTGACTTCGCACCGGCGGTCAATATGTACGGCGGCACCTTCGCCCGCCCCACCAACTGGCAGGAGTTTGGCGCCGACATTGAGCAAAATATCACTTCGCCCGGCCTGCATGTCATTGAACTTCGCACACATCGCGACAGCAACGTGTCCATGCATCGCCAGCTCTGGCAAACAGTGAGAAGTGCGCTCGCTCATCAGGAGGAATAAAACCCAGCATATGGATACGCGCACTTCTACCAACTGGAACGATCGTTACACCCGTATTACCGTAAACGCGGTACGAATGGGTGTCATCGAAATCAACAAACCCACACAAGCTTCCTCACATCATACTACCCTCGTGCTCATTCACGGCTTCACCGGCAATGCCCTCACCTGGGAACCCTCGCTCAACGACCTCATCATACCCTTGACACAAAGGTCTCCCGATACGCACCCAGTCCATATCATCGCCCTCGATATGCTCGGCCATGGTCGCTCTGATGCCCCCTTCGATCCCACTCGCTACAGCATCGAAAACTGCCAGCAGGATATCATAGCCGCACTGCAACAACTGGGTGTATTCGCCCATCATGCCATCCTGCTCGGCTACTCGATGGGCGGTCGCATCGCCCTCTATACCACTCTCTCCGGCTACTTCCGTGCCCTCATCCTGGAAAGCGCCTCACCTGGCATCGCAGATCCCGACGAACGTGCCCAGCGCCGCCACTCCGACGACGAACTCGCCGACCGTATCGAACGTGATGGCATAGAACCCTTCGTCAACTACTGGGAAAAACTCCCCCTTTTCGCCAGTCAACAGCACCTGTCTGAGGAGGTCCGCGCGACCCAACGCACCCAACGCCTCACCAACAGCACACGCGGACTCTCCAACAGTTTGCGCGGCATCGGCACCGGCGTCCAACCCTCGCTCTACGAAGACCTGCCCAACCTGCACGTCCCTACCCTGCTCATCGCAGGCGATCTCGACGACAAATACTGCGCCATCGCCCAACACATGGCGCTCGCCCTGCCCGCTGCGCGCCTCTCTATCGTCCCTGGCGCAGGCCACACCGTCCACCTGGAAAAACCCACCCATTTTCGTAAACTCATTCACGATTTTTGCACCCAACTGCTATGATAGGAAACACAATACCCATCCGGCCTCTGGTCAGCGTGGACCAAACCGGTCCGCGTAGGGCAAACCACGCGTTTGCCCTACGCGGACCGGTTTGCCCCATAAAATCATAACCCAATAAAGGAGCATCCCAATGTCAATTGCATGGCAAAATGTCCGCGACTACTCGGATATCATCTTCGAGAAAGCCGAAGGCATCGGCAAACTCACCATCAACCGGCCCGAGGTACGCAACGCCTTCCGCCCTCAAACGCTCAGCCAGCTTATCGAGGCCTTCAATATCTGTCGCGAGGACCCCGAAATCGGCGTGGTCATCCTCACTGGCGCGGGCGATAAAGCCTTCTGCTCCGGCGGCGATCAGCGCGTCCGTGGCGAGGGCGGCTACGTCGGCGACGATGGTGTTCCCCGCCTCAACGCGCTCGACCTGCAACAGGTCATCAAATATCTGCCCATCCCCGTCATCGCCATGGTCGCGGGCTACGCCATCGGTGGCGGCCACGTCCTGCACATGCTCTGCGACCTCACCATCGCCGCCGATAACGCTCGCTTCGGTCAAACCGGCCCCCGTGTCGGTAGCTTCGATGCCGGTTGGGGCGCGACCTACATGGCCCGCATCGTCGGACACAAAAAAGCCCGCGAGATCTGGTACCTCTGCCGCCAGTACAACGCCCAGGAAGCCCTCGATATGGGCCTCGTCAACACCGTCGTTCCCCTGAAACGACTTGAAGAGGAAACCGTACAATGGTGCAAAGAGATCCTGGAGAAAAGCCCCATTGCCATCCGCTTCCTCAAATCCGCCTTCAACGCCGACACTGACGGCCTGGCTGGCCTCCAGGAACTCGCGGGCAACGCCACCATGCTCTACTACATGACCGAAGAGGGTAAAGAGGGCAAAAACGCCTACCTGGAGAAACGCAAACCCGACTTTTCCAGATTCCCCCGCCTTCCCTAAAAACCATTGGGGTCCGCGTAGGGCAAACCATGCGTTTGCCCATTATGCTGTATTGAAAACTGACCCTTTTCACGAAAACATACTATGCCTGCACTCATTCACAACATTCAGTGGCATCTCTACCAGATGCCACTGCATAATACATTCACCACTTCGCACGAAAGCCTCGCCGCCCGCGTTGGTGTCATCATCGAAATCACCACCAGCGATGGCCTCTCCGGCTACGGTGAATGCGCACCGCTTCCCACCTTCGCGGGCGCACCACTGAACGATGTCCTCGCCTCCTTACCCCCACTTCAACGCCAAATTCAAGCTAAATCTCCGGCAGAAGCACTCTCCATCCTCTACACCCAATCTTCCCATCTTTCCAGCCCCACTGTCTACGGCCTTGAAACTGCCCTCCTTGACATCATCGGCCAACACGAACACCTTTCCTTTACCGATCTTCTCATTTCCACTTTTACCGACACAAAAAAGAATACCATCATAACAGAAAAACGTGCTCGTATTCCAGTAAACGCGGTGATCGGAGCAATGAGCATAGAAGAAACTATCCAGCAGGCACAACAAGCAATTAATCAAGGCTTTCGCTGCCTGAAGATAAAAATGGGGCCAGTCACGACTATTGACACCGAAGTCGCACGTTTGCAAAACCTTCGCGACACTATCGGTCCCAACATCCAACTACGTCTCGACGCCAACGAAGCCTGGCATTTCTCTGAGGCCCTCACTATTCTCAATCGCTGCTCCAACC
>CAZZWK010000035.1:10859-20367 GCA_964657925.1 uncultured Dictyobacter sp.
AACGAAGCCTGGCATTTCTCTGAGGCCCTCACTATTCTCAATCGCTGCTCCAACCTCGATATCCAATACGTCGAACAGCCCCTGTCACGCGATAACTTGGCTGCCATGCGCCAGCTACGTGAACAGATTTCCATCCCGCTCGCCGCCGATGAAGCGCTCTCCGACCTCGCCAGCGCAAAAAAAATTCTCAACGCCCACGCCGCTGACATCTTCATCGTCAAACCACAACTCGCGGGCGGTCTGCTCGCCTCCCACCAGATCATTCAAGCGGCCCATCACCATGGCCTACAAAGCGTCATCACCAGCACAATCGAGACCGGCATCGGCATCACCGCAGCCCTACACCTCGCCGCCGCCACACCATCCGTCACGCTTCCCTGCGGACTCGCGACGCTCCCTATGCTCGCTAACGACCTGCTCTCGACTCCGCTCTCGCTCAATGATGGATACCTGACAGTCCCCACCAGTCCTGGACTGGGTGTCCAACTGGATAAAACATCGCTCAGTCACTATCAGCTACCCACTGCGCAAAGGATATACTAACCATGCACGATACCGATACTATGCTTCCCAACTGGCTGACACGTGCCACCGAAAATTTTCCTCAGCACCTCGCCATTAAATATCACGATATCCGCTGGTCATTCGCGGAACTCGATCGCCAGGCCACCTCTCTCGCCCAACATTATGCCTCTCACAACGTCAGCACTGGTACCCGTGTCGCCATCCTTGCCAACAGTGGCCTCCCCTTCGTCACAACCGTCCACGCGCTCACCCGCCTCGGTGCCATCCTCATCCCCTTCAACCTGCGTCTCACCCACGACGAACTCCTCTGGCAACTCCGTGACGTTCAGGCCGATCTCCTCGTCAGCGACCCATCACACGAGTCACAATGCAACGATCTCGCTGAAACTATCCCTACATTACACCGTGCAGCACTCTTTTTCGATGCTGAACATAAAACCGTCTCGCTCCAAAATACACCAACATCCTCCACTGATCTTCGTACCACCATCAATCTCGCCGACACACAGGCCATCATGTACACCTCCGGCACCACCGGCACCCCTAAAGGTGTGATCATCACCTATGGCATGCAATGGTGGAATGCCATCGGCTCCGCCCTGACCCTCGAACACCATGCCGATGATTGCTGGCTCGCCTGCATGCCCCTTTTCCATATCGGCGGACTCGCCATCCTCATGCGCAGCGTTATCAACGCCATCAGCGTCGTCCTGCTGGAGAAGTTCGATCCCCAGCAGGTCAATCAATCCATCCAGCAAGACCATATCACCATCATCTCCGTCGTCGCGGTCATGCTTCAGCGCATGCTTGCTCAGCTCGACGCATCGCACTCACACTATCCATCGACCCTCCGCTGCGTGCTCCTCGGCGGCGGACCCGCGCCACAACCCCTGCTCGAAGATTGCGCCCGCCGCTCCATACCCGTCGTCCAGACCTACGGCCTCACCGAATCCTGCTCCCAGGCCGTGACGCTCTCGCCCACCGACGCCCTGCGCAAACTCGGCTCAGCCGGTCGCCCCCTCATCCAACTCCAGATCCGCATCATGGAGGACAACACTACCCATCACAACACCACGCGTGAAACTGATATCATTATGCCAGACCCCACCCCTACCACCCTCAGCACCATCCTTCCACCTAATACGCCCGGCACCATCTACCTCAAAGGTCCCAGCATCACCCCCGGCTATGACCATCGTCCCGACGCTACCGCCTCCACCATCCACGATGGCTGGCTCTCCACCGGCGACATCGGCTACCTCGATTCCGAAGGCTACCTCTACGTCCTCGACCGCCGCAACGACCTGATCATCTCCGGCGGCGAAAATATCTATCCCGCCGAGATCGAGGCCGCCCTGCTCTCCCACCCCTCCGTCCTCGAAGCCGGTGTCTGCGGCCAACACGACCCTCAATGGGGCCAGGTCCCCATCGCCTTCGTCCACCTCCACCCCACCACAACTGATGCACCTTTCGCCCAACCTCAACCCACCACAGCCACCATATCTCTAGCCAACTCTCAGCCCACCACATCCACTCCCACCACACCTTTCTCTACCAGCCAGTTCAGCCCTACCACAACCACTGAAGGTACCACCTCTCTCCAATCGAACAGTGCCTCCACCGAACTCACCCAACCTAACGCTACTCCCACACCCATCACCTCCTCCAAACTCACTGTCTCTCCCTCACCTGACAATGCTCCTACACTCATCACGCCCTCCGAACTCATCTTCTATCTCTCCCAACGCCTCGCCCGCTACAAACTCCCCCGCGCCATCTACATCGTCGACACCCTACCCAGAAACTCCTCCGGCAAACTCCTCCGCCGCTCCCTCCCCTCCCTCATCCCTCCACCCGTCACTCCCTGACACACGCATTTTCTCACCTCGCCTATTGACAGACCACGGCCACTATGCTATATTCTTCTTGCAAAACCCGGAGAGGTCGCATAGTGGCCTAGTGCGCTCGCCTGCTAAGTGAGTGGGGCGAATAGCCCCCGAGAGTTCGAATCTCTCCCTCTCCGCCCTTACTATATCTCGTAATCTTCCGCCCAGTGGAAACGAGGATCTTTAATCTCCTCATAGGGAATAACAGATGTCTTCTTATGGTTCCCCCGCACCCAACCCTGCACTCTTAAACCGAAGAGTCATATCACCAGTTTTTGGAGCTTCATCGACTGAGACCATGTACACCTTTCCATTATGAGGTAAATACGTCGCAAAGAACTCAGCTTTTCCTACATACGTCTTTTTGAGATTCATGCCTCTTCGATTCGCCGTGACAGAAACGGTATTGAACTCGATGCAAGTTCCATTCTTTGTAAGCCGTCCTGTTTTAACCTGAATACGAATGAGGCGTGCTTCACGATGAACAAAGAAGCCAAAGTTATGCTGTTCTTCAACTACATAATACGCCATATCATAGCCAAGATGATCAGCCCAGGGAAGCAACACTTCAAATCCTAACTGGACAAGCCGATTCAAAACGGCGGTATGGGAAATCAACCCCTGTTGCGACGTATCCTTCATCATCCATCCCCTTCTTTATTGAGATCTTCATTATAAATAAACCTGTTTATCCTCTAATTTTCGCTTATTATAGCTTCAAATTCAAAAAATTTCTTTCCATTTAATAAAACTTTTATATCTTATATAACATTTAAAAGTTTTATCACATACTGGCACACTAATATCTACAGATACTATTAAACACCACCCTATCGAACAACTCGAACAGGTTTTGAAGATACAAAACCCTTCATTTTTACTACATTTGCGTTCTTGACAAATCCCTCCAGCCCTGCTATTATCATTGCAGATTTAGGGGTGGTGCCCAACGGTTGAGGCGGCTGTCTCCAAAACAGTTATCAGAAGGTTCGACTCCTTTCACCCCTGTTACAAAAGCTCCTGACTTTCTAAAAGTCGGGAGCTTTTTACTGCCTCACAAGCTTATTTACTCTTACTTAGATACGTTAAAAACATGCTCTCCCTCCATTATTTCTTACCTCAAACAATCTATTTACACGTTATACTTAACTATACTTATCAAATAGAAGTATTTAACCTGACATATTAAATATGCTATCTTGACGGTTCACTATTCATAAACTATCCTATATGAAGCAACATATGTCGTATTGTAAATACGCTTATCTTTTAAGTTTATAAACATCTCTGTATCTAGTCGCCCACTTTAAACTTTGGATAGTATAAAACATGTGGAAGGGATAGAGGAAGGAACAGTGAGTAATCCACTTATTAATGGTGAGCTTGCAGAAGCAGCTGTAGCATTAGCTCTGCTCAAAAAAGGGAAAGTTGTGCTCCATCCACATGGCAATGGTCAACGTTATGACCTCGTTATTAATGATAACGGCCAAATTTATCGTATTCAGGTAAAAGCAGGATGGCTAACAACAGATAAAAGCGTTATTCGTTTCAACGCTTGTAGCAATAACAAAGGCTATACAAGGCGCTCTTACCAGGGACAAATTGAGTTCTTCGGTGTGTACTGTGCAGAATTAGACTCTGTATACCTCGTCCCCATCGATGACGTGCGAGGAAACGATTGCAAATTACGCTTACTCCCTACTGAGAATAACTTAGGGACAAGAGTTAAGTGGGCGAAAAACTACCAATTGTAAAATGTGGGAAATAAAATAGTGGAGTATTCAATTGTATTGAAGCTCCTATTCTATTCAACACATTGACTATCCAGTCGGAAACTCCACATAAAATGTGCTACCCTTGCCCCGCTCGGACTCACACCATATCCTGCCACCATGCCGCTCGACAATATCCTTAGAGATCGCAAGCCCCAAACCCAGTCCGTGTTCCTCCGACGACTGCGCATCCGGCGTGCGATAAAATGTCTCGAAAATATGCTGCTGCTGATCCTTCGCGATCCCATGCCCTTTATCCTTCACACCCATCATCACACGCCCATCTACCTGCTCCAGCACCACATGCACCGGCTCACCCTCCGCCGAATATTTCACCGCGTTGCTGATCAGATTCGTCAAGACCTGCGCGAACCGATCACTATCTACCACCAGCACGATTGGCTGCTCCCCGTGAGGCTCAAAAATAATCGTTCGACCCGTCAGAAGATGTTGATCCTCCACGACATCCTTACACAAAGCTGTGAGATCAGTCTTCTTCAACCTCAGTGACGTCTTCCCAGACCGCATACTGTTCACATCCAACAGTTCATCGACCAACACCGTCAATCGACCCGTCTGCTCGTTAATGCGCGTCAATGCCCTCTCTACCCCATCAACCCCTCTCCCATCCTGCTGATGGCTCAACCTGCGCAACATCAACTGCGCCTGCCCCTGAATCGTGGTAATCGGCGTCTTCAACTCGTGCGACGCCACCGAAAGGAAACGATCCTTCGTCATATTCGCATCCGCCAACTTCTGATTCGTCTCCTCCAACTCTTCGGCATAGGATTGCAACTCCTGCTCTGCCGCCAACGCCTGCAACCTCGCCCGTTCACGTTGGGCCGTAATCAACGCGATCACTAAACCCGACAAAATCACCGGTCCGAGCTGCAAAGCATCGTGCCAGCTCTCTAAACCGAATCGCGCAATCGGATCGACGAACCAGTATTCCAGAATACCCGCGCTCAATAGAATAGCGAACAATGCAGGCCCAACCCCCCAAAATAACGCGACCAACAATACGGCCACAATAAACAATGAACTCGGAAACAAAACGTTTCCTAGCATGCTCCGCATATATAAAGTAGCAACTAAAATCGCCGTGATCAAGGGTATAGCAACAAAATAACCAACTATAGAACGCCGCCATTTTGGTACCTGTGCCCTATAATGCTGCTGCAATTGAACTCGCTGCTCAAAACTCATGCGCTTGATACGTCGCCCACGGGTATCCAAATAGGTGCTGTTTTGTGCTGCTCTCATGCTTATCTTACGTTTCCTTGATCAAGGCTCTGCGCTACATAGATTCATTCGGTCTCTATAATCTCTATCTCTATATGGGCACAGTATACCCCGTCCGCTCGACACTTGTGAACACATCCTGCATATGAGCATCATGCATCGCTATCATTGGCACCTCCGGACGACGCATGGCAAAACGATGCAGATCAATCAAAGTCTGGAGGGCCGTCGCATGATCATGCGTCACCAAAGACCACAATAAAGGATGCATGGGAGTTGGCCGCAGATAGTTCTCCGCGCAAAAGGCCGCATCGCTGACCAGAAAAAGTGGCGAACCGTTCGACCGATTGATAAATAACCCGATCTGCCCAGAGGTATGACCCGATAAAGGCACCAGCACGATCGATCCATCTCCAAAAAGATCATAGCTCGACCTGAACCCCTCATAAGCAGGTCCCGTCAAATCAAAAAGATCAACCGGATTGTTTGACAATAACCTTCTCACCAACCCCTGATTCTGCTCGAACAACCCCTGACAAGCCATATCATACTCTACACGGTGAATACGTAATCTAACCTCGGGCAGGTCAGGAATACCCGCCACATGATCCCAGTGCAAATGCGACAACAACACAAAATCGAGATCGCGCGGAGCAAGATTCAAACGCGCTAATAGCGCTCCAATCGAATGCTCCAACGTAAAATTTCCCAGCGTCTTGCTGAAAAAGAGGGATTGATCCATCAGGAACAAGCCAATGTCCTCACACAATCCACTGTCAAAAAGAAACTGCCCCTGCGGATGTCGTATCAACACCGCTCCATGTGCAATTATATGGGGTGCAAACGAAATACTGCCCTGCGTCGTTAGCCACTGTGGCACAACCGTTGTACCACTTCTTAAAAATTGAACATCAATAGCAGGAAAATTCGCGCTCGGTACCGTTTTTTGTGGTACAATCTGCTCTTGCTCCATCGCTAATCGTTGCGGCAAGAAACTGTTCACGATCAAACCAACTCCGGCAGCCGCTCCCGCCAGAGCCAACATGGTACGTACTCTCATCTGTTTTTTTCCTTACACTTTCCCCTCGGTTTACCATTTTCTCTGCTATGCACGAAGACACGCCTGCAATGGCTTTAGAGCTTTTATCATCTATTGCTCTCTCTTCATGGTAAACTCTAGTATAGGCACGTTTCATCAATTTAAAAAGATACATGCTCTATACCATTGCATCTAGCAACACGATCACATCCTACTACTTTGCCAGGACTCATCGCCAGATGTAAAGTGTACCGACGAGCCTTGACACAATATTATAGACATAAAAAAGCGAGGTCTCTTAATAGAAACCTCGCTATACTCTTACTTTAGATGATGCAATTACGCATTCTGGTTCTGAATAGTCTCCTGGACCATCACCATCGGACGACCTTCCTCATTGAGCGTCAATAGAACCGTCTGACCACTCACGATCTCGCTAGCCATCAAGGCATCCGCCAACACATCATCGACATTGGTCTGGATCGCTCGGCGCAATGGGCGAGCACCATACTCTTCGTCGAATCCTTCCTTCAATAGGAAGTCACGTGCTTGGTCGCTGACCATGAGGTGGATATTCTGATCCTCCAGGCGCTCGCGCACCTGCTGGAGCATAAGATCCACAATGCTGTACAGGTCCTCACGACCGAGCGTGTGGAAGACTACAATCTGGTCGATACGGTTGATGAACTCTGGGCGGAAGCTGCGTTTCAGACCTTCCATCGCCTTCGAACGCATCACCTCATGCTCCTCATCGCGAGCATTCTCACCCCTATGAGCAAAGCCCATATTGACGGCCCGCCTGAGGTCACCACTACCAGCGTTGCTGGTCATGATCACCACGGTATTCTTGAAGTCTACCGTGCGACCCTGTCCATCGGTCAAACGCCCGTCATCCATAATCTGCAACAGCGCGTTGAAGACCTCAGGATGAGCCTTCTCCACCTCGTCCAGCAAGATGACGCTATACGGACGGCGACGCACCTGCTCAGTCAACTGACCACCCTCGTCATAGCCCACATATCCTGGAGGGCTACCAAACAAACGAGCAACAGTGTGTGGCTCCATGTACTCCGACATATCCAGGCGGATCAGGTTCTCCTCACCACCGAACAGTTCAGCCGCCAGGGCCTTCGCCAGCTCTGTTTTACCAACACCGGTAGGACCAAGGAACAGGAACGAACCAATTGGTCGGCGTGGGTCCTTCAAGCCAGCACGTGAGCGTCGGATCGCGTGCGCAACCGCGCTGATAGCCTCATCCTGACCAATCACACGCTTGTGCAGGTCCTCTTCCAACGTGCGCAGGTTCTGCCGCTCGCTCTCCAGCATCTGACTCACCGGCACGCCAGTCCACATCTCAACAACTTCAGCGACATGCTCAGGGGTTACGATCAGAGAAATCATATTGCTCTTCTCAGAACGCGCTTTCTCCAGCTTGCCCAATACCACCAGTTCCTGCTGGCGCATCAGTGCCGCACGCTCGTAGTCCTCAGAGTTCGCCGCCGCCTCTTTCTGCGACTGGATGTCGGACAACTCTTTCTCTAGATCCGAGATCAACGTCGGGCTCACAATACCCTTCTCCATCGCCTCAAGGCGCAGAGCCGAGCCAGCTTCGTCCATCAAGTCAATCGCCTTGTCAGGCAAGAAACGATCGTTGATATAGCGATCGGAAAGTTTCACCGCGGCCTCAAGCGCCTCATCGGTGATTCCAACACCATGGTGGGCTTCATAATTCGGGCGCACCATGTGCAACATCTGGATGGCCTCCTCAATCGAAGGCTCTCCGACCATCACACTCTGGAAACGACGCTCTAACGCGGCGTCCTTCTCAATGTGCTTGCGATACTCATCCAACGTGGTCGCACCGATGCAGCGCAGTTCACCACGCGCTAACGCGGGCTTGATCATGTCAGCAGCACCAACCGCACCCTCAGCCGCGCCCGCACCAACAACCGTATGCAACTCGTCAATGAATACAATCACTTCAGGCGCATTGCGAATCTCTTCCAGGATCGATTTGATACGCTGCTCAAACTGCCCACGGAACATCGCACCCGCAACCATACCGCCAATATTCAAGGAAACGATACGTTTCCCGCGCAAGGTCGAGGGCACATCACCCGACTGTATACGGCGTGCCAGACCTTCAACGATGGCGGTCTTACCAACACCCGGCTCACCAATCAGCACCGGATTGTTCTTCTGGCGGCGCCCCAGAATCGTGATCACACGACGTAGCTCGCGCTCACGTCCAGCCGCGGGATCAAGTTTGCCCTCGGCGGCTTCGTTCGTCAAATCACGCCCATATTGATCAAGCGTAGGCGTTTTACTATTTTTCTGCTGCCGCTCTGCGGTCGCGGTGTTCACACCACCAGCAGTAGACGGTCCAGCGTTGTTTGCATTTGCAGAGAAACCAAAGGGAGCATTGGCGCCAGGGGTACCCTGACCATCAAATCCACCCATCTGACCCATCGCGTTCATCAATTCATCTACACAGGACTGGCAGAGGAAATGGGACTCGCGGCGACCATCAACCATCTGATCGACACGAACACGGGCAGGGTTTTTCTGACAACGTTCACATTTCATGTCTTGCGTGCTCCTCATTCTATGTAATCGTGTGCTGGCAAGTGTCAACACCTCGGGATTAGCAGACTATTTAAACGATTGCTAATAGTATAACATCGTTCTCTCAATCTGTCTAGCAATCTCTGTCACCCATTGCTAACTCACCTATAATAACAGAAGGTGGTGAGCAATTATTCCTGTTTGCCAGGAACTTTTTTGCTAATTAGCAATCTTCTTTCTCTTTTGCTAATTCATCTCTACTAACAGTCACCCACGCTCCGTTATTCCAACTCTTCCAGCCTTTTCCCAACACCTTGTTTGTAGCTTTGCCTTTTATACGTATCACCTACGCTATTTTGTTACCAATAATGCGAGTAGAAATATAAGTGCAGGTGCTAACGCTATTTGCGAAGCCTGGAAAAATAATGATAGAGTGAAGAGAACTACAGGCGTTCTTACGAGAGGCAATAACAATGATC
>CAZZWK010000035.1:20467-33655 GCA_964657925.1 uncultured Dictyobacter sp.
GGTGGTGTCATCAACGCCTATGCGGCTGAGACCCTCGCGCTCACCAAAGACTTTTTCTACCCCTGTGCCAACACCTCGATCACCGTTGTGCGCACCGCTGATGCAAACAAACGCGTTCTCTTTGTACTCAACGACATCGCGCACCTCTCTAACAGCAATTAATGACGGAGCAAAACGATCACAGCGATCGCCAGAAAGATTCAGCAATGCTTTTTTGTATCGCGATCCTGTTTCATCTCCGCTCATTTTCACTAAACGTTCCCCTACAATAATCATACAATACTCGTTTTTCCTATCAAAGCGGTTCATTGACATCCCTATCCATGAGTTAAAGGCATATTTTGCTTGCCCTCATTGTTATCTATGATAAGATAGAGCACACGGACCACGATCTCAGTACAGTTGTATGTGTGGGAGGGCTGTGAGATAACGGAGGAGTTTCTTGTATGGATTTGATGGACAAACTTGCCAGTCTGGCACGGCGTTATGAAGAATTGAATACTTTGATGGCACAGCCCGATGTTCTTTCAGATATAGAGCTACTACAGCGCTACGGTCGCGAACATGCAGAGCTAGAGGATGTTGTCAATAAATATAATGAACTGGTTACGACCGACAAACAGATCGACGAAGCGCAGGATATCTACGAGCATGAAGACGGTGAGATGCGCGAGCTGGCCTTCGAAGAAATGGAACAACTCAAAGCAAAAAAAGACAAGATGCTCGACGAGGTAAAAGTTTTACTGCTGCCTAAAGACATCATGGATGAAAAAAATGCTATCGTGACCATTCAGGGTGGCGCGGGTGGCGACGAAGCCGCACTTTTCGCGGGTGAGCTTTATCGTATGTATGTGCGGTACGCGGAGACACACCGTTGGAAAATCGAGGTTCTTGATGTCAATGACACAGAACAGGGCGGCATGAAAGACGTTACGTTCGTCGTGCGTGGCAAGGGAGCCTACAGCCGCATAAAATACGAAGGCGGCACTCATCGCGTTCAACGTGTTCCTGTAACAGAGGCCAATGGACGCATCCATACCTCGACCGCGAAGGTCATCGTGCTACCAGAGGCCGATGATGATATCAACATCGACATTAAAGATACCGACATTCGTGTCGATGTCTATCGCTCGACAGGGCACGGCGGTCAGAGCGTCAATACCACCGACTCCGCGGTACGTATCACCCACCTGCCCACTGGACTGGTCGTGACCTGCCAGGACGAAAAATCTCAGCTCAAAAATAAAACGAAAGCACTATCAGTACTTAAGGCGCGTTTATGGGACCTGGAAGAAGCCAAACGACAGGAAGAACTGAGCAAAAACCGCCGCTCTCAGGTGCAAACCGGCGATCGCAGCGAGAAAATTCGTACCTATAACTTCCCACAGGATCGCGTTACCGACCATCGTATCAGCTTGAGTCGCCACAACTTGCCCGCCGTCATGAATGGTGACCTGGACGAGTTTCTCGATAACCTCATCGCCGTCGATCAGGCCGATAAACTGCAAAACACTTTTCAATCTTGATACCGTCTCCTGCCTCAGCAGGAGATGGTCGTCAGGAACTATTTTACGTAGTGAACGAGAGTCTATAGTCTCTAATTTCCTGGCAACTGTACCATTGACATGCCCGCGGATTCCGTGTTAGACTCACTACTGTCATTTGCAACCGTAGTGTCTCTTTCAGGCACATAATAACCTGATAAAGAATGTACGGTTCAAGGAGTGAGAAATCCTCTCTTCGAGATAAAGTTCGAGATAGGCAATGACTCAATGAACATCGAACAACCACAATCGATCCGTACCATATTTTTTGACGCAGGCTTTACCCTTCTACAACCCTATCCCTCTTTAGCTGAAATCTGCTCCCAGGTCTGTCAACAGTTCTCGCTTCATGTGCATATAAAGCAGATTGCGGAACGCATCGGCAACGCCGAGGACCTTCAGTTTCGTCAATTGCATGCCAACGATCATACCTGGGCTAACGAACAGGCCATCGAAGCCTACTGGATCGATTACTATATGCTGCTACTGCGTCCTTTTATCGAAGAACACAATGAGCAGATTCTTTATCAAATGGCCTACATGATCAACCAGGAATTCAACAAACACACCCGCTGGCAAATTTTTCCCGATGTACGCCCCACTCTGGATGTGTTGCATCAACACAATTATACGTTAGGAGTAATTTCTGATTGGGGTATCTCACTCGGACCTATCTTACGCCAACACCACCTGACACAATATTTCGACTGCCTACTTACATCCGCAACGGCACGCGAAGCAAAACCGTCACCCGTTCTCTACGAAAGGGCATTACAACGTTTGAACGCTATTCCAGATTATAGCCTGCATATCGGCGATTCCTACGTCTACGATGTCCTTGGCGCTCGTTCGGTTGGTATCACTCCGGTCTTGCTCGATCGCACACACACGCTCAATGCGCAAAACGTAGATTGTCCCCTGGTCTATTCGCTCGATGGATTACTTGATTTACTGGAGGTTGAACGCGCGTGAAAGCAAGTGTCAATGTACAACGTCTTCTCTTTGGGGGACTTTTCCTTAGTGCCGCTACAACTGCCACCGTACGCTTTGTTCGCTTTATACGTCACGAAATCGTGCGGCGCGGATACCCCTCCTGGCATGAGTGCCATTGCGACTACAAGCAACAATCCATTATTTTTCAAGTATGGCATAACGAAACTGCGCAACAGGGCGAAACCGTCGTCTCACACGAGTGGGGCATCTACCTCGTACATCTTCCACAATGGATACGCTGCATCCTTCACTATACAGCACAAACGTTCGCCATTCTGAACCCCTCGGGCCGCTATCTCGAAAGGATTCTGCTGACCCCTCAAGAATCATATCAGTTCGCGCTCCTGCTGCACGCTCGCACCACGAACGAAGATATTCCGGAACCTCCACCCGAGGAACGCCCATACGTCGTCTGGCGTCGAGAAATTTTGCACTCACCACGTTATATCTTCGATGCTAACATCCGTCGCCTCTACCCGGCTTATATCTCGCGCCTCCAGTCCGAGCGCGCCGAGGCTCTACCCATTCTCTGGGACCACACCCATAACCTTCCTCTTCCGATCGAGGGACCACTACTAGAAACACCTATCGGCACCCGTGTCGATCTTATAGGATGGTCGAACGCCCAGATATCGTACTGTACCGCTCGCCTTCATGCTTAAATCCGTCACCCCGGCAAAAGAGCGCTTGACAGAACACATTCTAGCGCTCTTCTGCTGTGGCTATAACTTGTGATCCGCCGCTGGATTAAAGCGATACAAGCGAGCCGGTCGATGTGTCCCTTCCATCTTTTTGTCGCCCGTATCTTCAAGGATGCCGGTAGAGAGAATCTTCTTGCGAAAATTGCGTTTATCCAGAGCTTTGTGCAGTATGATCTCATAGACACTCTGCAATTCGCGCAATGTGAATTGCTCCGGCAACAAATTAAACGCGATCGTCGTGTAGTCCAGCTTGCCACGCAAACGATTCAACGTGTAGTGCACGATCATCTCGTGATCGAACGCCAGCGGCGGAAAATTATAGACAGAAAACCAACCCACTTCAGTAGCATCGGTCGCAGCCCTGACCTGTAGTCGCTCCGAGTCCAGCAAAGCAAAGTAAACCACCGTAATCACACGCGTACGCGGATCACGACTGGGATCACCGAATGTATATAACTGCTCCAGGTACACATCCTGCACACCCGCCTCCTCCTGTAGCTCGCGCTTCGCCGCCTCTTCCAACGACTCACTCATATTGATGAACCCACCAGGAATCGCCCACATACCCTCATACGGCCAGGAACGCCGCTTAATCAAGAGAATCTGCAAATCACGTTGACGCAAACTCATCATCACAACATCTACTGTTACCGAGGGTCGCTCATATTTATTCACATCGTATGTGTGCTCGTCCTTTTCATCTCCCTGCTCTTGCCCTTTATACTCCTCTTTCTCGCTTTCTACCAGGTGCGCCATGTCACTCAACTGGCTATTGCCTACATGCTCGCCTTGTCTCATACTTCCCCTCGCTTTTCCCTCGTGCAACAAAGAATTTACGCAAAACTATTTCAGAACCATGTTCCGTACTTCTCTTCACTAAGAACACACGTGCTATAATGGTACGTTGTAAAGTAGAAGCATTGGGATAAAAACGACGACAGTTCATGTATCATCGAATACACCTACTTAGTGTCAAATATACACTAAGTATACTCTTCGTGAGACCATATTGTCAAGTAAAGAAATTTACAACATCCATTGTCGTCTTATCTGGCTATACGCATCGATTTATTTTCTATCAAACATTTGTCGGAGAGGCAGAACTATGGCAGAGGTAGAGCTTCGTCACATTGGCACCTATACTATTACAACGTTCCTGCGTACGAGTCCTACCAATGACTATTACCTGGGTAAACACGCCAAAAAAGAGGTGCTCGTTCAACGCTTGAAGACCCCGTTGCCGAACTCAGATGACAAAAAAGTCTTTCTCACACATGCTCGCCAGCTCAAAAAGTTGCGCGACCGCGCCATCGTTAATCTGCTTGATGTGCTCTTCGATGGAGATTACGCCTACCTTTTTTTCGAACCGCATGCCGAACAGACAATGCTCGATGCAATTCCACCTGGCACACAACTGGCACCCGACAAAGTAAAAACATATCTCTCACCCATCGCGACCGCTCTGCACAACGCACACACACACGCTATCGTCCATGGTAACCTTTATCCCGGCACCATCTTTTTCGATCCAGCAAGCCAGGCACTGCAAATCGGCAACTTCGCGCTCATGCCACCCGACTCTATCCCTTCGCTCGACGATGAAGAGCATGCCATTCCTTACATGGCTCCTGAACGCCTGCAAGAAAAAACGACCTCGGCCAGCGACCAGTATTCGTTGGCGGTCATGGCGTATGAATGGCTCTGCGGACAACGTCCTTTCCCCGCTACCCAACACGCACTTTTGCAACAGCAACAACAGCAACCCGTACCATCGCTACGTACATTCAATGACCACATCTCGTCTGCCGTCGAGCAAGTCGTGCTGCGCGCGCTCTCCGTTGATCAGTACCAGCGCTTTCCCCATATCCAGGCATTTTCGACCGCTTACTTGCGCGCCCTGATGGGATTGCCCTTCGACACGCTCGAAACCACATCATCACGCCTGGTCGTACCCGCATCCTTCCCCACTCAAGCTACGACAAACAGCAAAACGCTTAAAGAGATCGATGGGCTAGCAACAAAAAGGCAACAACAGGCGATCATCGATAACGAAATCATTATAGCCTCCTCCGTCACCAGCACACAGTCAGATGCCGCTATCGATCGGCACAGCCAAAATCAACCAATCAATGAGCATGATTCCACTTCATCCAACCAGGACCCCTCATCTCCAAGCGCTCCTCATCATTCATTAATACAAGAAAAACCGTTACACGAGCAGCAAATACAGCATACCAATCAATCCTCATCACGAATAGCGTCAGCAAGCGATGAAAAGGATCAACAAGTAGAGGAACAACTTCCGGACGAAGCCACTTTCACCGGAACCCATCTTCAACATATCGTCGAAGAAGATCTGCGCCAGGGTGGTGTCCTCTCGCAAAGTCTACCCGGCTACGAGGAGCGGCTCGCACAGATCGAGATGGCAACCCTCGTCTCTCAAGCCATCAGTCAACGTACTCCGGCTATCATAGAGGCTGCAACAGGTACAGGCAAGTCGCTTGCCTATTTGGTTCCCATCGTACGCTCGGGCCAGGTCGCTATTGTCAGCACGGCCAATAAAGCATTGCAGGAGCAGCTTTACTACAAGGATATTCCATTCGTTCAAAAGCATATCAAGCATTTTGAGGCCGCGTTGGTCAAAGGCGTCAACAACTACATCTGCCTCGATCGCCTGGAAAACGAACGCATCGGCATGCAGGCGTTCGCCAAAAACCGCGATTTCCAGCACCTCTACGAGTATATTAACGATCCCGATACCGGACTGGACTTTACCGGTGATTTCGAGACACTGGGCTTCCAACTCCCACGCGACATTCGTAGCCGCATCGCGACCGAAAGCGATCAGTGCGCGTGGAAAAAATGCGATTTTTTCGAGGATTGCTATGTGCGCGAGATGCGCGAACACGCCGAGCAGGCGCAAATCATTGTCGTCAACCATACCCTGCTGCTGCTCGACGCGGCCATGGATGGTTTTCTCCTGCCCGAACGCGACTTGATCGTTCTTGACGAGGCACACCACCTGGAAGAGGAGGCTACGCGCTCATTTACCATCACTATTCATCCCAATCAGATTCAAACACTGCTCGCGCAACACCTGCTCAAAAATCATAGCCTGCTCAGTTTACAGGATGAGACGATGCGCGCCGCACAAACACTGTGGTCACAGCTTGAACAAACCATTAACCCAGGCTTCAAAGGCCGTGCGAATCTGGAACGTCCTTTCGAAGAAGGACTTCGCCTGGCGACCACCCTGGATGATCTGGCGGATTCCTTGCGCAAACAACGCCCCAAAGATCTACCTGATAAAGACGGACAACTTTACGATAAACTTGTCAAACGCACACAAAATCTGGCCGACAATGTACGCACTGTTTTTTCGGTTGCAGAACCAAACAAATTTGTCTACTATGTCGAACGTGTGGAAGGTTCGCAGGCTCGCGGCTTCGTATTCCAGGCCTCGGCGGCACCTCTCGACGTAACCTCCTGGCTGCAAGAGCGTCTCTTCAAAAAATGCAATGTCATCGCGACCTCCGCCACGCTGGCTACGGTCAGTTCCACCACTGCTACCACGCCTAAAACAGAAGCAAAAGGCCCCAACTTTACCTATTTCCGCCGTCGCATTGGTCTCGACCCGCTCGAATATCCCGATGTGCTTGAAAGCGTCCTGCCGCTCACCTTCGACTACGAACAAAATGCCCTGCTCTACCTTCCGCGTGACCTACCCGCTCCGACCTTTGGACCTGGCGCGGAAGACTATATGACGGACATCGCTCGCGAGATGTATCGCCTGGTCAAACTCTCGCGTGGTCGCGCTTTTTTGCTCTTCTCCAGCAAACGCATGCTTGATTTTGCCTTCGAACTCATGGCCCCCCATCTTCCCTATCCTCTCCTCAAGCAGGGCGATATGACACGCATGGAATTAACCAGACGCTTCAGAGAAGAAGAGGGCGCGGTCCTCTTCGGTCTCAAAAGCTTCTGGGAAGGGGTCGATATCGCGGGCGATGCGCTCTCCCTGGTGGTGATCGACAAGTTGCCTTTCGATCCACCGGATGATCCTGTCCATGAGGCACGTGTGGCCCAGATGAAAGCGGCGGGCGAAAACTGGTTCGGCAACTATGTGCTCCCACAGGCGGTGTTACGCTTGAAACAGGGCATTGGTCGCTTGTTACGCACACGCGAGGATCGAGGTGTAATGGCTATTCTCGACACCCGTCTGCATACCAAAGGGTACGGACGCCAGGTGCTTAATGCGCTTCCCCCTGCCCGTCGCAGCTCGAATATTCGCGATGTTGATCGCTTTTTTTCCGCTCATCCTATCTCAGGCTAGACAGATACGCGGAATACGGATAGAATAGAAGTGCATTCCGACGCAAAACGAAGAGTCACCTTAGAATAAGTACAGGGGAAATTTGCGCATGAGTAAGATTAAGATGCGCTGCATCACCTGCGGCAAGTGGTTTCAGTCGGCTAATGCTAAAGAAGTAACTTGCCCAGACTGCACGCAAAGAGCTCGCAGAGAGAAAATGGAGCAAAAAAATGCTCCACCTGCTCCCAAAAACAACGTGGCGCGGCCAACGATAACAAACACAAACTACACCACACCAGCAAAACCTCGCTCGTCCCAAAGTGGGACCAATCAATGGCTTGACAAGCTTTCAGATGTCAGAGTCAGTCAGTCAGACGAGTCGTCTCAACGCTCAAAATCATCGCCTCCTATCCGCAGGGACAACGATAGAAGACCAAACAATTATCGTCCTGAAGGCAATAACAACAACGCTGGCAATTATCGCGGCAATGAAGGCTCCTATGGACCAGCCGCATATCGTATCGACAAAAATAATAGTCTCTCACCCTCCATTGGTCAGCGCCCACAACCGCTACGTCCACAGGGCAACAGTAGTGGCCCACAAAAGCCATGGCAGAAAAACGATCGCCAGGGTCCCAATTCGCGCGGGTATGGACAACAGGGTGCACCAAAAGATCGACCCAAAAACAAACCAGCACGGCAATCCCAACCACCCAAGGCCAAACGCGAAAAAACGCCACCACCTACTCCTTTCGTACCGACACAGGAGCAGATTCAACAGGTCGAGGAGCGCTATATTACGCTGGCACAACCTGCTGAGTTCGATGGCATTCGTACGCAGATCGCGCAAGAACTCTCTATCCCCAAAAAAGCTGTCAAAAAGATCATCAAGGATCTGCGCAGTCGCCAGCAAATTCCCAGCTGGTGGGAAATACAAACCTATAAGGGCAGCAGTGAAGAGCTTGAAAAAATAAAAGCAGCCTACGAGCCATATCTGCCCATTCCCCCTGTGGGCGTGCACAAATTGATCGGAGCCAGTCTGGATATCAAGCCAACCACCATCTATCAGGCCATTAAAACCATCCGCGCAGAGCTCAATCTGCCTCAGTACAACGATCCTACAATGCATGAATCCGATGATTCCAACACAGATCAGCACCAAGTAGAGGAAACGCCAGCTTCCAGCACCGATCAGCAAAAATCGGAGCAACAACCCGTTTCCGGCACAACTGAAAACGTTTCAACCGAACCAGCCTTGCAAGAAAACAAGCAAGATAGTGCCGAAGTGAAGAGTGAGATATAAGTCATCTCACTCTCCGCAAAAACTAGGCAAATGTACGAAAGTACGCGATAATCTAAACACAATTGAGGTCTTATGCTATGGAAGATTGCCTTTTTTGCAAAATTGCCGCGGGTGAGATCCCGAGCACGATCGTCTATCAAGATGACGATGTCGTGGCCTTTCGCGATGTCAACCCACAAGCTCCACAGCATATTCTATTCATCCCCAGGCGTCATATCCCATCAATGACCGATCTGACGCCTGAGGATGGCCCCCTCCTGGCAAAAATCTATGCGACCGCGACCAGGATCGCGCAAGAACAAAACCTGACGAGGGGATTTCGCTTTGTGACAAATATTGGCCCAGACGCGGGACAGAGCGTCTTTCATCTACACTTTCACCTGCTTGGTGGTCGTCCACTCGCCTGGCCTCCAGGATAATAGTGTCAGGCGATATGAAGGTTTTTCATGCGTATTGCGATTGATTATACCGCGGCTATGAGACAACAGGCTGGCATCGGGGTCTATGTGCGCAATCTCGTGGCCGCGCTTCTTGCCCAGGATTCGCACAACCAGTATACTTTGCTTGCTAGTGGCCGCACGAGTAAACAGCATGCTTTCCCCTCGGCTCCCAATAGTAGAGGGCGCGACCTCTACATTCCCGATCGCTACTTGAATATCCTCTGGTATCGCTGGCACATCCCCCTACCAGCCACGCTCTTCTCAGGTCCAATCGATATTTATCATGGTCCCGACTTCGTCCTACCACCACTCGGCAAACATGTGCGTAAAATAGTCACGATCCACGATCTCGCCTTCCTTGAGCATCCCGAATACGCCGTTGATTCGCTCGCGGCATATCTGCGCAAAGTGGTGCCCGAGTCGCTCTCTGCGGCGGATGTCGCCATTACCGTTTCCAGCGAGGTGAGCCGCACCCTTATCGAACATTTCAACACGCCACGCGAGAAACTGATCACCATTCCTCTCGGTGTCGCACCCTATTTTCATCGCATTACCGATCCAGTTATTCTCTCCGCCGCACACCACAAGTTTCATCTCCGTCATCCTTTCGTGTTAGCGGTGGGGACGCAGGAGCCGCGCAAAAACCACGCGGGCCTGATCAAGGCCTTCGCGCAGGCCCGCAAACACAAAAATGGCCCGGCCATGCTGGCAATCGCCGGAGGCAAAGGCTGGCTTTACGAAGAAACACAGGCACTCGTCCAACAACTCCATCTCGAAAAAGAGGTCCGTTTCCTGGGCCGTGTCAGCGAACTCGAATTGATCTCGCTCTATAGCATGGCTGATGTCTTCGCCTTCCCATCCCTCTTCGAAGGCTTCGGCATCCCACCCATCGAAGCTATGGCCTGTGGCGCGCCCGTGATTACTTCGAATCTGTCCTCGCTACCGGAGGTCGTGGGAGACGCCGCCCTGCTCGTCGATCCACGTAATATCGATGAAATTGCGCATGCGATCACTCACTTGCTCGAAGATGAGACCGCCCGTGAAGCTTTACGCCAGCAAGGCTATCAACAGGCGCAAAAGTTCACCTGGGCAGAGACCGCTCGCAAGACATTGCACCTCTATACCCAACTCCAGCAAGGCACCACACACTTCACTGACGAGGTGGCTCTCTCATGAAAATCGCTCTCAATGGCCTCTTTTATCAATCACTCTCCAACGGTAGCGGACAATATGTGACGCAATTGCTGAAAGCGCTCGCGCAGATCGACCAGGATAACGACTACGTGGTGCTCGGTCCACACCCACTCACCATCCAGCATGCCCCTTATCCCTATCACGTCTATCCTGTTCCCACTCCTACCGCTAAAAGCGAGAATATCGCCAAGGTGACCTGGGAACAGTTCACTGCGCCCTCCGCCGCTCGCCAGGAACACGCGGACATCTATCATGTGCCCTATTTCGCTCCACCACTTCTGCCACGCACACCTACAGTCGTAACCATCCAGGATATCATCCCTTTGCGCCTGCCAGCATATCAACCAGTCGGCAAGGTCAAGGCGTACATGCAGTTGGTCGCGCGTGCCTCCCACCACGCAACTCAGGTCATCGCTATCTCCCAACACGTAAAACAGGATATCATCGATGTTCTGCGTATTCCCGCCGAGCGCATTCACGTCATCTACCAGGCCGCTGGCGAGGAATATCGACCCGTCGTCGATCCTCAGCGCCTCGCGCAAGCGCGCGCGCGTTATGGGGTGGGAGAACGCTACATCTTCTATCTCGGTGGATTAGATCAACGCAAAAATGTCCCGCAACTCGTGCGCGCCTTCGCACACCTCTACGCGAAAATAGGTGATCCTCACCTGCAATTGTTGATCGCGGGCAACCCCGACAAACAGAAAGGCGATCTCTTCCCCGATCCACGCCCAGTCGCTTCCAGCCTGGGCATAGAGGGACAGATCATCTATCGCTTCATTGAAGAGGAAGATAAGGCCGCGATGTACAGCGGGGCCAGCCTCTTCGTCTTCCCATCGCTTTACGAGGGCTTCGGCCTCGACCCACTGGAAGCCATGGCCTGCGGCGCACCGGTCGTCTGCTCCAATCGTACCTCGCTACCGGAGGTCGTGGGAGACGCCGCCCTGCTGGTCGATCCAGAAAATATCACCGCGCTGGTCGAAGCCATGCGTAGTGTCCTGCTTAATGATGAACTACGTGACAACCTGCGCGCGCGCTCACTCCAACGCGCCAAAGTCTTCACCTGGCGCAAAACCGCCAATGAAACGCTTGCCGTCTACCAAAAAATACGATCGCAGAAGAAAAGATAAAGAAGAACAACTATGCGTGTACTGATGATTTCAAAAGCCCTGGTCGCGGGCACCTCACAACGCAAATTAGAAGAGATCGCCAAATGCCCCGGCGTCGAACTGACACTGGCAACACCACCCTACTGGCAAAGCGATGATGGCAGCCGCCAGGAACTCGAACGTCTCTACACCAGCGGCTATGAGATGATTGTTACCCCTCTTGCCTTCAACGGCAACTTCCATATGCACTACTATCCGCAACTCGACTCAATTATGAAACGGGTTCAACCCGCTATCGTGCATATCGATGAAGAACCCTATAACTTCGCCACCTTCCAGGCGATGCGCCTCACTGGCAAACACAAAGCGCGCGCGCTCTTCTTCACCTGGCAAAACCTCTTGCGCAACTACCCACCCCCATTTCGCCAGTTCGAGGTCTACAACTATAGACATGCCGCCGCGGCACTGGCAGGGAATCAACAGGCAGCGGAAGTCCTCCATAAAAAAGGCTATACCGGACCAATCTCCGTCATCCCACAGTTCGGCTTCGACACCGACATCTACAAACGGAGCACACCTCGTCGCCCCCGTAAAGCTGACGATCCCTTCACACTTGGCTTCATCGGTCGCTTGAAAGAAGAAAAAGGCCTGCCGCTTATCGTCGAAGCACTCACCTATCTACCAGCTTACTGTCGCGCAACCTTTGTAGGCAATGGCCCCATGAAAAGTGTGCTGGAAGAGCAGATTACACGCCTGCATCTTGCTGACCGCGTCACCTTCAAATCCGGTGTGCCCACCGATCAGGTGCCCAGAGAGTTGGAAAACCTCGATGTTCTCGTCCTGCCCTCGCTTTCGCGACCTAATTGGATCGAGCAGTTCGGTCGCGTGCTCGCCGAAGCCATGTCCTGCGAAACTCCACCTATCGGCTCATCCAGCGGCGAAATCCCCTACGTCATCGGCGATGGCGGCCTCGTCTTCAAAGAGGGTGATGCCCAAGAGTTGGCCGCCTGCGTACAACGTTTACTCGCTGATCCACAACTCTACGCGGACCTCGCCCATCGTGGACGCCAGCGCGTGCTGGAAAACTACACACAGGGCCAGATCGCGCGCCGCACCTACGAGGTGTATCAGCAAATGCTCGCACTTGCATAAGAATATTCACAAGGTCTGTCCTACATGCTCGTCTAAAAAGCGACGTTTTAAGCATACGGGCGGACCTTGTGCTCACGTACCTCTCAAACCTCTCTCACCATCCCCTTTAACCTTTCCCCACCCATCTTCGTAAATGAAATTGAAATTACAAACAATCACTATGATGTGTATACAATACCAGTATCACTATTATGGAATGGTTAGAGAAAAAGTAGGAGACGTTTTTCCATGGCAACATCCCTTCAAACAACACTGATCCCTCGCCAGGTTCTCTTCGGCAATCCCGTCAAGGCCAGCCCGCGTATTTCACCCGATGGCACGCGCCTGGCTTACCTGGCACCCGTCAATGATGTGCTGAACGTCTGGGTCGGACCCATTCGCGGCACAAGCTTCGACCCCATCACAACTGATACCGATCGCGGCATCCGCTTCTATTTCTGGGC
>CAZZWK010000035.1:33755-59541 GCA_964657925.1 uncultured Dictyobacter sp.
AAGATACGCGGCGCGATGGCGGTACGTCCAGACAGTGGTCACGATCTGCTGATTCGCGACTCGGCAGAGGGTGAGTGGCGTACCGTTATCAACTGGGATGCCGATGATGCCCTGACCAGTGGCGCGCTCAGCTTCACGCGCGATGGTCAATCACTTTACCTGATCGATTCTCGCGATGTCAATGCGGGTCGTCTGCTCAAATTGAACCTGACCACCAACGAGACCAGCGTGCTGGCCGAAGACGCGCAGTACGATGTCAACAATGTCATGATCCATCCCGATACCTACGAAATTCAGGCCGTGGCCTTCGATAAAGACCGCGTCGAGTGGCAAATTTTAGATTCGTCGATCGGGCTCGACTTCGATCGCATCGGTGATATTCACCAGGGAGACTTTTCGATCGTCGGACGTGACGATAATGACAACACCTGGGTCGTAGCCTTCACAGTCGACAATGGGCCCGTTCCCTTCTATGTCTATGACCGCAAAAGCCAGAGCGCCGACTTCCTCTTCGACAATCAGCCCGACCTCGCCAACTATACACTCGCGCATATGCAGCCGGTAGCCATCACCGCGCGCGATGGGCTAGCCCTGCACGCCTATCTCACACTACCAGCGGATGTCGAGCCCAAAAATCTACCCATGGTGCTGAACGTGCATGGTGGTCCCTGGGCGCGCGATAGCTGGGGCTATGATCCCGAAGCACAGTGGTTCGCCAATCGCGGTTATGCCTGCCTCCAGGTCAACTATCGCGGCTCGACCGGCTACGGTAAAACCTTTTTGAATGCGGGCAATAAAGAGTGGGGCGGTAAGATGCACGATGATCTGGTCGACTGCGTCAATTGGGCCATCGAACAGGGCATCGCCGACGCCCAGAAGGTCGCCATCTACGGCGGCTCGTATGGTGGCTATGCCGCGCTGGCGGGCGCGACATTCACGCCCGACCTGTTCCGCTGCGCCGTCGATATCGTCGGCCCCAGCAATCTGATCACGCTGATTCGCACCATTCCACCCTACTGGTCGACCGGCCTCTCGATGTTCTACGAGCGTGTCGGCAATCCAGATACCGCTGAAGACTTCCTCAAATCGCGCTCGCCGCTCTTCCACGTCGACCAGATCAAAATTCCAATGCTCATCGCGCAAGGCGCGAACGATCCACGTGTGAAACAGGCCGAGTCCGAACAGATCGTCGACGCGATGAAAAAGAAGGGCATCAACTACGAGTATCTGCTCTTCCCCGATGAAGGACATGGCTTCGCTAAACCCGAAAACCGCATCAAGTTCTACACTGCGGCAGAAAAATTCCTCGCCACCTATCTCGGTGGGCGCTACGAAGAATAAGTGCTTTGGTCCAAAATCGTCACCCGCATAAGAGCACAACCGTCAAAATATGGAAACGTTGTCACCGGATGTGCTCTTATGGCTTTACCTGCGCTAGTATCAAGGAACAATACCGATGGATGAAATGCCTATGATGGTCTTTGCGGGCAGCGGCAGTCCACAATTGACCGACCGCATCTGCTCCTACCTGCAAATTCCGCGCGGAAAAAACGAAACGCTCTACTTTTCAGATGGCAACACGTTCGTACGCATACTGCAAAACGTGCGCGGACAACGCGTCTATATAGTACAATCGACCATTTTTCCTACCAATGACAAATTTATGGAACTCCTCTTCTGGATCGATGCCTTCAAACGGGCGGGCGCAGAAAGTGTCACCGTGATCATTCCTTATTTTAGTTATGCGAAGGGAGATAAAAAAGATGAACCACGCGTCTCGATTCGTGCTCGCGTCTGCGCCGATGCTATCGAGATCGCGGGAGCCGATCGCGTCGTGACTATGGACCTGCACGCGCCCCAGATCCAGGGCTTCTTTCATCAACCAGTGGACAATCTTTACGCCCTCCCGCTCCTTTGTGAGCGCATCGAGGCCATGCACCTGGAAAATATGATCGTCGTATCACCCGATATTGGTTTTGCCAAACAGGCCAGGCGCTACGCTTCGCGCCTCAATACCTCCATCGCGATCGCCGATAAAGAACGCACCGCCCACGATGAAAAGGCACATATCCTCGAAATTATTGGCGATGTACGTGGTAAAACGGCCATGATCGTGGACGACTTCACGACCTCCGGTGGCACGCTCGCCAGTGTCTCCAAAGCACTTCTCGCTCAGGGCGTACGCGATGTGTATGCCGCAGTCACCCATGGCGTCATCACCGAAGAAGCGCTTGCAAATATCCAACAAAGCCCTATCAAGTGCCTGTTTATCACCGATACCGTGGAAAATCAACCCGTACCCTTTACTGACCAGATCGAGGTCGTCTCGGTCGCCTCCATTTTTGGAGAAGCCATCAAACGTATCCATAATCGCGAAAGTATCAGCGCTATGTTCAATGACCTTTAATTGGTACACGAAAGACCTGAACTGAATACCCTGTACTTCATAGCTAGTATTGTACGAGAACCTCTCGCTCTTTCGTTCTTTAAGAGTGAAGGCGAAAGCGAGAGCAATAGCCGATACTGTTCATTGTGGCAATGATTATTGTCCTTCAAAGGCGTAACACATCATGACACAGTCGAGTGGATGGTGTATAATAGAGCCGCTAACAGTAACCTATTATTAGAGGAGTTCACGCCAATGAACGATGACATGATCGGTCGTGTCATCAAAGATCGCTATAAGGTTATCGATGAACGCGGACGCGGAAGTTTCGCCACCGTTTATATAGCGCGTGACCTTGCCGATAATCGTATCTACGCTATCAAAATTATGCATCTTGAGCTGGCTGACGATGACGAACTGCTGGCGCGTTTCCAACGAGAGGCCCATATCCTCTTGAATCTCAATGATCCGCACATCGTGCGCATCTTCGATTATGGCAACGACAACAATATGCATTATATTGTGATGGACTATATAGATGGGCAAAGCCTGAAATACTATATGATCAGTCAGGGCCAGCTCGATCCTCTGCGCGCCATCCACTACGCCCAGCAAATCGCGGAAGGACTCGATACGGCCTATCGACAAGGTGTGGTGCACAGAGACATCAAGCCACAAAATATTTTGATCAATAGCGGAGATATGATCAAAATTACTGACTTTGGTCTGGCTAGAGGTCGTGAAACGGTTACGCTTACGCAGTCCAATGTATTTATGGGGACCGCTTACTATATCTCACCGGAACAAGCGGAGAATGGGCGCCTGGCAGATACACGCTCGGATCTCTATTCATTAGCAACGGTTCTGTTTGAGATGCTCGCCGGTCATCCTCCCTATGAAGGTGAGACAGCCGTCGATATTGTGATCAAACATATGAATGATCAGATTCCTTCTCTTTGCCAGATACGGCCAGAGCTCCCTCTTGGCATAGATACGTTTATGCAAAAAGCACTCGCGAAATCTGCAGCCGCACGCTTCGCAACGCCGCGAGAATTCATTCTGGCCCTCGAAGAGATACAAGAGCAACTTCAGACGGTAAAGCGAGTCGTACCATCTGAAGATCGCATACCAGAGAAAATAGCGGCTCCTACACCGTCCTCGACTCTCCTCAAAGAGGCCCGCATCATCGTTATCTCCAATGGTAGTACTATCCCTCTACGAGGTGATCTCATGACTGTAGGACGCCAGGACCCCTCTCTGGGCATCTATCCAGAGATCAATTTACCGGACAAAACGGTTGGCCGTCGTCATGCCTATCTGCGCAATAAACAAGGCAAATACACGGTCGAGGACCTGAATGCCCTGAATAAGACTCGCTTGAATGGAACAACCTTAGCACCACATGAAGAACGTACACTCAAAGATGGTGACGTATTGCGTTTTGGCAGTGTTGAGGTACGCTTTGAATTAAAATAGGACGCGACAAATGTGGTGAGAGAACATCAGAGTCGCAGTTGTAGGGGTACCTGAACGAGTACCCGATTTATTTCAGATCGGGTGGCAATTGCCACCCCTACGCTTAAAAGGGGTAAATTCATTATGATAATACCAGTGCTCGCAGCGCTCCTTACTTTGCCAGTCATCGCTGGCGCAATCCTTGTTATCGCTGTCATCGTTATCATCGGCGTCATCTTTATCATGCGTAGTGGTCGCAAAAAAGATACTACAGTGGCCTCGTCCGCTCCCGACTGGCAACGCCAGGGCCAACCTGCCGACGGCGGCTGGAATCCCCAGGGCGCGAATGCCAATAACTGGCAACAGGGCCAGGTGCAGCAAGCCGCTGGCTGGAACGCCGCTCCTAACCCTCAGCAAAATAACTGGTCCGCGCCCAACCAGCAACAGCCTTCCGGCAACTCCTGGAACGCCGCTCCTAACCCTCAGCAAAATAACTGGTCCGCGCCCAACCAGCAACAGCCTTCCGGCAACTCCTGGAATTCAGTTCCCAATTCTCCTCAACCTCCACAACCACAGCCGGTGAATGCCTGGGATAATAATGCCAATGTAGCACCACAACAACAGCCTATGAACGCATGGAATTCCTCCAACCCGGCACCACAGCAACAGCCCATCAATTCCTGGAATCAACAACCAGCGCAAAATCAGAATTCCTGGGCACCCGCTCCCCCTACAGGACCCGATCAGTGGGGACAACAAAATGCTCCATCGGCGCCATCTGCTCCATCCTGGGGCCAGCAAAACGCCTCTTCGCCCAATCAACAACCATCGCCCAACTCGTTCGCTGGCAACCCTAATCCCGCCTGGAACAATCCACAGCAGCCCGCTGGCTATCCTCCACAGGGCAACCCTTCCTCTATCCCACCCTGGCAACAAAATAACTACAGCCCTAATGGCATGGGCCAGGGCGATCCCACTATGATGGCCGAAAGCGATCGCACCGTCTTGCGCGCACCCGGTTCCACTGGTGCCCCTGGTAGCCTCGGCTATGTTCGTGTTGAAGAGGGTAAAGAGCCCGGTCGCATCTATGAAGTGCGCAAAGAGTCTCTGAGCATCGGTAGAAGCCGCGAAAGCGACATCTTCCTCGAAGATCTTGCGGTCTCGCGTCTCCATGCCTCCATCGTCAATCTCGGCAATGGCAACTATGCGCTCAAAGACGAAGGGAGCGCCAATGGCACTAAGGTCAACGGTCAGGTCGTGAACAAATTCCAAACCTATCCTCTACAGGAAGGTGATCAGATTCAGTTGGGTCAAACGGTACTTGTGTTCGGTAGAAAATAAGGAAACCATGCAGACAGATGATCTGATCGGAACGGTTCTGGGCAACTATCGTATTCTTGAGGCCCTGGGTCAGGGTGGCATGGCTCGGGTCTATAGAGCTTATCAGGAGAACCTCGGACGCGATGTCGCGATTAAGGTTCTCCCACCGTGGTACGCAACGGATCGCAGCTTTGTCGAACGTTTCAATCTGGAAGCCAGGTTGGTCGCTCGCCTTTCTCATCCCAATATCGTTACGGTCCATGATGCGAGTGAACAAAATGGGCATCTCTACATCGTAATGCAATTCATCGATGGCGGTACCCTTAAACAGCGTCTCGACTACTTCCAACGCGCGCAACAAATGATGAATACGACCGAGGTTGTAAACATCTTCGTGCAACTCGCGGATGCTCTCGCCTACGCCCATGAACAAGGCGTTATTCATCGTGATGTCAAACCCGTGAACGTTCTGATGGATAACGCCAATCGCCCTATCCTCTCAGATTTCGGTATTGCCAAAGTACTCGCCAGTACACAGGCACACCTGACTCGACCGGGCGCGGGCGTCGGCACACCCGAATACATGTCGCCAGAACAATGTCAGGGCGGACCAGTCGATGGACGCGCCGACATCTACGCCCTTGGCGTCATGCTCTTCGAAACACTCACTGGCCGCACACCTTTTCTTGGCGATAACTATCCCGCCCTCGCCCATAGCCATATCTATGAGCCCCCACCCCGCCCGCGCGCATTGAATCCGGCCATCCATCCAGCAATGGAAGCAGTTATCCTGACCGCGCTCCAGAAAAATCCTTTCCAACGCTATCAGACTGCTCACGCCATGGCCGATGCGCTCAACCACGCCCTGAACATCATCAGTAACCCCTCCATGAGCAATTACTACTCCAACTCCTCACCTATTCCCATTCCACCCATTACCCAGCCCAATCCGGTATTACCCGCCTATCAGGCCCCTACTACTATACAACCCCCTCAACAACTCTCCCCTCAGGTCAATGGACGACCCGATATCCTCTATCAGTGCTTCAACTGCCAGCATATGAATAAACCACAGGTGCGCTACTGCACACGCTGTGGTTATCTCCTCAATCAATGCACGGTCTGTGGCGAACGTAACCCGGTCGGCAATCGCTTCTGCACGGCTTGCGGCCAGACACTCGCACAATAAACGTATTCTACGATTATGATTTACCTCAGGACTACAAGGTATGGCTCCTCTTCACCAGAGGAAAACGCACCTCGGCGATCGTGCGCTCCACTGGCTGTTCGTGCTCGTTCTGATCCCAACCAGGGAGACTTACAAACCCACGCCGCAAAGAAAATCTTCCATTGATGTCCGTGAGCAAGTTTTTAATCAATGAAAGGCCCAGACCCTCGGAATTCCCTTCGGCGGTCTCGTCGAAGGAAATCTCTGGCACCAGCCCACTCCCATTATCCAGTACCTGCACGATAACCATACCATCCTCTTCACGACCTCGAATGGTGATAATACCCTCTTTTTGATCGGCCAGCCCATGCTTGATCGCATTGGAAATCATTTCATTGATCACCAACGCCAGAATAGTTACGGCACGCGATGGAATCACGATCGGGCTTGACTCGACCTGGAATACGATATGCTTATCCGGCGGACTCAAGTTAGCATGTGCTACACCGACAATCTTGCGCGCGATCTCGTCAACACGAGCCTCGCTCACATCCTCGTGCGCCAGCAAGTCATGCGTCGATGCCAACCCCTGCACGCGGTTCACGCTCTCCGCTAACACCGAACGAATCTCAGGCGATTTCGTTCGCCTGCGCTGCAATGAGAGAATACCCGCGACGGTCGCTAGGTTGTTCTTCACACGATGATTAAGCTCACGCAATAGAATAGATTTCAACTCCAGACCGTGACGCGTCTCCTCATATAAACGCGCATTGCCGATCGCGATCGCTGCCTCGTTCGCAAAGGTAATCACCAGTTGCATCTGCTCTGGACTCAGCAGATGGCGATGATTGCTGTAGATGCAAATACAACCCAGGATGTTCTGCTTCACCTTCAACGGCACGCACAGCACAGAGTGAATCTCAGCGGATATAAAAGGATCGTTACGCAAAAAGCAGTGTTCGTCATTCTGCAAACAATCCACCGCCATGCTCGGCCTGCCCGTCTGCACAGAACGGCCCGCGCAACATTGCCCAACACTGATCTGCCCATTGGAGGCCAGCTCACTGCTCAATCCGTAGTGCGCCAGCACATGCAGCTTCTGCTCACCCTCATCCAACTCGAAAATGCAGGAGCGTTCCGCGCCCGACAGGTGCACAGCCTGCGTGGTAATAAATTGCAAAACCTCATCGAGATTCAACGTTGATGCGATGATCGATGAAACACGATGAATGGTCGCTAACTCATGCACCTTGCGCCGCAGCTGCTCATCGGTCTGCTCGTACAGACGCCCATTCTCGATATTTATGGCGACGATACCCGCTACCACCTCGACAAAACTGATCTCATCGCCCGTGAACTCGCGCGGCTCCGTCGATTGCACACTGATCACGCCTATCAATCGCTCAGCATTGCCGAAGAAAATGATCGGCAGGGCAATGACGCCGTGCAAATCCGTGTGATACGCGCGCGCCTCCGCGGAAAAGTTCGCATCGGCCAGCGCGTCCGAAACGATTAATGGTCGCCCCTTGTCCGCTACCCAACCACTATATCCCTCACCTAACCGCAAGGTAAAATGAATACCCCCGAAAGGCCGCGATCCGTTCGTCGCACGCAACGTCAACATACGCTGCAAATCATCATAAAAAAAGATTGAGCACAGCTCTACATTCAGTTCTTCCGCGACGATCTGTGCCGTAATTTCCAATGTCTGGTCCAGATCCATCGCCGAATTGCTCACACCGTTGATTCTCTGCACCGCCATCAAGCGATGCTCTAACTGTTGCGCAGCTTCGGCGCTCTCCAATTTCTTCCGCTCCACACCGTTCTGGTACCCACGCATCAAGGCCATCGCGCACGTCGATTGCAGGTGCACCAATCGCGTCATCGCATCGACCAGGAAAACCGCCTGCTCCTGAAAAATCTGCTTCAACTCGTTGGTCAAAGCGTCCACATAGCGCTGCAAACTCTCCAGACGCCCATCCAGCAATCCTCCCTGCTCCGCCAACCAGCGACCCGATTCTTCAAAATGGCGCTGTAACTCTTTTTGGTCCTCTTCACCTTCGTCGATCAATGCGTTCAAAAACACCCATGCATCGCTGCCCTTTTCCGGCCCGTAACTCTCACCAGAAACACGCTGAAGACTTCCCTGGAGGCGATCCGTGTATAAACGCAATTCCCGACCAATATCTTCACCTAACATCACGTTTCCCTCCTTCGCTCTCTCTTTACGAATGTAAAGGGCTGCCCGTCTTTCAACGCACAAAGTTACCTGAAAATTAATACACTCGTATTGTAGTAGTGCTTTTTGAACGTGTCAAGAGAACGCCCAATACTACTTGTCATACCACTTCCTCTCTCCAGAAAGAGGGGCGAGCGTCAGCAGATAATTTCACACGAAAAACCTGCTGACGTTCTAGCATTTTTCTCCTACTACCCCATAACGTTTCGCTATTCTTCTTCGCTGACAAATGGCACTGTGGAGAGTACCTGTTGCAGGTGGTACAACTCTTTTTCCGTCAACGCCTGTAAAGGCAAACGCGGCAAACCACCATAATGTCCTATGGCATCGAGCGCGGCCTTCAATCCCGCTACACCATAGCCAGTCGTTACCGCTATATTGATTGGAATGAGCTGCGCCTGCAACGCCCTGGCCTCGGCCAACTTCCCCTCCGTAAAAAGCGTCTGTATGTGGCATACCTGACGCGGAAAAACGTTTGCCAGTGCGGCAACCGCACCAACTCCCCCGACCGCGAGCGTAGGGAGTAGAAAGTCCGCGCTTCCTGCGAATACTTTAAACGCTGCAGGCACCGCTGCAATCACTTGCGCCAGCTTGCTCACGTTTCCAGCACTGTCCTTGACTCCGACGATATTCTCATGCCCAGCCAACGTAATTATCGTGTCCGCATCCAGATCAACACCAGCGGTGTTCGCAGGCATGTTGTACAACACTAGCGGCAACGGACTCGCATCCGCGACCGCCTCAAAATACTGTCTTAGCGCCTGCGCGTTCATCCTGCTACGGTAGTAGACTGGCGGCAACACCAGCGCGAAGTCAGCACCATGATCAGCCGCCGAGTGACAATATTTGATCGTCATCCGCGTCGACAGCGCGCTACAGCCAGCAATAATCGGCAACGCTCGCTCACTACTACTCGCCTCGCGCACAACATCCAGCACCTGTCCACGCTCACTCTCGTCTAGATGTACCGCCTCTCCATTCGATCCCATCACGACGTAGCCCGCAATCCCACTATGCATCAACCATTTCACGTGCTGCTGCAATAGCGCAGGTGCCAACTCTTCCCGCTGGTCAAAAAAAGTGGGCAAGGGAGGATAAATACCATCACTTACGATCTTTCGCATCCCCACTCCAATGTTTCTAATACACACCATTGAATAACACAAAACACACGAGCACGAAGACCACTATCACAACACTGATCCACACCAAACGCTGGATCATAGTACGACGCGCAGCCGCTTGCCGTAGCAGAGCGACACGCCTCTCTTCCCCCGGTGACCAATGCGCCATGCCACAATATGGGCAAAGCGGGAAAAGCTCGTATGGCGGCGTACGCTCATCCGCTCGCTTGCGCCCATAGACGTAAGAGCCTACCTCGTTCCGAATCTGTTCGCTCTCAAACACAGCGTTACAGTGCGCGCAACGCATCAACAAAAACTCTGCCCAGTCTAATGCATGACATTTAGAACAAAAACGTGGAGGCACATCACTGTGTACGTTTGCGGGGGCAGCAGGCCAGCGATAGTGGCAACGATGACAATAATAGGAGTGATCCCTGCTCTCGAACAATGTCCCGCGCAGCAATCCCTCCTGCACCAGTTGTCCTGCCTCATCGGGCCTCAGCGTGTATTTAATATCGATCAGGTCAATAACAACCTGCTGACCAGTAGGGAACTTCGGGAAATCGTAATACCGTTCCCGATCTCGCCTGGCCCCTGGCGATACACTCATCTGCCCACGAGCATGAAAATCTGCTACTGTACTTACAGCAGCCATGTCGCTTGTATTAGCGTTAGTACGCCCGCCCAAACGCGCGTTATACTGCTGTCGGGCAACGGGATTGTTCAACGTCTGGTACGCCTCTAGAATGAGGCGCATGCGTTCCGCGGCATCATCTCCCTTATACACGTCTGGATGATACTGCAAGGCCAGCTTCTTGAAGGCGGCCTTAATGACGCTCGGAGACGCTTTCCGGTCCACGCCGAGCAACGCATAATAATCGGTCGATTCATTCATTACGCGGGAATAATCGTTCAATAAACTAGCAATTCTTGATAAAAAGAGGTATCTTCTACATTATAAACGAATAACCCACCAGAAAGTTGTAACGATGGCTAAAATACAAGATTATCAGGTACTGCTTGATGCATGTTCACAGCCTGGTTGCCTCATCTGCCGCCTGGCTCAGCAGAACGCAACTCGCTACCTGGAAACCTGGAAATACGAGCTCTTCACCGATGTAGAGTTACGCGCGCTACTTCGTCGCACGCTGGGCTTCTGCCACACCCACACCTGGCAACTCGTACGCATGGGCGCGACGTTACAACTCGCACAAACCTACCAGGAAATCATCTCCGATGCGATCGATGGGCTCCAACCAAAAAACGCTCCCTCCGCTTCATCAGCAGGTGCCTTGCGTCGTCTCTTCGGCAACACACAACATCACTCGCAACAGGCGAACAATGGGTGTCCCGCTTGCTTGCGCCTATCCCAGGCCGAGGAACGCTACGCCGATAGTTTGCGTCAGATCATTACGGAGGACCAGTTTCACACTCGCTTTTTAGACTCACAGGGTCTTTGCCTGCGCCACTTCCAGCTCGTCTGCGCACTGAAAACGCCCGAACCGTCAGGTCCCTGGCTCAATAGTTTGCGCGATGCCCAGCTTCACTGCCTGCAAAAACTGGATGGACAGTTGGCCGAACTCATCCGCAAACACGACTACCGCTTCCAGTACGAGCAACGCGGCGAGGAGATGTACTCCTGGATTATAGCCGCCGGTATCGTGGCTGGCGAAGACGAGACAGGCAGCATACAAGAAGAGAGCCAGTAACATCCTGGCTCTCTTCTCATGCATCCTCAAAAAGGGACATAAAGATCACCGGTGATCTAATTCGATACCCGTTTCATCGCGCCTTCGTACTCGTTCGTGCGAATGAAATCGCACACGGAAGTGTTCGAGCCCCTTGGCAAAACACGCCAGAACTTCTCGCTCAATCGCGCCCAGTCATTGAGAATGGACTCGCTGTACTTACTGCGCGTCTTCCTATAATGCCATTCGACCGCCGCGTACAGGGCCGCCAACTCTTGCTCGTCATCGATACGCATCGCCTCGACAAGCTCGGTATTGCAACGACGGGCAAATGTAGCCTTCGTATCCAGCACATAAGCCACGCCAGCCGACATGCCCGCGCCGAAATTGCGACCCGTCTCCCCCAATACAACTACCATACCACCCGTCATATACTCACAGGCATGATCGCCCACACCTTCGACCACCGCGACCGCGCCACTGTTGCGCACAGCGAAACGCTCTCCCGCTCGCCCCGCCGCGAACAGGTATCCTCCCGTTGCACCATACAACGCGGTATTACCCATGATGATATTTTCTTGTGACGCGAACTTCGCGTCAACTGGTGGCGCGATCACAATCTGTCCGCCAGTCATGCTCTTCCCAACATAGTCGTTCGCATCGCCGGTCAGAATCAAACGCATGCCCGATACGGTGAACGCGCCGAAGCTCTGGCCCGCTGATCCCTGAAAATTACCAGTAATACTGACACCTGGCAGACCCACGTTTCCATAACGGCGCGCAATCTCGCCCGCCAGGCTCGCGCCAATCGAACGATCGTAGTTGTGAATCTCGTGCTGCGTGATAATACTGCGCTCTCCATTAAGCGCGGGCTCGGCCTCGATCAACAATTCGTCCGCGACAGGCGATGTAGGCACCGCTGTGTACGCACCAGCCACCGACTTCACTGGCAGCGAGACCAACAATGGCGTCAGATCGAGATCGACTTCGTTGTGCTCGCTCTCCTGCAAAAGGTCCGCGCGACCGATAATATCATCCAGGCTCGTGAAACCAAGCTTCGCCAGCCACTCTCGTACCTCTTCGGCCACCAGCGTAAGATAGTTGATTAAAAACTGTGGTCGCCCACTAAACTTCGCGCGCAGGTCCTCACGTTGCGTCGCGATACCGGTGGGGCAGGTATTGAGATGACATTGACGCGCCATATCACAACCCAGCGAAACGAGAGCCGCCGTCCCAAAACCGAACTCTTCGGCACCTAATAACGCTGCGACAACTACATCGCGACCGGTCTTGAAACCACCGTCCACACGCACCTTCACCCGCTTGCGCAACCCATTTTTGACCAGCACCTGCTGCGCCTCTGCCAATCCTCGCTCCCACGGCAAGCCAACATGCTTGATCGACTGCAATGGAGAAGCTCCCGTCCCCCCATCGTATCCACTGATCAATACATAGTTCGCGTGCCCCTTCGCCACACCAGCGGCGATCGTTCCTACACCCGCCGCCGATACCAGCTTGACGCCGACACGAGCCGTTGGATTGACCTGATGCAGATCGTAGATAAGCTGCGCGATATCTTCGATACTATAGATATCATGGTGCGGCGGCGGCGAGATCAGCGAAACTCCCGGTGCCGTATGGCGCAGTTTCGCGATAAACGGCGATACCTTGATCGGCGGCAACTGACCGCCCTCACCAGGCTTGGACCCTTGCGCCATCTTGATCTCTAACTCCTCGGCCCGCACGAGGTACTCGGTGGTCACACCGAAACGCGCTGACGCCACCTGCTTGATCTTGCTGCTTACCGGGTATCCTTCGAATGTCTCGTGATACCAGGCCGGGTCCTCTCCACCCTCGCCCGTATTGTTTCGCCCACCAATACTGTTCATAGCGGCGGCAATCGTTTTATGCGTCTCCGGACTCAGCGCTCCGATCGACATGGCCGAGACCACGAAGCGCGCTCGAATCGACTCCATCGATTCCACCTGCTCCAGCGGAATCTCCTCTGTCACCTTGAAACTCAGGAGATCACGTAAGACGGTCGCGGGTCGACTATATACCATCGAGGTGTACTGTCGATAATCTTCCGGCTCGCCGCTCTGCGCCGCTTTCTGCAACGCGCGCACGATCAAAGGATTGAACGCGTGATATTCCGCGTCACGGCGAAAACGATAACGCCCCAGATCGGCTAGTTTGTGTCTGCGACTCTGCACCTCGGAGACCACAGTTGGCTCCTGTTGCAACAACGCACGACGCTTGTTCAACTGCTCAGCCACGAATGCGGGCGACACTTTGCCCACCTGCAACGCGGAACCCGTGAAACAGCGCTCGACAAACTCTGTGGTCAATCCCACAATCTCGAACTGGCCCGCGCCGATAATATTGCGTAATGTGGAGATACCCATACGCGCCATGATCTTGCACAGTCCATCCTCAACAACATGGATATAACGGCTTACCGCCTGTTCTTTGGAAACATGCTCCAATTTGCGCTCACCCGCCAGCGCCCTCACACTCTCAAAGGCAAGCGTCGGCACGATCGCCTCCGCCCCATAACCCAACACCAATGCCACCTGGTGAATATCACACACCGTTCCCGTCTCACAAATCAACGAGGCTTGCGTTCTCGCTCCTCTACGGATCAACGCGTGATGCACGGCACCAACCGCGATCACCATCGGGATCGGCATGTGCTCCAGGGTCGCCGCGCGATCGCTCAAGACGAGCAAGGTCGCGCCCGCTTCGATCGCCGCGACCGCTTCCCGCTCCAGTTGCTCCAGCTTTCCTTCGACATCGATGTTGCCATCTTCGCTTTCAACAGTGGTATCGAGGATATGCACACGAAAACGCCCGTCTTCCAGTTGCTTCAAGCTTTCCAATTGCTGTTCCGTCAGCAACGGCGTCTTCACATGAATCAGATGCGCATGCTCGGCTGTTTCCGTCAACAGATTTTCGCGTTTACCCAGGTAACTATCCAGCGACATGACCACGCGCTCACGCAAAGGATCGATCGCTGGATTCGTAACTTGCGCGAAACGCTGCCGGAAGTAATCAGAAAACGATCGCTCTCGCTCCGACAACACCGCCAGCGGCGCATCATCACCCATACTCCATGTAGGCTCTTTATTGTCGCTGAGCATGGGCCGCAGCACCATCTCGACATCCTCATGTGTATAGCCGAAAAGCTGCTGACGCTCGAATAATTCGTTTGCCTCACGTGGCGCTTCCTCTTCCACCACATCCTCCAACCCGGTCACGGGAAGACGCATCATATACCGCTCCAACCATTCACCGTAGGGCTGTTCAGTGGCGAGGGCGGCTTTGATCGTTGCATTGCGCAACAACATGTGCCGCTCAAGGTCCACCGCGATCATCTCGCCTGGTCCCAATCGTCCCTTTTCTACGATGTCGCGCGGCTCGATCTCCACTACCCCACTTTCCGATGCGACAATCAACGTACCATTTACGGTCAAAACATAGCGAGCCGGGCGCAACCCGTTGCGATCCAGCGCTGCTCCAACAATACGTCCATCGCTGAATACCAGTGCCGCCGGTCCGTCCCATGGCTCCATGATGCCCGCATGGTACTCGCACCACGCTCGCTGCTCGTCACCCATCTCGGCGTCATGCTCCCATGCCGGTGGCACCATCATCTGCACATCATGCAGCAACTCACGACCTGATATACCCAAAAACTCCAGCACGTTGTCCAGCTGCGCCGAATCGCTACTGCGCGCCTGAATAACCGGTACAAGGTCAGCGATACGCTCGTTCCACTGCGACGACACCAGAGTGCCCTCGCGCGCCTGCATCCAGTTGCGATTCCCCTGGATCGTATTGATCTCACCGTTGTGCGCTAACAAACGCAATGGCTGCGCCAGAGGCCACGATGGTAAGGTATTCGTGCTGTAACGCTGATGGAACACGGCCAATGCACTGACATAACGTGGGTCGGCCAGGTCGCGATAGAAATGAGCGATATCTTTAGGCGCGAGCAAGCCCTTATAGACAATCGTTGTGCTCGAAAAAGAGACAATATAGCAGTCAGTAATCTGCGCCTGGGCCAGACTGCGCTCAATGACACGCCGCGTATGATAAAGACTTTTTTCAAAATCGCCTGGAGCGATATGAGCAGGTCTGGCAAGCAACACCTGCATGATTTCTGGTGCTAACTCGCGGGCACGCGCCCCAAGCACACCGTAGTCAATAGACGGAGTTCGCCACCCAAGCAAGACGAGACCTTGCTGGGCTATCTCCTGCTCGATGATCGTA
The DNA here is from genome assembly GCA_964657925.1 of uncultured Dictyobacter sp. GTDB lineage: Bacteria > Chloroflexota > Ktedonobacteria > Ktedonobacterales > Ktedonobacteraceae > Dictyobacter. Next base: position 49,408 of record CAZZWK010000035.1, read on the forward strand.
CGACTCTGTTCGCTGTGAATACTCCCACGCACGGGCAAAAAAATCATACCTACAGCCATATCATCAGCGTGCGTGACTGAAATCTGCTGCTCCTCCAATTCCTCGATCAGTAAAGCTTTTGGTATCTGTGTCAAAATGCCAGCGCCATCATATGCCTCCGCCTCTGTGTCCTGCGCTCCACGATGCGTCAGGCGCGCTAATGCTTCGAGTGCCGTCTGCACCAGCAAATGACTCGCCTCGCCCGCTACATTAGCGAGGAAACCGGTGCCACAGGCATCATGCTCCCAACGACTGTCATATAATGGATAGTGTGTACAGGGTGTACAAGCAGGTTTACTAGTTTCGTGCTTTTGCGTCATGCGCGTTGCTCTCCCAGAAAAGACTATCTTGCTCAATGCTAAAAGGCACCCTCAGCGGAGCCAGAAAGGGGGACGAACAGACATTGGTCGTCGAGAACAAAGCTATTTGGGCTGTGTACTCTCCGGGGGGGACAAATAGCGTTTTGGGAAAACACATGAGAGTACACGGAAACACAACATTGTCGAGGGAGAGCTACAATGCTCTAACGAAAAAGGCAACGTTACACTTATTTGTGAGAGTATAACATACGAATTAGAAGACAAACAAGCTTTCATTATAGAAGATTTGCCCATACTGTTCTCTTGGGGAGAGTATATTTTTGCTGCTCTATCTTTTCTTTCTACAAATTATTGTGCAAATATGCCAACCTATTCCTTTTTGTTGACATATCTTTACCTCCTACAACCCTTCATAGTGTTTTACCTGACGCAAAAAAGAGCATACTGGCAACTCAAAAAATCCTTTTTTCCTTTAAAAAAGTTAAAAACATCGTGAGCAGCACTTTTCCCTGGATAGTTTATCCATAGGAGTTTGTCACATGAGGGGGAAAGCTACGTTAATGAGCTAGATGATGCACATACTGCGCGCCAACACCAATGGCGACTATGATCACGAGGATGATCGCGATAATCAGTAGCGACCATAAGATCTGCCTCTGCGTCGTGCTCATACCCGGCTTCTCGGGATGATACGCGACTGGTTTGACATCCTGCCAGTGCCGCAACGCCTCCCAAAAGTCGCGCATTGTCGCGAATCGCTTTTCGGGATCACGGCGAATGGCCCTCATAACGACGGTCGCGAGTTCCGGCGAGAGGTCTGGTCGATAGTCGAGGATCGAAGGAGGGTCCTGGGTGATGTGCTGGTTCATGACGGCGAACACGTTCTCACCATCGAAAGGCGTGCGCCCACATAACATTTCGTACAATAAGATGCCCACAGCGTAAACGTCGGTGCGCGCGGTCCCACGCTCACCCTTTAACTGCTCGGGTGCCATATAGTCCGGCGTCCCTACCGTCCCTGTCAGTCCACGCCACGTGACACGACGCGCACCTTCCAGTAGCGCGATACCAAAATCAATGATCTTGACCGTCCCATCGTCCTCCACCATGATGTTTTCCGGCTTGATATCGCGATGAAAAACACCATGCTCGTGACAATAGGTCAGCGCATCACAAAGCTGCAACACAATATTGAGTACCTGGGAGATCGGCAGCAATTTTCCATCTTGCTCGTCCAATAAAGCACGCAGAGAACGCCCCTCAATGTACTCCATCACAAGGTAATCGCCACTCCGCTGCTCATCAATGTTGAGCATATGTTGGATATTGGGGTGATTGATGCGGTTGCCGATCTCGCCCTCGCGTTTGTAACGCTCGAAGACGCCGATATTCCCAATCAGGTCTTCACTGGGAAACTTCAAAACAACCGTTTGCCCATTGAGGATGTCCCGCGCGAGATAGACACGGCTCATACCTCCATGTCCCAACTGTCGCACAATTTCATAGTGATCGATTTGCGCCCCTGGTGCGTACGCTGTCGTCATAAAAATCTATACATTCCTCGTATTTCGGACAACAAGATACCAATGCATCCCAAGTATAGCATACGAGAAGCATAAACACCAAGGTTATTTTTTACTATCTCTTCCCTCTTACATCCCCTCACGAAGGCAATCTTTGTGCTTCCCTACCACGTATAAGAGCGTATTCGCAATCGATTTCCCTTTTTAATTCCTCATCACTTCCCTTTTCATGGTAAAAATGTCCGATATAAGCAGTATAAACATCCTCTCCTTGGAGGAGAACTGCTAAAGTAACCAGAGACCTGACTCGCCATTTTGTATCTTTTGCACAAAACTCTGTTTCTCTCTTCGCCTCTCTATATAAAATATGCTAGAATGTTTACAATGTGCGGATGAGCAATACCTTTACCCACCATGATTGCCGCCCATCCTCAACACCGAAAATATGATCGTGCAGTTCGTTGAAAAATGTCAGGATCTCTATATGTCAGAATTAGATGACCGTCGTGAAAAAGACGCGCCCCTTCGACACGACATTCGGACACTCGGCGACGCGCTCGGACACGCTATTCGACGCCATGGTGGCGAAGAGGTCTTCGCTATGGTCGAACGCCTGCGCCGCAACTGCCGCCGCTTACGCGAGTGTACCGAAAATCTCTCGCAGGCCACGGGAGCAGAGGCCACCCGCTTGCAGGACGAGGCCAGCGCGCTCTCGCAGGAGATTACCCAGATCGTCGAAAACTGCGATCTCGATACCGCCATCAATGTCATTCGCGCCTTCACCGTCTACTTTCATCTCGTGAATACCGCCGAACAATATCACCGCATCCGCCGCCGCCGCCTTCATGAAAGGGATTCGCACAACGCCCCACAACATGGCTCCTTGGAAGCACTCGTCCTCTTCTGCCAACAAATCGGACTCGATCAAGACCAATTTCAACGCCTGCTCAACGAACTCTCGATCGATCTCGTCTTTACCGCTCACCCGACCGAAGCAACACGTCGCAGCCTGATCACCAAATCAAGACGCGTGGCCGAACTGCTCGAACAAAATGATACATCCACTAGCATGACCCGGCGCGAACGCGATCACTGGCAACGTTCGCTCAACGGTGTGATCGATCTGCTCTGGCGCACGGACGCTATCCGCCAGGTACGGCCTCAACCCCTCGATGAGATCAAAATGGGCATCTATTACCTCGATGAGATCCTCTACGATGCCATGGCCGATCTCTACGTCGAATTCGAGGAACTTACCCACGCCGTCTATCCAGATACGACTATTCCTACCTTCCTCCGCCCTGGCTCCTGGATCGGCGGCGATCAGGACGGCAACCCATTCGTGAGCGGGCACACCCTGCTCAACGCACTCCAACTTCAACGCAACTACATTATCACCCACTATCGTACAACCATCTTCGCGCTTGCACGCGACTACTCCCAATCAATCACCCATACCTACATCACACCCGAACTACAACAATCTCTCGATCGAGACGTGCAAGCCATGCCAGACTATGCAGCCGAGTTAGGGCCGCAAACCTTGCTGGAACCATACCGCGCCAGGCTCTCGTTTATGTGGAAACGCTTAGAAGCTACTACCGGCTATCTATCTCCGTCACAGTCTGGGCACGACTCCCGCCAGGAACAAACCAGACAAACAGGCCCGGCCCTCTACACACACGCGGATGAACTGCTCGCCGATCTACGCCTGGTCTATCACAGCCTGCTCGCCGACGGTGAAGATGCCCTCGCACACGCGGAGTTGGCACGTTTCATACGTCAGGTGGAAACCTTCGGCTTCTACTTTGCAGCAATGGATGTGCGACAACACAGCGAGCGTCATGCTACGGCTCTTGCCGAAATCCTCTCCACTACCGGCTTGTGCCCGGACGACTATCTCCAACTTTCTGAACAAGCACGTTTAGAGATCCTCGAAAATCTATTGAGCGATCCCCGCATCCTGACGCGTCCCGGCCTGCAATTGAGCCCCGAAACCAGCCATATACTCGATACCTTTCGCGCCATTCGTCAGGCGCGCGAAACCTTCGGTCAAAAAGCCATTACCTGCTATATTATCAGCATGACTCACACAGTCAGCGATCTACTGGAGGTCCAGTTCTTCTGCAAAGAGATGGGCATCGATGATCTACCGATCGTCCCCCTCTTCGAAACGATCAGCGACTTGCGTGGCTGCACGCACATTCTCCGCGCAGCCTTCGACAACCCCTACTACCGCCGCTATGTCACCAGTTGCCACAACAAACAACAGGTGATGCTCGGCTACTCGGATAGCAGCAAGGATGGCGGCATCCTCACATCCAGTTGGGAACTCTACGAGGCCCAGCTACGGTTGGCAGCACTGGGCAAAGAGTACGCCATCGGCATCACAATGTTCCATGGCCGTGGCGGCGCCATCGGTCGCGGCGGTGGACCCATCTACGAGGCGATACTCGGTCAACCACCTGGCACCGTGAACGGTCGCCTGCGCATTACAGAACAGGGCGAGATGCTTTCGTTCAAATATGGTCTGCACGAGATCGCCATGCGCAACATGGAACTCGTGGTCGCGGGCGTGGTACAATCGAGCATCCCTGACAAAGATATTGTCGAGACACACATCCATCCTTATCCAGGCGAGGACTGGACAAAAACGCTGGCACGCCTCTCAGCCGACGCGCTCAGCCGCTACCGTGCATTGATTTATAACGATGCAGATTTTCTGTCCTTCTTCGAGCAAGCCACCCCGATTCTGGAGCTCGGCTGGCTCAATATCGGTTCCCGTCCGGCCAGACGCACCAAAAGCGGCGCGATCGAGGACCTGCGCGCCATCCCCTGGGTCTTCTCCTGGATGCAAAGTCGCTACGTGCTCCCAAGTTGGTATGGCGTCGGTGGCGCGCTAGACGACTATATCCAGGAAGATCCAGCACATCTGGCTCAACTACAACAGATGTACCGCCGCTGGCCCTTCCTACGCGCCTTCCTCGACAACCTGCAAATGACACTCTCCAAAGCCGATATGCTGATCGCGAGTCACTACGCGACGCTCGTCAATGACATCGCCTTGCGCGAACGTATCGCTGGCGAGATCCAGGCCGAATATGCACGCACTCAAAAAGCAGTCATCGCCATCGTGGGCGGCAACAAACTGCTGGATACCTCTCCCGTCCTGCAAGAGTCTATCAAACGCCGCAACCCGTATGTCGATCCACTCAGCTACTTCCAGGTCGTGTTCTTGAAACGCTTGCGTGCCCTCGGCGGACCTTTCACCCCCACACCCTCACAGGTCACGACTCCGCAAGAACAAGAACGCGCTGACCTTACCTACGCCGTCCTGCTCACCATCAACGGCATCGCCGCTGGCGTTCGCAATACCGGCTAATCTCGCGCACTAAAACAGGGACCGGCACGTGATAAAGTTGATTATCACGTGCCGGTCCCTGTTTTAGACACTATAAATCACCAATCGCGTAGGGCAAACCTACCTGTACTCGCGATTGGTTACCTGTACCTCACAAAACTCTATGCTGCCTTGTCTTCTTTGAACGCTTTTATGAACTTCGGTATCAGTATCGCGTGCGAAGACAATGCCACCACCCACAATCCAATTGTAATCACATTTCCGTACTTCTGCATAAACGTTTCATTTGTCGTACTTGCCGCCATCGTATATCCTCTTAAAGTATAATCAAAATGAGTATAATCAAAAAATCACAGTGCGATTTTTATAGAAACCTTTCCTATTGTACCATACCAATGCACGGCACTACTCTTATGCAAAAATAACCACATGTATTCCAAAACAATGCAGAAGAGCTTTAATCATATGCAGTGCACTTTGTAAGAATTTCCCCCAAACAGGCGCACCGTTCCGTCGCGTCCAATCGCATGCAACACTCACAACCCTTGAGAGACCAGCAGAAAAAAATATACTATCTGCAGTCGTATCATTGAATGAACAACCGCAGATAGTATGCCACTTAACGTACTTGCACTTCTATTTTTTCGCCGCAACGGTAGGCGTTGGCGTCACAACCGGAGCATTCGACGTGCCTCCCAGATCAATACTGCTGTCGTCGAACGTCTGCACGTTGATCACCCCATTATTTCCACTTCCACTTATATAGGTGATTCGCACAGTATCACCCGCCTGCACCAGGGGCAGTTTCGATGAGAGCGAGAGATTGGCGGTGAAAATGTTCGCTTGCCCCGCGATTTGCAGATAGTACGCAGTGGTACTGCCCTGCTGTACCGGCGAGATACGCAACACCTTGCCCGTAACAGTCTGTGTCGTCGGCGCGGTCGTTCCGCCTCCACCCGAGCCACCACTACTGCTCCCTTGCGACGCTAACCACGATTGATAATCGCGCATCGCTGACGGCAAATCGGTGTCGAACTGCACATTGTTGCCGTTCAACTCTTTCGCATCCACCAGTCCGACCGCCTGGAAAATGTCCCCACTGTCCGTCGATTGCACGTAGATCGCCACCCACGTAGGGGTACCATAAATCTGGTATAACTGCGCCGATGCGACGCTATAGTTACGAATATTCGCGTGCGTGGATTGGAACGTGCTCTGCACATTGTTCCCTATACCCAGGCCCGCTGCCTTCGGATAAAAGTACGCCTGGTTCTTGTGCGTATCGAATAAAAACACACCTGTACTGGAATTATCGCTTGAGGACGACGATGTCATCGGCACCAGCCAGACCGGTACATCACCACTGTTATATAACAACTCCGGATCACTGGCTGGCGATTGCTGGCCCAGGCCCGAAGGATTGAACCACGGCGCGGCATGATACAGCCCCCACCACTGCAAATACTGCGTGACGGTATCCGATGGCATGATACGGTCCACCCAGCTCGGCACATCCTGCGGGTTGTACGCTTTGATATCGCCCGTGTGCGCGTCGACAATCAACACCTTGCTCAACACGTTCCCAGTATAGCCACGCGAGGGCTGCATCAACGAGATGGTCCAATAAGGATGCATGTTATCATCCAACTCCAGCGTCGGATCAACCAGATTTCCATACGTGTACCCGCTCAGATACACATGTCGCATTAGATCCTGGTTCAACAACGCGCCCGGCAGATAGCGGATTGTCGATTGCCCACCCGTCATCAACAACGGTGGTTGCTGCGGATTTTCAGCATCCACCACCACAAAACCAGGCGTGACCGGATTCGATAAGTTGACAAAAAGATTGTTGTAACTCAACTCCGCGACATAATAAAGATGATGCTTGATCGATTGCAACGTGTAACTATCGGGCGAGAGATCATATGCTGAACCTAGATTCTGACCCGTGGCTCCCAATACCTGCTGCCCCTTGTATGCTGCAATACTCGGGCTGACCAGCACGATATTGTTCGCATCGGTCGGCGGCAAGTTGGGCGACGCTTCCGTCTGGATATTCGGGATCGCAGCCAACGCCTTGGCATTCGCATCAAACCACGTGGTGAAAACATTGATCAAAATGGTCGCAGCAATCCCGATCACCGCAACGACAATCAAACCGAGCAGACCTGCCGCGATCGATCGCCGCGTACTCTCCGCCGTCTTGCTGCTTGTCCCACGCGAGGACAACTGCCCCGGATTCATACCTATACTATTCTCAAGTACGTTCATAGCCTGACCTGAGAACGTAAACAGGTTCGCGATACTGCTGATCAATAGAGGCCATAAAACCCATTGCCAGCCCCAAAACGGACCGGTAAGTGCAGGCTCACCTAGATACAAAATTACTAAACAAAAAAGATAATTAAAAATGAAAAATCCTACAAACCAGCGCGTAAAACGCCGACGATCAAAAGGCTCACGTCGCCCAAATACCAGCCGCCCCACCGTCAACACCGCCATGACGATCAATGCCCCGATCAACGCGAACAACAAAATTACCATGTATACACCATCATTCTCGTCTCCCTTTTTGGAAACGCGGATATGCAAACTTTCCTGTGTTCCCGCACAATAATAACATATTGCCATAAAATTTATAGCGCAATGCTATTCCCTTGTCAAGACTGCTCAAAAAACAACAAAGACGCTCTACTTAACATACGATATATCTCTAACCTCCTCTCTCTCCAAAACGTATATTTGATAAAATCACACCGCACTCGTATCACTTTATAAAGGGAACATCAGGATTAACGCGTTCATCCCTGCTGAGATTTCCACTCAACATGCGCATGGAGGAAAAACACACATGGACCCATTCAATCGCTGGCAGTTTCGTCAACAACGCCGCATGTGGCGCCAACAGCGCCGTTACAGACGTGGCTTCTACGGCTTCCCCTGGTTCTTGATCGTTATTGGCATTTTTCTGATCGCGGGCCTGCACCAGATCATTGGTATCATCATCGCAGTTTTCCTCTTCATCGCTGCCGCATGGCTGATCCGCCGCCTCTTACTACCCAATAATTCCTGGTTCGGCTCCAATCAACGCTGGCAACAACCCCCACAACAACAAAATCCTTACTACCAGCCCCCACAACAGCAAAACTCACCCTACTACCAGCCGCCCGAACCACAACCTACACCACAGCAAGATGAAACCCCTTACTATCAGCCCTATAACCAGGGATATCAACCGAACACACCACCATACCAACAGGAAAACAACCCAAAGGAAACCCCACCCGACGAGTACACCAGCTACGATCAACCACAGGTGCACTACCCAGAACCTATGCCACCACAAGAACAATAGACTCCCGGTCCGTATAGTCCACGTAGGGCAAAGCACGCCTTTGCCCTTATTATTGCCCTCCCTTCATCAAAACTTTCCATTGCGGCGGGTGGATACCCCTGTGCTTTACACCTGTCTTTTACCCACAATTTACAATCTGGTAGAATCAAGAGATGAAAAGAGAAACCGTACTGAACGCAGAACAATGGGCGGAAGAAACCTTTGGACAGGTGCAGTTGGGAGCTGTGCGCCGAACAAGGCGGGCTGTTTGGGCAGCAGCGCAGATGGCACGAGCTGCGGCGGCCTCGCTTCCGCAACAAATGCACACATGGAAGGATGTGAAAGCGGTGTATCGCTTGTTGGATGAACACGATGTCAGCTTTGAAACCCTCATGCACTCCCACTTCCAACAGACGCGCAGCCAGGCCCAGCAGGAAGCGGTGGTCCTTTTTGTGCAGGATACGACCCAGATTGATCTCTCCCATCGCCACACCATAGATGGAGTGGGCCAGATTGGCAACGCGAAAGGAAGGGGCATGCTGCTGCAAACGGTTTTGGCCGTGGCCCCCCACACACGTGAGGGGTTTGGCTGCATCGCCCAAAAACCGTTTGTCCGTACCCCTGCTCCTCAAAACGAAGGGCGCGATCAGAGGAAGAAACGATCTCACCGAGAAACGGATGTGTGGATGCAGATGGTTGAACAGATTGGATCGTTCGGTGGCATGGGGATGCAGGTTCATGTGGGAGACCGCGGGGCTGATCTGTTTCCTTTTTTTCGAGCCTGCCTGTCGAATCAGACGCATTTTGTGGTGAGAGCTGCGCAAAATCGTCGCATGCAAGGACAAGAACCCGAGAGCGGTCATCTGCTCGATCAGGTTCGGACCTGGCCTGCTCAAGGGAATCGTCCTTTTGAGATCCCTGCTTCTCATGGACGCAGGAGCAGACAGACGCACCTTTCCCTGAGTTTTGGGTCCGTCAATCTTCTGCCTCCACGCAATGACGCCAGAGGAAACACCGAGCCGCTAGCGGTGTGGGTCGTTCGTGTCTGGGAACAGGAGAAGCTTGAGGCAGAAGAACCACTGGAATGGATCTTGCTCACCTCCGTTCCCATCAGGAATCAGCAGCAAGCGTGGCAGTGCGTCGAGTGGTATCGGTGTCGTTGGATCGTTGAAGAGTATCATCAGTGTCTCAAAACAGGATGCCGCATTGAACATCGACAGTTCCAACAGGGTGATCGTCTCCAACGCCTGCTGGGTTTGCTTTCTCCTGTCGCTATTCGTTTGGTACAGATACGAGATCTCACCCGCAACCATCGGGAGCACCTTGCTCGTGAACGAGTTGATGCGGATGTGCTCGCTGTTGTTGCTGCACGGGCTGACCTTGATCCTCACACCATAACCGTCGAGGAGTTCTGGAACCAGATCGCACGACTCGGTGGCTATCTGGCCCGCCGTCGCGATGGCCCTGCTGGCTGGAAGACGGTGTGGGCTGGATGGCTCTACGTACAAACCTTGCTTGAAGGGGTTTCCCTCGCCCCTCATCTCCAATTGTAAA
>CAZZWK010000036.1:0-59302 GCA_964657925.1 uncultured Dictyobacter sp.
CACTAAAGGAGGTTTTTAGTGTTTTCATTTCAAGCACTCGACATTCGTGGATATCAGCAAGAGTCTGTGCCTAATTCTTTCATGAAGCAAGAGCAGCCGACAAAACACGCAGCCCTCATATTGCCTGGTCAGAACTATTCGTGCCAGGGACCGGTATTGGCATATCCAGCATACGAACTGGCCTCGCGTGGAGCCGACGTATTGTGCGTCGAGTATGGTCAGCACCCTGGTTTCGCGACCTTTCCGCGCGACGAGCAGGGCCAATGTGCCCTTGAGGATGCTCGCGCCGGATTGGAAGTATTGTTGCGGCAACAGGCATACGAGCAACTGACCATCCTGGGAAAATCGCTCGGTACGCTGGTGATGGGTCGATTGTTGACCACAATGACGTTCGCCCTTCACGTGCGTACTATCTGGTTAACACCGATAATTGCTCTGCACGGCTTGCGTGAGCAGATGCGCCAGGCCGCCAGACAATCGCTGCTAGTCATTGGTGACGCCGATTTCGCCTACGATGCCGACGCGCTTGCACGCGTCCGCGAATTTTTGCACGGCGAGATACTGGTCATTGCAGGAGCAGAGCACGGTCTGCTCATCCAGAACGACACCCTGCGCTCTATCCAAACAATGCAGCGCGTGATTGAGACTATGCAAAGGTTCCTGGAGAACTAGTCAAAGATGATCAGGCTTCTTCCTCACAAGATGAAGTTTGTTGTGTACGAGGAAGAAACCCGCTCATCTTCAAACAGTTTGCGGAAGACCCGGAGAGCCTTTGCCCGTCTCCAGGTAGTTTTTCAGGCTATCCAGAAAGTGTTCCCAGTTTCTGCGTGCTGCCTGGAATTGCTCATCGGCCTGCGCAAAACCATCATGAGAAAAATGTATCCTTGTCCCGTTGTCAGTAGGCTCAAGTCGCCACGTGACACTGGTCCCTACCCAGCTTGGCGCGCCTCGCTTGAGCGTCCAGTGCACTTTCCTGTCTTGCTCCAGTTCAGCAACCTCAAGCACAATGACAAATGCGCCTTGCCGGAAGCGAAACTCCGTCAGAGACCCCACCTCGGGCTTGACATTCAGATCGTCGGTCCACCAGCAAGCTATGCCCTCTTGCTCTATTAGTGCTTTGAAGACGCTATGTGGCTCAGTTGCGATAGTGATCTCTTCAGTAATCGATGGCATTGTTCTTCCTTTATCTGTCTATACTTAACTTATAAGTTAAGTATAGACAGATAAAGGAGCGATGTCAAGTAAGACACCGACCGATATGATTGTTTACATATATGGTTTCGCTGTTGCTTCCAGAACCGCCGCCACCGATTCCTAAGCTGGACAAGCAAACATTTCCACCTAAATCTGGCAAGAGATTGTGGATTTACACGCTCAATATCCTACCTTTCATCCATACCAGATCGCGACCATTTGTTTTGTCAAATTGCACTCTGTATTTCAAGTTGCTAGCAAACAAAGTATGGGAGTGCTGGAAAAGCGCCAGAAAATATGCTAGACTACTTCTAGCAGTCATGTATTATGTTTGCTAATTATCGAGATTGGTATTTGGACTGGATCAAAGCTTTTGTGGGAAAAGTGCTGATCTGTCTCCTTCCAGGAAAATGGGGACCGAAGATGTCAACATCCTATATGGAAAGGAAAGATGAGCTTTTGAGTGAATACTGGTTATACGATTACACAGTCCTGGTACTTAGACTGAATAAGGCTCTTGAGCAGGGATCTCCCTATGCGCCTGTCGAGGAATATCAACCGCCAGAATGGGATAAACAGGTGCGCCATGAGCCTTTACAAACAGCAGATCTACTGCTACGTGACGCCCTGGAGTTACAAAGGACTTTGCCTCTGCAACAGTTTGAGTCGCAACGGGCAGCATACCTGACCAAGCAACTGTGCGCCCTTGAAACGGTGAGTCGTCGCATGCTTGGAGAGCACTTTTCGCTGCAAGAGCAGGCTAGACGCTGCTATGATCTGGAAATTGATTGGTTGCCTGAGAGCCTCTTTGAGCAAGCCTACAGCCTCTATGATGAAGCGCTTCCTGGACACAGTGACCTCGCTTCCCGCCTACATGACTGGCAAGAGTCCCTGACGTTGCCACCCGAAAAAGCCCATTTGTTGCCTTCTTTTTTTCAGCGCGCTTTGACGGAGGCGTTGCTTCGCACCCAGACGCTGGTTCCTCTGCCCGCCGACACATTTACCGAGATCCAGGCTCTCACGGATCGACCCATACGAGGTATGGCTCGGTATCTCGGGAACCATCGCTCGCGCATCTATCTCAATCCAGCGGTCCCTTTTCCTCTCAGCGATCTCTTCTACGTATTATGCCATGAGGGATATCCTGGGCATCTTGCCGAGTTTGTGCTCAAAGATGAGTCTCTCGTTCAGCAACGGGGCTATCTTGAAGAACGAGTGCTGTTGCCTTGCTCACCGCGCTATGTGATCAGTGAAGGGTTGGCCTTGCTGGCTCATGAGATGATTTTTGCTCCTGGAGAGGCAGAAGCGTGGTTGGCTGAACAGATCTATCCAGAGGCAGGTATGCCCTCAGATCACAGTGACCTGACGAAGATCCATCGCGCCAAAGATATCTTGTTTGGAGTCTCGTGCAATGCGGCCTGGCTCCTGGGGGAGGGTCGCCCGCAGTCTGAAGTGCTGGACTACCTGATGCGTTATGCTCTGCTCTCAGAAGAAACGGCGCGTCTTGAACTTGCATCCTTGCAACGGCCATTCTATGAAGCTAACATTTTTACCTATTTCTACGGTCGGCGACTTTTGGAACCCCTTCTGCAGGGGCCCCAACGCAAGGCTCGTTTGCACCAGTTCCTCACGGAGCAAACGGCTCCTTCCAATCTGTAAGACGAGAAATTCCCAACAAGAAAAGGTTCTCCTTACCTGTATTAGTGGTTCCCCTCCCAATCATCCGTTCTTGAGCGGGGAGAAAAACTTCAGATCCAGCGTATCCAGTAATGAGGACCAGCCAGACTCGAACATCGCGTATATGTCAGGTGTATGCAACCCCTCGTGAGTCAGCACAACTTCCGTCCCTACGCCACGATCGAGAAAGTCCAGCATGACAGTAGTTTTTTGACCCTGTATAGCGTCACCCAGCCAGGTAAAGACCAGTTTTTCGGGTGGGGCAATGTGCAGATAGGTGCCGAAGATGGCTGTGCCGTTTGCCAGTTCGAAACGAAACGAGCCACCTATACGCAGATCAAGCGAACTTACTCTTATAGTCAGTCCTCCCGGTTTCAACCAGGACTCCAACGCTTTTGGCTCGGTCCAGGCGCGAAAAACTCGTTGTCGTGACGCGTTGAATGACCTACGTACCACAAGCGTCGTGTTATTCTGAGACATGGGAGGAATCATCCGCGCCTCGCTCCTTTTCCGTTGTCGTTTGCAGATAAATATCAAGAGAGTCCAATTGCGTTTCCCAGAAGTGCCGATAGTGTTCAAGCCAATCAGCAGCCTCTTGCATGGGACTGGCCGCGAGGCGAAACCAATGTGTTCGTCCGTCTTTACGATGGAGGATCAGTTGCGCGTGTTCCAGTACACGCAAATGTTTGGAGATCGCTGGCACAGAGATCGAGAAAGGCTGTGCCAGTTCCGTGCCGGAAGCTTCTCCCTGTGTCAACCGTTCTAAGATAACTCGCCGCGTGGGATCAGCGAGCGCCAGGAAGATGGTTGTAAGTTGTTCCGATGTTTCGTTAACCATATCGTTAAGTATATAGAGACCAGGCCATATTGTCAAAGTGTTCGCAGAATGCGAATGGCTTATCAATTTTCTTGTTCTATTACGCTTTGAAATAGTCTATTTGTTCCCGCAATTCTGCCATCCGGCTTCTTCATGCATAGAACTATTCGTTATTTTCAACTGCCCGTGTCTTTGTGCGATTATAACGGATGTATACAGGTAATCAGAAAGTTTGTTTTACCGAAAGGAAAGGTGAAAGCCGCGATGGAAAAACCACGAACTACTCGAATTATGCTCAAGAGGTGCACATATGACCACAAATAACCGTTCTCAACCACCCGTGACCCCTGATACGATACGGCCCAGACTGGTGTTCGAGGTCGCCTCCGAAATGATGGGCGCGACCGCTTGGCCCTATCGTGAGGCGCGTGTGGAACTGCGTAGCCAGGGCGACGAGTCCGGCGTCTTTCGTCTCTACGGCGCTAATCATCCGGACTCTATCCAGGAGGTAGCCGAGCGCAAGCTTGACATCGGCATCCTCAATCCCGCCGCGATCCTCACCATGGCCTATCGCGGTGTTGGTGCATTCAGACAGCCGCTACCGGTCGCGACGATCGCGGTCCTGCCGCACTACGATCAACTTGGTTTCGCCGTCACGCATGCCAGTGGCATCACCTCGCTCGATCAGATTCGTGAACAACATTACCCTTTGCGTGTCTCAGTGCGCGGATCACTCGACGCATCCACCAGTCTGCTGGTCAATGTTGTGCTGAAGACGCATGGCTTCAGCCTGCAGGATATCGTTTCGTGGGGAGGACAGGTCTCCTACGATCAACCCATGCCCAATGCCCCCTCGCGTATCGGTCGCGTGCCGCGTGGCGAACTCGACGCCATCTTCGAAGAGGGTATCATGACGTGGGGTAATCTGCTCAGTGAGGCTGGCATGCGTTTCTTGCCCATCGATGAGTCGCACCTTGCACAACTACAAGCACAGGGATTCAGACGTGGCACCATCGAAAAATCGCTGTATCACACTCTAGATGCGGATGTACCAACCGTAGATTTTAGTGGCTGGCCCATCTTCACCCATCAAGATGCATCCGACCTGTTCATCAAAAACTTCTGCGCCGCCCTGCGAGCGCGTCGGCAACGCATCCAATGGCAGATTGGCGGCCTCGATCAGCCACCACTCCCACTGGAACAGATGACACGGGATTCGCGCGAAACCCCACTGGAGGTTCCCTTGCATCCCGAGGCCGAGCGCTTCTGGCGCGAGAACGGCATACTCTAATCATCGTGTAATAATATTGCATCATTGCTGGACCAGGGAGTGGGACTATTGGAAACACACACATTTTCGCTCGCCATACCACAAGAAGTTCTCGATGATTTGAAAGAACGGCTTGCTCGATCGCGTTGGCCTAACGAAGCTACCGGTGCTGACTGGGATTATGGCTCGAAACTAGCGTACATGCGAGAACTAGTCGATTATTGGCGTACCGGGTTCGATTGGCGAGCGCAAGAACGAGCGATCAATCATTTTGCGCACTACCGGGCCGAGGTCGATGGACTAGGAATTCACTTTATTCATGAACGTGGCAGAGGTCCTCACCCGCTTCCCCTCATTCTCACGCACGGATGGCCCAGTACGTTCATGGAAATAAGCAAGCTTATTCCGCTTTTGACCAATCCTGCCAGCTTTGGAGGCGATCTAGAAGATGCCTTTGACGTGGTTGTGCCCTCGCTGCCCGGCTTTGGTTTTTCCGATCGCCCATCAAAGCCTGGCTACTGGCAGGTTCATGAGCAGTGGGCATCGCTCATGGCTGGTCTAGGATACGAGCGTTTTGGTGCGCAAGGTGGCGATATCGGGGCCGGAGTGACCACCAACCTGGGTCGCTTTTTCCCTGAGCGCTTGGTTGGCATCCATTTTAGTTCGAATCTCACGTGGCCTTCTCAGCCACCCGATCCGTCCGAACTATCCGCGGCGGAAAAGGACTATATAGTGCGGGTGGAGCGTTGGGAGCGGGAAGAAGGGGCATACGAACACGAGCAGCGGACAAAGCCGCAAACGCTAGCCTATGGTCTCAACGACTCGCCCATAGGTCTGGCCGCCTGGATTGTGGAGAAACTGCGTGCCTGGAGCGATTGTGACGGGGACGTGGAACGGCGTTTCAGCAAAGATGATATGCTTACCACTATTATGATCTACTGGGCCACACAGACCATCAGTTCCTCTGTTCGTTGCTACTACGACTGGGGGCACGCGCCGATGTCCGATCAGAAACGCAAGCATATCGATGTGCCAACAGGAGTCGCGGTCTTTCCCGGTGAGTATCTGGTGGGCCAGGTGCCAAGAGAATGGGCCGAACGCAGCTACAACGTCACGCATTGGACACAGATGCCACGCGGAGGTCATTTTGCCGCCTGGGAGGAGCCGGAACTGCTAGCGGAGGATATAAAAGCTTTCTTCCGCCCACTACGTACCTCTCAGTAGTTCATCGCACCCGTTGTCATTCCATGACGTAGTTTTTTGTGTCCTCAAATTATATTCCTTGACATTATATTCCAGGGAATATATAATCTAGATGTTAGAAGCAAGAGGCAGATGGAAGGGGAGTGTTTTCGGCCAGTTTGGCCGTGTGGTGCAGTGCAACCTTGAGACGCATCGAGAAGATCAGGAGCTACTACGCCTCACTGCTGCCGATTGCCCCGGCGTATTTCGAGCCAGATGCCGCGGTCGGCGGTTCGCGCGGAGTGCGTTATCGTGGTTTATCGATTCTCTTTACATTGGCAAGCATGATTATTCTGGTGAACTCGGTTCTGGGTGGCGTGACCGTTGCGTTACTTTGTGCTCTGGTTGTCGTGTTACATATTACTGCCTCTGCAGTGATTGGTACTCTGGCAGGGGTGATCCTGCTGGTATTGAGCTTATGGGATGAGTACCGGCGCTTGAATCCGCTCATTTCTGGTCTCGGATCTGCCATGCAGGATGAACAGGAACTCGCTTGAACGAGATGAACCGGGGCAGTAATAGGTTAGGAAGGAAAGATACACGTGGCAAAAAAATGGGTTGCGATCGATTTTGGAGGACTGGATGTCCTGCGTGAGATAGATATTGATGTGCCAGCCCCGAAGCAAGGGGAAGTCACAATCGCCGTGCGCGCGGTCGGCATGAATCCCGCGGATTATAAACGTTTCGCGTCCGGCGATGATCGCAGCACCCTCCCTCTGTCGATAGGATACGAGGTGGCAGGTGTGATCAGCGCCGTTGGACCCGAAACGGAAATTGCTTCGGGTGGGGGTCGCGCGGGGGACGAGGTGCTGGCGTTTCGCATTATGGGTGGTTATGCATCAGCTATTACGGTACCGGCCAAAGACGTGTTTGCCAAACCCAGCAGACTGAACTTCGCGGAGGCAGCCAACCTGTTGCTGGTTGGAACCACTGCGGCAGAGATGCTCGATGTTGTGCACGTCGGGCAGGGCGATACCGTTGTCTTGCATGGGGCATCGGGTGCTGTAGGTGTCAGCGTGTTGCAGCAGGCTCGCATACTTGGTGCTCGTGTCATCGGAACGGCTAGCGAGAAAAACTTCGAGACGATCACTCAATTTGAAGGGACACCAGTACAGTACGGTTCGGGTCTGCTAGAGCGCATCCAACAGGCCGCGCCGGGTGGAGTAGTCGCGGCACTTGATGCTTCTGGCTCCGACGAGGCCATTGATGTGTCGCTGGCGTTGGTCAAGGATCGATCTCGCATCGTGAGTATCGCGGCCTTTGGTCGCGCCAAACAGGACGGCTTCCGGATTATCGGTGGGATGATGCCAGAGAGCGCAGCCTTCCGAGATCAGGCACGAGCACACCTTATCGAGCTTGCAGCGGAAGGCAAGCTTGTTGTGCCCGTAGCGCAGACGTTCCCCTTCGATCAGGCGCAAAGCGCGCTCAAACTTCTTGCTAGTGCGCATCCAGGTGGTAAACTGGCACTGATTGTGGAGTAGCAGGGCGTATGACGACGCGAAAGGACTCGCTACGGTCCTTTCGCGTCGTTTCGGTGCTATACTGTCGAGACAAACTAGTAGTGAAGAACTCCGTAAGAGGCAGACAACGTTTAATTCTAGCCTTGCCTACCATCGCCGGAGGTTCCTAAACTTTCCCACATGTATAGAGGATGAAAAGCCATGGCTGCGAAGGATACACCACTGGACCGCATCAGGTGGTTGAGCGACCTGATTCGCCTGGAGATCGTGCTCTGGGACCGCGTCGAGGCCCGTCTGCGAGCAGAACACGATCTGCCACTTGTATACTTCGAGTCGCTCTACTTTATCTCACAAACGCCAGAAAAGCGGCTGCGGGTGGGTGACCTCGCGCAGGCTCTAGGCGTCACGGTGGGAGGGACCAGTAAACTTGTTGACCGCATCGAGCGCAATGGCTTGATCCGCCGCGAGCCTGATCCCAACGACCGCCGTGCTTCAAAGGTCGCGCTGACACCTGAAGGCGAGCACCTGGCAACGGCTGCCAGCGAGACGTATGAAGCTGAAATGAAGGCCGTGCTAGATGCCGGGTTCAATGTGGATGAACAGCGCCAACTTCACGACCTCGTTATCCGTCTGTTAACTGCTGTGTCCGATCAGGAGCAGCGCACAACGAGCGAATTCATTGGTGGCATATAACACCTCAAGAGTAGAGTGGATTGATCACTCTGCTTCTTTCTCCCATTCTTCAATCTTCCTTATCACGAGCTCTACGACATCTTGCAGCGTAGCTGTATCAAAGGTGAACTTCGCGCCTGCTGCTGCGTACAGTTCGGGGAGCGGGCGCGTCGCCCCAAACGAGAGGGCTTGACGATAGCACTGAATCGCGCTTTGGGGAGCGTGCAGATAGTTGCGCCAGACCTGGAGTGCACCAATCATGGCGAAGGCATACTCGATATAGTAGAATGGTACGTCAAAGAAATGTAAAGTCTGTTGCCAGCCATTTTTGTTCATGGCTTCCAGTCCGCTCCAATCAAGATGCGGCTCAAAACGTCTGCCCAGTTCCACCCACTTCTGGCCGACCGCTTCCGGGTCCATCGCCAGCTCAGGGTTTTCATAGACCCAGTGCTGGAAAACATCTCCACGGATCAGACGCGGGAGGTCCATAATCGTTTTTTCCAGATGCTCAAGGCGTATGTCCAGCGCCTCTTCCTTTGTGCATAGTCCTGAAGAGGCCAGATGCATGCTCCCGATATATTCCATGCTTGTCGAGGCAACTTCCATGAACTCTATCGGCACCATACTCATCCGCTGGTGAATATAGGGGAGGCTGCGCATCTCAAAGGCGTGGAAGGCATGACCTGCTTCATGAAAAACCAGCCCGACGATATTTTTCATGGTTATCAGGTGACCAAAGATAAAAGGCAATTGCTTAGCTTCTAGCACCCCAGTATAGTCACCCGGCGCTTTGTTGGCCCGTTCCTCCAGATCGAAGCACTGCTCTTTGATCATACGATCAAAGTAGCCGCCGAGGGTTGGATCAATCTGACTGAACATCCCCGCGCACTGATGGAGCGAGGCATCGATATCTTCAATAGGACGTGGTGCTTTGCTGGCTCGCGGATCAACAGAGGTGTCCCAGGGACGTAGCGTCTCCACTCCGAGCTTCTTGCACCGCTTCTCAGCAAACTGGCTTGCTACCGGCACGATGATCCGCTCAACCGCCTCATGCAGCGTTTTGCAGTCATCGGGTGTGTAATCAAAACGATAGAGTTGCTGCCAACGATACGCTCGATAGTTGTCATAGCCTGTATTGTGAGCAATCTGCTGGCGCACCTGGAGAGACTTCACCCAAACCGTATTGATCGCTTCATCATCTTCGAACTTCCGCTTGTGGAACGTACGCCAAGCTCGTTTGCGCCGCTCGCGATCCAGATCCTGTATCGCGGGAAGCAGCGAAAAAACAGGAACCTCTTTCCCTTCCCACTGTACCGTCTGCGCCCCATTGATACGCATATATGCCTCACTCAGTCTCTTTTCTTCATTGAGCAGAGGGATATTTTCCGTGTGAAAAAGCTTCGTGTCTACCTGCAGCTTGCGCAGAGGGATCGCGAAGCCTTCAGGTTCCAGACCACTCTCCAACAACTGTTGCTTCATCTGTTGCTCACAGTTCTGCACAGGTGTCAAAATCTCATCCAGAAAACGCTGTCTGCGTTGTGAGAGAGCTTCATCGGCTGTATTGCGTGTTGTGGCAATCTCCAGCCAAATCTGTGTTTCATCGATCAGAGTACTCAACCGTGACCATTGCCTCAGCCATGGCTCCAGGGCCTTGGGCGAGAGTGTTGTTGCTTCCAGTTCGCGATACCACCGCTCAATCTGCACCCATGGTACGTGTTCAAATGCCTCACTGGTCTGGGGGAGAAGACTATAGTGTTCGGTCATGAATGTTTTCTCATTTCTACTTAGCGAAGGAAACCATTCAATAAACCTGAGCATATCACAATTCCCGGTTGAACGGCTGCTTTCAGTGTGAAGAGCGATCACCGCATCATAGCTTTGTCTGTACCAGTTGAAGCAGCATCACTGTAATCTCTGAAAGTGGAGCACTGCTGTCGATCCAATATCTGGCAGCTTATCACAACCCCAACTTAATGCTCTCCACCAAACTCAACCCTATATCTCCCGAATTTATCACATTGCATCCAGCAGGCTTGACACAACTCCTTTGATAGTGTATATATAACACTAAGCATTGGTGTTCCAGGTACACTATCTCGATCAGGAGTGAGAGGCAATGAAGAGCGAAGCCGAACAAATCGCACATCTTCTCATGCATGCGTATACCGCCGAAGAGGTCTTTGGTAATCTCGTAGGCACGCGCAAAGAGATGTTCGAAACTGCCCGCAGCAGTTTTCGTCATATGGCGAAGGTGTTGCATCCCGATACCTCGCACGAACGCGACCATCAAGAGGCCTTCAACCAGTTGATGCACTTCTGGCAGCAGGCACACGTGAAGATCGAGCAGGGCACCTATGGGACTGTGTATGAAGCAAAAACATTTGAGCCGTTCAGCATGCATACATCCAGTTATACCTACTCCGTCGAAGGTGTATTCGGGTGGGGCGATCTCTGTTCACTATATGCTGCCAGTATGTCCGATGGTGATAAGCAACGGCGCGTACTGCTCAAGATTCCCATCAAACCACAGCATAACGATCTCGTGGCTAACGAAGCACGCGTCCTCGCGCATTTGCGGGAGGTGAAGGAGTACACGCAATATCGTCACTTTGTTTCGCGCCTGGTTGAAAGTTTTTCTTATCACGAGCGTGAAACTGGCATTGTGCGACAGGTGAACGTGCTCCAGCACGACGAGGGCTTCTACACGCTCAAAGAGGTGCGCGCCGTCTATCCACAGGGTATCGATCCCAAAGACATGGCCTGGATGTGGCGACGCCTGCTTGTCGCGCTCGGGCTGGCTCACGATAACACGGTCATCCACGGCGCGGTCCTGCCGACACACGTGCTGATTCATCCACAACAACATGGCCTTGCGCTTATCGACTGGTCCTACGCGGCCATCGATGCGCAACGGACGGGCGCTATCGTCTCCGCGATCAGTAGCGCGTATCGCGACTGGTATCCGTCCGAGGTTTTCGCGAAAAAGGTGCCGACGCCCGGCCTGGATATCGCCATGGCCGCGCGTTGCATGATCGACCTGCTGGGCGGCGACGCGCGTAGTTGTACTCTGCCCACAACCGTGCCCTGGCCGTTGCGCAACCACTTGTTGAGTTGCACGCTGGCAGCTCCGCAGATGCGCGTGCAGGATGTGCACCTGATTCTGTCAGAGTTCGATGATCTTATCGAGCGGCTCTGGGGGCCGAGAGTGTTTCGCGAGTTTCGTATGCCAGAACGTCAACAATCGTTTTAATTGAAGTATTGAAAGGGGACATGACACATGGGTAGCTCACGATGGTCAACCGATGCCTATACCGAGGCCGCGCATCTGCGCAAACGGACGGGCGAGAGCGATTTCGCCTACAGCGATGCTACGCGCGCGGCAGGGAAATGGGCCCTTCATCCCACTCTTGATCCTTTCGGCGTGACGAAGCGCGAGAGCCGCGACAGCGACGCCCATCCACGCTCCACCGCCATCGCGGTGCTCTTCGACGAGACCGGCTCGATGGGCAATATACCGCGCGTCTTCCAGCAGAAGTTGGGCGAGTTGATGTCTGTGCTGTTGCTCAAGGGCTACGTGCAGGACCCGCAGATCCTTTTCGGTGCGTTCGGAGACGCGACGTGTGATCATGCACCATTGCAGATAGGGCAGTTCGAGAGCGGCGTCGAGATGGACGAGCAACTGCGCAATATCCTGCTCGAAGGCGGTGGCGGCGGCACCAATCACGAGTCCTACGAACTGGCGCTCTACTTTATGGCGCGTCACACCTCCACCGATTGTTGGGAAAAGCGTGGTCGCAAGGGTTACCTGTTCCTCACAGGTGATGAGATGGCTTACAAGCTCGTCAACTATAAGCAAGTAGACAAGCTTATCGGCGACGGTTTGCAGCAGAATATTCCCTTGCGACAGGTCATCGCGGAAGTGCAGCGGCGCTATCACCTGTTCTTCATCTTCCCACGCAACGCCAGCCATGGTAACGATGCCACCATCCAGGATTTCTGGCGTGACCTGCTCGGGCAGAATGTCATCTTCCTCGACGACGAGCGCGCGATCAGCGAAACCATCGCGCTCACCATTGGCCTTACCGAGGACGCGGTCAACCTGTCCGAGGGCGAAGAAGATCTGAGTGCAGCCGGCGCCAGTCGCAAAGCGATTCAGGTGGCATCGCAGGCTCTGCACACTTATGCAAATGAGAAAAGCGTCATGACCCTGTCCGGTAGCAGCCTGCCAGCACTAACACGTGAGGACAAGGGCGACAGGGATACGACCGAGCGTTTATAACATCTATAAATATCCTATAGCCGAAAGGGTAGTAGTCCATCTATAGTGATTTCGCGGGAGAATGATACTCTCCCGCGAGCCCTGAAAACGTTGCAGGAGGAGTTATGAGCGAGCGGCAGCAGGCGATCATCGTGGCTGACCTGGGCTTCGGGGACGCAGGCAAGGGTACTGTTATCGACGCGCTCACACGCAAGCACAAGGCTCACATCATCGTGCGCTACAATGGAGGTCCACAGGCGGCGCACAATGTGGTCACACCCGATGGCCGGCACCACACCTTCGCGCAGTTCGGCAGCGGCATGTTCCTGCCCTGGACGCGCACACTGCTCTCGCGTTTTATGCTCATCAACCCGCTGAACATGCTTAGCGAGGCTCGACATCTACGCGAGCTTGGCGTCACCGATGCATTCGCTCGAACGCTGATCGATCGCCATGCCCTCGTGATTACACCTTTTCAACGCTCGCTCAACCGGTTGCGTGAGCTGGCGCGTGCTGATGCGCGCCATGGCAGCTGTGGAGAAGGTATCGGCGAGTGTATGGCTGACGCACTGGCTCATGAGGACGCCGTGCTCCGTTTTGGTGACCTTCAAGACCGCGCGACCACTATCAAGAAACTGCGCTGGCTGCGCGATTTGAAATATCCCGCATTCGCCGCCATCACGCACCAGCTATGCGATAGTGAAGCAGCCAGGCGCGAGTGCAAGATCTTTGTGGATAGCCGCTCGCTTGAAGATTGCGTCGATGTATTCACCTATCTTGCCCGCCAGGTACGTGTAGTGGATGAAGAGCACATGCGTACAGTATTTGATCAACCTGGCACCTTACTCTTTGAGGGCGCGCAGGGCGTGCTGCTCGACGAGAATTACGGTTTCGCGCCTTACACCACGTGGAGCACAACGACTTTTGCCAATGTCGAAACCATAATGCGCCAGTGCGACTACCAGGGTGAGGTCCGCAAGCTTGGCGTGTTGCGTGCCTATGCCACACGACACGGAGCTGGTCCATTCCCCAGCGAGGATGAAACGTTGACCGCCGCGCTACCCGAGCCACACAATAGCTGGAACGACTGGCAACACGCGTTTCGTACTGGCTACTTCGACCTCGTGATGACGCGTTATGCCCTGGATATAGCGGGCAGGCCCGACTCGCTGGCCGTGACCCACCTCGACCGCTTAAAAATGTTACCCGCCTGGAAAGTGTGTCATGCCTATACTTACCGAGGTCAACAGCGAGATGCGTCAAACTTTTTCGCATGTGAGGGTGATAACGTGACGCGCCTCAAAGTGCATACACCGCTCGATCTAACGCACCAGGAAGGGCTTACTGAGCGGCTCTGGTCGTGCACACCGCGATATGAAGAGTTTTTGCCTGTTACAAAGGCCTCAACCGTTGATTGGACCGCGTACGTCTCCTGTTTAGAGCAGCAGCTAGCCATTCCGGTCTCTCTGATTTCCTACGGCATGACGGCCAGAGAAAAGCGCTTTTCTTTAGAAGTAGGGTGATATTATGTTCTTTGAGCAGGTACGTCGTACGATCCTGTGGCGTCTCGCTTTTACCGAAACCCATTGTTCTTCCTACCCCTGAGCGGTGGGACGAACGATCATCTCGTTCACATCGATATCGCCTGGCTGCTCGATCGCGAATGCAATCGCCCGCGCGATTGCATCCGCTGGTATCGCGAACCTATCGCGTGACGCGGCAAGTTGAGCTTTCATCTCCGGGCTTGTCACGCCATCCGTAAAGTTTGTCTGGACGAAGCCAGGCGAAATGATCGTCACACGCAGCTTATCGCCAGCCTCCTGGCGCAAGCCTTCGGAGATGGCGCGCACCGCGAACTTCGTGCCAGCGTAGACCGTCTGGTTTGCCACAACGCGATGTCCAGCGGTAGACGCGATGTTGACGAAATGCCCGAACCCCTGTTCGCGAAAGACGGGTAGCGCCGCCGCGATCCCATACAGAACACCCTTGATATTAACATCGATCATCTCTTCCCAATCCTCGACGCGCAAGTCGTCGAGGGGTGACACTGGCATTACACCAGCGTTGTTGATCAGTACGTCGAGTTTGCCATAACGTTCACTCGCCAACCGAACGAGCTTGGATAGGT
This sequence comes from uncultured Dictyobacter sp., assembly GCA_964657925.1. Taxonomy (GTDB): domain Bacteria; phylum Chloroflexota; class Ktedonobacteria; order Ktedonobacterales; family Ktedonobacteraceae; genus Dictyobacter. The sequence goes on from CAZZWK010000036.1 coordinate 14,719, forward strand.
CGGTGCGCCGTTTCACGTCTGTGCTAGCATAAGCAACTTCACCACCCATATTCATAATCCGTGCCGCCAGAGCCTCAAGGCGATCCAGTCGGCGCGCGCCCAGCACGACTTTCGCGCCCTGTTCAGCAAGTAGGAGCGAGGTCGCTTCACCGATCCCGCTGCTCGCGCCCGTAATAACCACAACTTTTCCAGCGATATTTGACCCATCGATATTTGACATAGTATGTCTCCCAGTATGATGCTAAACGGGGCATCCAGCAAATAACCAGAGAAACCCACGCTGTAGAGGCTGGATTTATCCGCCGGTGCGCGGACATGTCCCCCGGAATGTCTGCCCTTGCGGGCGCGCGGGGATTATTCCCCAACGACTTGTTGGATGCACCACTAAATTTTTCTCTAGTAGGTATATCCGTAGTGTATACTGAGGAGCACGCTCTAACGAGATAGGTGTTTATCCTGGAACTGGCACTCCTAGTTTACACTCAACAGCAGAGAAATATCACCAGCCTATGAATCAATTGGAACTGGATCGTCATCATGAATTAGCCCTGTTCTTGCAGAGTCGCCGTGCCCGCTTATCACCGGAAAAGGTTGGGTTGCCCAGAGGGAATCGCAGACGTACCCCCGGTTTACGACGTGGAGAAGTAGCAATGCTCGCTGGCATAAGCCTGGAGTGGTATACCTGGCTTGAGCAGGGACGGCACATCAACGTATCGGTACAATTATTGGAAAGTCTGGCACGAGCGCTACAACTGGACCCGAACGAACGCGAACACCTATTTTTGCTCGCACTCGGGCAACCACCTCCAGTGGATACCTTTTCGCCAAAAGCGATCAGCCCGACTTTACAACATTTTCTCGATAAACTTGGCACCATCCCTGCCTGTGTCGTCGATGCTCGTTTGAACGTCGTTGCATGGAATAGAGCATTTTGCGTCGTTTTTGGCGACTATGCGCTGATGTCCGAGCGCGAGCGCAACTTGATCTGGCGTCTATTCGCTTCACCCGCCCGGCAATCGGGCGAAGAATGGGAGGCACATGCGCGCATTTACCTGGCTCAATTTCGCGCTGAATATGGTCGTTTCGTCAACGATCCCTGGTGGGCCGAGCAGATTGCCCAATTGAACCGCGTCAGCCCCGAGTTCCGCGCATTATGGGCGCAGCACGACGTGCTTAATGTGCCCGAAGGGCGCAAATCGAAGCAACACCCGCTCGTAGGCGAACTATCCTTCGAGTTTCTCTTCTTCCAGACGGTCGACTCCTCCGACCTTAAGCTACTGATTCACAACCCTCGCAGCAACTCCGACACCGCCGAAAAAATCGAGCGATTGTTGAGAAATACTTGATATGCTCGGCTACAACGATGCGATTTTAAGACCGCTTTTCCAAGAAATGCGGTTCAAAAATACCTTTTAAAAACCCCTTCTCAAGGTCCCCCTACACCCGCCTCTGGACGCATCACAAACGCTCCCGACAGCAGCTATACTTGCCACATCGACAATTGTTTGATTATGCGCTGTGGAGGTGCGATAGATAACCTCTACAGCAAAGAGGTGTAATGATATGAATCTCGCTGTCATCCTCGACTTCGTCAACGTATTCTTCGCCGGAATCCTGGCGGGCGTGGAGTTCGTGATCCACTACGGTTTGCGTGCGCCCGCCGAGGTGCTGGACGAAAAGTCGCAACTCCAACTTCGTCAGGCACTGGTGCTGCGGCTGCGTGTGCTGGTGCCCGCCTTCTTTGTGCCCATGGCTGTCTCAGGCATTGCCGTAACAATTCTGGATGCTTTCCTGCCTGGCTTCTGGTTTCGCGGTACGGCCATGCTTGCCCTGCTCATCTGGATCTTGATCAGAATCGTCGGCACCGTCCCGATCAATAGCGCCACGCTCACCTGGCAACTCGGCTCGCCCCCGAGCAATTGGAAAGCGCAAGTCGATCACGCGGAGCGCTTCCATATTGTTGGCGTCTGGGCGGTGATCATAGCGTTTGCATTCTTCTTGATCGCCATAGCCCTCAAGCTGACCACGCATTGAGCTTTGCGAAAGCGACTGTACGCTGCATCATCGGCAACCATACCGAGCAATTTTTCAGCTTGCACAGTGTTATGATAGGATGAAATCAGGAGCGTTTAACAAATAGGATGCAACTATGATAGCTCAATGGCAGTCGAAGTTACGAATACGCATAATGTTCTCGCATATAAGCGCCTCTATCGCAGTGATGCTGCTACTAGAAACACTGTGCGCGTGCGTTCTGTTTCTTGTCATCGCCTTTTCACCAGGACTTGACGCGACCTTCCCGACTTTCATAAAAAATTTTCTTCCCGTTGCTTTCATCATCCTGCTCATTACCATACCTGTAGCGACTGTATTCGGTTTTATTCGCACACGTCGACTTATCGATCGTATGCAACGTCTTGTCGATGCTACCGCGCAAATCGCATCGGGGCACTACGACCAGCGTATTCAAATTAGCAATAAAAATGAGGTAGGAATGTCTGAGCTCTTTATGCAGCAATTCAACCTTATGGCGGAGCAACTGATGGACAGTATAGAGCAGCGGCGTGTGCTCACCGAGCAGAACGCACGCCTTACCGAGCGCGCCCACATCTTCCGCGATCTTCATGATGGTGTAAAACAACAGGCGTTCGCGCTGACTATGCAGATAAGCACGGCTCGTACCCTGCTGGATACGCAGCCCGAGGCGGCGCGTACCCACCTCTATAATTCCGAGGTGCTAGCATATCAGGTGCAACAGGAGTTGACCGAGCTTATCCAATCGTCACGCCCGTCCGTCCTGAGCGAAAAAGGTCTTGCAACGACGCTACACGAGTATCTGGCAGTGTGGAGTCGGCAACAACAGATTACTGTTAGACAACATATTGATACTTGCGTTTTGCCGCCTCTCATAGAAGATACATTGCTTCGCATTGCTCAGGAGGCGCTCTCGAATATTGCGCGCCATAGTCGTGCTTCCGCCGTTACCCTCAGCTTATCGTGCCAGCAAAATCTGCTGACGCTCATGCTCGAAGACAATGGTTGTGGCTTCGACCCACATGACCCGACGCTGACGCTGAAAAATGGTGTTGGCTTGCAATCGATGCGCGAACGTATCGAGTCGCTTGGGGGTGTGCTCAGTATAGAGAGCAAATATGGCGCAGGAACATGCATCGTCGCTTCTTGCCCTTACCCGAAGCGCAAAGAAAGCCAGGAAGAGATATCATGCACTGTCCCTCTTCTTTCTGATAAAGAGGCGCTACGATGACACCATCAGAACAGCGTATCAGCATCCTCATCGTGGACGATCATAGCGTTGTGCGCCAGGGCGTACGTGCCTTCCTTGAGGCGCAGGCAGACCTTCATGTCGTTGCTGAGGCAGAATCGGGTGAACAGGCGGTCCAACTCGCGCAAAAGTGCCTTCCTGCTGTCGTCCTGATGGACCTGCTATTGCCTGGTATGAACGGCGTGGAGGCGACGCGCCGCATAAAACAGGTGAGCCCATGCTCACAGGTTATTGTTCTTACTTCGTATTATGAAGATGAAAACATTTTTCCCGCACTACGCGCGGGAGCTCTCTCCTATACCTTGAAAGATATTCATCCAACTGAACTCGTTGAGGCGGTCAGGAAGGCGGCACGGGGCGAATCGGTACTGCATGCAAGAGTTACCTCGCGCATCATTCAAGAGGTGCGTGCGTCTAAACCTGCCGTTCCCACCGCCTTCGTAGAACTCACTGAACGCGAACTCGACGTACTACGTCTCATTGCGAGAGGGGAATCGAATGCGACCATCGCCACGAGGCTTGTCCTGAGCGAAAAGACTGTGAAGGGACACGTGAGCAATATTTTAAGCAAATTGCACCTCATCGACCGTACTCAGGCCGCCGCCTTCGCATGGCAACAAGGTTTAATGGCCCAATAGCAAGTAGGAACTGCCCTCAGTCTCATCGCCTCTCGATCGCAAAATCGTAGCGTGTGCGGCAAACAGGATAGAATGCTATGTGTGGTCCTCATATGCTATATGAGGACAGAGAGAGTTGTCTGAGCTTTCTGGCTGTCTCCTCGCACGCAGGGAGATAGACCACCATTTTCAGCCCCGGCGAGCCGTCGATCTGAAAGGTGCTATGTTCGAGAACGAGTGAGCCGACCTGGGGATGAATGAACTCCTTCTGCCCGTCCTGTCTCCCTTGTACCTCATGCTGTGACCACCAGTACGCAAATTCGGGGCTGCGCTGCTGAAGCTCCGTAATTAATGCGCCAAACTGTGCATCCCCGCGATACTGGCTGCTACTGGCACGAAACTGTGCCAGGACACGTTGTGCGATGCCTTCCCAATCCACCCAGCAGCGACGATACTCGTCATCAGTAAACAACTGACGCACGATATTGCGTTCCTCTACCGGCATGGCTGCGAAGTCCGCAAACACCTGGCATGCCGCCGGATTCCAGGCCAGCACGTCCCATCTGCGGCCCATGATATATGCAGGATTGCTTCCCATCTGCTCCAGGAAGTGAATGAGGACGGGACCAACCTGCTCTTGCTGCGGGACTGGATACGCGGGAGGCGCTTGACCCGCCAGAAGAAAGAGATGTGCTGTTTCAGCGGGAGTTAGCCTGAGGGTGTGTGCCAGGCTCTCAAGCACCTGGGTGGAGACGTGGATGTCTCGTCCCTGTTCCAGCCATGTATACCAGGTCACACCAACCCCTGCAAGCTGAGCAACTTCCTCTCGTCGCAATCCTGCCGTTTTGCGGCGTGCTACGCGCGGCAAACTCACTTCTTCCGGTAATAGATGACTTCTCCGAGTTCGTAAAAAGTCTGCGAGTTCAGAGCGCAACTCGTTATCCGTCATGCGATGTTCCCTTCCCTGGTAGTGCTACTACTAGTATCAACACGCTCTGGTATAGCTTTGCAGCTTATGGCAAGATAATACCATACATAGATACAACGGTGGAAAGGAAACTTTGTATGAAAGCAGCAATTCTGAAAGAACGTGGTCAGCCTCTTAGTATTGAAGATATTCCTGAGCCCGTTCCCAGCGCGGGTGAAGTACTCGTTCGTGTGCTGGCGGCCCCTATTGGTTGGTATGCACAGGAAGTCTTTCGTGGAGAAAGACCCTATCCCCTGCTCCTTCCTCTTGCTCCCGGCTGTGGAGCTATTGGAGTGGTAGAAAGGACTGGACCTGATACCACTCGACTCCAACCTGGTCAACTTGTTTTTTGTGATCCGATGGTTCAGCCACGTGATGACAGCACTTCCCCCGCGAATAGTATGTTGCAAGGATGGATAGCCCGAGAAGGGGGACCACAGAAACTCCAGACCCACTTTCGCAATGGTCCGTTCGCCGAGAAGATGCTCCTTCCTCTTGAGAATGCTGCTCCACTCGATCATATGGATGACATGGACCCTGCGAAGCTGTCCTGGTTGGTTGGCTTGCTCATTCCTTACGGTGGACTACTTGCAGCAAACGTTCAGCCGGGACAGATTGTGATGGTGAATGGAGCAACTGGCTCCCTTGGCGGCGCGGGCGTGGCTGTTGCTCTGGCGATGGGCGTGGAACGAGTCGTTGCACCTGGAAGGAATAAGAATCGTCTTGATGCACTGGTGAACCAATTAGGTGAACGCGTCCGTCCCGTTCTGCTCTCCGACGATGAAGCAAGCAACAGGGAACAGATCGCACAGGCAGCTCAGGGTCCAATTGACTGTATGCTCGATATATTGGGGCAAACGCAAGATGCCGTGCCAACTCGTCGCGGCATTCTGGCGCTACGTCCAAACGGAACAGCCGTCTTGATGGGAGGCGTCAATGCTGATATAGGAATTCCGTATGCGTATGTCATGCACAATAACATCACGATACGCGGCCAGTATATGTATCCCCGACACGCGCCCTCGTTGCTCGCTGGATTGATTCGCGCTGGTCTGCTCCGTCTCGACGCGTTATCAACCCATGTCTTTCCCCTCGAAGAAGTGAATTCAGCAATCCAGTATGCACACGACCACGGAAGTGCTTTTCAAGTGACGGTGCTGACACCGTAGCATAACGTTCTTCGTGTACAGAATTTCCGCCAGGAAAAGAATCAGCGTAAAGCATACAAAAAGAGCCTGGTTTGTTCGACCAGGCTCTCTTATTACCAAACAGAGGGCGTTTCGTAACTCTAACCTTTGAAGATGAGAGCTTTGGCCGCATCATCCACGATCTCCCGACCTTTAGCTTGGCTGGAGACCTCTATTCAGGCGTCTTCTACCGCGAACTCTACCGCATCCTGAAACGCGGCGGACGGCTCTTCCACACATCGGCGACCCCAACAGCAAGGCCAGCGGCGGTATCACTCGCGGCGCGCTCCGCCGTTTGCAGGAGGCCGGCTTCACCCGAGTGGTGCGCAGGCCGGAGGCGTATAGGGTGGTGGCTTCTAAGTGACATCCTATGGTGTCTCATCTTCAGGTTTGCAATCAGTAGCAGCCCCGTCAGCTCTGTTGCGCCCATGCGTGAGTGGAGCGTTTTGATTGGCACCTTCATGGGCGCGCGTTTCCTGGCGGAGAAACAGAGCTGGCGCAGGTTGGGGAGCGCGTGCGTGATTCTGGCGGGAATGATCCTGCTGGTCATAGGTTAAGAATAGATTTCCTGGCTACCTACTGGTTTGCTTGCTCCAGAAAGCGCTCTACAATCAGCCTTACCGTGGGAATCAAATCCAGGTCAAGCACTCTTTCGAGCGGCGTAAAAACCATAGCCTGCCCTTCACCCAGGACAATATCTTCCTGGCGGGCCTGGGTCTGAACAGAGTAGACATGCCATTGACGATAAACTCCTGGCAGTGGGCTAGCAGGAAGGATGCTCTCCCAGAACAGCTTGAGGTTGCCATTCACCTTGAGGCCTGTCTCCTCTTCCAGCTCCCTGCGGGCCGCTTCTTCCGGGGTTTCGCCCGGCTCAATCCCGCCTCCCGGCAGGCCCCATTTGTGCTGCCACACATATGCAGTGCCATCACGGTGCTGCATCAACAGCTGGCCCTGCTGATCTCTTACCAGCACCACGGCAATATGGTTATCCCGATCCCGAATCTTTTGCTCCATTTTGTATGCTCTTTCTGTTCTCCCAAACGCGTTTTAGCTCATGCATGGGAGGGTTTCTGAGTTACGAAATGCCCTCCAAACATTAAAAGTAATACGTCGCGCACCCCACCTGTATACCACTCCCCACACTAATAATCAGCCCGATATCCCCCGCTTTCGCCAGCCTCTGTTTGCGCACATGGTGCAGCGCGTAGGGCAACGACGAGGTAAAAAGATCGTGTTCTCCATTGACATCGACCATTTTGTCGGCACCGATGTGCAACCCTGCGGCCAGCGCGACATTGAACACGGAGGAAATCTGTGGTGGCAGGATCACACGCACCTGTGTCAGGTCCAGTTCCTCGCGCTGCAAGAACTCGCGTACCGTCTCTTGAATGCAGCGCAAATAGTACTGCTCCAACTCGGGGTCCTGTTGCATGTCCAGTATCATCTTGCCGTTGCGCACAACTGTGTGCGATGAAACCGCGCCCGCGTACTCTGGAAAGTGCTTGAACATGAACTGCCCAAAGCCGGTTTTACCGTCCGCACTCTCGTTCAGGATCAGCGCCGAACCAGTCTCTTCAATGCCGACACGGCCAGCAACGCCCAGTTGGCGATTGTTCTCGACCTCGGACGCCACAATCAGCGCGTTAGTAATCTTCCGCGCGTGCATCATGCCGATCGCGGCATAGCAGGCATCAAGCGTGCCCAGGCTGCTATTGAACAGATCGAGGGCGAAGGTCTTCTTGTCCTGTTGCGTCTCGATCTCATCGTTCATCTCCAGTTTCCCCGCCAGCAGTGCGGCAATCGCGGGTTCGCTGATGAAATCGTCGCGGTAGACACCGCTGTAGACCAGCAGATCGATGTCGCTCTTGCTGTAAGCAGAATCCGCCAGGCAGTTCAACGCCGCCACCTCCAGCAGGTCGAGCGAGTTTTTAGCGACCTTGAGGTCGGCGGGCACGATCCCGCTGCTTTCGACCTGGATACGGCGCATTGCTGGTAGGCGTGGAATAAACTTATCCGTTTCTTCTCCGACGACCTGACCGAAGGTAGACGCGAGAGCGTCGTTGGGAGTCGGAATAAGAGATTGCTCCACCACTTTTTGCGGCATGTCGCGTAGGCGCGCCCCTTGTGGGTGCGTACCAGCCTCGCGTTGACGAATGCGGTCGGGTAGATCATCGAAGGTGTAGATCGCGGTGCCGATGGTCGCGCCCGAGCCGGTAATGCCGAAGATCGCGTTATCACCAGTTTTGATGCGACCGTTGCGAATAAAGTCCATTACCGCGATCATGTGCGTGGTCGTCGCGGTATTGCCGCGCTCCTCGATATTGTAGATCACGCTATCGGGATCGCACACCTCCTCGCCGAAGTAGCGATTGATCTCGCGCGCGGCATCTTTGATCGTTGTTTTCGAGGTCTGGTGCACGATTACATGCTGGAACGAGTTTTTCGGCCACTGCGCTCGTTCGAGCACCATGCCCGCGTGCGCGACCGCCTGTTTCATGTTCACCGCCGAAACCGTCACCGCGTCGGTATACATGATCGCGCCACCATGTTCGCGCTCGGTCGCTTTGCCGATGCACGCCTCGCTGTAGCGGCTGACCGTATACATCTCGAACTCGTGGAAGCCGACCTTTTGATCCGCCGAGGATTCGAGGATCAGGGCCGCGCCCGCGTCTCCCACGGTCAGGCAGGCCAGCCGTGAATCCATGTAGCTCTCGATCTCTTTTTGCGCCGTCAATATCAAATGGCTGATATACTCGCCACTCACCACCAGCCCACGCCGGATCGTGCCCGTTTTCAGGAACGCGTCCGTTATGTTGATGGCTGTGAAGAGACCCGTGCAGGCGTTGGAGACATCGAAGGCGATCGCGTTGCTCATGCCGAAGTACTGCTTCAATTGGATGGCCGTATTCGGCTCGAAGGTGAACTGGAAATTGGGTCCGTTGCAGCGCGAGATATTGCCGCAGACGATCATATCGATATCTTCCGGTCGGTAGCGCGAATTTTTGAAACAATCCTCGACCGCCTGCCGTGCGATATCGAATGAGAACTCCGTCTCGCCCGCCATACGACGAGAGCGCACGCCCGTCAGGCGATCCAGCGGGAATTGAATCGGCACGCGACAGTCTTGCAGCACCTCCGCGCTCGTCACCACTTTTGGCGGCAGATACGTGCCCAGGCTCTCGATAATGGTATTTTTGAATGCAGGCAAAGGCATGCTTTGCCCTACATGGACCTGAGCAGCCTCGCTAGCAGGCATAGCCGCGATATCTTCGACCGCCTGTGCTTGCAAAGCCTGCTCCGCGGCTGGTTCCTGCGAGGGCGCGTGCTCGGTGACCGCTGCCGCGAGTTCGGCGATGGTCTGGAACTCGAACAGCATCTCGGTCTTGAGCGGAATTCCAGCGTCGTTGGCCTGCGCGATGATCTCCAATCCTTGAATCGACGCACCCCCCAGATCGAAGTAGTTGTCGTGAACACCGATGCGATCGATATCGAGTATACGCGACCAGATCTCCGCCAGTTGCCGCTCTAAAGGTGTGCGTGGCGCTACATAGGCCGCTTGCAACTGTGGTCGCTCGCTATCAGGTATGGGCAGCACGTTGCGATTGATCTTGCCATTGGGCGAGAGCGGGAAGGCTTCCATAAACATGAACGCCGCTGGTATCATATAGTCAGGCAGACTGGTTTTGAGGAAGGCACGCAGCGCTTCTATGGAGGGTTGCACGGCTGATGTGTGCGGCACAAGATAAGCGATCAGGCGTTTATTGCCCGGCATATCCTCGCGCGCGGTCACCACCGCCTCTTTGATCGCGGCATGCCCGCTCAACGCGGCCTCGATCTCGCCCAGTTCGATGCGGAAGCCGCGAATTTTCACCTGATGGTCGATGCGACCCAAAAATTCGATCGCGCCATCGCTACGATAGCGCGCCAGATCGGCTGTGCGGAAGACGCGCGCGTCCTCCACCACACTGAATGGATCGCGAATGAACTTTTCCGCCGTCAATTCTGGTCGCTGATAGTAGCCACGCGCCAGGTTGACGCCGCCAATCAGCAATTCACCGGCGACACCGACGGGCGTAGGCTGTAGCGCCTCATTGACGATATAGATCTGCGTGTTGGCGATCGGGCGTCCGATGGGCACGGTGGTCGCTGTATCGGCTGGTTGGCATTCCCAGTACGTCACGTCAACTGCTGCCTCGGTCGGACCATACAGGTTGTGCAGTTGCACCCCGCGTGGGAAAACCGCGAAGAAGCGATCTTGCAGGTCACGTGTGAGTGCTTCGCCGCTACAGATGACGCGCCGCAAACTTGCGCATCGCTCCAGCTGTGGCTCTTGCAGGAACGCTTGTAACATAGAGGGCACGAAGTGCAGCGTCGTGATCCGTTGCTCCGCGATCAGGTCCGCGAGGTAAGTCGGATTTTGATGACCGCCCGGTCGCGCGATCACCAGTGTGGTGCCCGCCAGCAGAGGCCAGAAAAACTCCCATACCGAGACATCGAAACTGAACGGCGTCTTTTGCAGCACCCGATCCTGCACGCTGAGGTGATAGTGTTGCTGCATCCAGTAGAGCCGGTTGACGATGCCCTGATGCGTATTCATAACACCCTTGGGCCTGCCAGTCGAGCCGGAGGTATAGATCATATAGGCCAGATTGCGTGGTTGCACCTCGGTTGATAGATTGTCCGTCGCTTCCGGCCAATCCGCGTCCCAACCAGCATCAAGGCACAGCGTTTTCTCGATGGCGGGCAGGTGTTTGACGAAGCGGGCCTGTGTCAATAAGACGGAGACCTGCGCGTCTTGCAGCATATAGGATAGGCGTTCTTCGGGATAGCTCGGGTCCAGCGGCACATAGGCACCACCGGCCTTGAGCACTCCCAGCAAGGCTACAACCATCTCCAGCGAACGCTCCATGCATACACCGACCAGCATATCCGGCCCAACCCCCATGGTCCGCAGGCGGTGCGCGAGTTTATTGGCCGCTTCATTTAGTTCGCGATAGCCCAGTGATCTATCCTCGAACAGCAGCGCGGTTCTATCGGGTACTTGCGAGGCCTGCACCTCAATGAACTCGTGCAGACACAGGTTCTGCGGATAGTTGGCCTGCGTGTCGTTCCAGTCCACCAGCATGGTCAGGCGCTCTTTCTCGCTCAACAATGGCAGTTCGAGCACTTTCTGCTCTGCATTGGCGACGATACCGGCCAGTATGACCTGGAAGTAGTCGGCGAAACGTTCGACGGTGGCGGCATTGAAAAGATCAGTATTGTAGCGGAAGTCCGCTGTCAGTTCACCATCGATCTCGAAAATGGTCAGGGCCAGGTCCAACTGTGCGCCCTGCTGCCCATAGGCGAATGGCTCGAAGCTCAGTGATTCCTGGTTGGCCCGTTGGAGAAAGTCGCTATGCGTGTCCGCCTGTGCTCCACGCAGCAGATCTTTGAGACTATGTTTGGCCGGACGGTCCCATATAAAGAGTGTTTGATAGATGGCCGCGTAGCTGGGATCGCGCCTGGGCTGAAGACGTTCGACAATCAGCGGAAAAGGGAAATCCTGATGTTCGAGAGCGTTAAACACCTGCTGACGCACCTGTTCGAGCAGACTCTTGAATGTCAGCTCCGCATCGAGTTGGCCGCGTGTCATCACTGGATTCGCCAGGTAATCGATGACGTGCTCCCACTCGCTTTTGCTGCGCCCGAGCGCGGGTGTGCCCACGATAATATCTTGCTGATTGGTGAGCCGATAGAGCAGGGCATAGTAAGCTGCCAGCATCAACATGAAAAGTGTGACGCGCTCCTCCTGCGCCAGTTTTCTCAGTTGACGCGTCACCTGTGAGTCGATGGCGAAGTAATGGGATGCGCCTTTATACGTCTGTTTCGTTGGTCGTGGCCCATCGAGTGGCAGACTGAGGACTGGCAACTCACCTTTGAGCGTCTCGCGCCAGTATTGCCAGTGCCTCTCGCCCTCGGCTCCCGCGAGCATTTCGCTTTGCCAGCGCACATACTCGTTATGTTGTGGACCAACCGGCGCGAGCGGCGCGTCCAGCCCCGTCTTCTCCCCCACGTAAAGTATGGAAAGCTCATCGACAAGCATGTCCAGCGCCCAGAAATCCACCGCGATATGATGGGCGATAAAGGCCAGCACGTAGTCGTCAAGCGAGCGTTTGAAGAGCATGATCCGCAGCATTGGTCCTCGCTCGATATCGATCGGGCGGTTGCTCTCTTCGATAAGATAGTGTTGAAGCTGCTCCAGACTCCAACTAGTGGCCTCGATCTGCTCGAACGGAATCACGCCGTTGGACACCAGCTTTTGTCGGGGTTCGCCGTTTTTTGACCCGTTTCTTGAAATAAACGTCGCGGTCAGCTGCGGATAGCGCACCGCTATCTTCTCGACCGCGCGCTGTAGTGCCGTGCTATCGATCTCCGCTGTAATACGTGCGGAATAGAGTAAGTTATAGGCCGCGCTTTCCGGTGCCAGCTGTGCCAGGAACCATAGCGCCTTTTGATTGTGCGAGATCGGCACATATGATTCGCGTGCCTGGGCTTTATCGCGCAGCAACTTGGCGAGCAACGCTCTTTTTTGGGTCGCCGAAAGATTCGCTGGATCGTCGGATGTGTTGGATTTGTTTGCTGTGTTTGATGCGTCGGATGTATTTTCGATCATGAATTTCTAGTGGTCCTCCTCCTGCTGCGCCATCTGCTTGAGCAACGCATCAACTTCCTCGTCGGATAGGTTGTCGAGTTGCGCCAATAGCGCCTCGGCCTGCTGTGCGTCGAGATCATTCGCCTGCGCTGTAGATGTAGAGCGGGTCTCTAACGTTGTATTCTCCTGTTGCGAGATGGGCGGGTCGAGTTGAGCAAGATTGTGTTGTACATGTTGCGTCTCTTGTGCTGCTTGCGTTGCTTGTGTAGTATGCGCCGCAACCTGATTTTGCCCATCGGCACGACTGCTGATCAGCGTATGAGCGGCCATGCTGGGCGCGCTTTCCGTGGCTGTTTCCGTATCCACCAGCTGCGGCAGTAGTTGCGCCGTGAATTGCACGATGCTCGGCCCTTGCAGGAACGTAACGATGGGAATATGTACCGTCAATTCCGTTTCCAGGCGATTTTTAAGCTCGATCGCCATCAGCGAATCCAGACCTAGCGAGGTGAGCGGCTGCTGCACGTCGATCTCTGTATCGGTGATGCGTAAAACCGCCGCAACCTGTTGTGCCAGATAGCCTTCGAGCACCTGCTCGCGTTGTGCTGGCTCGGCGTCGTTGATGCTCTGCCTGATCGCATGCTCCTGTTGCTGGCCCACCTCCGCCGTGCTTGCAAGGTCGATCAAGTGGCTGACCAGCGGCAATTTACCGATCTGTGGGTAGAACTGCTGCAATTGTTGCCAATCAAGTTTCAACACACCGACACGCGCATGGTCCTGCGGGATAAGCAGTTCCAGCGCCTCTAAAACCTGTTGCGGATTGATGCGTTGAATCCCGTGCGCCTCCCAATATTCATGCACCCGCATGCCCTCAGCCGTTCCGCCGAACCCAACCTGCGAGATCGCGCCCCAGTCGATGCTCAGCGCGTGCACCCCTTCGTGCCTCTGCTGAGATGCCAGCACGTCGAGAAACTCGCCCGCCGCCGCGTAGTTGCCCTGTCCAGCGGAACCGAACAGCGAAGCACCCGATGAAAACGAGACGAAAAAGTCCAGCGGCTGTTCTTTCAATGCCTGCTGAAGCAGCCAGCTACCAATCACCTTTGGCTGGAAGACCGCTTCTAAACCCTGCACGCTAAGATTCGCCAATGTGCCGACCAGCGATTGCCCGTTAGCATCTTGCCAGACGGAGGCCGCGTGTACGACACCGCGAATAGGCGCATGGGATTGCGTGTACTCCTGCAAGAATGTGTTGAGTTGCGTTTCGTTGGCGACATCGACCGAGGCGTAGTGCACCTGCGCCCCTAGTCCTTCAAGCGTTCGTATACCCTGAATTTGTTGCTCAAGACGTGTGCCATCTGGCACGTTGTCCCACTCTTCGCGCGCGGGCAGCTGTGTGCGACCGAGCAGCACGAGATGGCCCGCGCCCTTCTGCGCTAGCCAGCGCGCGACCTCAAGCCCCAGTCCCCACAGACCTCCGCTAATCACATAACTCGCATCGGCAGCGATCGCGAGCGTTTTGCTTGCGAATGGCTCACTGCGCACCATGCGCGCCCCATAGCTCTGTCCAGCGCGAAACGCTATCAAGTCTTCTGTATGTTCGCCAAGCAAACTATCTAGCAGTTGAAAGGCCGCGTTGTCCGCCGTGTCCTGACTGTCCAGATCGACCAGCCCACCCCATAGCTCGGGATGCTCCATCGCGCACGTTTTGCCCAGACCCCACAGTGGCGATTGTGACAAACTAAGGCTGCTTTCCTGACCACTGACCGCCTGTGCCCCCTGCGTCACCAGCCACAGTTTAAACTCACCAGGGGTTGCCTTCTCGATACTTTGCTGTAGCAGATACAGCGCATTTTGTGAGCTGATCCTCTGATCATGCTGCAGTGATCGTGTATTTGTCTGCTGAACCGGCGTGCTATCGAGGCTCCATACATGGATCGCCCCGCGTAACGGTGTGCTTCCCGCTGATTGAGCCTGCAAAAGTTTGCGCATATCTTCGGCACTATCCGGCCTGATCACATAGTGCCCTGGCGCGTATTCCGCGAACTGCTCACCGGCCTGCACCGAGATACATTCCTGCCCACGCTCGCTCAGCAGTGCCTTGAGCATAGTGCTCACGCCGTGCTTATCCTCGAAGAGCAGCCAGCGCCCTGTTTGTAGGTCTGTCTGAGCTTGCGGAATAGTCAGCGCTTGCCACTGAAGTTCGTAGAGCCACTGCTGCACATCTGTCTGCTCTACTACTGTAGCAGCGGCTTGCTCCATCAGCGCCGTCCGTTGTAGTTGTAGGCCGAGCATCTCGACCAGTAGTTCGCCCTCGTCATCGTATATATGCACATCGCCCGCGATCATGGGTGCCTGGGCATCGATTGCACTGCTGAACTGCGCGTGACTCCACACATGCTGTCCAGGATTTCCATACTGGCGAAATGAGCGCATGCCCGTTGGCAGATAAAGGTTGCCCGAATCCGTGAAAAGCGCTTCGGGCAGAGCCGCGATCAACACCTGATTGCAGGCATCCAGCAGTGTAGGATGAATCTGGTAGCCCGCCGCGTCTTGCGCGAATGTGGGTGATAATGCTATCTCGCCCAGCGCCTCATGCGTGTTCAATGTATTGCGCCATAGATGTTGTATGCCGCGAAAACTGGCCCCGAGCTCGATACCATGCCTGTCGAGTACCTGATAAAAATGATCGAGCGCGACCTCCGCACGACAGCGCCGCTGTATGTGCGCAAGTTGTTGCTCGCTCTGCTGCTTTGTCGTCCCCTGCTCGTGCGCTAGCGATGCTTGACCGGCGTCGACATGATGAGGACGCGCGCCGTTCGAATTTTGATGGCCGTTGCTGGCGTTTGTCGTCTGCTGCCCCTGTGCTGAAGAGAGCTCGCTATAGCCCGAGACCGCGAGCGGCACCGCATTTTTAAGCCCATTGAGGTAGGGTAAGCTTTCCAGCACCTGCTGCGTGGGCACGCCGAAATCCATCTGACAGGCGATCTCGTTGACGCCCGCCTCTTGCAGTTGTTTCACCAGTGGCAGGCAACTCTCGGGCGTGCCGAACAGCACTCTTTGTGTTGAGACCAGACGATCGAAGACGAACAGCAGGTAGTCGTGCAGGTCCTGTTCCGAGAGCGTGTTGAGATCGACCTGCTGTCCACGGCTATAGGCGATGGCGTTGACCAGATACGACGCGGACTTCAGATATTCGATGAATGGCCCTTGCGCCTGGGCGCGGACCGTCTCCTCATCCTTGGCGATGAACGTATGCAACATCACCGAAACTTGCCCCGCCGCCGGATCAAATCCGTGTTGTGCCAGCGAGTCGCGATAGATGCGAATTTTGGCTGCTAGTTCATCGACGTTCTGGTTGTACATATGCGTGAGCAGATTGGCACCAATCGCGCCCGCGCCCTCGAACGTCTTCGGATTGCCCGCCGCCGTTACCCAGAACGGTAGCTCTTTTTGAATGGGCGTGGGATAGGTTTGCAGTGCGACCATGCTACCATCGCCACTTTTGACCTCTACCTTTTCGCCTCGCCACAGCTTACGCACCATCTCGATGCCTCGATACATCTCTTCATTGCGCCTGCCATAATTTTCTGGGAAGAGCGCGAAATCGTTGGGATGCCAGCCCGAGGCAAAGGAGATGCCGACGCGACCGTTCGAAAGGTTGTCGACCATCGCCCACTCTTCCGCGACACGCAAAGGATTGTGTAGTGGCATCACCACGCTGCCCGCACGCAACCCGATACTCGTGGTTTCGCGCGCAATCGCCGCCTGCAAGACCGCTGGATTGGGATACAGCCAGCCATCGCGCGTGAAATGGCGTTCGGGAATCCAGATAGAAGAGAAACCGTGCTGATCCGCGAAGCGGGCGCTATCCATGACCAGATGATATTTGTTCTGATCTGAAGACGCTTCGTTGCTGGAGAAAAAAATAAGTCCGAATGTGATTTTTTTGCCGCCGGAAGCAGCTGTTTGCAACACCACAATATCCTCCATAGTATAATCAAGTTCATTATATGATAAAAATGCTGGCCCCTTCCGCTTTTATGGAGTAAATGGATGAAAACTGTATCGTAATGAAATGTACTATGAGATACACGCGGATTATTCCTATCGTGTAACCTCTAGCATTCAGTTTTGCCCAATTTTGCCTGTGGCATACAGCGACCATGTATCGCGGGGACTGTCCGCTTCTCCAGGGCCGTGGCTATAAATGGAGAACGAGAGTTGTTGCTGGCTATCGGGTGCGAGTATCACCTGCACTTTTTGCTCTCCCTCTTCCGCCAGGAAGAGCAATTTCTTCAGCTCTATCTCTTTCAACGTGTGGGCACGCGTTTGTAGGGCCTGGGTCGCCGCCGTTTGGGCCATTTCAATGTACACGGAAAGCGGTAATGCGATCGCGCCCTGGATGCGATGATCCCGCAAGTACGCTAGATCATGCACATTCAAACTGCTTTCCCACACATGCACACTCGCTGGCGCAGCCAGCGAGATATGGGTGTGTAGTAGAGGATGCTCGTATCCATTGTTCGTTGCAGCTTGCTGCGATGGTAAAGC
Organism: uncultured Dictyobacter sp.; assembly: GCA_964657925.1. Taxonomy (GTDB): domain Bacteria; phylum Chloroflexota; class Ktedonobacteria; order Ktedonobacterales; family Ktedonobacteraceae; genus Dictyobacter. The sequence goes on from CAZZWK010000036.1 coordinate 31,952, forward strand.
TGTCGCTTGCCTCGCAGCTGCGGGAGCAGTTGTCTCTGCTTGCTCCCCAAGCCAGTAGCGCTGGCGCTCGAAAGGATACGTCGGCAGAGGGATACGTTTGCGATGGTAGTCGTGATCGAAGCCGCTCCAATCGATCGCGAAACCATGCGTATATAGTGCCGCTACCGTCCCCAGCAGTGTAGACCAGTTGTCCTGCTCTTTTTGCAATGAGGAGAGCCAGGTGCCTGCACCATTGGGTAGACAGCGTTTGCCCATCGAGGTCAGCGTCGTGTGCGGCCCGATCTCCAGGAACATATCATAGCCCGCGTTCGCCAGCGTCTGCATGCTCTTCTCGAATTGCACCGCCTGTCGTGTCTGTGTGCGCCAATAGGCCGCATCCAATAGAGTACCGACCGGCAATATTTCGCCCGTCGTGTTGCTCACCAGCGGGATGCGCAGTGCCTGGAAGCCAATTTCATTGGCTGTGCGCTCGAACTCGTCCAGCATAGCATCGAGCAGTGGCGAGTGGAAGGCGTGCGAAACATTCATCGCGTGTACGCTGATATTCGCCTCTTGCAGACGCCGTACCACTTTGTTCAGTGCCGTCTCCTCGCCCGACAGCACGGTATTTGTGGGGCCATTGATGACCGCGATCGAGATACGATCCTCAAACTCTTGAATATAGGGCGTCAATTGGGCCGCATTGGCGAAAACCGCCACCATCGCGCCATGTATCGATAACTCTTGCATCAAGCGACCGCGCGCCGCGATCAATTTCAGGCCATCTTGCAGGCTCATCGCGCCCGCTACGCAAGCGGCCACGTATTCACCGATGCTATGGCCCATCACGATATCCGGCTCGACACCCCAGGACTGCCACAGTTGTGCCAGCGCGTACTCGATCGCGAAGAGTGCCGGTTGCGTATAAGCTGTCTCGTTGAGCGGCGAGATCTCTGCGTCTTCAGCGTAGATTACCGAGAGCAATGATTGTGGCAGGTACGTTCGCAGCATCTGGTCGCACTGATCCAGCACGCGCCGGAATGTCGGTTGCGTATCGTACAGCGTGCGTGCCATCCCGACGTATTGCGACCCCTGACCGGTGAACAAAAAGGCGAGCTGCTGACCTGTCCCATTGGTGACGTGGTTCTCGCTGACACCGCGCTGCGCTCGACCCGCTTTAAAGGCGGTCAGCCGCTCGTAGAGTTGCTGCGTCGAGCCCGCCGTAATCGTGAGCCGATGCGAGAAATGGGTGCGCCCACTGTTCGCGCTATAGCACAGGTCAGCGAGCGAAATCCCCTTACGCTGTTGCAGAAATTCCTGGTAGCGCGCCGCGAGTTGCTGCAAAGCGGATGCACTGCGCGCGGAGAGCGCCAGCAGATGTTGTGGTCGTTCGCTTTCATCGATTACCGCTCGCGTGATGGGGGCCGCTTCCAGCACGACATGCACATTGGTGCCGCCGAAACCGAAGGCGCTGACGCCCGCGATACGCTCTGCCTCACTCGGCCACGCCTGTGGCTGTGTCGGGATCACAAAGGTCGTGCCATCCAGCGCGATATGCGGATTGAGTTTTTGAAAGTGAATATTGGGCGGAATGACCTCTTTTGACAGACTGAGCACGGCTTTGATGAAGCCCGCCACGCCCGCCGCGGACTCCAGATGTCCAACATTGGTTTTCACCGCGCCTAGTATACACTTCTGCTCTGCGCTGCGTTGTGGCATCAGCACCGTCTTCAGCGACGCGACCTCGATAGGGTCACCAAGCGGCGTGCTGGAGCCATGCGTCTCGACATAGCCCACCTGCTGCGGCTGAACATGCGCGTTCGCCAGAGCCTGGCGAATCACCGCCTCCTGTGAAGGACCATTGGGCGCCGTCAGTCCATTGCTACGTCCGTCCTGGTTCACCGCGGAACCACGCACCAGCGCCAGAATATTGTCTCCATCACGTTGCGCCTGCGCCAACGGCTTGAGTAGCACGAGCCCGCAGCCCTCGCCGCGCACATAGCCATCCGCATTTTCATCGAAGGTTTTGCAGCGACCCTCGGGCGAAAGCATGCGCGCCTGCGACAGCGCGATCGTCAGTTCAGGAATCAGCGTCAGGTTGACACCACCCGCCAGCGCCATCGTGCTCTCGCCACTGCGCAAACTCTGGCACGCCTGGTGAATAGCCAGCAGTGACGAGGAGCAGGCCGTGTCCATCGCCACGCTCGGCCCACGTAGGTCCAGAAAATACGATAGTCGGTTGGCCGAGATGCTGTGCGCGTTGCCCGTGCCAACGTAGGCATCGATATGCTGAAAATCTTGCGATTGCAGTTGCGCGTAATCTGTGCTACTGATGCCCACGAACACGCCTGTCTGGCTGCCAGCCATCTTCTCGGGCGCGTAGCCAGCGTTTTCCAACGTCTCCCACGCCACTTCGAGCAGCAAACGCTGTTGTGGGTCCATTCTGACCGCCTCGCGTGGCGCGATATTGAAAAAACCGGGCTCGAACTGCTCTACATCTTGCAGGAAACCACCCCAGCGCGTATTCATCTTGCCGGGCGTCGCGGGCTCTGCATCATAATAGCGCTCGACCGGCCAGCGTGTCGCGGGCACCTCGCTGATGGCATCGACGCCGTTATACAACAGTTGCCAGAACTCCTCAGGATTGTTCGCGCCAGGAAAGCGACAGCCCAACCCGATCACCGCGATCGCATCGCTATCTGTCGCGTGCAATGGTTGTTCTTGCTCTGCTTGCGTGGCTGTAAGTGGCGTATTGGTAAGAAAATGGGCCAGCGCCTCGATCGAGGGATAATCATACACCAGCGTCGGAGACAGCGTCATGCCCAGCCAATCCTCTAAGTCACCGGAAAGCGTCACGGCCTGCAACGAATCGAGTCCGTATTGCACGAATGGCGCGCGCGTGTCGATCGTATTTTGTGACACCTTGAGCATCGTCGCCATATGGCTTACCAGCCACTTCTCCACCTCGGCCACCGTCACCCTCGGCCTAGCGCTTTTTTCCGCCACATCCATAACACCAGAACCCCCGCTCGTGGCTGAGATCTGTGCCTGCCGCGTAGACGCGTCCCCTTGTGGGCGCGCGGATTTGCCTTCCAGGTTCCACTCCTGCACGATCGAGAGCGAGCCTTCGAGATAGGCCTGTCTGCTGCCGCGACGTTGCACTTTTCCACTCGACGTTTTGGGCAAACTGCCCGGCTTGATCAACACGATGGTCGACACTTGCAGTTCATACTGTGTCGCGATAGCCTCGCGCGTCGCGGAGATGATGGCATCGAGGTTCCCAGAAAGCGCGGTCCGTTCGATCTCTTCCACCACCACCAGCTTTTCCTCGCCATCCTGATCGACCGAGAACGCCGCGCTTCCGTTCAGACGAATACCTGTGTGCGCGGCCTCAACGGTTTTTTCGATATCCTGCGGATAATAGTTGCTGCCACGAATGATGATCAGGTCCTTGAGGCGACCGGTGATAAACAGCTCGTCGTGATGCATGAAACCCAGGTCGCCAGTGCGTAGAAATGGTCCCGCTTCGTCCGCTTTCTCCATATCGTTGTCGACATCATTCCCGACACTATCATTGGTCGCCAGATACGCGTGGAAGGTTTCCTCGCTCTCCTGTGGCCGTTGCCAGTAGCCCTGCGCAACGCTCGGACCTTTGACCCAGATCTCGCCAATGCGGTCGGCTGCGCACTCGACGTGCGTTTCTGCATCGACAATTAACACCGTCTGATCAGCCTGGCTCCGCCCGATACTCACTAACGTGGTGGCATCTTGCGTATGCTCGCCATCCGCACCCACCAAGATGGCCTGATTGTGCTCGATACCCTCGCGCTGAAACGTCGCCACCGTCGGATACACGCCGTATGTGCCCGCCGATACCACCAGCGTTGCCTCAGCCAGCCCGTAACAGGGATAGAAATAATTCGCGCGCAAGCCGCAGGAGGTGAAAGCTTCCGCGAAGCGTTGCATGGTGTCGGGCCGCACAGGTTCCGCTCCGTTCGCGATCGTTGACCAGCGGCTCAGATCGAGCGTCTTTTTCTGTTCTGGCGTCACTTTGCGCACACAAAGATCAAAAGCGAAATTTGGTCCACCGCTGATCGTCGCGTGTGTGCGAGAAACCGCTTGCAACCACAGAAAAGGACGTTGCAGGAACGTCGTCGGAGCCATGATCGTCGATTCATAGCCAGCATACAACGGCTGGATAACGCCACCGATCAGTCCCAGGTCATGGTAAAGCGGCAACCATGTGACGCCATGCGCGTCGTCGGGATGTTGACAGTAGTTCTCGACCAGCACAGAATTGTGCAGCAGGTTGGCGTGCGTTACCATCACCCCTTTTGGCGTGCCCGTCGAGCCGGAGGTATATTGCAGGAATGCCAGCGTACTGCCGTCGATCTTCGGCTCTCGCCATTGCCCACCGTGCGCGGCATCGATTTCATCCGAAACGATCACGCGTGTGGCTTGCAACTCGGGCGCGCGTTCCAGTAGCGCGCGTACGCGCGAGGACAGCGATTCCGATGTCAAAATCACGCTCGCCTCAGCATTCTCAGCGATCGCGCGAAACTTATCCAACGAGTGATCGGAGCGCGCGGTCGAGGGCGGGTAGACGGGAACGGCGATCACGCCGCTGTAGAGGCAGCCGAAAAAGGCCGCGATAAATTCCAGTCCCGAGGGATAGATCAAGATGGCGCGCTCCCCACTCTCGACATGTTCCTGGAGGGTCGCGGCGATCGCACGCGCGTGCAGATCGAGATCAGCGAAGCTGAACGTCCTTTTTTCTGTATCGCCATCGGCCAGGAAAGAATAAATAGTCTGGTCAGCCTGCTGTCGCGCTCGCCAGCGCGCGAGCGCGACAAGAGTCGGAAAATGATAGTCTGAGGCAGAAATACGTTTATTCAACATAAAATTCCCACTAGAAAATAATAGCCCGTTTCCGAGATCTATCACTTTGTTTTTTAAAATATGTTTTGTCTCTGTTGTTGGAAGGGATGATAACTTTCTCAGCTATTGGAAGATAAACCATACAACATATGACGACCATCACGCCGTATCTTCAAAATAAAGAAGTTATGCTGAGACTGATGGCGCTAATCATCTATTATTATGTCACATACTTACGAAATTCTGGTAGCCATAACCCGTGGATCAGGGCAAAATAGCCCTGATCTGCTCGATCTGCATTGCTACAAACGATCGGCGAGTGCTAAAATATGCCCCTTGAGGGTCCCTGCTTATCCCTTCCTTTTGAGATATTCGTTCTATATAGTAGTATAGTTTAAAGAAGGAGAAGCGCCATGGCTACTACAGAAGGGGAAAAAAGTATTCTCTTGGTGAATGCGTCGACAAAACTTTTAGCATTGTTCAACGATATCTTAGAAAAGGAGTATAACGTCGAAGTTTCAAACTTTGAATTTGAGAGCCCTGAGACGATCGAACGTCTTCACCCCGACCTCGTCATCCTTGATTTTATCAATGAAGGGGCCGTGACAGAGTGGCAACTGCTGCAAATGATAAAAATATACGAAGCAACGGCACACATTCCTATTCTTCTGTGTGCAACCCCTTTTTTCGTTTACCGCGATTCGGAAGAATATTTTCGTCAGCAGGGCATCCAGCTGTTATATAAGCCATTCAATGCAACGCAACTGCTCACGCGCGTCCGCCAGTTCTTTTCTTCCCCGACATCTGAGTGATGCTCGTTTTGGTATCGGTATGATGATTATCGGCCTTCTTTTCTATCTCTTCGATCTAAGGGAAAACAAGAGCACACTTCAGAATAGGCGTTGCTCAGCAATAAGCACAAAGGAAATCATGACTCAAACACAAGACATGCAAGGTGACTACTATTTCCTCCCGCAAGAGCACATTCTTTTTGGCATTGGCAGCGTGCAACGACTGGCGGACGAAGTAAGACGCCTGAGTGGAAAGCGCGTGATGATCATTACCGGTAACACCCTGGCAACCAAAACGGAGGTCGTCAAAGAGATCGAGGGAGTATTGGGTGAGTTGCACGCCGAGACTTTTCACCGCATCGGCGCGCACGCGCCCAGAAGCGGCATCGATAAAGCCATCGAGCTGGTGAAAACACGACAGGTGGATCTACTGGTCAGTGTGGGTGGCGGCAGCCCGATCGATGCCGCTAAAGTCGTCAGCTACACACTGGCCCAGGACAGCGGCCATTTCCTGCCGCACATCACCATCCCCACCACGCTTTCGGCTGCCGAGTTCGCATCCATGGCTGGTTATACCGATGAAGAGAAAAAGGCGAAAACAGGTGTGAACGATCCGCAACTGGTGCCCAAAAGTGTCATTCTGGATGCTGCCCTGACACGTACCACGCCCGCTCAGCTCTGGCTTTCGACCGGCATTCGTGCGCTCGATCACGCCGTGGAGGCGCTCTACGCTCCTGGCACACACCCTATTAACGACACCCTGGCGCTCGAAGCTATCAAGCGACTCTTCACCTATCTGCCACAATCGAAGGACCATCCGCACGACCTGCACATACGTATGGAGCTACAGATCGCGGCCTGGATGAGCATGTTCGGTGTGACCAACGCCCCCGCGGGTCTCAGCCACAATATCGGGCGCTGCATTGGCGCGACCTACAACGTCGGCCACGGCATCACCTCGTGTATCACCCTTCCTGTAGTCATGCACGCCTACGCCGCCGATCACGCGCAGGCATTGGCGCGTATGGCCCAGGCCCTCGACCTGCCCGCAAGCGCTCGCGACCCCCTGCGCGCCGCGCACGCGGCAGCCGACGCTGTCGCCGACCTCATCACCTCGCTCGACCTGCCGCGCCGCCTCTACGAAGTCGGCATCACCGCATCCGACCTGCACGCCATCGCCCTCGGTACCGTCGGCGACAACGCACAAACGAAGCTGGTTGAAGATTTGTTGCAGCAAATGCTGTAAGATAAGGGATAAACTAGATAAACCGGTAGGAGCCGATTTATCGTGCTCACCCGGCATTTATGCCGCCGTCGGTGAGTTTTAATGAACCTTGACAAAGCACTACTGGCTTTGTTGCTGATAGCCTGTCTCATAGAGAGGTGATTCATACTCTTCGCGATTAGCTTCCTTAGGGGTGGAAGCATAGGAAGAGCCTTGTGTGGATTTCTCCTTATTTTCCTGTATGAGTTGGAGTTGAAGGCGCAATTCCTCGTTTTTGAGTTCCTGCATGTGCTCTCGATGCTTCAAGACGCGACGCATGGTTTCCCAAATAGCTCCCCAGATAGATCCCCCGAAGAGAAACAAAAAGATCACGACGAACCAGAAATTGTCAAACAAGAGTTGTAATACCTGCACGTCGTTTCTTTCCTTTCCGCATGGCGCTCTCTACTGACCCTGGTGCTTTCGGTGCACGCGTGATGTGTTTCTTCTACCTCTTTTCCTATTGTAACCTCTCCTGGCTTCCTACACAAGACCCTTCCGCTCCACATAAAGTCACAAGAAGCGTCGCTGCCTCCTCTCTAAACTTTTTTCTTCCCTCTATTCCCCTTGATTGTCCTTTCAGCGTCGGCTACGATATTCGCGTGATGACGAAATCTGTGATTGTATGTCCGCGTAGGGCACCCATGCCGGTTCCTTATGCGGACGATGAGACCCAATGTATAAAATGTATAAAAGGGTAAATTGATGAAATCAAATGTTCGATCGGGTGGCTCACCACCTCGTGCATTTCTCTTGCTGGTTCTGGTAATAGTCTGTTTTATCTCTGTAATTTCATATGCCGTAGCCTCTGCACATGGCTGGGGTGGTGGAGATTCTGCATGGTCAACTGCACAACAGGATTGCAGATCTCAAACTGCCGGCAACCAGAGTTGTGTTCCTTTCACGAATGGTTGGTGGACATGCTCCGGTACGCCGGATCAGAGTCAGCATACTGGTACACCCACAAACAGTTTGCCGAGTGAACAGGGTCAAAATAGTGGCACACCCACAAATGGTTGGCAGGGTCAGAATGGTGGTACACCCACGAATGGTTGGCCTGGTTGGCAGAATTGCGCTGGCACGCCTGGTCAGAACAATGGCACCCCCGTAAGCAGCCCACCAGCATGCAACAACACGACAAATCAAATTACTGGGACGCAGACGCCAGTAGCTACCGGTGCCCCCTTGACCCAGACACCTGTCGTACCCGTAACTCCCTGCCCATCTCCCACCAGCGTGCTGCCTCCTTCCTCGACACCTACAGTAGTACCCACAAGCATCCCTCAGACGCCCATTCCTTCAGTGGTCTCGTCGCCTGTATCCACACCTGTCTCGGGCAATGATCCTCAATCGCAAGCGGCACAGGCGGTTTTCGCGCAAATCAATCAGGAACGTGCCAGCGCTGGCCTACCAGCCTTCCAGTGGAGTACGCAGCTCGTGCAAAGCGCGCACAACCACAACCTCGCTATGCAGCAAACGAACCAGTTTTCCCATCAAGTCACAGGTGAAGCCCCTATTGGCGACCGTGTTACCGCTGTCGGTATCACGTGGTCGCAGGCGGCAGAAAACATTGCCGAGAGTAGCGGAAACACCACCGATTCTCCAGCGGTTATCTCTACCAACCTCAATCAAGGCATGTTCAATGAGCAGCCACCCGATGATGGTCACCGCCTCAACATTCTCTCCACCAACACGTTGATAGGTGTTGATGTGCTCGTCGACACCCAGAGCAATACCCTCTGGCTCACCGAGGATTTCGCAAAACCAGCATAACCTCTTTTCGGGCAAGGGCGTGTGCAAATCATATGATCGCTACACGCCCTCCCGTTTACTCTACCCATCTGTGCTACCAGCGTCACCTCCGACAACTCCGCATACTCTTATCTTACCTTGATTTCTTATATCATTGACAACAGCAATGAATCACGGTAATGTAGAACAACACGGTATTTATATCCATGGAGATCGGGTAGAGCGGAGATATCTCTCATGAGGAAAGATCGTTTGCAAACCATGAGCACTGCATTCAAACAAATTTGTGAGGGAGAACGCGATTGGACAGCGCTGGGCAACTTCATGAATTATTGGTATGACTATGCTAAAGATCAACGTGAACAACTGATTGCCGATCCTCTCCCACCCTATGATGAGCACTCGCTTTATCAGCGCCAGTGGGCTGTTTTTTGTGCCGCCTCCGTCGAATGGTTTTGCAACACCTACAACGTCTCTTGCCCTTCTTGGGTTCACGATCCCAAATACACCTTAACAGACCCGTGGTTTTTCTATACCCATGAATCCGCTAAGTTGATTCTTCTACGCACGACTCCAAAAGAATTTACTCAACGCAACGTGGTAGAGTACATGCACGATGGTCAACGTGTATACGAAGTTTTCTAATTGCCACAGAACCTTCTACACGCTATACTAAAGACTACAAACTGACTCATGTGGTATGGAAAAAATAGTGTATTCATCGTATATTCCTATATATCCCTGTTAAAGAGGAAAGCTATGGATATGGAACCGATTACGACTGCAATCGCAGCCGCACTTGGGGCGGGCGCACTGAGCGGCCTGACCGATACGAGCAAAACAGCCATCAGCGACGCCTATATACGTCTCAAGGAACTTCTCAAATGGAAAAGCTTCAAGAGAACAATGAAGATAGTGCTCTGATCAAAGCAGACGTCAAAGGCAAGGAAGCCTAAGTGTTTACGGATGAAGGAATGTTGTTCTGATGCATCGGAAAAAAAATATGCCAGAAAGAGGATGTTGTGATGTTTCGTGTAATCATTGATACTGATCCAGGAATTGATGACGCCTTAGCTCTCTTCCTTGCCTTAGCTTTCCCAGATGTTCAGATTGAAGCCATCACAACGGTGAGTGGCAACGTCCCTGTTCACCTCACGACACGCAATGCTCTGGCACTTTTAGAATTAGCGAAACGACCTGATATTGTTGTTGCGCGTGGAAGTGATCGTCCACTCCTGCGTCAACCCGTGTTCGCTGAATATGTTCATGGACAGAATGGCATAGGAAATGTTGCACTGCCCGAACCACAACACACAAGTGCAAATTCTGCGGTCGAAACCATCATTCAGAAAATTCTCCAAGCCCCTGGGGAGGTCACTCTCGTTGCTCTTGGTCCACTCACCAACCTTGCATTGGCGGTACGCTGTGAACCACGACTTGTACAGTCTGTTCGCGAGGTGGTCATCATGGGTGGAGCACTACGGGTTCCTGGCAATGTAAGCCCTGCGGCAGAGTTCAACATATTTGGCGATCCACATGCAGCTCATATTGTCTTGCACGCAGGATGGCCTCTCCGTCTCGTTTCCCTCGATGTCACCAATCAAACCGTCATCCAACGCCAGCAATTTGCTACGCTTGCAGCAAACGGACATCCTGTCACACAAAGCATGAAGGCGATGGTTGATTACTATCTAGATGAATTTGGGAAACCTCGTGGTATGAGTGCATTTCCAATGCATGATCCACTTTGCCTTGCAGCCGCAATTTATCCTGATCTCATTGTGTGGAAAAAGGCATATGTAGATATTGAGCTGAGTGGAACGTTAACATTTGGGATGACGACGGCATACTTCGAGCAGATGGAAGATCTTGATCCAACACTTGCTCATGCACACCCGTCAAATGTCCTTGCCTCTACAATGGTAAACAGGGAGCAATTTACTTCTTTGTTCCTCACAACACTTGCTTCCTACTATAGCACTTCATAAAAGATGTGTAGAACAAGCAAGCTTTCCAGTTAACAAGTTTTGTTGCAAAGGGTACTATCACTATGTGTCAAGCATCCTTTAGGTCGGTTTCCACCCCTATACTCTGCAAACACGGAACAATCTCGCTCTTCTTTACCTGCGGCAAAAGAAAAACCAGGGGAAAAACACCTCTTCTTAACCTCAGTAACAAGATCTTAAAAAGAGGTGTAAGACGAGAAGCAGTTTTTCTTTTAGCAAAGGGCTATCCCCCTTGCGTCACCTCCGACAACTCCGCGGCCTGCGCCGGACGAAACGTCCCGTTCGTATTGGTGAACACCACACTCGTGCCTTGAAAATCGACGATCATATCCGGCTGATGGTTATGGCGTGTATCCACAAAGCGCAGCGTCACCGGCACCCGATCCGCGTTCGGGCCGGTCAGTTTTGGCCCCATGAAGATCCTCGCCCTGGACGCGTTATTGCCTGGCAATTCGATAATCTCGATCTGCCCCTTGTTGTTGAGCGCGATAAAGTGGCTCGGCTGACCATGCTCATCGTGCCCCACATACGCGTCGGTCTGAAAGGTACGCGGATTGCCGTAGCGTAGATCGTCGAGCACGTTCCCACCCCACGCGAACAGCATCTGCCCCAGCATGATCAGCGTCAGAGTCAGAATCATGCCTAGCCCGAGCATCGTCACCAGCGTCGCGGACGAGTAATTGCCAGAGAACAACGACCCACGGCGCGGCTTTTGCTCACGCGTTATCGTCTGGGAACGCGGAGTGTTGCGTGGCGCGGAAGGTATTTTTCGTGTCAGCTTGCGTGTAGACGACGCTGTTCCCGTGCCCGTAGTGGACTTCGTCGGCAGCGTCTTGCGTGGCGCGTAGTTCGACATACGCCGCCATGGTTTTACGCTCTGCGACGCGTCGCCCGTTGAATTCGTGGTCGTATTGTCGATTGGTCGATAACGCAGAATGCTACGAGGACAGATTGGCGATGATGGCGTTGATGTTGACATAGCAAGACCCCTTCTGATCAGAACAAGCACAACGGAAAAATGGTGAAATAGCCGGTGGTCAAAGGTATGTCGCAGCGTTCTGCTTCCAAAAGAATTGTAGCCGATAGAGGGGTCGTCAGGGGAGTAGTTTATCCACCGTTTTGCTAACAGCACTGTGAATGAGTTGTGGATAATAGGAATGCCACTGTTGATAATGAGTAGCATTATGTGGATAACAATGCTAGCGTCCGCGTAGGACAAACCACGCGTTTGTCCTACGCGGACCCACGGGCGCGACTATTTCAACAATTCTAACCTTTATTCCATTTTGCCATTCCAGCACTCTCGCTCACGTCCCTGCGGATCGTCGAGCACCTGATCCTCCACGTTGAAAATGAAGGTGGCGCGACGCGTGAGCTCGTACTGCGGCCAGGGCAACGTATTCGTGCTATTCGGGTTGCCGCTACGAACGAATGACGCCCATGCTTCGTGCATACGATCGGCTATATCCTGCCGTTCAGGTGCGTCCCCCGTAAGCATCGCGATTCCTGGCGTGTGTAAGGTATTGAAGACAAACGGAATTTCCAGCGCGTGGCACGCTTTCAAGCGACCCTCAAAGGCGGGCGAGGGCCAATCGAAGCGATACATCCACACCGGCGCGCCCTGCCTGCCTTGCATCTCGGCCAAACGAATCACGGAAATGCGGAACATCTCGTCCGTCAAAATGTCGCTCCATGCATCCGCCGAAGATTTGCTCTCGCTATCATTGGTATAAATTGTCAGCGTCTCGTTGGCTGCCTCCCCAAAGAACTCCTTCAGCCGTTTCTCGTTGACCTGCGGACCATTCGGACTCATCAGCGTGAACAGCCGCGACTCATCGCGATTGGTACCCAGTAGAATCGCGATGTCCGAGGCCGCGCCCTCCTTGAGCAAAATGCTCGGATGTTTGGGCAACGCATGACCATTGACCACCGGCATATACAGCAGACCAGGGAATGAGCGCGCGAGCTCCTCCTGCGCCTGTAGAAACTGTGCTGCGGGCACCTCCTTGAGCGCGGCGATCTGCCCCGGCGCGATATTGAGGTGTTGCAGTAGGGCCTGCGCAACCTCGCTCGCGTGTTCGCGTATCGTCACATTGTGGCAGGCACCGCTTTCTAAAATGGCGCGTTGAAAAAGTCCTTGCGCGGCAGGCATCGCCAACAACGTACCCACGCTCATCGCGCCCGCCGACTCGCCCATAATGGTCACCTTATCCGCATCGCCCCCGAAGGCCGCGATATTGTCGTGCACCCATTGCAGTGCCGCCACCTGATCGAGTATGCCACAGTTGCCGGAATCAACATACTCTTCGCCCGCGAGATCACCAAGATGCAGGAAACCGAGCGTACCAAGCCTGTAGTTAAGGGTGACCACCACGATATCTTTCTGTTCCGCGAACGAGCTGCCCTGGTAAGAGGCGATCGAGCCGGAGCCAGTGACGAACGCGCCGCCGTGAATCCATACCAGCACCGGTCTTCTACCATTATCAGCCGCAGGCGACCAGATATTGAGGTACAGGCAATCCTCGGACATCGGCTCGGGCGCTTCACCGCCGAATCCGCTGAGCGCGGGCGAAATAATCTGCATCGATGTAGGCGCGAAGGTCGTGGCCTCCCGTATATCCGACCAGGCCTGTGGAGGCTGTGGAGGACGAAAACGCAGCTCATCGAGCGGAGCTTGCGCGAATGGAATACCTTTCCATACCGTAATTGATCCCTGCTCGACTCCCCTGACTCTTCCATAGTGTGTCTCGACGACTCGCTCACTCATAATTTGCTATCCTTCTATATATTAATGACTAGCAATGTAATAACTAGTAATATTCAAGAATTTTTCCTGCTACTTCTTGTCAGCCGTGACCTGATCCTCTATACTGCGCTTTATATGTGCTGGCAGTGTTTTCCTGGCATTTTCATTGTACAACACAACATAAACATGCTAAGGTAATGGTAGCGTGGTAGCAAGAGGTGGAAAATTGGCCGCAAAGGCTTGATGGCAAAGGGGATAGACCATTGAGCGGGTATAACGAAATTATGCATCAAACGTGTATGTGCGAAATATCGAGATTTTTTGATGAAGACGAGGAAGGGGTTTATCAATGATGACGGAGCAAGATGCGAACTATATTACGTTGCCACTCTACCAGGACCGGCGCTGCGAAATACCTACCCCTGCCGGGCAATGTACGACGTTAGCCGAGTGGCAGATCAGCGATGGACAGGTCTGGCGACCAATATGCTACATTCACATGTCGCAACTTGTGCGCGAGTATCGAGAGCAGCGCGAATTCGATCATCTTTCATTCCTGGATATGGACCCACATGGCAAGAATACCGACGACCTGAACAAGCACTAGCGTTTCAAGCGCAATGACACGCCATGTCAAAACCCGTAGGGGCGGCATTCATGCGCCCGCGCACAATTCATTGTGCGGTATTTTCGGAGGCATCCTTTTTAAGTTCAATTTCGTTGGCTGACGCGATAGCTACATTGAGCACCGCCGCCCCCGCCAGCGCGCGTTCACTGCGGTCATACAGATCGATCGCCTTGATATAATCGCCCGCGATAATAAAATCACCCACGAACTGGAAGCCCGCGCGACTGATGCCGTGGGCTGAGGCAATGTTTTGCGGCGCGTAAAGAATCCAGAAACGCTCGGCGTTCTGCATTTCCTGTTTCAGTATAGCCTGCAGCAGGTGAGGATAAATGCTGTGGCCGCGCCAGGCGGGCAGCGTCTTAAAGTCCCACAGGTAGTAGTTTCCCTGTGGCAACAGGAAATCAAGATGAATCTCGCTGGCGCGACCCTCTTTCGTCGCTACCCAGCCATACGCGGTGGGTGTTTGATCAATGAAGGCCACATAAAGCCGATTTTCATCCTCGAAACGGCTCATCACTTCTTGTTGCGAGAGTTCGGCCAGCCGGGCGATGAGGTCAACGTCGGTCGAGCGCACGGCGGAAAAGGCGGGCAGTTCAGGCAGGTCCGGTAGAGGGTCACCGTGCCACCAGGTTGCTAATGCCATAGAAAGATTGACCTCACCTTCTTGTTCCGTTGGGTGCAATCACTAAATATGCCAACAACTCGCGTAGGCGCGTCCCCTTGTGGGCGCGCACATGTCCCCCGGAATGTCTGCCCCTTGTGATCTCGCACCCTGTTTGCCTTCACTCAAACCGCGTAGGCGCGACCCCTTGTGGGCGCGCACTTCTCCACTAAGTCCTCCCCATTATATCACCTGTATCTTTACAAAAAGGAGTACATCTTCTTGAAATCACTCTGCTGAAAAAGAGCTCCGTGAACTGAACAGCAATTTCATCCATCATTGACCCCTCTGTGTGGGATAATAAATTCGTCAACAGATTTGTGTAGGATAACATCTTCTTACCACTGTAGGGGTCGCTTTAGCGCAACCCACCCGCGATTTATCGCCTGGTAGGATATCCACTTTCATTTTTTAACGGCATTTAAAAAAGAGTTCTTGTGATTAAGAAAAGAGCAGTGAAAATATGAGTTCTTTACGTTTCGATCACGTGGTGATCGCCGTGCGTGACCTGAAGATCGCCATTGAGCATTACCAGTCGCTTGGTTTCGCTGTTGAAGCAGGCGGGCGGCACACAGGTCGCGGCACCGAAAACGCCATCATCCGTTTTGGCCTCGACTATATCGAGCTGCTGGCCGTCTATGACCAGCAAGAGGCGCAGAATTCAGCC
Source organism: uncultured Dictyobacter sp. (assembly GCA_964657925.1). GTDB lineage: Bacteria > Chloroflexota > Ktedonobacteria > Ktedonobacterales > Ktedonobacteraceae > Dictyobacter. The sequence goes on from CAZZWK010000036.1 coordinate 47,324, forward strand.
CTTGGTGGTCAGGAACTGTTAACCGCCCTTGGCAAACGCGACGAAGTGCTACTGGGCTTCGCGCTCGCCACCGACTCCATCGAGCAAGTTGCCGCGCAATTCGAGGGCAGCCCCCTGTTCACCCATGCCCCCTTCGCCATGCAGCGCACACGCCCAGACGGCACCAAACTCTCCTGGCGCCTCTTCATCCCCGGCGGCACCGCCTGGCGTAGACCATGGCCCTTCTTCATCCAATGGGACCAATCGGACGAGCAGCGTCTCCAGGTGGAACAGGCGGGCAAGCACGCCAATGGCACCAACGCCTGGATCGAGGCCGCCATCGGCGTAAAAGAGCTAGTCGACGTACTCGACCTGTACCAGAACCGCATCGGCCTGACCCGCCAGGACACCGAAATTGTCCAGGTTCTCGGCATGCGCGTCACACATATCCCTGTCGACGACAAATCGCTGGAGATCGTCACGCCCGACGAGCGCGGACAATTGCAGCAAACCATCGATAACAACGGTGAGGGCATCTTCGCCATAACCTTGCGTGTGAACGATCTGGAACAGACGCACACATTCTTAAAGCAGCAGCACGTCGCCTTCGATGCCAGCGAGCAGGAGGAAACCGGCGCGATAACCATTCCCGCCACCGCAAGCTCCACTGTGCGCATCGTCTTCGAGCAGCAGGAGCAAGAGGATGCCCTCAACGAAGAACTGTGACAATTTTGCGACAATTGTGAGATGAACACGCGACATCTGCCGGATATCATAAGGCTCAGAGACGTTTTTGAAAAACCATTAGCAAGCATAGAAGGAACAGGAAAGAGCTTTATGTACAACGAATATCCACAGCAAGAACAAGCCTATCAGCAGGAGCGCGTCTATCATACCGATTACTCGACCACCGGGCAGACCACGAGCAGGTATGATCAGCCGGAGACCTTTCCGCGCACATTACCGCATAACGACGTACGCGTTGTCGCCGCGCTGACATATTCGCTGGGCTGGTTCTCCGGCCTGTTGTTCGCTGTGTTCAACAGGCGCAGTCGTTACGTGCGCTTTCACGCGTTGCAATCGCTCATCTTCTTTGGCGGCATCAACCTGATCGATATGATCGCACCTTTTATGAGTAGATATGCTATAACTCAATACATCGCATTTCCACGCGTTTTTGTTTTTTTCTTCTTTCTCTTTATGATGCTGCTCAATGTCGTGGCCTTTCTGGGCTGGATCATCGGCATAACCCAGGCTTATCGCGGTTCGTATTACCGATTGCCGATAGTTGGAGATATTGTCGCCAATGTGCTCGGCATAGGTGCGGATGTGAAATAAGGATGGGCCTGTTTGAGATGATCACGTTGTTGCTAGTCGAAGATACTGAAGACCTGGCGCGGATAATCATTCGTGAACTGGAGGCGAACGAGTATCGCGTAGTGCACGCCAGAGACGGATTGAGCGCGCTCCAATTGCATGCCCATGAACGGCCCGCGCTGGTGATTTTAGATTGGATGCTGCCGAAGTTAGACGGCCTGGAGGTCCTGCGTCGCCTACGTCAATCCGCGCCGACGCCCGTCTTGATGCTGACCGCTCGTGGCGAGGAGGCCGATCGTGTCATCGGCCTTGAACTGGGCGCGGACGACTACCTGACCAAGCCCTTCGGTATGCGCGAACTGATCGCGCGTGTGCGCGCACTGCTGCGACGCGTCGAGCAGGTGCAGCAGATATTGACCTCCGACCAGCAGCGTAGCGCCGAACTGCTGCGTTATGGCGACTTGCGACTGGACCCGCAGGCGCATCAGGTCATGCTTGATAGCATTGCCCTCGACCTGAGCCCGATCGAGTTCGCTTTGTTGCATCTCTTGATGCGCAGCCCTGGTCGGGCTTTCAGCCGTTCCTATCTACTCGATACCGTATGGGGCGAATCGTACGTCGGTGGTGATCGCTCGGTCGATAACACGGTGCTCAGGTTGCGCAAAAAACTGGGAGCGCCAGGCGAGGATATCGAAACCGTCTGGGGTATCGGCTACCGTCTGCGACCGGAAAGGTGAATGTGATGCACTGGCGTTCTCCCCTGTTCGCCGCCACTCCCAGGCGCGCGCTCATCGAAACCTCGTTGCTCCTGGTCTGCATCATGGCCGTTGGCTCCTCGCTTTCCATACATGACATCAACGCTTTCCTGACCCTCGATATTATCTGTATCCTTTTTTACATCTTTCGCTTGCGCCTCGCCCACCCTCTGCGCTGGCGCACAACGCTGAAGGACAGCCTGGGCGTGGTGGCGATCAGCCTGTTGCTCTGTGTATGTGAAACCCTGGAGCTGCTATGGTTGCAAAATAGCGGTTATTTTCCGTCGATATTCGACCGTGATCTCGCGTTACTCTACACGCTCGTCCCCATCACCAATCTCATCGCCTACGCGTGTTTTCGCCTCGTCATTCGTGTCTGGTCGCTCTGGAACAGGATCAGGCGCAGACATCTACTATGGGCCCTGACGCACTCACACATCATGTTGATCGTGCTGGTAACGGGCGCGATTATGTTGTTGGTCGATGTTGCGAGTATCTTTGCAAGCTCGTCAGGCGGTTTTACCCCTTTGCTCATCCTGCCACTGACGCTCCTGCTGTTGATACCCGCCTCCATCGCCCTGGTGATTATCGTGCCTCCGTTCACCCTGTTTTCCTACTTCGTCATTCGGCGTACAACCGACCGCCTGAAAGCTTTGATGGCTGCGACCAGCGTTCTGCGCTCCGGCGATTACAGTGTCCGCGTCGAAGTGACCGGCGAGGACGAGGTCGCGCAATTGCAGAGCGATTTCAACGATATGGCGATTAACCTGGAGCGCACCATGCGTGCATTGCAAGACGAGCGCGATCGTGTCGCCCGGCTCTTGCAAGAACGACGCGAACTGATCGCTAATGTCTCGCACGAGTTGCGCACACCGGTGGCGACGATGCGTGGCTATTTAGAGACGACGCTCATGCACTGGGATGAGCTCCCGCCCCCGACCTTGCAGCAGGATATGCAGGTGATGGAGAACGAGGTGATCCATTTGCAGGGTCGCGTGGATGACCTGTTCATGCTCTCGCGTGCCGATGTCGGTGCTTTAACACTGCAATGCGAGCCGACCGATATTGCTCTACTGATCAACGATATCGTGAAGGCCAGAGCACCCCTGGCGTGGCGCGCCAGTCGCATCGAGCTTGCCGCGAACATCGACTGCGCCCTGCCCCGCGCCATCGTCGATGCGCGCCGATTGGAGCAGGCTATACAAAATTTGCTGCACAATGGTTTACGCCATACTTCACCTGGCGGCATCGTGGCTATAGACGCCACCGATGATGGCGCGTCAATCAAGATACAGGTAAAGGATACCGGTGAGGGCATCCAGCCCGCCGCCTTGGAGCACATCTGGGAACGCTACTATCAGGTCGAGCGCAGCCGCAGCTACGGCGTCGGCGCGGGTCTCGGCCTGGCCCTGGTCAAAGAGTGGATCGAGCAAATGGGTGGACGTGTCGCCGTCGACAGTGTACTGGGACAGGGAAGTTGCTTTACGCTGTGGCTGCCTAAAGAGAGGTGCTAAGCCTTTACCACATCATGCGCCGCATGCTCGCTTTCAGCTTCCATGGGATGGCAGCCGCAGGAGGAACGCACAACAAGCTCGGTGGCTAGTTGCAGGTAGAAAACACCGCTAAGCTCGCTTTGCACCAGGCCAGCGGGCGCGGGCACGCTTTTGGGCGTAGACCAGCGGCTGGCCCAATCTTTGCTGGCGCGTGTGTTCTCGATCTGTGCCAGTAGCAGTTCCGTGGCATAACGACCCATTTCGTAGAAGGGCTGGCGCACCGTTGTCAGCGAGGGGTAGACTTGCGGCATATATAGCAGGTCGGCGGTGGCGGCGGCCAGATCGTCGAAGCCCACCAGCGCGATATCGTCGGGGATGCGGATGCCGCGCTCGCTGGCGACCCCAAGCAGACCGTAGGCCATGGTGTCGCTGGCCGAAAAGATCGCCGTTGGTTGCTGCTCCGCTGCTAGCGAGAAGAGTTGTTGAGCGGCGGCTCGCCCACCAGTCGGATTGAACGAACCCTCAACCACCAGTGCGGGATCAAGCGGAATATCGGCCTCCGCCAGCGCCTGCTTGTAGCCCGCGTATCGTTCGTGCGTGCACTGAAAGCTGGATAAGCCCTGAATATGTGCGATGCGGCGGTGTCCGTGCTGAATCAGGTGCTTCGTGGCCGCGTAGGCTCCGCTCTGATTTTCGGAGGTAATCCATGGCACTGGTAGGCCCGTCCAGGCCGTTTCCGCCAACCGATATTGATCATCGATAACCACCAGTGGCAGACCCTGTCGTGAAAGCGGTGCCAGTTCCGGCGTCGTTTGACCGGGGAAGATCGATATCAAGCCTGAAGTCAGGTTCCCCGACAGTGGGCGATCGATCGTGGTGACACCACGGTCGCGTGCGAGTTGCGCGTTGATGCGATAGAGCACCAGTTCGTAGGATGTGGCGTCGAGCAGTTCGGAGACGGCGCGCATGATTTCCAGCGCGTAGAGCCACGTATCCGAGCGCACCATCATCCCCACAAGGTTGCTGTGTCCGCCCGCCAGATTGGCCGCCGTCGCGTTGGGCACGAAGTTTTGCTCGGCCACCAGTTGCAAGATACGCGCCCGCGTATTAGGATCGACATCAGGTTTGTTGTTGAGGACGCGCGAGATGGTTGCCTTAGAAACTCCCGCCAGGCGCGCGATATCATCGATAGTGAGCCGTTTTGCTGACACTGCTTTCCCCTTCAAAACCTCATCACATCCATCCCCCCCGCGTAGGGCAAACCACGCGTTTGCCCTACGCGTTTATCTCTGCCAATCCTTGCTTGCGAGCGATGGCGCGACGAACACTGACTGCACATTGACCGAACACTAACCGCACACGAATAGCAAAATATTTATGCCTTGCTTAATGATAAGCAATGGTGGCAAGAAAAGCAAGAGCTTTTTGGACTCAGCCGGAATTTCCATAGCTGAGTTCAAGGAAACCTTCTATCGATACGCGCGAGAAAATCCTGAATGAAGCGTTCGGCATCCACATCGACAGACACCCTTGCATTCGGCGGTGGTGAATCGTGTCGTTTGAAGTAGCCCACTGTCTCACCCAGCGTCAACTTACCATCAAGCTCGACATCCACATAGCTCTCCTCCCACACGATCAGGTCAGGCTGAAAGACGCTGGCAAGACACAGCGGATCGTGCATCTGAAACGCGAACTCTCCATAGCGTGGCCCAAACACCTGAAAGTTGTACTCCAGCATACGCCGCATGGCCTGTTTGACCGCCCCACCATTCTGTGTGAGCGCCAACACCTGCTCGCGTTTGAGCAAAGTACGCGTCGTGGTATCCAGGCTAACCATGCGAATGGGCCAGCCCGCTTGCAGCACGATATGCGCGGCATGCGGATCAGCGAAAATATTGAACTCAGCCGTTGGGGTCGAGTTGCCCGGCACGCGTAGCGCCCCACCCATAAGCACAACTTCGTGCACATGCTGGGCGATACTGGGCTCACGGCGCAGCGCCAACGCGAGATTCGTCAGTGGTCCAATCGCCACCAGCGTGATATCGCCCGCATTATGCATGACCGTCTGGATGATGAGATCAACCGCATGCTGCGATACAGGTTCGATTGTCGGTGCAGGCAGCGTAACATCTCCAAGTCCATTGCTACCATGCACATGCGCCGCGTCGATAGGCGTGCGCACAAGCGGGTAACGACTGCCACGCGCGACCGGAATATCGCTGCGATCAGCCAGTGCCAGCAGTGTAAGCGCGTTGCGCGTCGTCTGCTCCACATCCACATTGCCGCTCACCGTCGTAATCGCCTCCAACTGAATTTCAGGTGAGGCCAGCGCCAGAAAAATCGCTAGTGCATCATCGATGCCAGGGTCCGTATCCAGTAGAATGCGTATCATATCTTTGCTCCAATCAGCCTATCAAACATCGCTCTATTTTTGAGCTTAACTAGCCATGGCAGCCAGCTTAGCTATAGCATATCATCTCATCAGCACACCCTACTGATTCTCTATTTCAATAAACACAAAACAAAATAGCACTAAAACATAAAAATCATAAATTATCCGATCCGCGTATTAAGCAAATCTTGCCCTTTTCTTGAAGGTTTCTTGAGGGCGACTTTATATACTCCTTGTGGGGTACGAATGCAATGCCGTGCCTCGACCAAATACGTGTTCGAAGATTGCAAGAGGAGTAGTTTTGTATGCAGCGTGCAAGCAGTCGCGCACCAGGATTCGTCTCGATCGGCTGGAAGGTGCTGATAGTGTTGAGCATCTCCGCACTGGCATCATGTAGCCTGTTCGGTACGACGAATCAAAAGCAGAGCAGTAGTACGAGCGGCGACATTCATAAGATCAAGCATATCGTGGTGATCATGCAGGAGAATCGCTCGTTCGACAGCTATTTCGGCACCTTCCCAGGCGCGGACGGTATACCGACCAGGAATGGTACCTTCACCGTTTGTGTGAACGATCCAAAGACTGGGCAGTGTGTGAAGCCATACCACGACCCACAGGATCTCAACCATGGCGGCCCACATGGAGCGGCCAACGCGACCGCCGACCTGGACGGTGGCAAGATGGACGGCTTTATCGGCCAGGCGGAGAAAGGCAAGGGCAGTTGTACGAATGTGGATGATCCCGCGTGCAGCGGCAACGGGTTGACCGATGTCATGGGCTACCACGACGCGCGCGAGATTCCCAACTACTGGAAGTACGCAGGCGATTTCGTCTTGCAGGACCACATGTTCGAGCCTGCCGCATCATGGAGCTTGCCCGCCCACCTCTATATGGTCTCCGCGTGGTCGGCCTATTGTTCGCAGAAGAATGTTCCACAAAGTTGCACCAATAACATTACCGGTCCCTACACCATCAAGCAGGCCAACAAAGGGGAAGCGGATTATGCCTGGACGGATCTCACCTACTTGCTCTACAAACAGCATGTCAGTTGGAATTATTATGTCGCGCCCGGAACCGAACCGGACTGCGATGATGATGCCGCCTCGTGCCAACCCAAAAAGCAAGGCGCCGGTACCCCTGGCATCTGGAATCCTTTGCCCAATTTCGACACAGTCAAGCAGGATGGACAATTAGGCAATATCCAGAACTTGAGCAACTTCTATACGGCGGCTCAAAAAGGTACCTTGCCCTCCGTCACCTGGATCACGCCCAATGGCAAGACCAGCGAGCACCCGCCCGCTCTGGTCAGCACCGGTCAGTCGTACGTCACCGGCCTGATCAACGCGATCATGCAAGGACCGGACTGGAGCAGCACCGCCATCTTCCTCGCCTGGGACGATTGGGGCGGTTTCTACGATAGTGTCAATCCTCCCAGCGTCGATCAGAACGGCTATGGTCTGCGCGTGCCAGGTATCGTGATCAGCCCATACGCCAAAAAAGGCTATATCGATCACCAGACCTTGAGCTTCGACGCCTACCTGAAGTTCATCGAAGACGATTTCCTCAATAGTCAACGTCTCGACCCCAAAACGGACGGTCGCCCCGACCCACGCCCGACGGTGCGCGAAGATGTCTCGATCCTGGGAAATCTCACCTCAGACTTCGACTTTTCACAGACGCCGCGAGCGCCAGAAGTGCTTTCGACCAATCCATCACCCGGCCCGGCCTCGACTCCGTAAAACCACCTTTTGCGATAAAAAAACATGAAGGGCTTGAATTTCAAGCCCTTCATAGTCATCTACCCATTCAAAATCTTCTGCTTCTCCGCCTGAAATTCCGCATCGGTCAAAACACCCTGCTCTCGCAGCTGACCCAGTTGCCTGAGTTGCGCGATGCGGTTATCCTGACCACCACCTGCCGCTCCCTGTACCGGTTGTTCATACTGCTGCTGCGGGGCTGGTTGTTGGTATTGTGGTTGATACTGCTGCTGTGAGGCTGGCTGCTGATATTGTGGTTGATATGGTTGCTGAGGTGCAGGTTGCTGATACTGCTGTGCTGGTTGCTGAGGCGGATACTGCTGGTATTGTTGTTGTGGATCAGGCTGTTGATATTGCTGAGCATACGGCTGATTCTGATTCATATTTTTGCCCATCAGATAGCCTATGCCGCCCGACAACAGATCACCCACCAACCCACCGCCCATACCGGAATTCATGCCACCCAGCCCCAATCCACTGCCCAGACCGAGTCCACCCAGCCCGAAGCCGCCACCCAGGCCTGGTAATCCCATGCCACCACCGAACATCGGATAACCCATCCTTCTACCACCATCCCAATGCCGGTATCCTCCCCAGCCTCCTCCACCGAAGCCGCCGCCGAATCTATCACGTCCGTACATTTCTTCTGCTCCTTTATAGATGTTTATCGAGTATGTTTTCGTTCACTTGCCTGATACCACTATTATTGATCCTGCTCTTGTGCCTGCGCGGTTGCCAATTCCTGATTGACCTGCTGCAAAGTCGGATGCGGGATCATCCCTCCCAGGTAGACAACACCGTTCGCCTGTTCCACCGCCGTCTCCAATCTGTCCAGCCACAGATGCTCCAGCAGCACGATCGTCGCCGACGTATCAGCGGGCAGTGAGTCGCTGAGCGTCACGATATCTTGCGGGGTGATCAGTCCCATCAGGTTGTCGCGTAAAGACCCTAACGCGTTGAATTCATCCTCGTCCAGATCATGGGCCTCAAGCGCTGCGACCGTATTGTCCGCGTTTTTGCGTATGAAAATCAGATCGACCACCCGTATCAAGCCCTTTTCCTGAATCGCGTTCAGTTCCGGCACAATCTTGTCCGTAAATTGATTCCCCGGACATCCGAGTACCATATATTCCAGTGGTGCTAACGCCATAGTACCTACTCCCTCTATACCCATCTCTAGTGAAAGACTTTCCCTAAACATTGCTCTTTTTGCGAAGCAATCGCCCACGTGGGACAATATCTATCTACCATTGAAACGGGTTAGAGGGCAGACTCGAATACTATCGCTCTACCATCCTGCAATTATCCAATCCTCACCAGCCAATTAATATGTATGTGAGCAGCCTATCGTTTAGGCGTCGAATAAAGCTCCCAGGCGATCCCATCAGGATCATAAAAGCTGATGTAGCTGGTATGTGTGAGCGCGTTTTGCTCGATCCCGTTGTTGGGAACCCCAGCCAGGTCCAGTTCTTGTTTCATCCTGCCCAGTTCATCGACTGACGAAACTTCTAGCGCGACATGATCGAGTCCGACGCGGAAGGGATCGAAGCGATCATCTGCCCGCGTCTGCGGCGCATTCCCCTGAAAAGCGATGCTCGAACCATACGCGTTACAGATCAAACGGTCCGGTGAGTCCAATAATGGCACAAAGCCAAGCGTGTCCACATAAAAGTGTCGTGCGCGAGCCAGGTCGGTGACGCGCAAACCAAGATGAGCAAGACCAGTAGATGCAAGTTTCATGTATTTTGCCTTTCGTAATTACTTGAGATCGTTTTTAATACTCAATATAATAACGCAACAGGCAACCAGAAACCTGCGCTATTTTGCAGAAGTCTCCGCGGAGCAACATATCTTTCCCTCCCTATCTACACGTCGTTGCCGCAGAGTCCGCAAAAAGACGAATTTTAGCCCTCCTGGCAGCGAAGCATTATCCCTGCGCTTGTATTGTTTCCTTCAGCACATCGCGCAAGGACCTGGGTGATCGGCCAATCAGGCGAGCGAGCGTCGGATCGACCGTGGCGAAATCACCCTGTCGGCTCGCCTGGAAGATGCCCAGCGTCATCTCGGCCCCTGCCTCTGGGAAGCCATGAGCGATCAGCCCCGCCCTATACTCATCATCCGGCACCACAATCCTGCGAATCGGACATTGTGCCAGCTCCGCGGCGATGGCGGCAATACCCGCCAGGTCGATCGCCTCAGAGGCCGTAAGGGGAGGGGTTATGCCATCGAGCACCTCCTCACTCAGCGTAATCGCCGTCACCTCGGCCAGGTCGGCGTGCGTCGTCCAGGCCACCGGACCGTCCTCCGGAGCGACCAACTCTCCGGTTTGAACGGCGTTGCCGAGCAACATCAGCGCCGACGATACGTAGAAACCGTTGCGCAGCGCTGTGTAGGCCACGCCCGATTCCCGCAGTGCCACCTCGGTCGCGGCATGGTCAACCATAGGCGCGAAATGCGACGTCGGAGATGCGCCCATGTGACTTGTGTAGAGGATGCGACGAGCACCGGCCTGCCTGGCTGCCTCGATCGCGGCGCGATGATGGCGGACCGCGACCTCACCAGAGTTGCTAGATGACACAATAAGTACCTGCGAAGCCCCTTCGAATGCGTCTGCAAGGCTGCTGAGATCGTCGAAATCACCCCGACGCACGCGGACACCGCGCTCCTTGAGTGAGTGTGCCTTCTCCGGCTCGCGCACACTCACCCCGACCTGCTCGGCAGGAACGCGTGTGAGCAGCCGTTCCACCACTGCTCGACCAAGTTGTCCATTAGCTCCAGTAACGATAATCATTCTATTCTCCTGTTCTCTTTTGTTCTTTAACTTATTTATTGCTCACTTTTTAGAGCATCTTCCGTTCATGCCAATTTTTCGACCGGAAACTGGATCTCGGTGAGCGTGTCGTCAAGATTTTCTCCCTGCCGCAGGCAAATCTTCCGCCGTGGTCCAACAATGGTGTAGCCATTGTTTTCCATCCAGCTTCCTAGCGCCTGATAGGCCGAGAACGCCATTGAAGGCGCACCATGATGCAGCGTACTCGCCATCTGGGGAGACGCTGGCAACTCGCACCGTGTCAGCCGTCCCTCGCTGCGTGTGATCAGAATCTCGATTGTTCTCTCATCAACGGGTGCGACAACCTCCACCGGGCCAAATATCTGTTCGTCCTCACTTTCAGCATGCAGGACGAGCAGATGATCGATGGGTTTGACCCCGTAGCGCTTCAACACACTGTCGATTGTGTCAACCCAGTGCGCCTGGTACGTCAGGTCGGTCGCTGTCAGGTGCATAGCGACCCCGTTGATCGGCTTGACCGCTTTGAGCACGACTTCATAAACCGGCATAGCACCCCCTTGCTCAAGCGATCGTAGACGCGCTTCGATGCGCACGAGTTGCTCCTGCTCAGTTTGAACATGTTGTTGCAGTTGTGCCTGTCTTAGCCGCAGCATCCCTTGCAATCCCTCAGCCGTAATACCCTCATCCAGAATCTCGACGATCTGTGTGAGTCCCAGCCCGAGCTCTTTGAACGCCAGAATGCGATGCAGGTACGGCAACTGATCCATCGTATAGAAGCGATAGCCAGTCTCAGCATCGACACGCATCGGCTTGAGCAGCCCAATCTCGTCGTAGTACCGTAGCGTGGTCATCGACACCTCGGCGAGCCTGGCAAAATCGCGAATTTTTAACATATCATCTCTCCCTGCCCGTTTTCACATAGGTCAACAGCTCGTATCACCAGCATACAACCTTCAGGTAGGGTGAAAGTCAAGAGGGGTTATGATCGGTGCAAAATATCTTCAGAAGACAACAGTATCTGCTCATGCGCGCCATTTTGGAACGCATTTCACTGCGTACTCAATCATTTCTTCATTCAGTGGTGCATTCGCTAACTATGCAAGCTCCCGCGTAGGCGCGTCCCCTTGTGGGCGCGCGCAGGAACTTCGCTTGCGTTCACTCACCTACTGAGCGAATGCACCATTCAGATTCATCGCACTATCTTTCTTGTATCGTCAGCAAGAAACAACAAGAGGAATAGTTTTACCTTGTGCTCTCATCCTCTACATCAAAATTCGTAAGCTGCAAGCAGAGACGATGCAGTTCCGCACTGATCGCCTTGTGCTCGGGATGAGGAAAGTACGCCTGGAAATGAGCATCATCAACAAAGGTGAGAATACAGCCATAGGTATAACCCTGTTGTCGAGTATTTCGATTGGCACCCGCCCGGACTGCCACAATACCAGGAATTTTCTGCTGCAACGCCTTGACTCGCTCGCATACAGCTTCCAACTCC
>CAZZWK010000037.1:0-57592 GCA_964657925.1 uncultured Dictyobacter sp.
GTGAAACCGATGAAGGCGGTAACAAAAGGCATAACATACTGCATCATCGCCATCGTCTGCTGAGACGGATCGGGTGCACCCGATTTCGCACCGGCATTGTTCCTCTTTGTCGCGGCCTGCGACATGCGTAACTGCACGAAGGTCGCCAAACCAGCCAGAATGGGGAGAACGTGCGTGGGATCAGCAATGTTGAGAGGAAAGGTCCACGTCCAGGTAAGATGAAGGATGGGATTCAAGAAATTTAGCCATTCGAACCAGCGGAAGGTCACATCCGGAAATGCGCTGAACTTCGGTACAAATGGATAAATATAACGGTTGATAGTGATAAGTGCTTCACCTGGATTTTTGGTGTTCGCGCTTACAATCAATCTGAAAGCAGCATACAGGCCGTAGAGTACGGGTAACTGGATCAGTAGCGGGAGACAGCCTCCGGCTGGATTAATGCCATACTCTTTGTACATGGCCTGCATAGCTTGCATCTGTGCCTGCTGATCGTTGGCGTATTTTTTGCGGATCTCCTGCATCTGGGGTTGGAGCACCTGCATCGCCTTCATCGACTTCAACTGCTGCAATGTCAGCGGGAAGAGGATGAGTTTGATGATCAGTGTCAGCACTACGATCGCCAGGGCGAAATCGCCGAAGAGGTGATCGAGGACCACCAGACCATTGAAGATCGGGAAGGATAAGATTAAGTTGAATAAGTAACCAATTTGACCCACGAGAGCTTTCCTGCCTTCCTTGATCTAGTGGCCCAGATGTTCCGGGACTGGATCATAGAGGTTTCCGTTGTAAAAGGGTTGACAGCGTCCAATACGTTTGGCCGTCAGCCAGCCGCCGCGGAAAAAGCCAAAACGTTGAATGGCCTCATAACCATATTGAGAGCACGAGGGGGTGAACCGACACGAAGGAGGCAGGATCACCGACAATGTATGTTGATAAATGCGTATTAATGCAAGTGCGATGTATTTCACTGTGAAGAACCTTTGCGCGAATTTCAACCGTTTATACTTTTACACACGTTTTTTGCGTTTGTAGAAAGAGCCTACTCGCCGCCTTTCACCTTTTCATGCGGAGCCGAGGTGAGAAGTCGCGCTCGACGTAGCAAGAGAGTTACGTCTTGAGAAAAGACAGTAGAACGAACGCCAACAATTTGTGGCTTCGCACTGATGACGAGGTCCCAGCCTGGCTGTAGCGAGGGTAGAAGCCCGCGTACCACCTCAGCGAGTGACCGTTTAATATAATTGCGTTGCACGGCTTGTTTAGAGACGCGCTTACTTACAACAAATCCAACATGTAGTGATTCAGCGTTGTTTGGTGCATACGCGAGAATAAGCAGCCGAGAAGCTAGTACGCGTCCCTGCTGCCTTACCCGCTGGAATTCACTATTCTTGCGTAAACGTAATGCTCGGTTGAGTGCCACAAATGTACTCTGCGAATCGACTCAGGAACATGACTGTCTAAATCCTGTAAACAGGATTTAGACAGTCAGGCTCCAGCGTCCCTTCGCGCGACGCGCTTTGAGCACGCGTCGACCAGTGCGATTGGACATGCGTTTAATAAAACCATGTTCGCGTTTACGTGGAATGCGTTTTGGTTGCCAGGTACGTTTCATAAGACCCTTTCTTTAGCCTCCACACTCAAGATATCCCGTAGATTATAGCGAGTATCATGCAGGCTGTCAATTCTGACGGGACATCGAGTGGGAGTGAGATGGCATTATCTAGGATGTTTTGAAGCGCAGCAGCACACGACCCAGGCGAATTTCATCGTTATCGTTCAAAGGAGTCGGCGTTTTGGCCGTCAGGCGTTGCCGATTCAAGAAGGTGAAATTCGTGCTATTTTCGTCCTCCAGCAGGTACTGACCATTCTCGACGAAGATGCGCGCATGCAGGCGTGAGACGCCACCATCTTCACCACCGTGCGGGGTGAGGTCGACATCGGGATAGATGTTGCTGACAGCATCCTCGCGTCCAATGGTGATATCATTTTTGCCGCTTAAATCGAACTCCTGATTGTCGGCCTCAACGATCAGCCGCGCCTGTAAAGCAGCGGGAGCAGCAGTCGCGACCGAAGAAGAATCGACCGCCGGTGCTTGTGCGTCATCTTGAGCTACCGGAGCCGATGTTACATCGACCACAGGTGCAGCAGGAGCGGAGGCGGCAGTGCCACCCAACAGACTTACGCCGCAATTCGAGCAGAACGCTTCACCAGCAGGATTGACCGCGCCGCATGATGGGCAGACCTGTGTGCCTGCCGCCGCGCTGGTATCTGTGCCATTCACGACCGAGGAGTCGGTCGTAGTCAGCACAGGAGCGGCGGTCGCGACCGGGGCCGCGCTATTCAGCGGTTCACCACATTCATCGCAGAAGGCTGACCCATCAGGATTTTCATGACCTTGAGAGCATCGTATCGACATATGATTTATCCTTCCTCATCATAGATATATTTCCAAAGTTTTTGCCAGGGTTTTGGGTTATTTTTCTGTATGCTGAAGCAATTTTACACTTTTTCACATACGTTGCGCTAAGCAAAACAGCTTCAGGGAAGAAGATCGTCCAGGCGTTGCGTCAGTTTACGCGTCTTGTTTCCGATCGATTTGACCTGCTCCTGCGAAATCTGCTGCCCCTGGTTGATCTGGTCAATGGCGGAGAGCGTTTCAGCATCAAGCACACGCGTCACATTCGGGGCCAGGCGCGTGGTCGCCTTGCCAGTGCGTTTATATTCGTCGAGGATACGCGTTACCAGGCGCTGAGCATTCGATTTCTCGGCGAAATTCATCACAGTGGCATTGACCTGTGCGGTGAGATTAGCATCATTGCTGAACGTTACCTTGATGTCCTCGCGAATTTTCTCGCCTGTCAGACCGACCGTGGGCACATCATAAGTCAGTTCGGCCTGGGCGATACGGAAGAGGCCAGCGGGCCGTGGATCGATCATCAACTCGACCAGCACGGACTGCGCCGTATCCTTTTCCAGATCACCCAGCTGTACAACGACCTGTCGATCGGAGAGCGCGGAACCATCGGTATCACGAATGATGGGCAGCACTTTTACGGCCTTGCGCGGCGTCACACCGGCGGGTAGACGCAGTGTCAGGGTCGCGTTACGCACAGCCACCGCGACCGCGCTCTGGATCTGCTGCTCGAAGATCAGCATGGCGTCGGCGGGCGATTTGATGAATTCGGCGGGCATGCCACCACTCAACTGACCAACGTCGTCGAGCAGACCCTCGTCCCAGTCGGAGCCGATGCCGAGAGGATAGATGGCGATACCGGATGATGCGGCCTCGCGCGCCAGTTGTCGACAGCGATCGGTATCACCGTAGGTGACGCCATCGGTCAACAAGATCATGCGGTTGACCGCGTTGGGAATATTCCAGCGCCGTAGCTCGCCCAGGCCCTGAATCATACCCAACGACATCGTGGTGCCACCGGCATCCTGGATGCGGTCGATGGCGGCCTTCATGCCCACATTATCGTTGGCGGGCATTGATGGAATGATCACCTGGGCGCTATCATCGAAGATCACCACCGAAATGTAGTCGGTCGGCTCCAGGCGATCGATGACCATCTTGACTGCTTCGCGCACGTTGCGCAGTTTCGCGCCCTTCATAGAACCTGAGTGGTCGATTACGAGGGCGAAGTTCAACGGCATGCGCACCTGCGCCATCATCTCGGTTGGCTTCGCCTCTAGCAAAACATATGCAAGTTGGCTACCACCGGTAACGGGCATATAATCTTTTCCCAACTGGTGGGCCAGAGTTACCTCTCCGGGCATAGTAATATCAGCTCCTTTCGCATTCGGCTATCCCCTAGCGCAATAGCAATTAGCCTCTTCGACATGTGCAAACCTTTTCCCTTCACGGGGACGCGCGCGGAGGACATGGAACCCTTTGATAATCCATTCCCAGGATACTCAACTAGTATATCATACACGCTGTTCACGGATGACTCAGTGCGCCTCCTGCGCGAATCTAGAAAGTTTTTATTTTTTCGATAGCAGCTTCTGTATTAGTAGCTTCTCTATCTTCTCTATATAGAACGAATAGTGATCGATGTTATCGCACCATCACGACGACCGCGCTGACATTATCCTCGCCACCGTTCGTGTTGGCGGCCTCAATCAACTGGCTACACACGGTTTGCGGGTCTGGCGCGTTGTTCAACAACTCGGTTATCTGTGGATCGCGCACCATCTCCCAAAGGCCATCGGAGCAACTCAACAGGATGTCACCGGGATGAACCTGCTGCTTGAAAAGATCAACCTGCACGTTTACTTTATCCCCAATGCTACGGAATATCTGGTTGCGTTGTGGATGTGTGTACACATCTTCAGGCTCGATCAGACCGCCAGCAACAAGTTGCCCAACTAACGAGTGGTCGGTTGTCAATTGATAGAGTTTTTCGTCTCGTAACATATACGTACGACTGTCGCCAACGTTGAAGATGTAGGCATAATCGCCGACGAGCAAGAATCCGGTCAGTGTTGAGCCTGCATCGGACTGCTCGCGCTGGTTGGCCTGTACCAGGGCGGTATTGGCATCTTCGATCGCGCTCTGCATCAACGAGGCCAGGCTGTCCTCGTCCAACGCTTTGACCGACTCGCCCGCTTTCTCCTCGCTCAGCGGCGGCATGACGAGTTCACGCACGATACGCTCGGCGATGAGGCCGATGGTCATACGGCTGGCACCCTGTCCATTGGCATGACCACCCATACCGTCGGCGATTACAAAAAGGCCAACCGGTGAAGACAGCGATTCGTGTACACGCTCCATCACAAAGGCCAATGTGCTGTCCTCGTTGGGCTCGCTGCGGCGCACGTTCCCGGCATCGGAATCGGTCGCGACCAGCAGGTGCACGCCGTTGGGGAATGAACTCTGTACGCTTTTTTCCTGTTCGATGACATAGGTTTTATCGTGGTCGATAAAGGTCGCGATAATCGAATTGGCGAGCACCTGTGCATCGCTGCTTTGCTGAGCCGCTGGCGCATATTCGTGCATGGTATAGCTCGCGTTTGCCAGTTCAGCGCCACAATCGACACAGAACTCATCGCCCTCCGCGTTCTCCTCGGAACCGCAGTTCCAGCAATGCTGGTAGCCACGGTGGTCGGTTACCTGATACACATGTTCAGCCCCGTTATCGCTGACGACCTGTGTTACCTCGTAGCGGTCCGCGACTAACGCACCGACAGCGAGCAAAGGAAAAGTACCCTGCTCCTGTCCATCCTGCTGTGCACGCTGTGAATCATCCTGATTGGAGTCCGACTCGTTGGTCACCGGCGTTGTAGCCTGTTGCGCATCCGTCGTTCCCGTAGTTTGTGGCGTGCTGCTGCTGTTACTAACCGGCTCGGCAACGACAGGAACGTCATCGCTCTGCCCTTGCGGTGAAACTGGTTCCATCGATTCTTGCCCTACCTTTTCTGTTTGTGATATATCGCTCGCAAGCGGTGTCTGCACTGTCTGGGCCTCTTCGTGCTGCACGCCTGAAGATGGTGTCGCGGCGGATGCCGTCAGGGTCTCAGCGCGCTCGTTTTCAGCCTGCTCGTCGGCGACAGGATTTGTTTCCAGGACTGGAAGATCCCCGGTATGTTCCTCGTGCTGGTGAATATCGCCTGGAGCAGAAGCCTCGTCGCCGGTTGGCGTTGGCACAGGTGAGACGATAAGCGTCGGAGCATCGGCGATACCGTCAATATCGCTAGCGGTCGTGGAGGGCGGCTGGCTCTCCTGCGTGGCCTGGTGCTGATGACGCGCGTAGATAGCATCGCGCTGCTCCGTCGTCAAAATCTGCGTCGGCACATTGCTGATATCGTCACCATTGCTCTCATCGCCGTCGTACAATTCTCCCGTAGAAGATTTTGGCTGCACATTTTCTTCCACCGTGGAAGTGGCTGTAGCATCTTCATGGGAAACCGTAGGAGGGGGAGGAAAGGGCGTCTGGAATTGCCGATGATCGTTTTGAGCGTATTCCGGCTGCCCAGCATCGGCATGAACGGTCGCATCAACCGTTGCTTCAGGCTGACCGGCGACGACTTCCACGACCTGCGGAGCGTCCGCATCCTGTGTTTCTAATAATCGCCCACAGCCTTTGCAGAACCTGGCATTATCTCTATTTTGTGTATGACAAAACGGACAGAGCATCACTGCCCTCCTTCATTGCGTTATTTTCAAAGTTGTTTTTGTGATCGTAAAGCTTCGGCGTTCTGCGGGTCGAGTCCCAATGCCTCGTCAACCATGCGGCGGGCTTCAGCTTTTTGTCCTGTTTTGATATAACAGATAGCCATGGCGCTATAGATTTGCGAGGCGTTGAGGTTCTGCTGGCGTGCTCGCTCCAGAGCGCTCAGCGCGTATTTCCATTCTTTCTGTTTCATATGTGCCCGACCCAATTCATACCAGCCCTCCCACAGCGTAGGATCAACCTGTACAGCATGTAATAAGGTTTTGATCGCGGTAGGCACTTGCTTGTTGTTTTCAGCATAAAGGCGACCGAGCGCAATGAGAATCAAAGCATGGTCAGGATTACGTTGCAAGCCCTGCAAGAAATCGTTCTCCGCCTCGCGCCTCGCGCCCTGGTCATACGCCACTAACCCAAGCTGGTAATAGATGGCGGAATCTTGTGGCGTGAGCGCCTGCACTTTTTTAAATGTCGAGGTGGCCTGTGAGTATAAAGCAAGATCGCGATAACACATACCCATTTGAAACAGAGCATCAGCTGCGTCGGCACGCTGCTTTATCGCGTTGGTAAAGTACTCGATCGCCTGCTTCATATACTGTTGAAAGAGCGCTGGGTTGCTTTCTCGAATCAATTGAGCATACTGCCGATAGGCGCGGCCCAGATTGTACAGCACATCGTAAGATGTACCAGCCTGCTTGAATTGTTCGATAGCTTCGCTGTATTGTTTGTTCGTTAAGTATTGCAAACCTTTGCGGTAAAACGCTGCTAGATCGGGTGTCGATGCTGGTGCGGAAGCCACGGTGTTCACCTGAACAGGGCGCGCCTGAATGCTCTGTCGTGCTGGCTGCTGCACCGGTCGGGCCTGAGTAGGCTGCGGTCGCGATTGAACGGGACGGGCTTGAATTGGTTGTCGCGCCGGTTGTTGGACGGGGCGAGCTTGAATTGGTTGTCGCACCGGCTGTGGCACCGGTCGTGCCTGAATGGGCACGCGTGCGGCGGGAGGACGATTCTGCGGTGGGGCCGCGACTCCGGCGACGAGTGGCTGACCATCGCGCTTACAAAACTTGGCACCCGGTCGATTCTGGAAGCCGCACCGTGGACAGATAATACCAGCCGCTGTCCCATTTGTCGCAGTGCTTACTGTCGGCACCACGATGGTCGCGTTGGGAGACATAGCGGGAATTTGAATGGTCGCGGGGGTGGGCGCATTGGGAAGACACTGTTGCAGCGCGACACGCATGGCTTCCGCGCTTTGAAAACGCTTGGCGGGGTCCTGCTGCATGGCTTTGATGACGACCTGCTCGACCGGGCAGACGGTCGTATTGCCCACACGGACGGTTCGCAGGCGTGGATTTTTTGTCTGCATGCTGTGTGGAGCAGGCGTTTGAATAGGATCGGGCTCGTAGTTCGTCAGCAGGTGATACATCGTCGCGCCAAGCGAGTAGATGTCCGAGCGTGCATCGGTCTGCACCAATTTTCCTGGATTTTGCGCGGTACGCCGCTGGCCGGGCATAGTGATAGAGCCGAGATGCTCGGGCGAGGCATAGGAAATGGTACCAAGATTCTCGGTATTGGTACGCTTGTTGGGATCGAAACGGCGCGCGATACCAAAATCGATCAACTGCACCTCGTCGTCCGCGGTAATCATAATATTGCCGGGTTTGAGATCGCGCAGGATAATGGGTGGCACGCGTGTATGAATGTACGTCAGGGCCTCGCAGACCTGCATCATCCACTTGATCACCTGCGCCTCGGGTAGAGGTGCGTTCGTCTGCTCAAGTATTTTCTCCAGGCTGCGGCCTGATACGAACTCCATGACGAAGTAGGAGTTGCCCCGCTCTTGAAACGGGAACATCAGAGACGCGATGCGTGGATGTTTGAGACCGCGTAAAAGCTCGATCTCTTTATTAAAACGTTCGATGGCTGAATCGCGGTCCTCTTTTGTCGTATTGGGACTCAGCGTCAACTCTTTAACCGCATAGTAATAGGGGGACATACCAGGCGGTGTGCCTGTCTGCTCTACCTTGTAGACGGTACCCATACCGCCTTCACCGAGCACTTGTACAATTTTGAATTTTCCGTCAAGGATCGCACCTATTGGGAGGGCCATACAAACATATTCTCCGAGCGCACTCTTTTTTAGTAGGCATTGACCTGCACGATAACGGCGGAGATATTATCCTCGCCACCATTTTCGTTTGCCTTGTCGATGAGCCTGTTACAAATGACCTGTGGGCTCTCTTGCGCGCTCAGTGCCTGGAGCAGATCCTGCTGGTGCACCATCTCCCATAAGCCATCGGAGCAGAGTAACAATTTGTCCCCGGGCTGGAGAATTTCGTGAAACACGTCCACCTCAACGTTCTTGTTTCCCGCTCCTAAAGAGCGGTAAATCAAGTTTCGTTGCGGATGCGTGTACACGTCTTCCGGCTCGATCTGCTTCGACTCAACCAGGCGCGCAACAAGCGAATGGTCTCGTGTGATAGGTTTCAATATATTATCTCTTAATAGATACGTACGACTGTCGCCAACGTTGGCGATATACGCGTGATCATTGCGAACAAGGGCGGCGGTTACCGTGCTGCCAAGTCCACGCGCCGCTGGTTTCTGCTCGCCGTAGCGCATAATCTCTCTATTCGCCTGTTGGATTGCTGACGAGAGCAGATCCTCAACACTTACAACCAACTGCGTATCATCGAGTTTTTGCGTCTTCTGGCCGCCCGCATTTTTCGCATTGGCGGCAAGTTTGATGGTCTCATCAGGGTCAACGACCGATTTTTCTAATTGGATAGTTGGTTGATCGGGCAAAGGTCTGAAAAAAACGTCGATGGCTTTCGCCATTGTTTCGACAGCCAATTTGCTCGCCACTTCTCCAGCTTTATATCCACCCATGCCATCGGCTACAACGAATAGCCCACGATCACCCTCGTCCGAAGATTCTACACGTTTATACACGCTGTCTTCATTTTGCTCACGTTGCTTGCCGACATCAGTTTTTTCGGCTGCAGTAAATTGTAGACGCATAATTATTTTTACCTCACCATATTGCAGCGTGGAATCCCTTACATGAGACGTGAAGGGAGAGGAGGAGCCACCTCGTACAGGTGAGCCCGTTTCGTATTCGGAACCTCCCCTGTTCACTACTCGTCCACTATAACATATCGCCCTATTTGTGACAATTCCTTTTTTTATCAAAAAATTGAACAATTAAGAGAAGAGACAAAACACAAGCTGTTACTCTTTATCGTCGCGTGTGCTGCGCGGTCTGAACTGCAAGCGAATAGTGGTTCCCTCGAAGCCAAAGGCTTCACGAAAGCGATTTTCCAGGTAGCGTTCATACGAAAAGTGTACGGCATCGGTATTATTGACAAAGAAAACAAAGGTTGGTGGATTGACACGCGCCTGGGTTGCATAATAAATCTTCAACGGCTTCTGCCGAATCACTGTGGGACTATGCCTGCGAATGGCCTCCTGTAACACCTCGTTCAGACGCGAGGTAGAGATGCGCAGATAGCGTATATCGGCGATTTTGAGGGCGGCCTCTAAAATCGATTTCACGTGATAGCCGGTCTTGGCGGAGGCAAAAAGGATGGGCGCATACGGAATAAATTTCAGCCCCTCGGCGAGAATCTTGCGATAGGATTCCGCGCTCTCGATCTCGTCGTTTGGATGGGCGAAATTCCCCTCGCGCTCGTCTTTGCGCTGCTGCTGCGCCAGGTCCCACTTATTGACGATCACCACCACGCCCTTCGCCTGCTCGTGGATCTGGCCCGCGATATGCGTATCCTGCGCGGCCAGGCCATCGCTGGCATCGATCAATAGCAGCGCGACATCGCTGCGTTCGATGGCGCGTTCGGAGCGCAGGACGCTGTACTTCTCAATGCCAGGGCCGACGCGTCCACGTCTGCGAATACCCGCTGTATCGATCAGCCGTATCTTGCGGCCCTCGAACTCTAGCGAGGTATCGATGGCATCACGGGTGGTGCCAGGAACATCACTGACAATGGAACGATTGAAACCCAGCACGGAATTCAAAAACGAGGATTTGCCGACGTTTGGGCGACCGACGATGGCGATACGTGGAATCTCTTCGTCTTCCTCTTCATCTTCCTGCTCAACTGATGGCAATTCCTCGACGATGCGATCCAGCAGATCGCCAGTGCCAACGCCCTGAATAGATGAAAGCACGATAGGCTCCCCCAGGCCCAGACCGTAAAATTCGACCGCATCCAGGCGACGTGAGGAATTATCAGCCTTATTGGCGGCCAGAACCACCGACTTTTTGGTACGGCGCAGGAGTTGCGCCACTTCTTCATCAGCGGTGGTGATGCCGGAACGAGCGTCGACCATGAAAACGATGACATCGGCCTCTTCAATCGCCAGATGTGCCTGTGACATAACGTGTTCCATCAAATCGCCGGATTGACCGGCCAGGCCCACCTGTCCGACAGGGATGCCAGGGCCGAGTTCGAGGCCACCTGTATCAATGAGCGTGAACGTGCGCCCATTCCAATCGGTATCGCCATAGATGCGATCGCGCGTCGTCCCTGGCAGATCTTCGACAATGGCACGCCGTTCACCGATCATACGATTAAAAAATGTGGATTTGCCGACGTTCGGTCGACCAACAATAGCAACAAGCGGCTTCATTACTGCCCCTCCACCCTTTCCTGGTGCTGAGCAACATACTTCTTTATGGGAGAATATAACGGTGGCTATTATAGCACACTAGACGTGAAAGTATGAGATTCCCAGACAATGAATGAAGGGCCAGTTGTGCATAGGGACAAACATGGATTTGGAACTCCTAGCATGTATAGAACGTCTCCACTACAACATGTAATGCCAGGAAATCAAGCGGAGAAGGGAGAAACACATATGCCGAAAAAACAGTGGCTCATCGCCTTAATAGTTCTATGTATACTGTCAAGCGGTTGCGGAGTTGGAGCTGCCACAATGCCCTCTTCTCAGAAGAACAATCCAACCGCCTTGAATATTACTCGTATCAATATCCTGTCATCAAATCACTACCAACCATTCGCATCGCGGACTATCACTGATTTACAAGCCGTACAAAACCTCTATAGTGCAATGCTCTTATTACCTCATACACCCTCTAACGGACAGGCACGTTCCTATCCTGTAGATTGGGGATTGGAATATCGGCTGAATTTTTCTCAGGAAAGCACTATGCTAACAAGGGCAATTATTGATATGGGAGGATGTGGCATCATTAATCTGGGGAAAAAAGATACACGTACATACGATGAGGCGTTTCTACAACTTCTTGCACACACGGTAGGGGTCTCTGAGGCCACGTTGAATGCTCGACCTTTGTATTCCTGTACTCCTCACTCACCCTGTCTAACACCCACACCTTAAAATCTGTCCGTATTATAATTATCAACAGTTTCTCCTCACCAAAAAAGCTCAGACACGGAGCGGCCATCGTGGATGCGGCTGATGGTGCCCGCGATCAGTTCGGAGACCGAGAGGACGGTGAGGTTGGGGAGCAGGCCAGACTGGGGCGAGGGAATAGAATCGGTAATGACGATCTCTTTGACAGGGGTGTCGTTCAGGCGTTCGATGGCGGAACCGGAGAAGATGCCGTGCGTGGCGCAGCAATAGATATCTAAAGCGCCCTGCTTGCGCACGACGCGAATAGCCTGCGTGAGCGAGCCAGCGGTGTCGATCTCGTCGTCAACGATCAAGGCGTTGCGACCGGTGACGTTGCCGATGATGCCCATCGTCTCCATCTTGCCGTCGTTGTTCAGACGCCGCTTCTCGACGATCGCCAGAGGCGCGTTGAGTCGATCGGCCAGGCCACGTGCTTTTTTGGCGAATCCCTCATCGGTGGAGACGACGGTGAGGTCTGGCAAACCTTTTTCGGCAAAATAACGCGCCTGGATGATCTGTGCGGTCAACTCATCGACCGGAATGTTGAAAAAGCCTTGAATCTGGCCCGCGTGCATGTCCATCGTCAGGACGCGGTGCGCGCCCGCGACGGTGATACAATCCGCGATCAAACGGGCGGTAATGGGGACGCGCGGCTGATCTTTTTTGTCGGTGCGACCATAGGCGTAGTAAGGGATGACCGCGGTGATGCGGGAGGCGGAGGCACGCTTCAACGCATCGATAAGAATCAGAAGTTCCATGATGGAACGGTTCACCGGTGTGCTGAACGACTGGATCACGAACACATCATGACCACGCACATTCTCATTGATTTTGACGAATATATTTTCGTTGCTGAACTGGAATACGTCCGCGTCGCCCAAAGGAACGTGCAGATGCTGGCAGATGGCGGTCGCGAGGGCGCGGTTCGCGTTGCCCGTGAAAATGCTTAAGTCGTCCACATTGTACCTCCTGATGGCAAAAAGTATAACACACCACTTGCCGACACGGGTAGGTACAACGTGTACACTTTTGAGGATTGGGTCGATTTGGGGGACGAGATCCGCGTAGAGCACCATGCGTTTGCCCTACGCGGACCGGTTCATAATTGTCTGGCAGGCCGATGAATCTCGTTCGAGTTACCATTTAACGGTGGCTTCGATGGCTGGCACCCAGGCCTGTCGATGGTTGAAGTTGATTTCGTACCATGTGTGTCCATCATCCGCGATGGGCAGGATGAATTCGGACGCAAAGGCAGCAGAATTGGGGGCATCACCGATCTGATAACCAGCATCGGCATCCGGTCGCCCATAGATTTTGATACTCAAGTGTGGCTTGAACGAGAGATAACCACCTGAACCCGCGACTGCGCCTGCTGGAGGGACCGCTAACCAGGCCAGTCGTGCGCTCGCCTGCTGGCTCGGCTTTTTATCGTTTAAATGCACCTGCTCACCATACCAGATTTCGTACATCATATCGCCACTACCCGCCTGATCCGGCTTCTTAGCCATGTAGAGATAACTCATACCCGCCTCGGCATTGTCGGTCTCGTCAAGAATGTCATTAGCTTCGGCGTGCACGATCAATCCGGACCTCGTGCTGGGACCGTTATAGAGGTAGAAAAAACTGAAATTACCACCTGTCTCCGTGCCAGATGCGCCGAACGGTCGACTATCGCTCGTCGGTCGCAGTGTGATAATCGGATACTTTGTGCTACCACCAATGGACGCGACGCTCTGCTGCTCGATCAACGTGAAGTAATAGTCCCACAGCCAGTAGGGACCTGGATCGACATGATTGGGCATCAGAGAAAGTGTGGGCGAGGGCACGGTGCCATGCGCGACAATATGCTGGCGATCCAGGGGGATGTGATATTTCTTCACCAGATAGGCCGTCAGTTTGGCCGATGCCTGGTATTCTTTTGCGTTGTACCATTGATAACCGGTAGCGGCATAACCAGCGTGTTCGATGCCGACCGCGCGCTGATTGTACCAGTAATTGCCCACATGGTACGCGATATCTTTATCGTGCAAGAGTTGATAGACGGTGCCGTTGGTATCGACGATATAGTGAATACTTACCCCACTATTGACGTTATGCATGACGTTGATGCCATCCAGCGCGCTGCCCTCGATATCGTGAATGGCGACAAAATCGACTGGAAAATCGGAGGGTCGATTGGCACCCTCAAAAGTGCAGGGGGCGTTGGTTGGTACTCTATTGCAATCGTACCTGGGGGTCGCGACAATGCAGTCGATCGCGCCAGGATAGTCGGTCTTGCCATCATTTTTGCAGCCCGGTGGCAACCCGGTCGGTGCTTTTTGCGCACGAGCGCCGATGGCGGACGCCGCGTTGGTGAGCGAGATCGTCTCTTTGTGAGGCTGTACATGTTGCGCGGGCAATGTGATTACTTCGCCCGTCTGTGCGGTCGCTCGAAAACCGGAGTTCAGCAAGGCGTAGACGTTGTCCGCGTACATATCGGCTATCTCTGGCGTGGCGGCTGCGCTATAAGCCGCAACCGGTGTGTACCAATCCGCTAGACTTGTTGGCAGTGTATGCGTCGATGAAAGTTGTAATGCGGTATCATGTAACACGGCTGCTCCGCCCAAAATGTTGGTTGCCAGATCCGTCTTCAGCAGCAGAGGGCTCACCGCGAGGTCTTTGGCGGCCCGATCCAGCGTGTCGGCATTCTGATTATCAACGAGGTGCATACAACCATAGCCACCATCGACACTGACCACCCCATTATTGTTGCTCAAACGCCCTTCCATATAGCAAAATGCTTCGAGAATAGGAACGGGCACAATATATTTACGCGAAGCCTGGATAAACGTCCGTTCAATAGTAGTAGTGGTTTTCTCTTTTGTGGGCATATTATGGGCAGCCTGCACTGCTAGAAGATGCGAAGGTAGGAATGCTCCCAGGATAGCAATAAGCATCAGAAGAGCCAGGCAGCGATAAGCAAGCGTGTGTGGAGAGGGTCCAATAAGCCTACGCATCATAGTGATACGTCCCTTCATCAACGACAATAATACATTTTACTAAAAATATGGGCACACAAGAGCACAGCAGTAGTATTTAATTACATTATGTACACTGGAACAAATGTTGCTCCCCTTACGTTTAGGTATCGTCTGCTAGTATGCTTGAATAGTAAAAAATGAGAAGTTTTTTGCGTGTACGTCATAAAATAAAGAGTGCTAGAATCGATGGTCTACTAGTTCTCTACATAAAAGTTACTAGCAACTTTGCTGTGCTGTCACCCGTGTTTATATGTGCATGCTCTTGCAGCATACTACCTATTACTATTTATACATCTGGTCTATAATGTTACTCTTCATATGCCTACTCGTTCTCAGTGGTGGACATTACAGCATCGCTCGCTACTATATGGAAGTTTTTCCAGCATTCATTATTTTTGCCCTGTGGTCCTACCGAGGAAACGAAGAGCAGCGCATGACGCGCCATATGGTAATCGTCACGACATCAGCGATACTGCTGGCATTGGGCATGGTGCTCTGGACACTGGGCATCTATTCGGTCGCATAAACAGGAGCTAAAAGTCATACTTTGACTACTACATCCTAGTAATAGGAATGCGTACTCTAGCACTATGCTTAACCGATAAGCGTAAGTATGGGTTCAGCAGAAAAACTATGAGTAGCCCCTCAAAAGGAGTACAATACCACCATGGATGGGTCTTACACCGGCCATATTTCTGATTACTCATTATTTCGTAAAGGACGGACTGTGACTGTCATGTCAGCACTACATAGTCGCAAAAATATTTTCGCGCTTTTCGCTCAGGTGCCGCTCTCTGCTGAGTCAGAGACGGTCGACGCACAAGATGTGTCCTCATCATCCACGCGACAGATTGATACTCAGCCTACGCTATGGTCGCATGTAAAAGAAGCTGGCTGGGTGTTTCTTTTGAGCCGTTTTGCATTGCTTTTTATTACTTATTTCACCGCAAATATTTTCCCTGTCTCAAAACAAAGTGCGGTGCAGGATTGCGTCAAAAATTTTACTCCTTGCCTTACGACCTGGCGTTACTATGACGCAATGGCCTATACAAGAATTGCATACACGGGTTACAAACTGATCAAAGATACAGCATTCTTTCCATTATGGCCCGCGCTTATGCGTCTTTTCAGCATTCCTTTCCATCCCTCGATGGTGACTGATTATGTGGTTGGGATAGCACTATCCAATATCTGCTTTTTTGTCGCACTCGTTCTGCTGAATGTGCTTATCACGAAGGATTTCGACGCTAAAACCGCGCGCAGAGCATTATTTTTGTTGGCCTTCGCGCCTTTTGGCCTGTTCTTTTTTGCTGGTTATACAGAATCCTTTTTTCTCATGCTTTCCCTGATCTGTTTCGTGGGCATTGAACGAGATCGTGCCTGGAGCTGGTGGATAGCTGGTCTAGCCGGTTTACTGGCATCATTGACGCGTTCAACCGGTTTACTGCTCACTGTTCCTTATCTAGTCGTTTATCTACAACGCTACTGGTTCGGATCTGCGAGAAAAGATACTTCATGGCTCAAGAAGATCAATGCATTCGCACCAATCATGCTCATTCCCGTTGGTACGCTTATCTTTATGGCTTATTTGTATATCACCAAGGGAAACCCTTTCATTTTTAGCCACGAGGAGGATATCATCTGGGGACGGCATCTCGCCTTCCCTGGAACGGGTATCATTACCGTTATCCACTATATGAAACTGGATAGTACGTTTCCATCCATCTATCTGATCTATCTAGTACTCACACTCATCGGTATCATTGTAATGATACTCGGCTGGCGCAAATTGCCCTTACACTACAATCTTTTCACCCTGGTAGTGATGATTTTTACGCTCAGCTATCCGCTGAACAAAGTGGATGCGCTCACCTCCGTGCCGCGTTACTTCCTGATACTTTTTCCTATCACCGTCACCTTCGCACTATGGAGCAAGAACGAGCGACTCTACCAGCTTTTCCTGGCATGTGCAATTCCTTGTTTTACAATTGCCGCGATGATTTTCATTCGTCACTATACAATTTCTTGACGGGTGCTTTTGCGCGCTTGAGGAACGTTTCTGTAGATAGTCGTATGGAGTGAGAAGAAAAGAGAACTGAAGGAAAGCAGCAGGGGGCCAGGAGGTGAAAAAATAAAGAGTGGCGATCAAGCAAAAGATAGAGCTTGTGAGCCACTCTTTTTTGTATCCCGGGCTAAGCTTCTGGTTCTTCTGGTGTGGAGACTAGAATGCTCAAAAAGCGACGAATAGCCCAGAAGATGAGCCAGTAGATGATCATGGCGATCAAGGTGGACCATTCAAAAGCCTGTCCTTGTTTGATCGATGGTGAATTCACGATATTGGCGAACGGGATCAACACGATATCGGTCAGGGCATAGAGAAAGCCTGCGAACAGGTTCGCCTGAGCAGCACCGATCAACTTGAAGAAGAAACGAATAGCAAGCGTTACTTCCATGACTACGAGAAACCACTGCAAGAAATCATTGAGTTTCTCGATCGCGTACCGAATGGTACGCACCTCTTCCTGCCGTATCTCGACATCCTCTACCTCCGGTGATGTTTCAATGACTGGAGGTGGTGACATTTGTGGTGGAACTTGCCTTGGTGGTAAATCTTCCATGCGCTCCCTCTGTGCTAAAGTTTCAGCCGATGGTGCACGTGTTGGTTCATCAGAATACGGATTATTGCGCATTTCATCCTAATCCTCTCGAACAAGGATTTACTACTATTGCCCAGCTTGTGTTTACCGGTATTTCGTCAAGCTCACGTAAACGCTGACTTTCTACACTTGCTGTTCTTAAAAGGGATTATACCATTCATTGATACTCTTGCGCTACGGGCTTGCGCGTTTCAAAAGTAAAACTCCCTCTGCCTCGGCAACAGGAACAAATTGTTTCGATCGCTGTATTTGATTTAAAATAGTAAGGAAATTGGCTGAGTAATTTGTATCCTCAGGCGAAACATTATCAAGATCTACAATCACATAGTCTACAACATGGCTTTCTTTTTCACCATATGCCTGCACCGTCAATTGCGGGAAAACAGTAATATAGCGACGGTCTGAAAGATGAGGGTCCAGGTTGCCACCGGCAGAGACCGAGGCATCAGGTGGAATGAGCGCGAGGATTTGCTGGATATGTTGTTCCCGACTTCCTGGTTCCGCGTTCGCCAGAAAGATATTGAAAAGCGGAATCGACAGGACAACATTGAGCACCAACAAAAACATGATGACGCCGATAATACTCTCTTGCAGGGAACGCAGCGACATACGCTGCGCGACATCCGTCAGGCGCAGGCGAAATACATGGAGACGCTTACGGCTCACTACGAAAGACGGTTGTAAGCGGGTTACGACGGATCGCACGCGCACATCGTGCCAGGCTGTGACGATCGCCGTTCGGCCCCAGAGCAGCAAAACTCGCACACGCTGCACAATATACGCGGTACCAGGCACAGGTTTACCAGGAGGGTATTGGGTATAATCGAATACAGCCGCTGCGCGGTATGGCGCGCGCAGCTCGGTCTCATCACGCAAACCGTACCATAGATAGACCAGACGCCGCGTGCCATGAATGGCGGCGATAATTACAAAGGGGATAATGGCGGCGTTATATTGGTAGACTCCACTATGCTGTTGTGAAGTCGAGGCCAATAAGTTGATCGCGAAACTGGGAATTGTCGGCAAGAGCCACTCCGGCGCGAGTAGCGCGAGAAAGGCCGAGCTGCGGAAAATACCGAAGAGATAGTAGACACGATCCAAGGTGAAAAAGAAGGCCAGCAAAATCCATGGGCGTAATAGCACGTTCAGCGCGGCATTCGCGGGCGTGCTGCCCAACGCCTGGTAGCGATACCAGTAGTTGTTCTGGTGCGCGCCCACGTTGAAATGGGGGATAATCAGCAGGAAGAAAAAAGCGCTACACAGCATGCCGCAGATGAAGAGCGCCAGACCCAGGCGTGGCAAACGATACTTCCACATGACCAGCAGGCCCAGCAAGCCGACCACGGCAGGCATTTCTTCTTTGCACATCGCCGCCAGAAAACAGGCCAGCACGAACCAGACATAGCGACGATGAGCCAGAGCCAGCATCGCGTAGAGTAAGAGCGGGGTTGCCAGCGCAACGGGGTGAAAATCGTAGAGGTTCATGCCAATCAGCGCGGGCGCGGCAAGATAGGCCATGCTCATCACCGGAGCCAGTAACGGGAAAAAGGGAATATATTTGCGTGTCAACAAAAAAGTCGGCAGTGCGCCCGCCGCCAGCGCCAGCGTTTGAAAGATGAGCAGGATCTGCGGGTCGGCATGGAAAACATAGAGCAACGCGAGCAGAAATATAATCGGCTCTACATGTTGGGCCAATCTGATTGGCTGTCCAAACCAGTTACTACCTTGATTGGTAAATTCGAAGGGATGGCCGTGCAGCGTATTCCAGACCGCCTGGTCCATATTGCCCAGATCGAAGGCGGTAGCCTTGAAGGTGGTGTAGCGCAAGATCACCTGCTCGCTCATCCAGCAACTGTACGCGACGATCAGCACGACAAGCAAAAACCAGGCGACGCGCCGTGCCGTGAGAAAAGAGAGACGTGAGCGGAGGTGAAGACGTTCGAGCATTTTTCCCCTTGCATATCCCTGACTCATCAGTTCTTTAAACGGTGAGTACAGCAAAGTAGATACCAGCTCCCACCAGCAGGATGAGCGCCCAGACAATCACGAACTCGGGCCACGTGCCGGTACGAAAGCGCCAGTGTGCATCTGGCGGAAAGCCAAAACGCTTATGCATAGGCCACAACAACGGTACCCCGCCCTGCGTCAATGCATCAGCCGCAATATGCAAGACACATCCAAGCAACACACCGATAAAAACAAGATGCGATGTAGCAACGATGTGCGCCGGAAGAATCAGTCCGCGTAAACTCAGTAAATAGACTACCACGCGTTCTAGCCCGATCGCAAGCAGAGAGCCGATTATGAGACCTAGAATACTGTGAAAAATAGTGCGATGACCCGCGACGTGCTGAATCTCTTTACTCACGAAGCCCAGCCGCCTGCCCAGCGTGCTACGCGCGTTATCGATATCAGGCAACAACGCTCCCAGCGCGACCGCGATATAGTACACGGTCTTGTCCGTTAAGAGTGAGAGCGTTACCACGTTCGAACCGATCAAGGGAGGACCGCTGATGTGAAAAACACTATCGACGACGACAGCCGCCGCCAGGCCTACCAACAGGTGAGACCGACCTTCCATGTCAAAACCATCCAATCACATGAATATCATTGGCAATTGTATGGATTTCTGGGAAAACTGTCAACTCTCTATTTTTATCTACAACGTTCCATTGATAACTTTTCCGCGATTAGCGACCGCTATGACTCATACAAAGAGTATTTTCAACCTCAGCCAGTCGTTGCAGAAATTTTCGATCCTCCAATCGCTCCAGTACTGGTCGCGCTAACTCCAATTGTGACTGATCGCCAGTTCGTTCGGCCAGTACAATACGCATACGAGCGGCATGAACGACATTTTGCTGGCGTAGCAATAATTCGATGCACCGGGCCAAACGCTCATTATCGTTCCCGGCCAATGCTTCCGCGATACCTATATCGATCAAACCATAGCTTTTTTCCAGGCAAACTCGACGGGTGCTATCGATAACCTCTTTCCTGAGCACAATGCCATATTCGTTGAGGAGCAGCAATAAGAGATTGATTGCTCCATGTTTGGAATAGTTCAGTTCTATCTCTACACCATCTCTCTTGCCGATGATAAAGTCTATGATCATCTGTACTTGTTCATGCAATTGAGGCATAAGTGATATGATATGCAGCAATACCGCGATCGTAGCATCGATAAGAGGCTGATCAGCACGCGCCACAGCGTACA
Source organism: uncultured Dictyobacter sp. (assembly GCA_964657925.1). Taxonomy (GTDB): domain Bacteria; phylum Chloroflexota; class Ktedonobacteria; order Ktedonobacterales; family Ktedonobacteraceae; genus Dictyobacter. The sequence goes on from CAZZWK010000037.1 coordinate 20,459, forward strand.
ACAACAGGCCTATATAACCATCAAAGAGCATGAGTGAGCCAGTGGGATCGTAGCTGTTCTGCTCATAAATATCATCCATAATTTTTTTTAATTCGGGCATATCGGTCCAATATCCACCGCTATACGCGTAGGCAGTCAACTGAGAAACGGCCAGACCCAGGTGAATGAGAGATCGACAACCGAGGCGCAACAGCTCTTGCCTGATAAATGCGATGCACGAGTCGTAATCGCCCATCTTCTGGTTGATGCAAACGAGCACGCCCAACGCGTCTCCTCGCTCGATTTCGGGCAAATTGGGAATAGCTAGCCGTCTCTGCACCAACTCGAAAGCCTCTTTATATTCGTGCAATAATCTGGCGATCAGACCGCAGGCATCAAGCGCCTCGCTTAACGCGGTCATGTCACCGATGCGTTCGAAATAGCGCGCCGCCTCCAGTCCCTCCTGCTTGCGCTTGCTCAAACCATCGATACTCTGTCGCATGTCGAATAATTTCGCTACACGCAAACGCCATTGCTCGTATTCATCGCCTGTTTCAGAAGCCAGTTGTGTGGCACGAGCATACCATTCATCGATGGAATCGTAACCATCCTCTTGAAATTCCGAGCCACCACCGCGCATATACGAGATCAGTACTTTGCGTAAGAGGCGGGCGCCGATCCTTTTGTATGCCTGTGTGTCCTCTCCATCCTGTACGCCCTTTTCCCAACATGCCAGAGCCTCTTTATAGTTGCTGGTCGCCGAACCCGTCCACCAGCCATCGTCGCCCAGTTGCTCGTACAGGCTTAAATAAAGAGATTCTGGAGCGATATCCAGCGCGCTTTTAAGATAGGTTTGTGCCTCTTCGTACGCTCCGGCGCGTCCCGCCATCATAGCGGCTCGCCGCAGATAAGGAATAGCGCGCGACGTATCGATTTTCAGCGGTGTACGCACCGCCGACTGAAGGCTTAACAAGACCGCCTCATGGTAGTGATAGGCGATCAACTCAATATATTCATCTTTGTGTTCGCCAGCGGTAGTCTCCAACGAGCGAGCAAACTTCTCGTGCAGGCGAATGCGTTCAGCGCGTGAGAGGGTACTATAAGAAACGTCGCGATTCAAAATATGGCGAAAAACGAATGCACCATCGTTGGCGATAATAAAATCGCGCGCCAGCAGGCCCTGGACTGCGTCTTCGATCTGCTTCGGTGTGTACTCGTCCAGCACTTCAGTCAGCGTCGCCAGCGTAAACGCTCGACTGGCAACCGCCGCCACTTGCAACACCGTGCGTTCGACCGAGGTCAACTGATCGATTCTTGCCAGGACAGCCGCGTGCACCGTGTCAGGCAGCTGATCAAGGGTTGCTTTTTTACCGGTCAGACCACGATCATGCAAGCCACGCACCAGTTCGAGCGCGAAAAAGGGATTGCCCGCGGCGCGTTCGACAATCTGATCACGTGTGGCGAGCGGCAAATCTTTCATAATTGACGAGACGAAATCGCGCATTTGCTTTGGGGTCAGCGGCTGTAGAGCCAACGAGGTGAAATTCTGCTGACCACCGCCCCAATTCGGGCGTCGATCGAGCAACTCTGGTCGACTCAATGAGATGAGCAAAAGTTGAGCACGGGTGTGAATGTGTGTAATGTGCTCGACCAAGTCGAGCAGGCTATCGCTGGCCCAATGCAGATCCTCGAAAACTAGCACATGTGGCGCGTGTTGCGCCAGAATCTCGATCAAGTTGCGCCAGGCGAGAAAGATATCTTCGCGTTCGTAGGTATGTTCTCCATCGATACCCAGCGTCGCGAGTACCAGTCCAGCCAATTTGCGCGTGCTCTCCAGGTTCTGGTTTCCTTGCAGAAAAACATCGATCAAGGCGGACCTCGTCACCGGCTCATCCAACAGGTCTTCTAACAGACTGCGCAACGGCCAATACACCAGAGCCTGTCCATAAGGCAAACAACGAGCGGTCGCCACACGCACACCATCGGCGGGATCGACACGGCGCAAAAATTCTTCGAGCAGCCGCGTCTTGCCGGTGCCAGCCGGAGCAACGATGGAAACCAGTTGGGGGCGATACTCTTCGATGGTGCGAGCATACAGGAGATCAAGCTGCAACACATCCTGTCGTCGGCCAACCAGTTGGGGGCGCTCTATTCTGCGCGCCGCACGTGCCTCTCGCACGGGGAAGATGCGCAAGGGTTCATGTTTCCCTTTCGCCTCGACCAGACGAGGTTCCGCGAAGAGAAAAGCATGTTCGGTCGCATTCATCGTGCGCTCGCTGACAATAATTTCCGCAGGATATGCATTTTGCTCCAGGCGGGCCGCGACATTTACGGTATCGCCCGTCGCCATAAAGACACCACTGGTGGTATCGCTGCTCGCCATCACCTCACCCGTGTTGAGTCCCATACGCAATTGAAAATTGGGTCCGAGTATCTCGTCCTCGGCCACCGCTTTGCGTAAGGCCAGCGCCGCGGCTAGCGCGCGTTCCGCATCATCACCCAATGCGCGTGGCAAACCGAAGATCGCCATCACGGCATCACCAATGAATTTTTCCAATGTGCCGCCATGACCAGGGACAATCGTGCTGGCAAGTTCATAATAACGGCTCATTAGCGCGCGCACATCCTCGGGATCAAGCGATTCACCCAGCTCGGTTGATCCAGTGACATCCGCGAAGAGGACCGTAACCAATTTTCGTTCATCAGCCATAACGCGCTCTCGTTCTCAAGGATGCAAAATATCAATAGAACAACATATTTGCGGCATACTTTTGTGCTCAGCCTGCCTTTGACGCTTCCATTTTAACATACTCATAAATAGCCAGGCGCAATGAACATAGCAGGAAGTAAACCTAAAGGAGCTATAGCTCTAGTTAAAAATAGGAAGATTGTTTATAATGCACCATGCGTAGCAGAGATAAATTTTGGGGTACATTTGTATGTCCGAACAGTATTGGAAAGCCTTATTTACTATGAACATATTTAGAAATAGACAGCAGAAACGTTTGTTCATCTATAGCGCAGTGCTCTTGTTCTTGATCTCCGCAACAACTACGATCATCTACTATCTCAATTACCCTTTTTTAGAAACGAATATCGATACCGGTGGTTATACAGCGGCGTTCAAACAACTGATCACGACCGGCAATCCGGTCAATGATTTTCGCATGCCGACGTACTCGTTTTTCCTCTTCGTCGTTTATGCCTTTGCGGGCCAGAACAACCTGCTGGCTGTTGGTATTGCGCAAGGTGCAATTTTTGTGCTTACAGCCCTGGAAATATATGTGATCGCGTTCCTGCTTTTTCGCACTACCTGGGTTGCGTTCGTCGTTGGGCTGCTGGTGGGTACAAACTACGTTCTGCTCTCTTACTCCAAGCCAATCATGACCGAAGGGATCTCCATGTGGTTCCTGGTGTCCATTTTTCTTTGTGCTGTCCTGTTCATGCGCAACAAAAACCAGCTTTTTTTCTGGTTGAGTAGTGTCTTTCTGCTTTTGCTTATGTTCACGCGGCCCGAATGGATACTTTTTCCATTTTTACTGTACGGATATATGATTTTCGCGACGAGAAAAATGCTACGACCACGCGCGCTGTATCCAAAAATCGTAAGCATGTTGCTTGTCATCTACATACTTATTGGAGCCTATGTGTACTGCAATGCTCGATTCAATGGCGTTGCGGGTCTTTCCACAGTAGACAACGCGAATCTCATCGGTAAGGTTATCCAATACCATATGCAGAATGATACGCCGGTGAATAAAAAACTCGCTTCAGAATATAGCTGGTTCATCGGTCATGGCCTCACCAGTCCCTACCAGATCGCAGAACACGATCCCAAGTTAGGACAAAACCACTCCGACGTACCGGCTCACTGGGCCGAAGAAATTATTATCCACCATCCCATCCGCTTCGTGCGCTATTCTATTCCGTTCTTTTTCACATCGCTCTATCATTACTACCCGGCCACTATCCGCCATATATGGGTGCCTGGTCCCTATCAACCGTTTGTAACCACCTTATTAGGGGTCTACCAATACCTCTATACGTTTAACATTCTCTTCCCATTGTGCGCTCTTATCTGGTGTGGGCTACTCTTCTACAAGAAGACGCGCAAGAATTTCGGCGTACAGATGATGGGGCTGGCCGTGTTGACGGTTGTTTACGCCATTATTATCACGACCATGGGAGGCTACTACGAAGCCGACTATATGCGCGTACATATCGTTTTTGACCCGTTGATCGCGCTTGTTGTGTGGGGGTCGATCGCGATGGGGATTCAGTTTATAATCCAGCGTATTCGTTCGCGCGGTGCACAACAACAAGAGGAAAACTTACAAGCTACTCCTCAGCCGGTGGTAGATAGACTTTAATCTTCTCGTTTTCTACTCTGACCGCATACGTATACAAATCCTGACGCGCGGGACCACGCAAGACTTTGCCACTACGCACATCGAACTGCGCGCCATGCCAGGGGCAGGTGACAACGTGTCCATCGAACGCGCCCTGATTCAAGGGGCCGCTGATATGTGTGCAGTTGTCGGTAAACGCGCAGACCTGCCCATCGACGCGCGCGAGGCAGATCAACTCTCCGTCGACCTCGACGGGGTACAGTTTGCCGTCTTTGAGATCGCGCTCATCGGCGGCATCAAAAAAAGCACCATCCAACATAGTGTTCGCTATTCTTCTTCCTCGTCCTCGTTCGGGAACTCCAGGCCAGCCTGCGCCAGGCCACCATGCAACACGCGCAGCGAGAGGAACGCGCATTTCGTGCGCGCGGGACTGATGGGGATACCCAACGAATCCAACACGTCGCTTTTGCCGAGCGCGATGACCTCGTCCAGCGTCTTGCCCTCGATCTGTTCCGAAAGCATTGAGGCAGAGGCCTGGCTGATCGCGCACCCGCGTCCCTGGAAACGTACGACGGTGACGCGTCCATCCTCTATCTGCAAATCCATGCTGAGTCGATCGCCACACAGAGGATTGGAGTCCTCGCTGTGCACATCGGGATGTTCCAGGGTGCCATAGTTGCGCGGGTCACGATAGTGGTCCAGAATATATTCACGATAATCCATCGACATAATCAAACACTCTTTTCTTCTGCCGACTGTATTGAGCGTAGCAGAGCTTAAAATTGGAAGATTTGTTGGGCTTTTAAAAGACCCTGTACCAGTATATCTACCTCTTCTTTCAAGGTATAGATATAAAAACTGGCGCGGGCAGTGGCGGCCAGGTTGTAACGCTCCATCAACGGCTGCGCGCAGTGGTGTCCGGCGCGAATCGCCACCCCACATTCCTGATCCAGAATCGAGGCCAGGTCATGTGGATGGATATCGCCGAGCGTGAAGGAGATCACGCCACCACGCCCGTCGGTGCTCCTGGGTCCATAGATAGTTAGCTCCGGCACACTGGAAAGCTTCTGCAACGCGTAGGTAGTGATTTCGCGCTCGTGGCGCTGCACCACATCCATACCGATGGCATTGAGATAGTCGATCGCGGCACCAAAGCCGACGGCCTCCGCGATCGCTGGTGTGCCGCCCTCGAACTTCCAGGGCAGATCGTTCCAGGTGGACGAGCGCAGCCCGACGGTGCGAATCATATCGCCACCACTAATAAATGGTGGCATCTCTTCCAATAGTGCGCGTTTCCCATATAAGACGCCGATACCGGTTGGGCCCAGCATCTTGTGCGAGCTGAAACACAGAAAATCCGCGTCGAGTGCCTGCACATCGACCGGAATGTGCGGCACACTCTGGGCAGCGTCAATCAACGTGATTGCACCTGCATCATGCGCCTGCGCGATCATCTCCTGCGCGGGATTGATCGTCCCCAGCACATTCGAGACATGCGTAAAGGCCACCAGTTTTGGATGTTGTTGCAATAGTTGATGGTAAACATGCAGATCGAGCAGGCCATCATCGGTGACGGGCACGAATTCCAGGCGCGCGTTGGTGCGTTGCGCGAGCAGTTGCCAGGGAACGAGATTGCTGTGGTGTTCCATCTCGGTCAATATGATCAGGTCGCCCGCATGAATGTTCGCGTTTCCCCAACTGTAGGCCACGAGATTGATGCTCTCGGTCGTGTTGCGCGTAAATATGATCTGCTTGCTCTGGCGCGCGTTGATGAAATGGGCGATTTTGAGACGGGCTTTGTCCATCGCCAGCGTGGCTTCCTCGCTGATCTGATACACGCCGCGATGCACATTGGCGTTGTAGGATTGATAGTAGTGGCTCATGGCTTCGATGACCGCGTTCGGCTTCTGCGAACTGGCTGTACTATCCAGGTAGACCAGTGATTTCCCGTGCACCTGCCGCTTCAGAATGGGGAAGTCCTGACGAATCTCTTCTGTCGAGCGCTCTATTCGCGTTAGCGTGTCTTTATCCTTAGAAGTCAGCATGATGTGTGTTCCATTTCTCGCACTGGCACCGGTCGTACCATACTATCAATCAAAAAACGTTTTAAAAAGTTTGGCAGAACCTTGAAATAAAAGGGCCGCAAGGATGCTGCATATGGTCGTGAATACGGCACATACTGCCAGTGGGCATATAGATAGTGCCCCTACTGTAGTGTTCCTTGCGGCCAACCTCGCATGGTCTGATGGAATGTTTCACCATTTCAAACAATGCAAGTCTGCGTTCTTAATATTCGGTGAGATGAATCTCATCATCGTCGTGTGGGTTGCCGTCAAGGCTGATTGCGCCCTCATCCACGCCTTCGATCTCCCAGCGCTCTTGCGCGTCGACCCAGGTATCGGCCTCTGTCTCGTAGGCACCGCTCATACGGCTGATAATGCTGCGACGCAAACGAATACGCAAGCTTTCCAGGGGGATACGTTGTAGCACCGGCTCGAAGAAGCCCTGCACGATAATGCGCTCGGCCTCGGGTCGTGAGATGCCACGTACCATCAGGTAAAAAAGCTGTCCCTCGTCGATCTGGCCGCTGGTCGCGCCGTGGCTGGCGCTGACCTCGTTGGCCCCGATCTCCAGGCCAGGAATAAGCTCACAACGCGCATCTTTACTGAGCAACAGGCCATGAGCCGAGAGGAACGAAGCCGTTTGCTGGGCTTTTGGGCGCACGCGAATCATGCCATCGAATTCCACACGCGATGCATCCGTAAGCACACCCTTCACCAGCGTTTCGGCGTTGGTCGAGAGTGAGGCGTGGTCAGACAGCGTGTTGATGGCGTAGCGCTGCTCATGATCGGTGAAGAAGACACCAACCAGTTCCGCGACACTGCCATTGCCGAGCATGCTCGCGCCGATATGCTCCAGGTTTACCTTAGCGCCCAGGTCAGCCAGCACAAATGTCACACTGCCATCGGTCTCGAAGACCGCGTTCTTGTTGGTGATATTCCAGACGTTTTGTCCGAGATCCTGGAGGTTGCTGAACTCCACACGCGCTTCGCGCTGGGCGAACACCTCGACGACATCGCTCAAGAGCGCAGGCTCCTCGCCGCCGAAGGTCGAGTTGTACTCTTCGACGAAGCGCACATTGCTCTGCTCCTCCGCCACAATCAGTGTGTGGGAGAAGACAGCCTCCTGCGGGTTATTGACCCACACCTGTGCCAGAAGCGGAGCCTCGATCTCCACACCTTTCGGCACGAAGAGGAAGAAACCGCCTGTCCAGAATGCCGCGTGCAAAGCAGTATATTTGCTGGTATCGACCGGAATACACTGCGTCATAAAGTATTTCTGCACCAGCTCAGGATATTCGCGTACGGCAATATCCAGGTCGGTGAGAATAACACCCTGTTTGCTGAGTTCATCGTTCAGTTCGGTACGCACGACCGTGGAGTCGAGTTGCACGATCAGGCCCGCACGATCGCTCATCAACATGCCTTCGAGCGATTGCTCGACCGCATCGGGCGTTACCAGACCAGGCAAGGGGGGTGTGAAGGGACGCAACTGCTGAAACTTGAAGTTGGCAACGGTACGCTGCGTTCCCAGGTCACCACGGCGACCCAGAGGCGCGGGTGTGTGTTCGTAGATCTCCCATGCTCGCAAACGCAACTGAAGCATCCAATCGGGCTCGCCCTTGCTGTGTGACAACTCTTCCAATGCCTCACGCGAGAAACCCTGTGCTAACATATTAGGCATCAGCGGTCACCTCAGTTTTTTTTCCTTCGTCCGTGCCCTCGTCATCCGCCGGGCGCAACCACTCGTAGCCCTTCTCTTCGAGCTCCAGAGCCAGTTCTCGATCGCCGGACTTCACGATGCGACCATTAAACATAACATGCACAAAGTCGGGTTTGATGTAGTTCAGCATGCGCTGGTAGTGTGTGATGAGCAGGATACCCAGGTTGGGGCCGGTCAACGCGTTGACGCTTTCGGAGACGATACGCAGAGCATCGATATCCAGACCGGAGTCGGTCTCATCCATCAGCGCGATCTCTGGCTCAAGCAACGCCATCTGCAAAATCTCGGCGCGTTTCTTCTCACCACCGGAGAAGCCATCATTGATCGAACGATTGATGAAGCTGTTGTCTACTTTTAACAATTTCATCTTCTCTTGCAACAATTTACGGAATTCACCTGGGGGAATCGTCTTACGTTTCACCATCTGACCCGTAGGATTCTCACCTTCCGCGAGAGGTTTGTTGCCCTCGCGCACGGCCTCTAGAGAGCGGCGTAAGAAGTTCGCCACACTTACACCGGGGATAGACATGGGGTACTGGAATGCCAGGAAGAGGCGCATACGCGCGCGGCGGTCGGGCGAATATTCCAGAATATTCTCGCCCTTGAACCAGATCTCGCCCTCGGTTACTTCGTACATCGGGTTGCCCATGATCACGTTGGATAGTGTGCTCTTGCCCGAGCCATTGGGACCCATCAACGCGTGAATTTCGCCCTGTCTTACTGTCAGGTTCACGCCACGCAGAATCGGCTTACCTTCAATATTGGCATGAAGATTTTTAATAATAAGTTCTGATGCCATAATGCTAAAAACACCTTCCTTTTATGATAACGGGCGAAGCTGTGGCTCGTTTCTCTCTTGAGAGGCGAGTATAAGATCGTCCGACGAGTTCACACCGACACGAATATCGGAGAGCGCGATGAATTGGGCAGTCGCATCCTGCCCCTTCGATGCCTCCACCAGATCTTTCAACGTCATGGAATCCAGCGTTTGCGCCACCGCGTCACGTACCTTTTTCCACAGATATTGCGTTTTGCAGAGATCGAGGAAGTTGCAGACCTGGGTCATCTCGCCCTCGGTCGCGCAGATCATTGGCGCGATAGGACCTTCCAGCACACGCACCACCTCGCCCATGGTGATATCAGCAGGGTCGCGACTCAAGCGATAGCCGCCATGCGCTCCACGCGTGCTTACCACCAGCGAGGGCTCCGCCTCGCGCAGCAGTTTCACCAATTGCTCTAGATACGCCAGCGGTAGGGATTCCGCCTGCGAAATATCGGTAAGGGAGCGTGGTCGATCACCGTAATGGATGGCGAGGTCAACCATGATCCGTACTCCATATTCACCTTTTGTAGACACCCGTAACATCATGGCTCTCTCCCTTCCAATTATCCTTATTCCGAATCTCAACGGTAGCGCGACTAATCGAGCACCTACAGGGGTGTGTGCCTCTTGAGGCTCGCAGGCCTCTAAAGAGTGCCCCTACTGTTTAGGGATTCGGAGAGGTAGTACGCATGCTTGCTAGTATCACATTAATCCGACCAATTCACTAGGGTATATTTTAGCACGCTTCTAAGGAGAACGCAAATTTTGCTAGAAGCTACGCTGATAGTGGTTTACGTCCCACCACAATCTGTCGCGTTCCCTGTCCGAATGGTTTCCAGTTGTAGTCGCCATAGATCTGCTCTACCTGAAATCCGGTCGCTAAGAAGAGCAGTTGCAGCTCACGGGGGAAAAACTGGTGCATATCGAGCCGCGAAAGATAACGCTCATGCTCACCGTTGGTCATGAAGCGTTCGTGTGTCCAGGTCAGGTGTTGGTTTTGCTCGTACGTGTCATATTTTCTGGTGGAATAGATCAACATGGTGAACTCGTCGTTCGGGCCTGCGATCTCGTCCTCAAGATAGACGGTTGACGGTCGGTTCAGCGCATCACTTAAATAATCAATATCGGGCACGAACACATCTACGACAAAACGACCACCAGGCGCGAGGTGTTCATAGGTTATCCGAAACGCATCGAGTTGCTGCTCGATCTCGTACAAATGGCAGATCGAGTTGAATGGTAGGAAGATCAGATCGAATTGTCCTTTATTTGCGAGTGTATAATCGCTCATATCCAATTCGTGCAGGGTTACGCGCTGAAGCACGCTCTGCGGCTCGCGCTCCAGTCGTTTGCGATAGGCGGCTAACATATCCCTGTCGACATCCAGGCCCTCCAACGTGAACGTCGCGGGCATATGGAGAAGCTCCAGGCCGATACGTCCGCTACCACAGGCGAGCTCCAATATATGTTGAGGATTGTAACGCGTCACCAATTCACGCCAGAAGGGCACATCCTGCTCGGATTGCTCCTGGTATTGCAGGTCATAGTCATCGACCCGTTCGTAATATTCACCCATATTGCTGGGCATAATTGCGCTTCCTTTTTTGTTTTCACTGACAAGAAACGAATGCTCAAGTAGAAGGTATGCTTTTGGCAACCTCGTTATGGCAAACGCTATCATAACAGAAAGCGCGATATGAGGACACCTACGAACTTTTTGCAGCGTGTACCGTAGAATAAATACAGGGCGTACCTGATGACAGAGACGTGCTGGTGCCTTAAAATCCAAATGGAGACAAAAGTGTTTGACACTGTTTGCCGCCTAATCATAGTATCGCGCGTACCGTAGAGACAACAGAGGAGATAGTCAATGGACGACATTTCACCAGAGGTAGTATCGATCGCAGACGCCTGCCTCGGTGGTTTGCAAGGCCGTTCAGCATTATTGATCGGACCAGAAGGGAAGCTGTACTCGTATCGACAGCTTTTGCGGCAGGCGGGCATGAAATATGTCTACCAGGAGGATACGCTCACGCGCGTGCCACCCTTGATCTCCCATGTCAATCTCATTATCAGTATGCCTACGCGCCTGAAGATGGCGGGAACGCTGATTTATCCGGTACTGACCGCGGCCAGCATCGCCAGAGCATGCGAGGGTCGCCGTACTCCACTGCTCATCTTTGATCTTGCCTCCTGCACCTCAGTCGAGGAGATGGCTGGACTTTTACCCGCGGTATGTCTTTACACCCCCGATGATATTCGCCAGATGCTCTCAAAAACAGAGGCAAAGGCGTCTTGATTTAACGCTTTTACCGTTTCTGTATTCTTCAAGGCGTTCTACTCTCTATTTCTTCTACCTGTACAATGTGTTTTCAAGGTAGTATAATTTTCATGTGCATTTGCTGACAAATTTTCGCTCGCCTTTTCAAAGAAGAAGTTTAAGATGGAAGTCATTAAAATATCCCCACGTGGCTATTGTTATGGAGTTGTCGACGCGTTGACGATCGCGCGTAACGCGGCAAAAGATAAGACGCTGCCCAGGCCAATTCATATCATCGGCCAGATCATTCACAATCGTCATGCCATCGAAGAACTCACTTCTCTCGGCATTGTCACACTTGACGGACCTGATCGTCTCTCTATCCTTGAGGATATTAGCGAGGGCACCGTCATCTTCACCGCCCATGGTGTTGCGCCGGAGGTCAAACAAAGTGCCAGTGCACGTGGGCTGCATTGCATCGATGCCACCTGTCCCGATGTGACGAAAACTCATGATCTGGTGAAAGATCTGGCCGCGCAAGGATACTATATCCTCTACATCGGGAAAAAGGGGCATCCCGAACCCGAGGGTGTGATGGGCGAGATCCCTGGTCATGTGAGCTTAATCGAGACCGAGGAAGATGTCGACCTGCTCAAACTCTCACCCGAGCAGGAACAAAAAATTGCTGTTTCGACACAGACCACGCTTTCGCAATGGGATACGCGTCGTGTTATTCAATATATCAAACAGCGCTATCCGCTTGCCACGGTGCATGTCGATATTTGCGGAGCCACTCAATCGCGCCAGGAAGCGGTCGCGGCCCAGGCAAAGGGAGCGGATCTCACGATTGTCGTAGGAGATCCCCGCAGCAACAACACGAATCGGCTGGTGCAGGTTTCCGAGGAGCTTGCGGGCGTACCTGCAATTCGTATTGAGGACCTCTCGCAATTAGAAACGCACATACTTGCAGGCAAAAAGCGCGTGGCAGTAACAGCTGGCGCCTCGACACCAAGTCAGCTCACGCGCCAGGTGATTCGCTATCTTGAAGACTATCAGCCAGAGGAAGTATCATGACGCTTGAGACGTTGCAGCACGATCCAGAGCAGGTCTTTCTAACAGAGAATCAGGTGCTCGACGATATCGCGCTACTCATCAACGCGGTCTATCAGATGAGCATCGAGCCAACGAAAGATGGCCGTGTACCTAAACGCATTTCGAACAAACTCTATCCGCGTATCAAGGGCATTGAGCGCATCGATTACAACGACTACAACTGGTATATCGACATGCTCTTCAACCTGCTGCTCTCCCTACATATGGTGCAACAAACAGTTCCGCCGACGAGTGATATCAAAGCGCGCTACGAGCCTGGCTCATGGTTGCCCGCGTGGACGCGCCTGGACGCAACGGCGCAAATGAGAAAGATACTGGACTACTGGACGAAATATACTGACTGGCAGGATGTCCCGGTCTCCACTGAAAATGATCATGATGCGTGGGGATACAACGACTGGATCTATTATATCAATGTTCCTAAGGCGCGTGAAACTATGCTGGAACAGTTGAAACAATGCCAGGTTGGTCAATGGTATAAGCTCTCCTCGCTGCTACGCCAGATCTGGCAAGATGAACCATTAGCAGCCTGGAATAGTATTCCATCCTATCATAAAAAAGAGATCAACAAAATTCGCAACTCGTACGAGGAGTGGGTCGAAAAGATCGCGTACCTCTACGTTCGCATGATGGGTTCCTCTTTACGCGAGTTCGGTGTGGTCGATTTTGGCATGAATATCGACGAGGAGGCACAAGTTTTCTACCCTTTTTTCCGCCTGACTGAACAGGGGGCGTTAGCATTAAACCAGCCAGGCCGATCGTCAGAGACAAGCGATGCGCAAAAAACGCTTATCGTCCAACCCACGTTCGAACTCATGTTGCTGCAACGCGATGCACCAACCCTTTACAGCCTGCTACCATTCGCACAATTAGAGCAGGTTGGTGTGGTCAGCCGCCTCACCCTTACGAAAGCATCGCTGCACCATGGCATGAGCGCAGGTGTGAACCTGGAACAGACAATGCAGACATTGACAAGACACAGCTCGAATGAGTTGCCACAAAATGTCGTCTACACACTCAACGATTGGGCCAAACTTTATAAAGAAAGCCGCCTCTCAATGGCTCTGCTGATCGAGGTACCCAGCGAAGAAATCGCGCAACACCTATGCAGCCTCGACAAATTTCTCCAGTGGGGCATTCGTCAACTATCGCCCACCGTACTTTCGCTCAATGGCAATGCACCCTTGCAGCAGGTACGTAGCGCCCTGGAACGCGAAGGGATCACCATTCACCTCGCGGGTAGTTTCCCCGCCAGCGCACGTGCCGAACGCAATTATTACGACCGCTACTGATATATGTCAGGACAACAGCGTACATAGAGAGCAAAGATGGCAAAGCCACTTGGGGGATACAGTGGAAACGGGGGGCGAAATGCGCTACAATGCCAGAGAAGCTGAGGCTCAAAAGAGTATTTCAACGGTAACGTATTCCTCTGCTAGCCATTTTGTACCATTCAACCGGACATAGAGAGGATTTTATGGCAAACGAAAGTTCATTTGATATAGTATCGCAGTTCGATGAGCAAGAGCTAGTCAACGCGATCGATCAAACGCGGCGGGAAATTCAGACTCGCTACGATTTGAAAGACACCAAGACTGATGTCGCTTACGCAAAAGATGCTATCACCATTACGACTGATGGTGAGCTGTCGCTCAAAAGCGTGCGTGATATTCTGGAATCCAAAGCTATCCGGCGTAAACTGTCGCTCAAAATCTTCAAACCCGGCAAGGAAGAGGATGCCGCAGGTGGACGTGTGCGCCAGGTGATCACCTTACAGCAAGGGATCAGCCAGGAGCAGGCCAAAGAGATCAGCAAATGGATTCGTGATAGCGCGCCAAAAGCACGTACGCAGATTCAGGGCGATACTGTTCGTGTCAGCGCGAAGAGTCGCGACGAACTGCAAGGAATTATTGCGCTTCTCAAAGGGAAAGAATACCCTATCCCGCTGCAATTCATCAATTACCGGGGATAGGTAGGGGCAGGCAGACGACAAAAAACAGCATAGCGAGCGATGCGCAAAAGTCAGGGAGCGGTCACACGACGAAAGTACTTTCGTACTAAATCCATGTTTACTATGGTGATTTGTTGTAACCTAACGTTGATTAGGATGGGCATAGAAAGAAAAAGGCTATATCCACTCGATCTCTATGCTCTCACGTGAGAAAGTGAATCTTGCATGCCTGGGAACAGACAAGCTTTTAGTGCAGCAATGAACGCGGCTGACCGCCATTTCTGGGAGAGTCAATGGACGCAAGCGGCGTTAGCCTACCAACAAGCACTCGCGGAGTTCCCAGATGATAGCACGGCACACAGTGGCCTGGGATTCTGCTACATGCAAATGAAACAGTGGCAGGAGGCGTTGCGCGAGTACGAAACGATTTTGCAGGCTGATCAAGGCAACGTTATCGCGCTGAGTAAGATAGCGGAGCTTTACAGCATCCTGAACAAACGCGAAGATGCGTATCAGGCTTATTTACGCCTGGCAGATCTCTATGCGCTCAACGGCCCCGCGGAACGAGCCGAGGCAGCCTGGCAAAAGGCGGTTCAACTCTCACCTGATAATCCTGAACCTCACGAGCGCTTAATCAGTTACTATCTCGCGAAAAAAGATATCGTGCAAATGGTGCAGGAACACCTGGCAGCGGCTCGTAGCTATCTTGCACGAGGAGAATTCAGTCCCGCTTACACGCATTGTCAGGATGTTTTGCGGGCCGACAATACGAATATACAGGCGCAACAACTGCTTATGGCTATAAATGAGCGAGCGACTGAGCGCACGCAAGGCAATAGTTTTGATCAGATGGCAGATATGACACAATCGGTGCAAGCAGCACTCAACAATCAATCACACGCAGACAACGTCCCTTTGGGAAATACAAGTGGAGGAAACACTGGCATCATGGGAAATATGGGTAGCGCAGGCAATTTTGGGGGTGGAGGAAATCCGGGCGCGGCATCCCCATTCGTGGGCAACGCAAACGGCATGAACTCGGCTCCCCGCGGTCGAATCACGGCCAATCAGGTCACAGAGGCATTGCAACAGGCGCAAACATTTCAAAACCAGGGACGCTTCAATGATGCCATCGAACTCTGTGAGCAAATACTCGGTAGCGGCTTCGAGCGGCCCGATGCTCGTTATTTCCTCGGCTGGCTTTATCAAGAACAACAACGCTGGGACGATGCCATCCAACAATTTCAACTGCTACTCAACGACCCCGACTACGCCCTCTCGTGCTATTACGCCCTCGGTCAATGCTATCGAGCACGTGGCGATCTGCGTACTGCAACCATCAACTTCGACGAGGCGGTCGATCGCGTCAATCTGGATGCGTTGACGATGGAAGAGTCGGACCAGCTGGTCCAGCTCTGCCAGGAGGCAGCCGAGGCTCATCGTTTGCTGGGTGAACAGGAGCAGGCGCTCACCGTGTACAACGCACTACTCGGTTTTTTACGTAGTCGCGGTTGGAACGAAAAGGTGGCCCAGGTCGAATACATGTTGCAACAGGCGCAAGGCACCGCGCCTGAGGAAGCCACAGCGCGACCTATCACGCCTCCGCCAGTGACAACGACCGATGCGCCCACTATGGAGATGAATGCGCCCGCGATCAACGCCGCGGCCAACGCTCAGAACACAGGCTCGGCGCAGCAGAAGGAGCCGACGGGTGAGCTGCCCGACTGGCTCACTGGTATTCTCAACGATGCCGATAAATCGCTGCCTGGCAAGCCTGCCGTCTCCTCGCCAGGAATGTCCGCACCCGTTCCTTCCGATATCACGACACCGCCAGTCGCACCTATTGCACCAGCGCAACCCATTCAGTCGCAACCGGATGTGCCCAACTGGCTCACCGATGATAGCAAACCCAATACAATGGCGCGACTCTCAGAGGATTCGCTGCCGCCGCCAGTACCTGCCTCGCCCCAACAGCCAGCAGCGGCCAAGGTAACTCCGCCGGAGATGCCCGCAATTCCGCAGACCTCGGTTGTGCAGGAGCCACAAGCTTCGCAAGCAGCGACGTATCCGGCTCAGTCTCCTGCGCCCACTTTCGAGCAATCGAATGTGCAGGAAAGTCAATTAATGATGCCTGGCACGTCACAAGCGGAGCAGGAACATCGGCCTGGTGTCGAAGAGTTATTGAACCAGATCGCGGGCAACTCTGAGAATAACTTGAATCAGGTTGCTGAAGCCGTGTTGACGAGTACTGCTTCTCTACCCGAGGGTGTACGCCTTCAGGTGGTGCGCTCGATGCAGGACATTCAAAAATATGTGAATCATGGCCTGCTGACGCCCGCGACGGAAGAATGTCTGCGTGTGATCGATATCGCGCCACAGTACTTGGATGTACACCAGATTTTGTGTGAGATTTACGTACGCCAGGGCAAGATCGAACAGGCGGTGACGAAATACGGTATTCTCGTGGATACCTATGTGGTCAACGGGCGGATCGATGACGCTGTGGCGACCTACCGCCGCATCCTGCAATTGGAGCCCAACAATCTCACCTATCGCATGCGGTTGATCGATCTACTCTCGTCACAGGGACATAAAGAGGACTTGCTACGCGAGCGCACGCTGGCCGCCGAGGCTTATCTGCGGCTGGGATATATGGATCGCGCGATGACCGAACTGGAACAGGCGTTGAAAGAAAGCCCGACCAGCGTGCCAACACGTTTGAACTACGCGCTGGCATTGCAGAAACTTGGTCGTACACCACAAGCGGTGGCCGAATATCAGCGCGTCTTGCAGATCGATCCACGCAACCTGACCGCGTTGGTGCGCTGGCATATCGCGATGATCACCACGCTGGACACGGCACGCGCGGCCTCGCTTGAATTGTTCTCACGTATCCGCTGGCAACTGCGCGGTGGTGGTCAGAAGCATGTGGACGGGGTGCTACGCGAATATAACAAAGCGGCTGACATCTCGCCAAATAACGCGGACATCAATTTCGTGCTTGGTCAGGTTTATCAGCAGTGTGGTCAGTTCGATCGCGCAGTCGATGAATACACACTGGCGATGCGCGATAACGCGGTCGAACTGCTGGCGCGTGTCAGTCTCGCGCGCACATTCCTCGCACAGGGCAGGCCGGAATCCGCGATTCAACAGTTGGAGCAATCGTTACAGATCGTTCGCCACACGCCTGACGCGATCGATCCCACGACCTGGGCGGCTCGCCCACGTGAGGATGGCGAGGAGCACCAGGCGCCCGATAAAGAGATCGCGCTGCAACTGGCGCAAGCGTACGGACGCACCGGTCGCCAGGAACAGATGCAGGAGATCATGCGTCAATTGAAACGTGGGCGACCAGGACAGGACGATATCGTACCCAGCATTTCCGATACATACGAGCCGCAGGGCGATCTCAGCAGTGCGCTCAATGAGCAGATGGAACTGGTTCAGCACTATCGCCAGAATCACCAGATCGACAATGCGCTCCATGTGCTCGATGAAGTGGTGCGTCTCGCACCTCAGGACGAGCGTGCCCATGAAGCGCTCGCCGATATCTATGTGAATCGCGGGCTATTGGAAGAGGGCATGGCCGAACTGCGTCTACTGGCGGATATCTATCTGCGCAATGGACAACTCGAAAAAGCGGGCGAGGCGATTCAACGAGTGGGCAACATTTACGCGGAGATGAACAATCCTGAGGAAGCGCTGATCAATCTCAAACGAGCCACCGAACTCAATCCTGATTCGATGGACCTGATGCGCGAGGTTGTTGGCTTCTGCCTGCAACTGGGACGCAATCAGGACGCGGCGAAGTATCAGGGCATCATCGCGCGGCACTACTTCGAGACGCAGCAGATCAAAGAGGCGGTCGCCGCGCTACAACAACTGATCACTATCGATCGCACCAATTACGATGCCTACGATATGCTCGGCCAGACATATCAATCGGTGGGCGAGTACGAGCAGGCCAGTCGCGTCTATCGCAACCTGGCTAAGGTCAACCCCGGCAACTCCACCGCGCGCGAGCGACTCGCGACATTGCAGGAGTTGCGTACACGCTAGCTATAGATGCCAGCAATTATGGGCATTCGGCAGAAGTAAAAAAGCCAGCAGACAATTGTAACTGTCTGCTGGCTTTTTTACTTCTGCGTTACACCTTCGATGGATGTACGGCCTGGGTGACAAGTCGTTTCTCGCGCCGTTCGTCGAGTCGGTGCTTGACATCGAGCATGGTACGGTATGCCTGGTAGATAACGGGTTGATAGACGAGGTCGTGCGTCGCCATCGAATGCACCGGGTAGCCACCGAAGCCGCGTTTGAACAGGTAGACGCCGTAAAGCTCCTGACCCTCCTCTAAAATTTCAGGAATGCCACCGAAATTGTAGTAACGCGCGCCCTGCGCCTTCGCCCATTGGATGCCTGTCCATTGCAGCAGGTGGTTCGGCATCTTCTCACGATGCTCGTTGGAGGATGCGCCGTACATGTAATAGCTCCACGGCCCGAAGACCAGCACGATCGTGCCCGCGACCGCCTGCCCTTCGTACTCGGCCAGGAAAAGCGCGGCGTGCCCCCGTTCGCCATAGCGCTGAAGCACATCCTCATAAAAGAACTGCTGATTGATGAAGAATTTGTCGCGTTCGCTGGTCGTCTGGTATAACCGGTACCATGTATCTATATCTACCTGACCTTCGCCTCGCCGCACGGTGATGCCTTTGCGAGCGGCCAGGCGGATATTGTAACGCCACTTCTCTTTCATACCGGCCAGGATGGTTTTCTCGTCTGGGCTAATGTCCAGAACCCACTCGCTACGGATGTGCATGTGGTGAGGGTTGGTGTGAAATCCTCGCCGTTTCAATTCGCCCAACCAGCGTTGGTCATCATTGGCCTGGTTCGGCTCTATTTTTAGCATGAACGCATGCCGTTTTCGTGCTTCGGCCTTGACATAATTGAGCAATACGGTCATAGCAGGCGAGGTAGGATCGGCGATGATAGGCCCACGAGGCACGTAAAAATAATGTTGTCGCAACACTGGTGCCCGCGAGATGGTCATCAACATAGCAGCACACAACTGCCCCTGTTGGTCTATTACCCCGATATGCAATGCTTCGTCCGCGCCCAGAAAGGCGCTAAACTCGCCCCATTCGTAGGACTGCTTGATGTTACACGCGGCGGCTGACTCCACAAAACTGTTCCAGCGTTGCCGATCTGTGATGATCTGAGCTTCCATAAAATTCTCTTTTGCACTCTTTCTCTGCCGACATTACAGTACTCTGTCAAGGTTCATCGTGACCGTTTGAACCGTGCAATGAATTGCACGCGAGCGTATGAATGCTGCCCCTACGCGATGATGGTTGACAGGAGCTGTAGGGTCATGCGCTCAGTGCCCTTTTTTACGCGCGGCCTCTATCTCCTCCAGCACATCATCGACCAGGGGTAACTTCAGTCCCTCCGTCTGCCGCTCGCGATGCCTCTGCTCATCGCGACGCAACTCCACCAGTTTGCGCCAGGGTTTGTAGAGCAACGGCTGGTAGATATAGTCTTGCGTGGGCATATGCATGCGCGCGAAACCACCAAATGCCTGCTTGAAATCATCCTCGCTACTCTCACCTTCGATATCAGCGATCGCACGGAAGTCGAACAACGTGCAGCCACGCGTTTTTGCCCATACGATGCTATGATATTGCAGCAGATAGAGGGCCTCAAGTTCGTCAGCGAGGGGCGAGGATGCGGTAAACATATCCCAACAGCGGTTTCCGAACACGATCAAGAATTTTGCCGCGATAGTCTTTCCCGCGTACTCGGCGATGTAGAGCATGGCGTTACCAGAAGCCGAGAAGCGACGGTACATTTCCTGATGATACTCTCTGGCATGCAGAAAAAATCCCTCGCGTTCACTGGTTTGCTTTAACAGTTTGTAGTAGCGCTCGAAATCGGCCTCGCTTTTCGCCTCATGAATGAGCACACCTCGCTGTTGTGCCAGGCCAATGTTCTGCTGACACGTTGCGCTAAAATGAGCATAAAGATCTTCAGCCGAGGATTGAATATCGAGCACCCAGCTACGTCTGGCGTGCACCGCGTTTGGATTACTCTGGAAACCGGCGCGATGATAAAGGGCCAGATACTCATCTACGTCACGGTGATCGTCGCTATCAGCGATATCAGGCTCGACGCGCAACACAATAGCCCGCTCTTGACGCGCGATAAAGTGATGAATGTAGAGAAGCAATCGTTCTAATACACGTCGATCGGGATGCTCGAAGGCGGGGCCACGCGCGCAATAGAGCCAGTTTGGTCGCATCTTGGGCAAAGGAAGCGGGACAGAGGCCACAACAAACTGCATGGTCGCGACCAACTTTCCCTCCTCGAACGCGCCCAGGCGATAGACTTTCCCGCCTAAGAACGCGCTCAATTCACCCCATTCATACGATTGCAGGACATGAACACGCGCCTGACGCAAGAGAAAGGTATTCCATAGCTCTCGGTCATCGATCTCTCGAACAAGAATATCAGTCATAACAGGAACACGATTTCGATTTCTAGCAGTGAAGAAGCCCGTCTACGAATTTCTATATCATCTATACCGTCGCTACATATTCACTACGCAGTAAACTGTAGACACGCACATTGTGGAATTTGCCAAAACGGGGAATAAGCTCGCGTAGCGTTCCCTCGTATTTGAAGCCCGCCTTCTCGTCGGCGCGCCAGCCTCCAACATTTTCTTCCATATCTTGTGTCTGGATACGGTTCAGATTGAGTTCCATGAACCCGTAGCGAATCATCAACTTCGTCGCCTCTGTGCCATATCCTTTGCCCCAGGCGGCACGATCACCGATAATCACATAAAATTCCGCGCTCTGGTTCAGCACATTGATATCTTTTAAACCCACCAAGCCGATCAGGACATTGTCCTCTTTGCGCGCAATGCCAAACAGAATATGACGCGTGTCTTTGTACAAATTCTCGATACGCTCTTTGCCGCGAGCATCACTGGTGGGATAGACGGAAAAATAACGGCGGATCTCTTCATCATTCATCCAGGTGGAATAGAGATGATTATCCTGCGTGGGCTCCAGCGGCCTCAAATAAAGACGTTCACCAATAATAAACGGATTCTGTAATGTTGAAGTATCTTGCGATATATCTTGAGCCATAGTATGGAGGGTTCCCTTCTCAAAAATTGGCATGACCGTTCCAACTCCTGGGCAAGTATAACATAGGCATAGGCGAGAGGCAATTTTATCTATGTAGCGATAGGCTATTCTACGCTTTCGTCATTCTGGGCACGAAAGTCTTCTGGTACACCTGGATAACGCGAAGTGCCAGAGCCAGAGCCTGGACCCAACTCCTTTAACGGAACGGTGAGACGCTTCTGCTTATCAGTGAGTGCCTGACAGACAAGATCGACGCAATCGTCGAGCGACAACACGCCGGTATTGATTACCAGATCATACAGGTGTGCATCCTCATTGTTTTCATGATGATTGGTTTGTATATAACGTCCGCGTTGCCGATCTTTGTCTTGCACACGCGTCTGCGCGTCTTCCTTACCCAATCCTTCACGCTGCATCACGTATGCTACGCGTTTATCGAATGGTGCCACAACACGTATATGCAGAACATCACGCGCATCTGCGAGCACAACCTGGCTCGCACGTCCGACAATCACAGCATGGCCTGTTTGGGCCGCCGCTTTCACCACATCAGCAAATGCGCGGGAGTATTCGTCATCATGGGGTGGCGAGTATTCGTCCGCGGGACCTACCATCATTGCGGGGTCGACAGCGCGCATACTGGAGAGAATACGCGAGACAAGACCCTGACTGTATTCGTCATGAATCGCGACTTCATGCTCACTTACACCGAGTGAGCGCGCCACGTGTACAACAACTTCATGATCAGTGAGGCGCCAGCCAAGCTTTTCCGCGACCCGTCGCGCAATCTCACCACCTCCACTGCCATATTCACGCGAGATTGTAATTGCTCGCATCTGTGCCAGAGATGTCTGATCTTCACTCATCACTTGTACCTCCTACAAAAAGACTGCTTACTTCTTAGGGGTTATTTTTATTCTATCACGTTCGCAAATGAAAAGAGAGATATGCCACTTTATACTCTTCATTATACTAAAAACAAACTCATTACAAGTTATTACTTTTATGTAAACGATGAGGGGACTCATGAGTATTAACGATATCAGCCGCAGAGCAGTACTCAAAGCTACGGCAGCGCTTTTGGGGAGCAAAAGCATTACAGGTATGCTGCCTAATCTACTCGAACCCAATACTTATAGCGTAGCTATTACCTGGAACAACGCGATTCTGCAAGCGATAGAAGCAGCCAGACCAGGAGTAACCATTGTCGCGCGCGCATTAGCACTTGTTCACACCTGCATGTTCGATGCATGGGCCGCATATGATGCTCGCGCCTGCGGCACTCACTATGGGCGCATGCTTTACCGACCATTGGCAGAGCAGACGCAGGCGAATAAAGAGACGACCATCAGCTACGCCGCCTACTATGCTCTGATCAATCTTTTTCCAGCCCAAGTCGGCATATTCAATGCCGTCATGCAACAACTGGGCTATGCTATCAATACGACTACTATTGATATACACACGCCCGCAGGCATCGGAAACCTGGCCGCGACCGCGGTGATGGCGGATCGTCATCACGATGGCGCTAATCAACTGGGCGATCTGCATGCTGGCGCCTACTCCGACTATACTGGCTATACGGCCCTCAACGACCCTGACCACATCAATGATCCCAACCACTGGCAACCATTGCGCGTGCCCGATGGCAAGGGTGGTTTCGTGATCCAAAAATATGTCACACCGCAATGGGGTCATGTACGACCATTCGCACTGCTCAGCCCAGCGCAGTTTCGCCCACCCGCCTCGCCCGCCGTATATCCATCCGATCTTTATCTACAACAAGCCAACCAGTTGCTCGACATCAGCGCGACCTTGACCGACACGCAGAAAACGATCGCCGAATATTGGGAGGATGGCGCTGGCTCTGTTCAACCGCCCGGCCACTGGTGTCAGATCGCGCAATATGTGATGAAACGCGATATGTACAATCTGGATAATGCAGTCAAACTATTCTTTATCTTGACCAACGCGCTTTTTGATGCCAGCATCGCCTGCTGGGACGCCAAGCGCGCGTATGATTCGGAACGTCCCATTACCGCGATCCACTATCTTTTCAAAGATGTACAGATACAGGCCTGGGGTGGGCCGCACCAGGGCACACAACTGATGCTGGGCCAGAACTGGTTACCCTATCAATACTATACAATCCTCACGCCGTCTTTCCCCGAATACTGCTCGGGTCATAGCACCTATAGCGCGGCGGCGGCGACTATCTTGAATCTATTCAGCGGAAGCGATTATTTCGGGGCATCCTATACGAAGAGCGCTGGCAGCTCCACCTTCGAGCCAGGAAGCGTACCGGCCAGTGATATCACGCTCTCCTGGCCCACCTTCACCTCGGCAGCCGTGCAAGCTGGTATGTCGCGCCGCTACGGTGGTATCCATTTTGAGCAAGGCGACCTTACCGGTCGCAATCTCGGCAAATGTCTGGCCCCGTGGGTATGGAGCAAAGCGCAACGTTATATTGAGGGTTTTTCGTCCTGATCTTTATTGATGAAATCTATGGACCGCGTAGGGCAAACGCGTGGTTTGCCCTACGCGTTTAGCGAGCAGCTGCGCAGTCATAAAGCTGGTTAGCTCCACCGAAGGCACCCGCGCCGCCCTGCTGGCTCTGCGATTGTCCGCCCCACTGACTGGCGGGTACCACGGAACAATGCTGCTGCACCCATGTTGTCAGCGAGCTACTCTGTCCAAAACCACCAGCTCCCGTCGGGAGTGAACCGCCAAATGCCTCTTCAAGTTCTTCACGCACCTGCGAAGGCAGATCGTCGAGCGCGTCGCGTGTGCCTTGCGACGATGACAGCAGGAAGTAGTGTACAGTACCATTTTGTACCAGGGTCGCGAGTTTTTGTGTTGTCAAGATCGGATCGGAACCACTGAATCCACCAAGGGGCATAACCGGCTCGCCGGTAAGGATGATATAGGGATCAGCTGTCATGGCGCTATCCACGGCGAACAGGTACTTTGTGTTTCCGCGATGGGCATTCAAGTAGTTTACCAGCGTCTGATTGATGCTGGCATTATTCCCGCCGCCGAAACCACCCTGGCCTGGGGTCACGTTATCCGCACCTGCTCCGGTAGCGCCTGCATTGTCTCGCGCGCCCTCGAAATTAAAATCTCGTCCACCGAAACCGCGTCCACCAAAACCTCTTCCGCCAAAGCCGCCCGCGGGAAAACCATTCGCGCCCCCTACAGAGGCCTGTGGACCAGCCGAGGGAATCTGTTCACTCGGTGGCTGCACAATGGAGTAGACCGACCAGACGGTGGGAGTGATCAGCAATGTCAGCAAGGCAACCACCACTAGCGAGCGCTGTACCGGTGGCAGCGCGAAGCGCAGGCGCAGCGGCAATTTTGTCACCACCAGCGCGATTGCCGCGATTAAACACAGGACCGCGATGATTGGTGTCAGAATGCGGCTCCAGGATTGATACGAGGCAAGCAGGTAGATCTGTACTGCCGCGGTGATCACTAATGAGGCGGGCAACACCCATGTACGCCAATCCCTGGTAGACAGATCACTATAGGCGTTCCAGGACAGCACCAGGCCGATGCCCACAAGTGCACAGATGGCGGGTGCCATCACCACCATGTAGTAGGGGTGGAAGAAGCTGGCAACACTAAAAAAGCCTGCCATTGTCAACAGCCATACCCCCCACAGCAGCAATGCTTGATGTTCGCGGCTCAACGGCAGTCTCACTCGTGTCTGCCATGCCAGGACAATCAGGGCGATCAACGCTAGAGGCAATAGCCAGCTAATCTGACCGCCCAGCGTGACATTGAAAAGTCGCAGTGGACTGGCCGAGCCACCTCCACCAAATGCACCACCACCACCGAATCCGCCACCATTGCCCGCGTCTCCACGCTCAGGCGTGGCTTGTGTTGAATCGGTTGAGTTCTCATCCGCAGAGGAGTTCGCTAATGGATTCTGGGTGATGCGTATGCCGCCTCCGCGACCAAATCCGCCGAGCAGTCGTTGTACGCCGTTATAACCGACGGCCAGGTCCAATTCAGAGTTTGTCTGACTCGAACCAACGTAGGGACGCGCGGAGGCTGGCGTGAGGTCGACCGCCTCGATCCATAGCAGTGAGATTACCAGCAGGACAACGGTCGCCAGGGCGAGGTGCCAGATTCTACGCCACCAGTTTCCTGGAGCGCCCAGCAAGTAGAGCAGGCCCAACGCGGGCACCGCCAGATATGCCTCCAGCGTTTTCACGTTGAATCCCAGACCAACCATAACGGCACCCAACAACAACCAGCGCAATTTCCCTGTTTCGGACGCCTTGATCACACACCACGCGGCCAATAGAAGGAACACCACCAGCGTCGTATCCAGGTTGTTATCACGGTTCATTACTACGTTGATCGGGGTAAGCGCCAGCGCCAGGGCCGCGATTAAACCCGCGACCGGTCCAAACCTGCGCCGCACGAGATGGTAGAGTAGAATTACGGCAATGACGCCAGCCAGCGCCTGGGGCAGCAATATCGACACACCGGAAAAACCAAAGATTTTCGCGCTGGCCGCCTGCAACCACAAACCCAGAGGCGGTTTGTCCGCGGTCACAAAACCACCGGGGTCCAGCGATACGAAAAAGAAATTATGCCAGCTTTGAATCATGCTGCGTACAGTAGCGGCATAATACGGATTTCCGTATCCATCGCGCTGTAATTCAAAAAAGTTGAGGAAGGCGGATAGCGCGATTATTACGCCCAGAGCGACCCAATGCCATGGGCGCATAGGACCGGAGGTCGCCGGTCGCCATCTCTTTGTGGATATTGGTGTCCCGGTGACACCCGCCTCTCTAATTGAAATGTCTTGTGTCTCCATGTTTCTTCTATTCTCCATAGCGGGCCGAAGCTTTTGTAAGCATTTATAGGCTTGCGAGCTTACCTGATAACATATACATAAAAAGCAAAAGCTCGCTCCGATGATCGTTTTTCTGCCATTAGCCTAGCGATTTGCCCTGTGCTTGTCGTCGGGGAAATCCCTGATGTTTTCAGCTTATTGAAAGATTACAATGATACGTGTAGCAATCTCTTTTTTATGTCCGCGCAGGGCAAACGCGTGGTTTGCCACCGGTCGATGAATCTTCCCTCTACAGCGCGGACGGGGGATTGTGTGTTATATTCAAATTGATAGCACGGTGACAACACGAGGAAGTATTTAGACGCACGGGACGCAAGGAAGCATTGAATACATAGCAGTGAATAATCATCTATAGATTGAAAAACTATGCTCGAACAACGTTCACGCTCTGCACATCGACCATCTATACAAGTAACCATGCGCTGGCTCATTATTGGTGTGGGCTTAGCGTTACAAATTGGTCTTGTTGTCTGGCTCTTCCTGCATTTTCAGCGGCAGGGGCAGATTCTCTCTCCTTTTCTTGGCGATCCGCGTTTCTGTCATGTGCCAGCGCAACCTGCTTCAACACCGGGCGCGCTCCCCAGTTCGACCAGTCCGTGTCGTCCTCATCTCCAGCCACCGCCCATCAGTCCGGTCGATATCGCGGCAACTGCGGTACTGGCTCTGGTTTTCGACCTTACCGCGATGATCATTTTTTTGCGCGCACGCGATCGCGCGACCGCACATATTGCCGCTGCCCTCTTTTATGCAATCTCGCTCATGTGTAGCATCTTTCCACACCTGATCCATACGCAACCCTGGGTGTATCTGCTCTTTTTGAGCCTGGGTACCGTCACAAATGGGCTAGCCGCGACGTTTGTTGGTCTTTTCCCGTTCACTTACCATAATACAAACTCTTCAAGCCTCTCATACAAACGTATGCATCCGCTTTCGCTCGCATACTTTCCGCTCTGGCTCGCGCTGCTGCTGGTGTTTGTGGATGCTTCCACTGTCTCGCTGCCACCACATCTGCGTTTCAACGTCTATTTTCTGAGCTTATTTTACAACGTTTTTTGTTTGCTTTTCGTTGTCTGGAAGTTGATCTGGGGATTGCGCAATCTCAGTAAGAATGAACAGCAAATGGCACGCGTAATTATGATCGCGCTAATCTTCGTACTGGTGATCGCCGGACTCGCCGCCCTCAGCACACTGGAAATAGGGCGCGTGGCGGGACCCGCTCTATCATCGCGGGGCTTGCTCTACCTTGTTCCCGTCCCATTGATCGTGCTGCCCATCATTTATGACTACACGCTCTTTCGGCACGAGCTTTTCGGCACAACCAGTCTGCTCGGTCGTAAAGGGATGCGCGTGCTACTCTGGCTCCTGCTGGCGAGCCTGTTTATCTTTCCGTCGGTTATTCTTTTGCGTGTTGTCAATGGGAATGAAACGAACATATGGAGTGATTTTCTCTACGTGGCGCTACTCGTAATCAGCCTGTGGCTTTTTCCGCTACTCTGGAACAGGTTACGCGATTTTGGTGACTCGATCTTCTACCATGATTTCTATCAGTATAACCGCGCGTTACAACAACTCAGTACCGCGCTTACCAATTTACGCGGTCTGGATCAGATCAGTAACTTCTTGCTGCCACAACTGGCGACTCTGCTCAACGCGACCGAGGCCGCGCTTTTCATTCGAGCCACATCACAAGGGGAGATGCGTTACAATAGTACGCGCTCGACGCACGACTGGCATATCTACCACCATATGGCTACCACTACAGGACACGATGAGAACCACTTACGCGAGGTAGCCAATCGGGCGCTTATTCATTTTTATCATCGTTCGCACGAACCGGTCTTATTGGGCGATGTGCTCTTCCTCGCGCTTTATGATGGCGACCAGATCAGCGGCTTTCTTTGCCTGGGCACGAAGAAAAATAGAGAACCCTATGATCGCCAGGACAAAAGTTTCTTGACCACGCTGGCCGCTCAACTTGCTATCCTGGAGGTCAACAATCGTTACCTGGCACAGGCGCAGGCGGATGCGCATACGTTGACCGCGTTGAACCACCGTGTCATCTCCGCGCAGGAGGCGGAACGTCGCCACCTCGCGCTGGATCTGCATGATGATGTGCTACAGGAAGCGATGTTGCTCGTACGTCAGCTTTCCGATGCCGGTACGATGAGTGATGTGGCCGATGTGATGCCGCTTGCGCGCACTATCGTGACCAATCTGCGCCGCACCTGCCTGGCGTTACGGCCCTCGCTGCTCGAAGATCTGGGCCTGGCCGAGGCTTTACGCTGGCTAGCGCAACAGACAGAGCAGGTGAGCAACATCAAGATCCAGGTTCAGCTTATCGATATACAGGTCGACACCACGCAACTCTATAACAAGGAAGTCGAACTGGCCTTTTATCGCGTGGCACAAGAGGCGCTGGCGAATATCACGAAACATGCCGAAGCCCAACATGTCACGCTGCGTCTCCACTATCATAACAATGGTCTTATCTCTCTACTTATTGCCGATGATGGCCGTGGTTTTCGCCTGGATGAACGTCACAGGGAAAGCCTGGGCATTGTTGGCATGCATGAACGGATGAGCGCGGTCGGTGGCACTATCCAACTGCGTACCAGCCCTGGTCACGGCACCGTTGTCAGCGCGACCTATCTACCTGTCCATGCAAAGCAGTCCGTTGAAGCGAACGTCGAGCAGAACACGCTGAGCACGAAAAATGATGATCGATCACAGATGATCCTACCCCAACAAGAGGAGTTGGCGCGATGAAAACAGCAAAAACAGTGACAATTCTTTTGGCCGACGATCACACGATGATGCGCGAGGGCACGCGTCGTCTACTAGAGGAAGATCCAGCGCTTGAAGTCATCGGCGAGGCACATGATGGCGCGGAACTGCTGGCGCTCTGCCAGCATGTCGTTCCCGATGTAGTGGTTTTAGATATCTCTATGAAGGGGATGAACGGCTTCGATGCCGCGCGTGCGCTGTTCACGCAGTTGCATCCAGCGCCCGTGATTCTCGTGCTTACTGCCTACGACCAGATCGCCTATGTACAAACCATGCTCAAAATCGGCGTCAAGGGTTACTGGCTCAAAAGTGCGAGTGGCAGCGATATTCGGCAGGCCATCCACGATATCGTGGCCGGTAGACGCAGCCTTGGACCTGAGATACGTCAACTTTTGCGCTCCGATGGCGATAGCTATAGCGCGCCAGTCGAGCCGCTGACGCCACGCGAGCTCGATGTGCTGCGCCTGGTCGTGCAGGGTCGGCGCAATCACGAGATCGCTCAGCAACTTAATGTCTCCATCAAGACCGTCGAGACGCATATTACCAGCCTGTATGGTAAACTGAATGTGCAATCGCGTGCCGAGGCTATCGCGTTGGCGCAACGGCGTGGGTTGCTGCTGGAAAGTTAGCTTGATAGGCAGCATACATCACTGCTTGAATTTGATATACTCTACTTATGAAGAAGACTGAAGATTACCCAGTTATCTCATTTACCTCCCAATCGGAATGGGAGGCATGGCTCCATGAGCATCATAGCGATAGCAGAGGAATATGGCTGAAAATCGTTAAAAAAGGGACGGAAACGTCTTCCGTCAACTATGCGGATGCGCTAGAAACAGCCCTTTGCTATGGCTGGATCGATGGGCAGAAAGCTTCTTTCGATCAGCAGTATTGGCTACAAAAATTTACGCCGCGTACAGCGAAGAGCATATGGTCAAAAGTAAATTGTAATAAGGTCGAAGCATTGCTGTTGGCGAACAGGATGCAACCAGCGGGCATACAACAGGTCGAGATGGCTAAAGCCGACGGTCGCTGGGAAGCAGCCTACGAACCACAGAGTAAGATCACAGTGCCCGCAGACTTTCAGTTGGAACTGGATAAAAATCCGCAGGCCAACGAGTTTTTCCAGACGCTCAATAGTGCAAATCGTTATGCTATTCTATTCAGAATTCATAATGCGAAGAAGCCAGAAACTCGTGCCGCCCATATCCGGAAGTTCGTTGAGATGTTATCGAACAAACAGAAAATACATCCATAGGTTGTGATGGGAGAGGTGACCACTCGATGCCCAAAAAAGTGCGCACTCAGGCCATGCGCGTGCTCGATGCACATAAAATTCCTTACACCGTTCACCTTTTCCCCGATACGATTCACGACGCAGTGGAGGTGGCAGACCGGATCGGCTTACCTCCTCAACAGGTCTTCAAAACGCTGGTGGTCTTGCAAGATGATGCCAACAGCCATCCCTTGCTGGTCATGATTCCGGCGAATCAGGAACTTGACCTTCGTCAGTTGGCGCACGAGATTGGCGTTAAAGCGGTGCATATGGCCGCTCACGACCAGGCTGAAAAACTGACCGGTCTAAAAGTCGGCGGCATCTCCGTGCTGGCCCTGCTCAATAAAAACTTCACTATCTATATCGATCAGAGCGCCAACGATTTTCAGCGCATAGCCATCAGTGGCGCTCAGCGTGGTGTCAACCTGGAAATCGAGGTTTCTGAGCTGCTGAACCTGACCGGTGCGCAACCTATTCACGCGACCAGGCCAAAAAGTAAGTAGTGCGAAACGACCTCGTGTTTAAGGGCTAGCCACGATCGGCGACAATTTCTATCCCCACTGGTCCAACCTTGATAGTCTCAGGAAACGGGACTGTCTGTCGTTGAAGCAAGCGCTCTCTTGCTTGTGGATCATGCGATGGCAGGTAGACGGTTGGTACCTGGCGGGTATAGGCATGAATGCGCCGCAATGTCTGCCGACTGGCCTGCTCATCGGGGGCAACTCCATCCATCGCTTCAGCCAGCATCAATTGTTGGTTGTAGGAGGTGTCCCCGGCGAGAAAGAGTGCATGATCGTCCTCAAGCACAATGACGGACAGGTGCCCAGAGGTGTGTCCCTCCGTCGGCACGAGCAACACATCCTGCGCTCTGGTCAAGGGATAGCTCATGGGAAAGGGTCCCACCGCAGCAGGCGCAAAGGGAATCAACGTGGGGGCGAACCATACGGGCCAATGGCGAGGTAAGTAGCCACGCAGCTGACCTCGCCAGCCAGAAGCACGCTGATATTCAGTGCCCGAGAGCAGGATGTTCGCTTTGGGAAAATGTGCGAGTCCTCCGGCATGGTCGGTATGCAAGTGCGTCAGCACGACCCAGCGCACCTCCTGCGGAGGGATGCCCAGCGCGCGCAACTGCGGCCCGACTTCTTCTTCCGGACGCACCCACTCTCGCACACCCAACTGATAGTAGGGATGCCACCAGGGGAAATACCCCGGTTCCGTGGCACGTGCGGTTTCTCCCGTATCGACAACAATAATCCCTTCAGGATGTTCAATCACCCACACGTAGATGGGCAGGCGATCAGTCCAGGTGTGATCGCGCAAGGTGTTAAGACGGCGTGTAATCCCCTGTCCGACACCATGAACTTGCCGCTGTTTGATGGCAACCGTTCCCGTTTGGATGGCATGAATACGCATCAACGTTCTCCTTTTTCATTCCAGATCAATCACGAATATCGTTCCCGTTGCACACTTTGCACACTACCCTCTTCATAAGGATGGAGGTCGTGCACAAAACCTGCGAGATTATTCAATGACACAACATCCATGACATATAATCAATGATATATCATTGATTATATGTTGTCAAGAGGTGCTTCTTCTTGCTGTTCAGTGACGTATCTTTCTCCGTGAAGACTCGACAAGGTGTGATTGATGATATATCATGAATATGTATAATGATGATGTATCATGAAAACGAATAAGGGGCCGATGTAATGCAACCCATGGAGGAATTACGCTATCTCATCCTTGCCGCGCAACGGGAGGGGAATCGGCTTTTGGCCGATGCGTTACGCCCTTTGCGTCTAACGCCACCACAGGCGGAAGTGCTGCGCGTCTTACAAGATCACGAGCCACTTTCGCTGATCGCGCTTGGCGATCTGCTGGTGTGTGAGACGGGCAGTCCGAGCCGCCTGGTGCAGGGGCTGGTCGAAGATGGCCTCGTCGAAAGGATTCCATCCTCGACTGATAAACGCATGGTCACGCTGACATTGACTGACCAGGGCAGAGAGATGGCGGCGCATGTTGGTGCCCTTGAGTCTCAGTTCTACGAGGCGAATGCGGACCTGCTGAAAGATGCTCCCTTGCCGGAGATGCTTGAGTTACTATGGCGATTTGTCAGGGGCAAGCCTGCGGGGATGGCCCTGGCGCGCAGAATGGGCAGGGAAACAGAGGGTCCAGGTACGCGAGGGGAAACTAGCAGCGTTTCGGCACCACCTCGATGAAATTCGGCGTCGGAAAGAGCATCAGTTTCAGGCACCATTGCGCGTTATATTGTTGGTAGCAACCAGGGCGCCTCGAAATGACCTTTATCTGGCGTAGCTCGGTCATGACTGATGAAAGAGCGTGAACTGCGCTACGCCATCAACAACGTCGCGCAGGATGAGGCACGCAGCAACGAGATTTTTGAAATTGTGAAAAAGCAACATGAATATTAGTCAGCACCAGATTACCGTCAACGATATGACCGTGGATGTCGTACGCAAAAAAATCAAGAACGTGCACCTGGGTGTCTATCCGCCCGCCGGTCGCATCCGTATCGCTGTGCCCCTGCACGTGAACGACGAATCGGTACGCCTGTTCACTATCACGCACTGGTCGTGGATCAAACGGCAGCAGGCCAAATTCGTGGAGCAGGCGCGCCAATCGGAGCGCGAGTATGTCAGCGGCGAGAGCCACTACTACCAGGGCCGCCGCTACCTGCTCAACGTTGTCTACCAGAAGGGCAATCCCCATGTCGTCATTCGCAACAATACTAACATGGACCTCTTCGTGCGCCCTGGTAGCGACGCAGAGACACGCGCGCATGTACTGACCGCGTGGTATCGACAACGCCTCAAAGAAGAACTGCCACCGCTGATCAGCAAATGGGCCGAGATTATTGGTGAGCCGGTGGCCGAGTGGGGTGTGAAGCAGATGAAGACGCGCTGGGGCACCTGCAACACGCAGGCGCGGCGCATCTGGCTCAACCTGGAACTGATCAAAAAGCCGCCGCACTGCCTGGAATACGTCGTCGTGCACGAGATTGTGCATCTACTAGAGCGACACCATAACGAGCGCTTCGTATCCTATATGAGCCGCTACATGCCGCTGTGGCGGCACTACCGCGAGGAACTGAATCACTCGCCGCTGGGGCATGAGACGTGAGTCAGATGCGGTGGCTCAACAATCAATTCCCGCCGATAGGTAGCGGCATCACACCACCAATCATGCAAAAAACTGCCCAACGCAAACCAGGGATCTTCTCCCTGCGCAATGCTTTGTGCGGTGTCCGCAATTATATGAATAGGATAAGGAGGTGGCGAAGCCATTGTGCTCGTATTCCTTCTCGAAAAGTATCTATGCGTTTATAGTAATGCCTGGGTGCAACGATCGACTCTACTGATGAAGAGTCGATCGCTATTTTTCTGGCTCTCCCGTTGCGACCAATGCTTATTGCCGTTCCGTCGCAAGGCTCAAGTGTATAAAGTTTTCGATGACTGTGTGCGCCTGGCTATCGTAGAGTGGGTAGAGTTGCCCGACTTCTTGCTCGGTCTGGTTGTAGCGTTCGATTCCGTAGGCATCCACGAATTCTTTTTTCAACGACGGGATATGCAACCATTCGTCGAACATGTGCTCGGTGATTTCGATGTGATATTGAATGCCGTAGGCGCGTTCGAGGTAGCGGAACGACTGGTTGGAGCCATCCTGGTGACGCGCTAATTCAATGGAGCCGTGCGGCAAGAGAAAGCAATCCTCGTGCCATTGAAATGCCTGTTGCGTACCGAGCAAGCCCTGGTAGAGCGGATCGCGTTGTCCGGCTGCGGTAAAATGGATGGTCAAGAAGCCGATATGTTCTTTCGGAAGCTTTCGCACCGGGGCCGCGAAAGCTTTCGCGAGCAACTGACCACCAAGGCACATACCCAGGTAGGGGATGCCATTTTTGATGGCTTGATGCAGATACAGCTCTTCATGTATTGTGTAAGGATAGTGGGCTTTATCGTAAAGGTGCTGGGTACCACCCAGGGCGATGATGGCTGCATATTTGTTGGGGTCGTTGAGGGGGTCGTGTTCGACCTGCACGACATCGAAGGGGATCGAGAGCTCATCGAGGACGATGCCGACACGTCCTGGTGGATTGCCTGTGAAATGTTGGAGGACCAGAAAGGGTTTTTGTGTTGTCATCGTGTCATTTGCTTTCTTGCCTATCATTACGCATTTAGAGATGGGCGAAATTCGAACTGGCTTTTTGTGGAGTGTAGTCTGGCTGCGAGGCGAAGTGGTCGAGCGCCGCGTGCATGTCACGCAGCAGGATGTCTGCCATATCATGGCTGAAACCCTCTTTCACCACGATGCGTTGCACGGTGAGGTGTTCACAGTTTTTGGGCATGGTGTAGGCCGGAATCTGCCAGCCGTTGGAGCGGAGCCGATCCGAGAAGTCGAAGAGCGAGAAGTTCGTCTTTTCACGCAATGTCCAGGCAAAAACGGGCAGTTCGCTGCCATCAGAAAGAAGTTCAAATGGTCCCATCTGCGCAATCTGATGTGAGAGGTAGAGGGCGGTATCGTGGGAGACGCGTTGAATGCGTGTGTATCCTTCTCGTCCCAGGCGTAGGAAGTTGTAGTATTGCGCCACGATCTGGTTGCCGGGCCGCGAAAAGTTTAGGGTGAAGGTGGGCATCTGACCGCCGAGATAGTTCACGTTGAAAACGAGTTCTTCCGGCAGGGCCGCGGAGTCGCGCCAGATGGCCCAGCCGACGCCTGGATACACCAGGCCATATTTGTGACCGGAGGCATTGATGGAGGCGACGCGAGATACGCGAAAATCCCATTCGATCTCGGGTTGAATGAACGGGGCGACAAATCCGCCACTGGCGGCGTCCACGTGAATGGGGATGTCCAACCCCTGTTCGGCCTGAAGCGCGTCCAGGGCATCGCTA
The DNA here is from genome assembly GCA_964657925.1 of uncultured Dictyobacter sp. Taxonomy (GTDB): domain Bacteria; phylum Chloroflexota; class Ktedonobacteria; order Ktedonobacterales; family Ktedonobacteraceae; genus Dictyobacter. Next base: position 55,705 of record CAZZWK010000037.1, read on the forward strand.
ATCTCTTTGATCGGCTCATAGCTGCCATCGAATGTGCTGCCCAGAATGGCGATGACGCCAATGGTGTTCTCGTCGCAGTACTTCATGGCTTCCTGTGCGCTCAGGTGATAGCGTCCTTCTTCGAGCGGGACGTAGCGTGGTTCGATATCCCAGTAGCGTGCGAATTTTTCCCAGCACACCTGAACGTTGATGCCCATGACCAGATTTGGTTTGTCGGTGCCTTTCCCCAGCGCCGCCATCCTCTTGCGCCAGCGCCATTTAAGGGCCATACCGCACAGCATGGCTGCCTCACTCGACCCAATCGTGGATGTGCCGATCGCCTCTTGCTGTTCATGAGCGTTCCACAAGCGGGCGATGATATTGACGCAGCGCCGCTCGATTTCGGCGGTTTGGGGGTATTCGTCTTTATCAATCATATTCTTGTCAAAGGTTTCCGACATCAATAACCTGGCCTCTGGTTCCATCCAGGTCGTGACGAAGGTCGCCAGGTTCAGACGCGAATTACCGTCGAGCATCAACTCATCGTGAATCAGGCTGTATGCGTTGTAAGGCAACATCTCGCTCTGTGGCAGCTCGTAGCGCGGAACATTCGAATCAAGCAGACGAGCACCATAGGTCGGGGTTAAATAGGTATCCCGTTCTTCGTGTGGATTTACTTTTTTTGAAATCATCTTTTCTCGTTTCCCTCACTCATGACAAAGCCAGGCTGTTTTTCTATTGGGAAGAAGATTGCTTCTGCTACAAACATTTATGATAGTGGGTATAGGCGATGCTTCCCTTTTGTATCCTATCATTTTTCGCAGAGAAGAGAGGAGTGAACCCAAAGAACAAATTGTAATATTAAAGGAGATGATTTGTATAGCGAAATAGCATAAAGAGCAAAAACATGTTTTTGCTCTTTATGCTATTAAAAAATTTACAAGCCTTTTAGAATGCGATCATATTCACTATGCGAACCAATCCAAAACCAAAGTATTAAATCGTTTTTTCGTACACCTAATGCCCTATATTGTATTCCAATACGAACAGAATAAATTTCATTCTGGTTATCAACGCGCTTAAAATGAAGGCTAGGGTGACTAGGATCACTCTCAAAAATTGCATAACACTTATCTGCTTGCTCTTGCACGCTACGCGGCAACCGCGCGAAAAGTTCATGAAATTGAGGTAGGCGTCTACTTTTCACTCAATAGAAAAACCACCTTCTTCAGTTTCTCCCGCTTCGAGTTGTCTAAGAGCTTCTTTTGCCATACGGCGCAAAAGATCTTTGCCTTCAGGGCTATTTAAGGTTCTACTCCACTGAATTTCAGCAGCAATACTTTGCATTCGATAAATCATTTCTTCTTCTGCAACTATTGAATTAGTATCTACTTCAATACATTTAGCTTCATATGTACTAGCAGAAGCCCGTAGTAAAGGAATACGAGTAAAGTCACTATTAACTCCATAAGTATTAGTCTGACTCATTTTTAAGCTCGCTTTCTTCGCGTTTCTGACTAGCGTTATAATTTTCTAAACCTAACTGCAAAGCTTTTACTATCTCCGGTACTAATTGTGGAGCAACCGTCATTTTACTCACGCATTCAAAACGAACAGAACCTTGTTTTAAAAGGTAGTTTCTATTTTCCTCTGGAGAACCTGCAAATGGAGGTATCTGCGTTTCAAAAAAGAAGAGAGTAATTTCATGCGCTCCAGGCTGTACAATAATGTTGTGGACATATTGGTTATGCATCGTCTCAGGTACATGCCACTCAATAGGAAGCATAATACCACTTGAAGGCTGATCTTCTCTCTCTACTTCGTTCATAAAAGTCTCTTTCTCAACAATATATTTACTGTCTCTCAGAATATAACCTATATCGGCAAAAATCGCAACAGACAAACTTAG
>CAZZWK010000038.1:0-55742 GCA_964657925.1 uncultured Dictyobacter sp.
ACATCTGAATCCTACGAGAGATATTCTCGATCAGTTCAAGCTGCTCCTGAAAAAAGCGGGCCTTCCTGATATTCGTTTTCATGACTTACGGCATACTGCGGCTACACTTCTTCTAAGCCTGGGGATTCATCCTAAAGTAGTACAGGAGATGCTAGGGCATAGTCAAATTTCGATCACGATGGATATCTACTCACATGTGCTCCCTACCATGCAACGCGATGCTATCAACGAATTGAATGAATTTATGATTTGGGAAGACGATGAAGAGGAAGACGACGAATAAATTTGAGATTTTGAAATGGGTAGCTGTACGGTAGCTGTATACAGTAAATTTGAGGAAACAAAGAACCACTTCAATCGGCCTCTCAAGCCTGTTGGAGCGGTTCTCTTTGTATAGAGGTGCCGGTGGAGAGATTCGAACCCTCAACCCTTGCGGGACTTGTTTTTGAGACAAGCGCGTATACCGTTCCGCCACACCGGCCTGTGCGAGGAGTATGATAGCGTATCCAGAAGCAGAAGTCAAGTATTCTTAACACCACTTTTCGTTGCTGTACTATAGCTGTACATATAAAAAACAACCCTCCTTTTCCAAAAGGAGGGCTAGAGATCACAAACGAAACAGCCGATCAGACAAAGGCGCTAAATCCAGTAATCGCGCGTCCCACAATCAAGGTATTCATCTCGCGCGTCCCCTCGTAAGAGTAGATGGCTTCGGCATCGGCAACGAAACGACCTACCTCGTTCTCCAGTAGAATACCGTTGCCCGCCAGCAACTCACGCGCATAGCCCACCGTCTCGCGCATCCTGACTGTGCAAAACGCCTTTGCCAACGACGCGTGCTCGTCTTTCATCATGCCCGCATCCTGCATCTGCGATAAACGCAGGACCATACACTCGGAGGCTGTAATGTTGCCCAGCATACGCACCAGCAGGTCCTGTACCAGTTGGAAATGACCAATCAGGCGGCCAAATTGCTCTCGCTTCTGCGCGTACTTCAGGGCCAGTTCATACGCTCCACGTGCGCATCCAACCGCCTCCCAGGCTACACCCGCTCGCGTCATGCTCAGCACCGCGGCAGTATCTCTGAACGAGTTCGCCTTCTGCAAACGATTCGCCTCCGGTACGCGGCAGTCTTCTAACGTGATCAAAGCGTTCTGTACCACACGTAAAGCAATCTTGTTTTTCATCTTCTCCGGCTTGAAGCCTGGTGTACCCTTTTCCACCAGGAAACCCTTGACCTGATTGTCCTCTACGTCACGCGCCCAGATGATAGTGACATCGCTGAAGGTGGCGTTACCAATCCATTTCTTCTGACCATTGAGCACCCAGCTATCGCCCTCACGCCGCGCCGTCGTGGTCAGGCCACCCGAAGCTCCGGACCCAACTTCCGGCTCTGTTAAGCCGAACGCACCAATTTTCTCCATCCGTGCCATCTGCGGCAACCACTGCTGCTTCTGCTCCTCCGATCCACACAGGTAGATCGTACCCATCGCCAGCCCACTATGCACACCAAAAAAGGTCGAGATAGAAGAATCCACACGCGCGATTTCCATGCTCAACAGGCCACTGAGCAGCGTATTTCCACCTGGGCAGCCGTATCCCTGATACGAAATGCCCGCAACATGCAATTCTGCAAGTTTGGGAATCAACTCGAACGGAAACTCCTCGCGAATCCAGTAATCATTGATAATGGGTGCCACTTCGCGCTCCAGAAATGCACGCACATGCTGTAAAAAAGCCCTATCCTCCTCGCTCAACATGGCATCAATCTGATAAAAATCACCGTTCGCCTCAGGCAGAGCTTTCCTGGTCGTCACACTCATGTCTCCTCCATAGTCCTATAACACTTACGACATCGCTACCGTCATTTGCCGGAAGTTTGCTTCTCGAATATTCGTCTCTCTAATTATAGGAAACGATATCAAGAGACAAAACACTACCCCATCCGCATGCTCTGGAGGCACGTTCTCACACCCGTTTGCGCTATCCCACACGATAATCGATCACCTAGTGGCTCAACATGACGGCGAACGCGAAGAAACCACACACGCCAAGCGCAATGACCAGGAAAACACCATAGACCACTAACCGAATGATCAAACGCGATACCAGCCATTGTTTCAAGAACGAGTCCTGCTGATACTGGTTGTTCTGGGGACGCGCATAGGCTGGTACCGCGTTGTTTACCTGTCCATATTGCCCATACTGATTAGGTTGGTCGTACTGTCCATTCCATTGCTGCTGCCCCGGTGCCCCATACTGCGGGTTGTTCTGCGCTCCATTGTAATAGGATTGTGGTGGCTGCTGATCAAACTGATTACTCATTGTTATACCCTCTCTCACTTTCGCAAAATAATTTTCGTCATTGAGAATAGTATAAGCGATCCAATATATCCAGACAATGCACAGACTCACTATCAATTTGCGTAGTACAACACACAAAAAGCATGGATAGAAGCTTTCTATCCATGCCCTCACTCATACAAAAAGGTCTGACCACAATTGGGGTTGCCCTCGATTAGTCACCTTCACCTACTGGCGCTAATGCGGGCACGATCACCACACCAACTTTAGCAGCGACACGTGTCCCCAGATCTTTGTCCACCTGGTACCACAATTGGACCGCGCGCTGCTTGATTTGTAACTCAACACCCTGATTCATATGCGCGACGATATTGTCCACCAGGTGATCGCGTTCCTCCTGTGAGAGCGTTTCGCGATAGAAGTTGCCCGGCTGCACAAAATCGTCGTCATCCTTGTGCGGAACATATGCACTACGCATAATGTCTCCACTCGCACTCCAACTCACATCCGGGTAACGCTGCGAGTCCGCTTTAGGACCACCATAACTATTGGGCGCGTACACCGGCTGCTCACCGCTATGCGTATAACGCATCGAGCCATCCTTATTATAGCTATGCACCTCGTTATGTGGCTGATTCACTGGCAACTGCAAGTAGTTGGTGCCGATGCGATAGCGATGCGCATCCGGGTAGCTGAACAAACGGCCCAGGAGCATCTTATCTGGGCTTGGACCAATGCCAGGCACCATATTGGCAGGCTCGAACGAGGCCTGCTCAACCTCGGCAAAAAAGTTCGCCGGATTGCGGTCGAGCACCATGCGCCCAACCGGAATGAGCGGATAATCCCCCTGCGGCCACACTTTCGTCAAATCAAAGGGATTGAAGCGGTAATTCTCCGCGTCGGCGAAGGGCATGATCTGCACCTTCAAGCTCCAGCTCGGAAAATCATTTTTCGCGATCGCTTCACGCAGGTCACGCCGGTGATAGTCCGGGTCCGTAGCTGTCATCACCTTCGCGTCTGCATCCGTGAAGTTCTCGATACCCTGATTGGTCTTAAAATGATATTTGATCCAGAAATGCTCGCCCCTGGCGTTGACCCACATGAACGTGTGACTGCCATATCCATGCATGTGCCGATAGGTATGTGGTGTACCACGGTCCGTCATCAGGAAGGTCACCTGATGAATTGACTCCGGCGACAACGACCAGAAGTCCCACTGCGCGTTGTTGCTACGCATATCGTCGCCTGGCATACGCTTCTGTGAATGAATGAAATCCTGAAACTTCGAGGGGTCACGCACAAAGAAGATGGGCGTGTTGTTCCCCACCAGATCGTAGTTACCCTCTTCCGTATAGAATTTCACGGCGAATCCGCGCGGATCACGCACAGTATCCGCCGATCCTTGCTCGCCCGCCACCGTCGAAAAACGGGCCAGCAAATCTGTCTTATTGCCTACTTTATTCAGAAAGGCCGCGCTCGTCCACTGCGTCACATCGTTCGTAACTTCGAAATAACCAAAGGCCCCACTGCCCTTAGCATGCACAACCCGCTCCGGCACCCGTTCACGATTGAACTGCGCCATCTTCTGAATCAGGTAGTGATCCTGCAAAAGCAGCGGCCCGCCCGGACCGACTGAAAGCGAATATTCATCACTGGGTGCCGGAATACCTGCATCCGTTGTCGTCAAAGGTGGTCGTTGCTGATCGTCCAAAATCTGCTCCAAATCTCATTACAAACACGCAAATAACATACTTATCCATCCAATTCAGGTACATTTCATTGTAACAGATGAGAAAACCTCTATGCAAATGTGCAAGAGGTGGGAACGTCCAATTGCCTCTCTCCAACGCACCATGCTCGTGTGGACATCTTTTTCTCCACTCACCACGTATCTATATTATCCGTCCATCATGTTATTATGTTATTGAAGGAAGAGCGTACATATGGTTAAACAAAACTCTCGCCGCGAACACAAAAGCGAAGACTATGGCTATCCAACAACCGACATCGCCGCGCTCTCGGCGAAAGCTTTAGAGGTGACACAACGCCTGACTGAGTATTACGGGGTGTCCGCGTGGTCAAAAAAAGACCCTATGAGTATGCTTGTCGATATCCTGCTCTCCCACCGCACGAAAGACGCGCAAACCGCCGCCGCTTACGACAGTTTGCTCAAACGTTTTGGCTCATGGGAAGCTGTACGCGACGCGCCCACCAACGAAGTGCAGGACGCCATTGCCAACGTCAACTGGCCCGAAGTCAAAGCACCTCGTATTCAAGCGATCATGCGTCAGATCACCGAGGAACGTGGCAACCTCGACCTCAACTTCTTGCGCGATCTTCCCGTGGACGAGGCCGCCGCCTGGCTCAACCGTTTCGAGGGTGTGGGACCCAAGACTACTGCTTGCGTCCTGCTCTTCAGTTGCCAGCATCCCATTTTACCTGTCGACGTTCACGTCCATCGCGTATCGGGACGACTGGGTCTGATCGGCAAAAAAGTTTCCGCCGACAATGCCCATCCATTGCTGCAAGCGCTACTACCCAACGATGCACGCACCATCTACAACTTTCACAAGGGACTGCTACGCCATGGGCAAAGAATCTGTGTCTATGACCATCCAGCCTGCTCTCGCTGCATGATCACCGACCTCTGCGATTATTACAAGACGGTCGTTAAACCGCAATAACGCAACTACACCCTCGCCTCTCCAATGTCCAGTGGCTTACTGATAATTGGCTTCAACGCGGGATAGAGCGCGGTATAGGTTTTATATGCATCTTCATACGCGGCTGCGGTCGCGCTATTCGGCGCAGTACGTTCGACTATACGAACAGTTTGTGCACACGCCTCCTGAATGGAAGCATAAACACCGCTGGCGACACCGGCCAACAAGGCTGCGCCAAAGGCTGGTCCTTCCGTGGCGTTGGTAACTACCAGTTCCACACCAAGCACATCGGCGATAATCTGTCGCCATAGCTTTCCTTTCGCGCCGCCACCGGTAGCACGCACTTGATCAAGCTTGAGTCCCTGATCGCTGATAATCGAAAAGCCGTCTTTTAGGCTGAACGCGACTCCCTCCATCACGGATCGAATCAAATGTCGTCGATCGTGGCTCGCGGTCAGGCCGATCCATCCTCCACGCGCGTAGGCGTCCAGGTGAGGCGTGCGCTCACCCTGCATATAGGGCAAAAAGATCAAACCCTCACTTCCGGCAGGCACACTTTCAGCCTCCTTCGCGAGCACCTCATACGCATCCATTCCTGTCCAACGTTCCAAAGCGCGCTCAGGCAGGCCGAGGTTGTCGCGCACCCAGTGCAACGATAGACCCGCTCCCTGCGTGACACCCATTAAATACCAGGCATTGGGAACAGCGTGGTTAAATGTATGCACACGCGGTACAGGACCAGACCTATCCACCCTCGGCTCGTCAGAATAGGCGAGTACGATCCCGCTTGTACCGACTGAGACCAGCGCCAAACCAGGCTCGACCACACCATTGCCCACCGCTCCACAGGCATTGTCCGCACCACCACCCGCTACCGGCACTCCCGCGGGCAAACCAGTCAAACCCTCTACCTCGCCAGTTATCGTACCGCAGGTCTCGTCAGCTGGTACCACTTTAGGAAAGAGGGATGGGTCGAGATCGAGTGCGCTCAACACCTCCTGCGACCACTGCCCATGCTTCACATCCAGCAAACACGTGCCCGCCGCATCCGAGATCTCCATCGCCATCACGCCAGTTAAACGAAAACGAATGTAATCTTTCGGTAACACCACCGTTTTCGTCTGCGCGAAAATCTCCGGCTCGCTATCCCTGACCCACAACAACTTCGGGGCCGAAAACCCTGTTAGCGCGGGATTGCTGACGTACTCAATCAACTTCTGCTCACCCACGCGTTCGGTGATCCAGCGACTTTGCGCGTCGCTACGCTGGTCAGCCCAGATAATACATGGGCGCAACACACGCTGCTGATCATCCAGTAACACCACCCCATGCATCTGCCCCGATAATCCCAGCCCACGAACCTCTTGCCTCTGCGCCCCCAGTTTCTCACCCTTCGTCAAACAATCTCGAATGGCGGTCAATGTCCCCTGCCACCAATCCTCGGGATTTTGCTCGGCCCAACCCACATGCGGATGATAGAGCGGATACTCGACAAAGGCGTCCGCAATGACGCGCCCATCATCGACCGCGAACAGGGCCGCCTTGATCCCCGTCGTTCCTAGATCAATACCAAGCAATGTCTGCATCACTATTCTCTTTTCTTCAAACGGGCGCATGAATGCTGCCCCTACAGATTTAAAACTCGCGTTCCTCTTCAAGCAACGAACGCTCAGCCGACTCTCTATCCAAAAGAGGTTCATCCATGCCAAAAACACCAGTACTCTCCCCAGCATGTGCCCACTGGAAACGGTGTCGTCGCTCGATCAAGCCGATACCTATACGCTGGCCCAGTAGAATTGCCACAAGACCAAGCACAATGCTCGCGCCCAAGTACAAAAACGCCAACAGCCAGTGGCCCTGACCCATCAACAGAATATCACCCAGCGCAAAGGTACTGAACGTCGTATAGGCTCCCACAAACCCGACGTTGATGAATAAACGACGCGTCGGGCCAATCAAAAAAGCAGCATCCGCGCACGTGGTCAAAATTGCCAGCATACACGCGCCAGTGATATTTATCAAGCCAATATTTATCAAGGATTCATACGGCCAACTCTTGCCCAGATAGCCCTGTATGGCGAGACTTAATACATAACGAGCCAGCGTACCCAGAAAACCACCACCCGCGACGGCGAGCAAACGGCGAGACCAGGGAAGTTGTTGCACCATCACTATATCCTCCAACCAAGCAGAAGTCCACCCATGGCGGCCAGTAGTCCCAACACAATATTTCCACCAAGATAATAGATGCTTCCACGCGTTCGCCCCGCGCGCGCGAGTTGGGTCGCCTCCCAGCACATCGTGCTAAACGTCGTATATCCTCCTAAAAAGCCCGTCGCGACGATCACTTGAAAAGTCAAACTCAGAAAGTGACGACTGACGAGCGCGGAAATGACTCCGATCAGCAAAGCTCCTGACACATTAATCAATAGCGTCCCCAACGGAAACGTCGTGCCCATCACTCGGCTTACAAAATGACTGAGCACAAAACGCGTCACCGAGCCCAGCGAGCCCGCTAATCCCACAAAAACAGCTTGCGTTAAAAATGTCAAAAGAAGAGATCCCTTTCTTTACTAACACAAACGAAAAAAGATGAAAAAGCATTTTCGCTTAAACATATGGTACACTTAACTGTCTATAATCAACGTACGAAGTTGTATGAGGACATCCATACGTCCGAGCGATACGATCACGAAGGAGAACAGAACCTCTCATGCAAGACTTTCAAGGCAAAGTAGCCGTTATTACAGGAGGAGCCAGCGGTATCGGACTGGCGATCGCCCAACAATGTGCACGTGAAGGCATGAAACTCGTGCTGGCCGATGTCGAAGAACAGGCATTACATACAGCGGCTGAAACATTCAAATCAGCAGGCACTGCTGTGCTCACCGTTCACACCGATGTCTCAAAAGCGGAAGAGGTCGCGCAACTGGCCGAACAATCGTTTTCAACCTATGGCGCGGTCCACCTGCTCTTCAACAATGCGGGTGTAGGCGCGGGCACGACCATCTGGGAAAGCACCCTCGACGATTGGAAATGGGTCTTGGGCGTCAACTTGTGGGGCGTCATCCACGGCATCCACTATTTCGTACCGCGTATGCTGGAAAAAGGCGAGGAAGGCCATATCGTCAATACCGCGTCTTCGGCGGGCCTGCTGGCGCACTCCGGTATCGGCCCCTATCGCGCGAGTAAAAGCGCAGTGGTCTCGATCTCCGAAACATTGGCTCTGGAACTAGCACTACGAGGCGCGAAGATCAAAACCTCTGTGCTCTGCCCCGAATGGGTACAGACGCGTATCCTGGAGTCCGAGCGCAATCGCCCCAGCGAGTTTAAAGAAGTGGCAATGGACCGGGGCGTGGATGAGCAGATGCAGTCTAGCTTTGTAGCGATTGTACAGGCAGTGCAGCATGGCCTTCCTCCGTCAGAGGTCGCGTCCATCACCTTCGATGCCATCCGTAACGATATCTTTTACATCATTACTCATCAAACGACAAAAGCAGGTGTGCAACTTCGTGCCCAGGATATCATCGACGGTCACGTCCCCCACGACATGCTGCACATGTGAACAAAACCACATTGATGGAATTAGTCATCTTTATCGGTCTGCAAGCATCCGGCAAAAGTACGTTTTACCAGTCGCACTTCGCCGGTACACATGACTATATCAGCAAAGATCTCTTGCGCAACAATAAAAAACCAGCGCGTCGGCAGCATCAACTTCTGGAGGATGCTCTACGCGCCGGTCACTCCGTCGTGGTGGATAACACGAATGCTACCCGCGAAGAACGCGCTGAACTGATCCAATCGGGCAACTCGTTCGGCGCGACCATCATCGGTTACTATTTTGAGATTGCGGTGAAGCAAAGCTTGCAGTGGAACGCGGCACGCACCGACAAAGCCAGAGTCCCAGACATCGCCATTTTTGCCACCCTCAAACGTCTGGCTCGCCCTGCATACACAGAAGGCTTCAACCAACTCTTCTCCGTTCGCGCTCTCGATGATGGACAATTCGCTCTTTCAGTATGGGAAGAGAAGAGTTCTGATGCAGAATAAAACCTATTCCCCAACATTGATATCGGTACGCGTCATCGGCTGCTCGCGATCCGTACTCATCGCCTTCTCAGGATCAGCCTCGTGTTTGATTCCCTGCTCACGCTTACGCTCTTGAGCAATCAGCCGCGCTTTCTCCGCCGAAAGCGTTCCCAGATCATTGCCAGGCCCTTCACCCAGGTCAGTGTCGGCAATCACATCGTTGGTCAGTTGAATCGGCCTCTTTTGTGCTGCCGTATCTTGCTGCGGCTGATTCTTTGCGTCATCCTGCTCATGCTGTCCATGTGCTTGCGTCATATATGCTCACCTTTCTATTCCCTATGGTAACATGCCATTAAAAGCAAAAAACCTTGCTCTCTATCTTTATTTCACTACGCTTCTCTGCAAAGAGACTCACATTCCCTTTTCAATTATCACGCTCAACACACCCACCAGCTTCCTCGTTACCATACTTTGATAAACAAGAAGCACAATATCCATTCACGACAAGCGAAAAAGAAACAGGATAAAACTGGGTCGGTATAGGCACATTCGCCCGCAATTGCTCCAAATCCAATGGGTCCAGATGGGTTACCACGTGACAACGCTGGCATACCAGATGCACATGCGGCTTATCATCGGCCAACTCATACGTCGTGCCCTCACCAGGAAAAAGATTCGCCCTGACCATCCCCATCTCGATCAACAAATCGACGTTGCGGTAAACCGTCGAAAGATTGACCTGGGGAAAGTGCATCTGTACGCGGTCCGTGAGTTGTTCCATACTCAAATGCCTATCAGCTTCTTCGAGCGCATGCAGAATCACCTGCCGTTGAACAGTGCGACGATGCCCCCCCTGCTGCAACAGGGCTTCATATTTCTTCAATTGCTGCGTCATAATCACTCCTCCACTGCCTTACTTACTATACGAAGCAGGGCAAAGGCAAGTATCTCGCACTATTTACCGCCCTCATGTACGCTCGGCGTAGTTACTACTTCGATATCATCGTACTTTTTGATCTTGTAGACAATTGTCGAAACCGCCCAACTCAGCAGGAAGAGCAGCACAATAATAACACCAAGATAGCCGAAATTATCGTTTAAATTCCCAATCTGATCCCAGAACGGTCCACTGAGATGGAGCGGCGCACTGATAATACCCAATACTTCGATCGTGCCAATCACCAGGGCCACAATGACTGAGATAAGCGTGATATTGAGATTGTAATACAACTTGCGAATCGGCTTGACAAAGGCCCACCCATACGCGCCCAGCATCAAAATACTGTCCGTGGTATCCATGATCGTCATGCCAGCAGTAAACAGCATCGGGAAAATCAAGATCGAGATCACCGGAATATGCCCGGCGGTCGTCGCGGCTATGCCGAGCAAGCCAACTTCGGTCGCGGTGTCGAATCCCAGACCGAACAATACGCCGACCGGATACATCTTCCAGCTTTGATCGGTCATTCTCAACAAAGGACGGAAGAAACGCCCCATCAGCCCACGCTTATTCAATAGCTCGTTCAAGCTCTGATCATTATACTCCCCACCGCGCCTCACTTCGCGAAATGTCTTATAGATATCCGCAAGAATGATGATATTAATAATCGCGATTAGAAACAGGAATAACGCGGACACCGTCGTGCCGATCAAACCACCGATATTTTTGAGCGCATCAAAATTACTGATTGCCACGGTCGCTAACGCGATCAACACAGTCAAAATCACGACGATAGTGGAATGACCCAGCGAGAAGAAGAAACCTACACCCACCGGCCTCTTATTCTCCTGCATCAATTTACGCGTAACATTGTCAATAGCCGAAATATGGTCCGCGTCAAAAGCGTGGCGCAATCCAAAGACATAGGCGGTCGCGGCCAGAAATAATAAAGTAGGGAAACGCGCGAAAGCGATGATAGCCAGCAGCCAAGCCAACAAATTATAGCTGATCAACAAAACGTAGATGCCAACAACACGCCTGCGCACGTCTGAATTACTCTCAGTGAAAACTCGTGACAACGCCGAGATCCCAAAGTTGCTGCTCATATGCCTCTACATCTCCTTCTTCTCTGCCAATTTCCAGGCACTCAAGCAATCAGCATAGTAGACAAACAAATGCCAGGTGCTAAACAACGCTCGCCTCCATTCTCCCATCAGCATAACATGCTCTTTTTGTAATTGCAAATTTTATGCAATAAAATTGACGAATCACTTACAGTGTTAAAAAATGTGGACAGCAACATGAAAAAAGTGGAGCAGGCACCTACCAACCGCGATGAGAACCTTTTAGAGATGTGGTCAAGTCACGGGTTCTACCCCTTTATTCAGCAACCTGGGGACAGATGGGGCTAGAAAAACCAACAATGTGTCAATAAAAAAAGTGAGAAAAGTTTCCAGAAATTTCTCTACTCTCCACTCAGGAATATGCAATACAGTAAACTCGCTTGAGAAGATAATTTAAAAGTGGGGACAGATTGTCATAATTACTCATCTGTCCCCACTAGTATTCGATGTCTGATAGCAATCTTGCACACATAGACCTCGAACTCCTCGTGTTTTTGTGCGTATCCCTGGACCTGTGGAGACCCATTGGCGAACACCAATTTCCAGGCCATGGGCAGCTAACGATTGAGATAAACCTTTCGCCTTCTTCGCTTCGTATCCGTGTGCCTCGCACCAGTGTGCATAGGAGGTCATGAGTTTGCTGTTGGCTATCCATGCGCCTTCCACTCTTTTACCGCATGCTGCCAGCCACAATCCAACGCTGTCTTGCTCTGATGGCAGTGCCTGTGGAAGAAGGGGATGCGCTAGAGGAGAATGAGCACCGTGTCCTTCGTGTTGATACCACTGATCCAGCAGCTGCTCCACTTTGCGAGGCGTGTCTGCTTCCTGCAACGGGGTATACACAGTGACTTTGAGATCTGGCGTATCAAAGACCTGAAAGGTGAGACGTTCAAACAGGAGATACCCTACCTGTGGATGGTTGAGGTTTTTGCGCCCTTCTTGTCCACCCTGTACTTCATGATCAGGCCACCAGGCGCGAAATTCAGGGCTAGCAAGCATGAGATCATGGATCAACTCCGTCAATTGAGCGTCTCCAGGATAGCGACCACAACTGCTGCGGAATTGTGCTAAGAGATGTCGTGCATCCTCTTCCCAATCGACGATGATTTGCCGAGATATGGGATTGGTGAAAACGCCCCAGATCGTATTGCGTTCGCGGGTGGTCCTCTGGCGGAAATCGCCAAAGACCGCGCATCCGGCATCGTTCCAGGCCAGGATATCCCATCGTCTTCCTGACACAAAGGCTGGACGAGTGCCAAATTGATCAAGGAAATGTTGTAATGCTGGACTCACGATCTCGGTTTCCAGCACAAGCGTCGGAGGTGCCTGTTGCTGGGCTAAGAGGAAGAGATGGGTTCTTTCATTCACATCCAGGCGCAACGTCTGCACCAGGCGCTCCAAGACCTGCGTTGAAGGCGTAATAGCACGCCCCTGCTCCAACCAGGTGTACCAATCCACGCTCACACCAACCAGTTGTGCCACTTCCGCCCTTCTGAGTCCAGGCGTTTTGCGCCTGCTTCCTCGCGGCAGTCCTACTTCTTCAGGCGTAAGCCTGGCCCTGCGCGTGCGCAGAAAATCTCCAAGTTCATGCAGGCGATGGTCTTGTTGTTGCTGCTGAAGTACCAAACGCTCCTCCTTTGCCCAGAGGTTGGGAACGATGACCGAGTGAACCATAGGAATAAGATTCCTATGAATATTGCTCATCTTGTTCTAGGATCTCCATCAGTATACCATAGATACATGGGTGAATTGCCCGCAATCGGTAAATGAAAGGCAAGGTATGACAATATGGATTTAAGACTGGCGGGGAAGAGGGCACTGGTGACCGGATCGAGTTCCGGCATAGGCGAGGCGATCGTAAAGCTGCTCGCTGCGGAGGGCGCTGCAGTCGTGGTGCATGGTCGCGATGAAAGCCGAGCCAACGCGGTTGCCCAGGCAATCCGCGCTGAAGGAGGAAGCGCAGAGGTAGCTCTTGGCGATCTCACCACCGACGCCGGAGCTGACGCGGTTGCCGCTGCGGCGCTCTCCGGTGGACCTATTGATATTCTGGTCAACCACGCCGGATTTGTCGCTGGAGCCACAGGCTTCCTCTCGTGGACGGAGGCGACAGCGGCAGACTGGGCCCAGATATACAACACCAACGTGATTTCTAGTGTGCGAATGATCCAGCGTCTGGTCCCGCAGATGCGCGAGCGACACTGGGGTCGGGTGATCCAGACTGGCGGTGGTCTGTCGCAGCAACCGCAGGCTGGTGGGCCGAACTACAATGCGACATTGGCAGCGCGCCACAACCTCGCGGTGTCCCTCGCGCGTGAACTGAAGGACACCGGCGTGACATCAAACGTCGTGTCTCCTGGTGCCATCCTTGTAGAGGCAACTCGGGCAGCACTCACGCATATGGCACCAGCTTATGGATGGGGCGAGACGTGGGAGGAAATCGAACACAACGCGACACAGGCCATAGCTCCAAATGACGTAGGTCGTTTTGGTCGGCCAGAGGAGATCGCCGCAGCAGTAGCATATCTGGCTAGCCCGATCGCTGATTATGTGAGTGGCGCAACGATCCGCGTCGATGGCGGCACGATTCGTTCGGTTATATAGGTACATAAGATCGCAACGTGTAAATCCCAATCGTATTCTAGCGGAAATTCCACAAATATCCTGGTGAACCTGTCGTTTAAGATTGTTTGCCCACCAGGATATTTGTTGTAAAGTAGCCGGTTTAGGGTCGCCTCCCTATACTGGGAGGTTTTTTGACCGCAGTAGAAATACCCTCAAGTCATATACGTTTCCAACCGATACTTTTTAGTAGAGCTTTTTTTGTAAAGATTACAACGAGCTCACCGGTAGCATCGCTTACACCTTCACCTTCCTCCACATCATCTCCCTTGCCAACATCTCCATCCCGTCTTCTCCAACTCCTCCACTGCTAACTACTATAGCGGTTCCCTATACCCTCAGGGCTGGTGCTCACATTCACCATCACCCCTACAATCAATGTCTACCTACCCGCCAGTACTGCACCAGGCACCTATAGCAACACAGTGACGGTCGTGCTCTCCAGCGGACCGTAAACTATGTTCGCGAACTGCTCGAACCAATTAGCTATCGTTCCACTTCATTGGAAACAGCGAACGTATAGGTCTCGCCCGCGTTCAAGTACTTGACGCTCCCCGTCAGCCCTGCGGCCTCTACCGCCTGCTTGAAATCATCCAGTGGTGATTTGAAGACAGTGTAATCGTTGAAATGAATCGGAATCGCTGTCTTCGGTGCAATAATTTGCAACGCCTGCACGCCTTGCCTGGCATCCATAGTGAGCAGCACACCCATGATTTTTGTGCCGCCAAGATGGATCAAGGCCAGATCGATCGCGGGAAAACGGCGTGGAATCTCGCGCAAGAAATCGTAAAGCAAGGTATCGCCACTGATATAGAGGCGAAAATTAGTTTGCTCACCAGCATCCTGGAACTCCAACATACTGCCCATCACCGGCGGTAGCAGATGGTTTAGCGGCGTTGGAGCATGCTTGGCTGGCATCGCGTTGATACGTACATGTGCATCACCTTTGACGACAGTAAACGTCTCCCACGTCTCTATGCCGCGCGCCTGCTCAAAGCCTTTCTTTTTCAAAGCGGAGGCGGCATACGGATTGCTAATAATCGGGATCGTTTTATCCAGGCGTTGTTCGACGATACGGTCAAAATGATCCTCGTGCAAATGCGAAAGCACGATGAAATCGAGCGGCGGCAACTGCTCCAACTCCATGGCGGGCTCGGTCACACGCTGCGATTTCAAACCATAGCCCAGGTGTACATGATCACCTTTGTGCAAAAAATTGGGATCGGTGAGCATGGTAAATCCTGCGTAGCGTATAATTACGGTCGCTGTTCCCACAAAAAAGAGCGAGCCCTGCGTCATCTCAGCTCGGCTACTGTCTCCTGGCAGAATCAACTCATTCGCTTGCTTCATAACACATGATCAGCAACAAATTTGCTGCTACTCCTTTTTTCGATGTTAGTTGTCTACATTCAAAATAGCTACAATAGTAATAAGACAGCCTTCATGCTGCTCAACATGTTTTCATGTGATACACGCGTCCATGCTTTCCCTGGTAACAACTCATCAATTCAACAGGTAGATCTTTAGCGTTTATTTGCGCGATCACACTTGACAGAGGGCAAATTTCAATGTTATATTTTCCACTAAATGATAAAGACTTTCATCCAATGGAATTACGTGCAATGGGCAACCTGATTACATATGGGAAACCCTATGTGTGACTGCAATCAGATCGTCCATTGAAGGTTGATGGAATGGTAGTACCACCCCATCTGGAGTTATTTCATGCAATGCCTCGCCCCCGACTACCTTTACACCGCTCAGGGCCTTCAATCCGGCAAGATCGTTTCCATCTCCGATGCCGGACTGATTCTCTCTATCAGCGAGGCAACTGACACTGACGCTATCACTACTCGCCTCCCTGGTGTTGCGCTTCTGCCAGGCTTCGTCAATGTCCACAGCCATGTCTTCCAGCGTGCATTGCGTGGTCGTACCCATCACGCCCTTGCCGTCAACGACACCTTCTGGACCTGGCGGCGCGCGATGTATATGGAGGCACAACGCCTGGACCCTGATTCGCTCTATCAGGTGGCGCGGCAAACCTATCGCGAAATGCTCCTCTGTGGCTACACAAGTGTCGGTGAGTTCCACTACGTTCATCATCAACCAGATGGCAAGCCGTACGAGCACGAAAACGCGATGTCCGAGGCGGTAATACAGGCTGGACGTGACGCTGGTATTCGCGTCGTTCTGCTGCTGGTCGCGTACGCGCAAAGTGACTTCGATCAGCCACCAGAGGACGAGCAACGACGCTTCTGCGACGCCTCCGTCGACACTTTCCTCACCCGTACCGAAGCTCTGCGCCTGGCCGGTGTCTCACTGGGTATCGCACCACACTCCGTACGCGCGGTACCGGAAAGCTGGTTTCGCCCCATCGTCGCGTACTGCGAAAAATATAACCTCCCCCTCCACATACACGCCGACGAACAGCAGGCGGAAATCGATCGTTGCCAACAAGCTCGTGGTTGTGCGCCGATAGAACTGCTCGATCGCTATGAAATGCTCGGTCCACGCACGACCATCGTCCACGCGACCCACGCCAATAGCGTAGAGATCGGGCTGCTGGCGAAATATCAGTCGACGGTCTGTGTCTGCCCTACAACTGAGGGCGACCTTGGCGACGGTATCGCGCCATATGAGCAGCTTCTGGCCGCCGATATCCCACTCACCATCGGCTCCGACAGCAATACACGACTCGATCCTTTCGAAGAACTACGCTGGGCCGAATATACTGCCCGCATGCGCTATCAACGCCGCCGCGTGCTCGTTCCTGACGAACTCGCTAGCCCTGGCCCTCTGCTGCTGGACTACGCTACGCGCTACGGGGCTCATGCCCTTAACCTGACAACAGGTGTGATTGCTCCTGGTATGGCCGCCGATTTTATCGCCATCGATCTGCATCACCCTATGCTTTCCGGCTCGCAACCCGAAAACCTGCTCGATACGCTGTTTTTTGGTGCCGATAGCCGCGTCATCATGCAAATCTGGGTACAAGGTCGGGCCTTACTCGTTTAAAAATTCCTGTATTTTTCGTCTCATGGATAGCGTTCTTTGTACCCATCATTGTTTACCATCGATTCTTTCAAAAAAAACTTGCATAAAACTGATACAGAACGAACTGTTACGTTTGTAGGGGCACAATTTATTGACCTGTTTGTAGAGAGAAGGGATTACAGCTATGACACTACACGAACCGATGGCTTCCAAAACGATCACGTCCGGTCCACGCATCGTTCACGCTCCACGTGGCACGAACCTCTCATGCAAAGGCTGGCAACAAGAGGCAGCCATGCGTATGCTGATGAACAATCTCGACCCCGATATCGCGGAGCGGCCCGACGATCTGGTGGTCTACGGTGGCTCCGGTCGTGCCGCGCGTTCCTGGGCCGCGTTCGACGCCATCATCCGCTCCCTACAACAACTAGAAAACGACGAAACCCTGCTGGTACAATCGGGCAAACCGGTAGGTATTTTCCGCACCCATACCGACGCTCCACGCGTGCTGATTGCCAACGCGAACCTCGTGCCACACTGGGGCAACTGGGACGAATTTCGTCGTCTGGAGGCGCTCGGCCTGACCATGTATGGGCAGATGACTGCGGGTTCCTGGATCTACATCGGCTCGCAGGGCATTCTTCAGGGTACGTTCGAAACGTTCGCGGAAGCAGCGCGCAAACACTACAGTGGCTCGCTCAAGGGCAAATTCGTGCTGACCGCTGGACTCGGCGGCATGGGTGGCGCGCAACCGCTGGCCGTTACCATGAACGAGGGCGTTTGTTTAGCGATCGAGGTCGATCCTCATCGCATTCAACGTCGTCTCGAAACTGGCTACTGCGATCGCATGGTCACAACGCTGGACGAGGCGCTGGCTCTGGTGCGTGAGGCCTGTGAAAAAGGGCAACCACTCTCAATTGGGCTGCTCGGCAATGCCGCCGAAATTCATCCCGAACTGGTCAAACGCGGCATCATCCCCGATATCGTCACCGATCAGACCTCCGCGCACGATGCCCTCAATGGTTATGTTCCGGCGGGTCTCTCGCTGGCCGATGCCGTTGCGCTGCGGGCCAGCGATCCCCAGGAGTATATGCGCCGCTCGATGCAATCGATGGCGACGCATGTGCACGCGATGTTGGAGATGCAGGAGCAAGGCGCGATCGTCTTCGACTATGGCAACAATCTACGCGGACAGGCGCTCTCCGCGGGCGAAACACATGCCTTCGATTTCCCTGGCTTCGTGCCCGCTTATATCCGCCCGCTCTTCTGTCGCGGCAAAGGTCCGTTCCGCTGGGTCGCGCTCTCCGGCGATCCCGAAGACATTTATCGCACCGATGAAGCGATTCTCAAGTTGTTTCCGCAAGATGCTGCCCTGAAACGCTGGCTGACGATGGCACATCAGAAAGTCCATTTCCAGGGATTGCCCGCGCGCATCTGCTGGCTCGGCTACGGCGAACGCGACAAAGCTGGCCTGGCCTTCAACGAACTTGTCGCGCAAGGTATCATCAAAGCTCCGATCGTGATCGGGCGCGACCATCTCGATAGCGGCTCTGTGGCATCACCCTACCGCGAGACAGAAGCGATGAAAGATGGGAGCGACGCCATCGCCGACTGGCCTTTGCTCAATGCCCTGCTCAACACAGCATCAGGCGCGACCTGGGTCTCACTGCATCACGGCGGCGGCGTCGGCATCGGCCTCTCGATCCACGCGGGCCAAGTCATCGTCGCCGATGGCACACCCGAGGCCGCACAGCGCCTCGCTCGCGTGCTTACCAACGATCCTGGCACCGGCGTGATGCGACACGTCGACGCCGGTTATGACGAAGCTATCGACTGCGCCCATGAACTCGGCGTCCATATCCCAATGAACGCGTAGGACAAGAGATGCACCCCAGCATCTCCGCCGCGCGTTTGCCTCTCGTCTGTCTGGTCTGTCCTACGTGTTTACACTTGTCCGCGTAGGGCAAACCACGCGTTTGCCCTACGCTAAAGGAGTTTTCATATGGAAACACAAATACTGCCGGAGCAGGTCACGCTCAACAGCCAGGAACTGACAATCGCCGAGGTTATCGCGGTCGCACGCCATCACGCCCCTGTGAAACTAGGCGAAGAATCGCTCGCCCGTATTCGAGCTGCCCGTGCGCTTATCGACACACTCGCCGACGAGGGACGCAAAGTCTACGGTGTGACTACTGGCTTCGGCCACCTTAGCAAGGTGCGCATTCCACAAGAACAACTGGTGGATCTCCAACACAATCTGCTGCGTAGCCACGCGGCAGGTGTGGGTGAACCCTTGCCCGAGGATGTCACACGCGCCATGATGCTGCTGCTCGCCGCCAGCCTGGCACGAGGACATTCAGGCGTACGACCAGAAGTTGTCCATATGCTGCTCGATCTACTCAACGCACATATCTATCCCTTCGTGCCCTCGCGTGGCTCCGTGGGCGCAAGTGGAGACCTGGCACCGCTCGCGCATCTCGCCCTGCTCCTTATTGGAGAGGGCGAAGTCCTGCACCATGGCGAACGAACCGAGGGCGCGTACGCTCTCCGCTCCGCTGACCTCCACCCTCTGCACCTGCAAGCCAAGGAAGGTTTAGCGCTCATCAACGGCACCCATCTGATGGAAGCTATCGCCGTTCTCGCCATCTCAGACGCGCAAACCCTGCTCCACACCGCTGAGATCGCCTGCGCTATGAGCCTCGAAGGCCTGATGGGTAGCCACGTTCCCTTGGACCCACGCATACACGAACGTCGGGGACAAAAAGGCCAGCAAATCAGTGCTGCCCACCTGCTCACACTCGTGCGCGATAGCGAGATCAACGCCAGCCACCAGAACTGCGCGCGCGTACAGGACCCCTACACGCTACGTTGCGCCCCACAGGTCTTCGGTGCCGTCCGCGACGCGCTCGACTACTGCCAGGATATTTTCACCCGCGAATTGGACGCGGTCACCGATAATCCATTAGTCTTCGCGGATACCAACGAGGTTCTCAGCGGCGGCAATTTCCACGGCCAACCGCTGGCCCTCGCGCTCGATATGCTCGCTATCGCCTTGACCCATGTCGCTAGCTTCGCAGAACGCCGCATCTACAGCCTGCTGGGTCCGCACGAATGGGACAACGAGGGCGCGCCACTCTTCCTCACTCCCCATCCCGGCCTGCACTCCGGCTTTATGATCACACAATATGTTGCCGCTGCCCTGGTTAACGAAATCAAAATCCTCGCTCATCCTGCCAGTATCGACTCCATTCCCACCTCGGCTGGTATGGAAGATTTTGTCAGCATGGGCGTTACCAGTGCCCACAAGGTTCGCACCATTTTAGCGCAAACACAACAAGTAGTCGCCATCGAGCTGCTCTGCGCGGCCCAACTACTGGACTTCCGCCTGCCGCTCAAACCCGGTCTCGGCGTTCAACACGCTCAATCGCTGGTTCGTGGCTCCGTTTCCCGCCTGGAAGAGGATCGTGTCCTGCATCCCGATATCGCCACCGTAGCACACATGATCGAAAAAGGCACCTTCATGACAATCGACTAGAATCACCAACTGTAGGAACCGCTTTAGCGGTGCAGTCGCTCAATATGTAAGCAACCCGCGTAGTCGCGTCCCCTTGCGGGCGCGCGCCGACTTCGCCTGCCGTTCACTCACCTACGTAGCGACTTCTCCATTTAGCGCAACGCACACCAATTTATTGGCTAATAGCATTGAAGGAACCATGACGCAATGACAAACGAGCAACCATCACCACAAACGCTTATCCGTCACATCGGACAACTCGTTACGGTAGCACAACAACCACTGACCGTTGCCCATGGCCCACTCCAAATCATCTCCGACGCCGCGCTCGCCGTTGCCCATGGCAGAATCCAGTGGATTGGTCTTGATAGCGAGGTCGAACAACGTTTCAATCTTCAATCCTCTCATCCCAACCAACCAGTCATCATCGATGCCGAAAACTCCGTCATCTCCCCCGGCCTGGTCGACTCGCATACCCACCTCGTCTTTGCCGGTGATCGCGCCGCCGAATTTCACTTGCGTCGCCAGGGGGTGAGCTATGGCGAACTACTCGCGCAAGGCTTCGGCATCATCACCACCATGCGTGCCACGCGCGCCGCCTCCACCGAGACCTTGATGTCACTGGCACGGACACGGCTACAATCGATGGCTCACTATGGCACAACGACCGTCGAGGCCAAAACTGGCTATGGACTCGATTTCGCATCGGAAGAACGCTGCCTACAACTTATGCAGGATTTGAACGGTAGCAGTACGATTCGTGTTGTGCCAACATTTCTCGGCGCGCACAGCATCCCACCAGAATATCGCGCTAGGCGCACAGCCTATGTTGATCTGATCGTAGAAGAGATGCTACCCGCGTTCGCCCCGCTCGCGCGCTTTTGCGATGTCTACTGTGAACGTGAAACCTTCACTGTTCAGGAGAGCCGTGGTATCCTTTCGCGAGCACAAGCATTAGGCTACCGCTTAAAAATTCATGCGGACCAACTCAGTCCCTCCGGCGGCACACGCCTGGCCGCAGAGATGCACGCGGTCTCAGCCGACCACCTGGATTTCGCCAGCAACGACGATCTCGCTGCGCTGCGCGATGCCAACGTGATCGCGACCCTCCTGCCCGGCTGTTCCTATACCTTACGCACGCCCTACCCATCGGCACGTCGTTTACTGGACCATGGTCTCAAGGTTGCGCTCGCCACCGATTTCAATCCCGGCACATCCTATAGCGAGAACCTGCAAATGACGCTGGGCCTGGCGATGTCCGCGATGGGTATGACACTCGATGAGGCGCTCACCGCCATCACCATTCGTGGCGCGCAGGCGCTCGCGCTCGACGACCAGATCGGCAGCATCGAAGTCGGCAAACGCTGCGAACTCACACAATGGCATGTTCACGATTACCAGGAGATCGGCTATCACTTCGGCACCAATCTGGTCAAGAACACGCTGGTTATCCCTTAAAATCCTCTTTCATTGCATTCCGCCCTGCTCAATAATACGTTATACTGTATAAAAGCACGAAACTTGATCGTTAGCACATCTACATGTAAGGAGGCTCAACCATGGCAAAATCATCAGTCCAGGTCACCCCCAGAACAACACGTATTCCGCTATTTGTATCGATCATAGTCATTATCGGCGCTTTATTGAGCATTGGTGGTGCCGTTATTAGTAAAGTAGATCCAATACTCCTCACTAATGGCTCTCCTATAACAGATGCCACTCGTGTCTACGCCGACTATATGTTCGCACGCAGTCTATCACTAGCCACGATGCTCCTTTTCCTTCTGCTGCTAAAAAATCGGCGCATGCTTGCAGGTTTCATGGTATTAATCGCCATTATTCAACTTCTTGATGTACTTGACGACACTATACGCGGAGCATTTATACTCGTCCCCGGCTTACTCGTTTTTGCGCTTGTATTCCTGTTTGGAGCACAATACTTATTCGGACATGCTCTCTGGCGCATCGAAACCTGGCGTGATTCCGAACCAAAATAGCTCTTTCAAACGAACTGCTCATCTGCTGATTACTACATTCTTCTCATGCCAACCGTTCTTCAAAAAAGGCAAGCGTACGACGCCAGGAATCTTGTGCCGCACCTTCATTATACGCATGCCCCTTGTCGTTGAAAAACGAGTGCCGCGCCCCTGGATAAATCTTAATATCGTGCGGCACACCATCTTTTTCCAGTTCCGCCTCTAGCTTTCTTCCTGCACCGGAGGTAAAATCATTGCCTGGATACGAACCCACGACCGGACACGCCCGTGCCACCGCCGCTAACGGCTTCGGATTGCTACCGTAAAAAGGCGAGATCGCTTTGAGACGAGTATCCGTGCAGGCCCATGTGATCGATAAACCACCACCAAGGCAAAACCCGATCGCACCAATACGATTCGCATCCACACTCGGCTGCTCGCTCAAAAAAGTGAGTGCCGCCTTCAATTCATTGATCGTGCCGTTCTCTAACTGGCCCGTCAACTGCTGCCTGAAAATACGAAACATACACATTACCTGGCTACGATCTGCGAAGAGATCGACCGCCAGTGCCGCGTATCCCTCGTTCGCGAATCTCGTGGCAATCTCTTTGATGTTCTCATTGAGTCCAAACGCCTCGTGAATGACGATCACGCCAGGAAACAGTCCCTCACCGGCAGGACGCACAAAATACCCCGGTCGTTGCTCAGCACCAACCGGGAACGAAACAGCTTGCGCTTCG
This sequence comes from uncultured Dictyobacter sp., assembly GCA_964657925.1. Taxonomy (GTDB): domain Bacteria; phylum Chloroflexota; class Ktedonobacteria; order Ktedonobacterales; family Ktedonobacteraceae; genus Dictyobacter. The sequence goes on from CAZZWK010000038.1 coordinate 22,907, forward strand.
GCCATATACTCTTTTCCTTCGCACCTACAGATTTAGCTTAACAGAACGGGCCAATAAATTGTGCCCCTACAGAGAAGTATGTCTATCAACAACCCAATCTTACCATTTTTTCCATCATCTCTTACAAGCATACTCAGGCTCTCAATTGTATACTAAATCAGACAAGCATGGCACGAATTTGAAAGAAATGAGAAAATGACCGTATGCAACCACCCAACTCACAAGAGGCTTCCACACAGAATCCCTACGCTGTCTCGCATCTCTCCTATGGACCTGAAAAGCTGCAATTCACCGATCTTTATCAACCCTCGACACAAGGTCCTCATCCTGTTGTCATACTCCTCCATGGCGGCTTCTGGCGCGCCGCTTACGGCCTGGATCTCATGCACGCCCTGGCTGAACATCTGGCAACACAAGGTATCGCCGCCTACAATGTGGAATATCGACGCGTGGGCGATAGTGGCGGCGGTTGGCCCGGCACATTACAAGACGTGGCTCAGGCAACCGACTATCTGCGTACAATCGCTCCACAGTATCAGCTCGACCTTGCTCGCGTAATACCGGTCGGGCACTCTGCCGGTGGTCACCTGGCTTTATGGCTGGCCGCTCGCCATAAACTTCCTCCCACAAGTCTACTTCATACCGAAAAGCAACCGTTGCCGCTCACCGCAGCAATCAGTCTGGCGGGCACGATGGACCTTGAGCACGTCTGGCAGCAGCACCTGGGCAACGATGCGGTGGTCGAATTTCTCGGCGGCACGCCGCAAGAGGTTCCCGAGCGCTACAAGAGCGCGTCACCCACCGCGTTCCTCCCACTTGGTCTGCCGCAGGTGCTGGTCCACGGTACCAGAGACGACCGCGTCCCTCTGAATACCAGCCAGCAGTACGCGCGCAAAGCGACCGGCGCGGGTGACACCATCACTTTGATCAAGATCCCTGGCGCTGACCACTTCGTCCTGATCGATCCACGATCAGATGCATGGCAGAAAACGCTCACGGCCATCCAGCGTCTCTTCCACATCCAGTAATCGCTAGGCCTGCTTATGGAGTTTTATAATTTATTTTGGGCATCATGCAGGCTTGGCGTAAAGACCCGATTGAGATACATAGATATTGTAGGTGTGGCCGTCAGCAGGCAAAATCACGGCATTTCCATATGCCGCGTCAACGAAGGGCGACGACCATGCCTGCTTATACACACTCTTAAAAAATTGGTCGTCGCCACCATTGAGTGCATACGCCGTATGTTGCGCTTTATTTTCCGTATCGATATTCTGGTAGATTCCTTCCAGCCGCGTCAGCTTGTAGCCCGAATGAATGCCAAAGATGTTCATCCACGTCGGAAACTTTAGAATATCTCCCTGCAAAAACCACAGGTCGCCCTTAACCAGATATGTTTTATCCGATGCCTGCTGCCCATTCTGATCGTACTGTATCAACTCTACACTCATCGTCTCATTAAGGCCGGTGATCTGAGTGGCATGCACCTGCGCCACTTTGATATCACTGGTCAAACCCAGATAGGCCTGCACGGAAAATGCCAGCCACAGCAAGAACACAGCACAGACGATCATTAACAACCCACTCGTGCCACGTCCCCACCGAAAACGCGGCTTGCGACGTCGCCAGCGCCGATACCTCCGCCCGTAATCATCCTCGAAAATCTCTTCCTCTAATTTGCCCGCGAAAAAACTCGTCACCACACTCAGCAGCATAAGAACACCGATCATGGCGATCGCTATCAACACAATCTGTGGCAGGCCGAATTGAATAGGTGTGTTCATCAAAACCTCTCCAGACATTCACGCAATGAATCAATACTATAGGGAATTCGCCTGTCTTCTACCATCTTTTCTTCCATCATTACCGCTACAATGCCTTTTTCATCTTCGCATTATTTGACGCAACTCTTACATACTATACGAAACAGGAACATATTTCAACTTGAGGCTAAGCAGGCAAAGAGTGCTTCTCATCCCTGTAACCCACAACAGGCGGAAATTTGTTTCTCATTAAAAATCGAGTGGATCATTACGTCTACGCGGTAGCGATAAATTCTGCGAAGATGACGCCGCGCGCTCTCGCTCGCGGTCCTTGCGCAACTGCTCCAAACTTGCGCGTAGCGTGGCATTCTCACGCGTCAACTTATCTACGTTCGCCTGCAATGAATCTCTTCTGCGCATCACGTCTTTCAGTTCATCACCGCGCATACCATGCTCTTCCTGTACCTTCTCCAGTTCGCTCTCCAACGAGCTCACACGCTGCTGCTTCTCCGTAATGGTAGCCGTCATCGACAAAATTTCTTTCTTGAAGGAGTCTCGCTGCTTTTCCATATCCTGCTGCAACTTGGCGATCTGTGGCTCATAACGCCAACCCAGCAATACATTGAAAAGCTCATAGGTGGGATCATCGTTGCGGACCGCGTCACGCAACACCTGCAACTGCCGCGCGTGCCACTGTCCGCTCGCCAGCAATCCACCTAGCGCACGTAACCCGATCGTCAATTCGTCCGAGTAGAGTGAACCAACACGTTGCGCGGAAAACAAGCCATTGGTCGCGAGATCATGGATCGTCGGCGTAAAATAGTCCGGCGGCATAATCATGCTCAGCACGCCCGCGATATCGGCGCGCAACTCTGTGGTGACGTTGGGGTCCGTAAAAACTTTGCGTAGCAGCTCCTGCGACTGCTCGCTGAACAGCAGAAAGATATACGTCAACTGCTTGCGATGCTGCGGATTATACTCAAGCGCCTGAATCAGGTGATCGATGATCATCTTCTCGCCCAACAACAAAAGCAAAGAGATGATACGTAAGTTGGTGGACTGATCGCTATGCGACTGCACGTAGTCGATCAGGTCCGGTACCATCACCTGCTCTTCATACTTCAGCCTGGTCGCCTCCTGCCTGACACGCTCCTGTAACAACGAGACCGCCATCGAGATATCGTCCTGGTCGTTGCTCACTAACAACGAGATAAGCTCGTCTTTGATTACCTCCGGCGGCATACTTTGAAAAACCGCGCGCGCCGCCTGTTGTCGCGTCTCGTTGTTGCGGTCACTGTACGCGTTCCAGATATATGCCAGGGCCGGTACACCGATATCGCTAAGGATATGTTGCGCGGATCTGGCAACCGCGACATCAGCATCGATAATCAGATCTCCCACGCGCGAAACAGCGGGCGCGCCGATACGAATCAGCGCGATCTCGGCCCCTTGCCGACGCTCCTCATTGAAGAGCGCATTGATCAAGCGGTCCAGTATCTCATTATGCAGCTGCGGCTTCTGCGCCAATCGGCAAAAAATTTCCGCCACGTCCTGAATCAGCAGCATATTTTGCAGCGATTCGAGCAAGACCGAGACCGCACTTTGCCCAAATTCATCGGTAAATGCCTCGATCAGCGTCTCATGCGCGCGCGGTGGTGGTGGTGGTGTAAAAAGCTGCAAAATCTCACGCAAGACCTTTGGCTGCTCACTTGCGGGCTGTTGCTGCGTCAGCGAGAGCAAAACTCTCTGCGCAGAGGCGCGTGCAGCCGGACGTGCATCATCGAGTCCCGCGACCAGTGGACGCAGAGTGATGGTGCCATACCTCGGCAACAACGACACAACGACGGGACCACGCTCCGGCTCTCCCAACAGATTGACCAATGCTGGCAGCGCTTCGTCAGGATATTTCAACAATAAGCTGCTCACTACCGAGCGCAGTTCCGGCTGCTGCAACGCCTCTAGCAATGCGGGCACCACGACACTACCCGACATCTGCTGCAGTGTCTGCTCCATCGCTAATCGTACATGCTCATTGGTATCCAGCAGGTGATGTACCAGTATGGGCGCGGCGTCTCTGCCTCGCATACGGAAAATCGCCAGTATCTGTTCGCCCTGCACCTCACCACTTTGCGCGAAGGTTGCGACAAGCCGCTCACCAGGAAAAGGTGTCATACCCGCGATGGCCCTGCGTATACGCTGCGTCAGCATCGTATCCTGCTCCACGTCCAGTGCCGCGCTCAAGTCCGGCAATGCCACCTTACCCAGTTGGCTCAACGTCGTGATCGCCTCTTCATATAACAAAGGATTTGTCATTACTAGCACACGCAGCAGAGGTACCACAACGCTGGCATCCTCAAATAATCCTAGCACGCGCACGATCGCAATCACCAACAGCGGCTCTAACTGCGGCTCCTCTAAAAGATCGATCAGGGCTGGAAGCGCGCGCATATCGTGTACACGTCCCAGCACCTGCACGAGAAATTGCGTTCGCTCGGCCACCGCGGGCTTTAGTCTGGCCGCGACCGGCATTACCGCTGGCTCCCCGATCTGCACCAGCACACGGCTGGCATGATCGGCCAGGGTATCGCTACGACCAGTAAGAATGACATCGATCAAACCAGCAATGCTTTCGGGCGCGTATATCTGCAAAGCTTCCGCCGCCGCTTGCTGTACCGAGAGAACTGGATCATCCAATACCAGCAACAGGCCGGGCAGAGCGCGTGCATCATGAATAGCCGCGAGTATATCGACCGCACGCGCACGCACATGCTCAGATGAGTGTCTGAGACCTTCGATAAGAAATGGCACCGCGGGCGCACCAATCGTCTGGAAAACGTCTTCCGCGTTGCGTACTCCCACTTCATCTTGAGAGTTCAGAGTCGCAACCAGCGCCTGCATCGCCTGCTCAGAGCGCGCCACACGCAACGGGTCCGCATTTTCTGTCTGCTCCAGGTATTTGCCTAGCTTGATCAGGATTTCGCATGCGTGTTGCTGTACCTCGTCTTCATCCTGGTAGCGCGCCGTTAACACCGGCAACAGGTGATCGAGCACCTGTTGATATTGTGTGGCTGAAAGCGTCCGGCTCACATCGTCCAGGAAACGTTCGACGATGATCAATGCGGCCTGATGCTCGGCGAAATGATACGAATCGCTCCCGCTCTGCCCCAGTTGGCGTAACACCTTCGCCAATGCATAGTGAGGTCCAAGGCGAATCAGCGCGTGGGTCGCGCGTGCTACAATAAATGGCTCTGACTCACGCAAACGATCCAAAAGCGGATCGACCGCGCTCTCAGCATCCGTTCCACCAAGGATATTGATCGCGGCAACGCGCAAACGCAAACTACTCTCAGGTTGAGGCAACGTCATTCGACTCGCCCGCCCCACCACGAACTCTCCGAAACGCCCCAAAACCCTCGTCAGACGCTTGACCTGCCCATCATAACCAGCCAGGTCAGCTGCGTCCTGCAACTGATTGAATAGCAAGTCGGTGATGCTGTGTGGCTCCAGCATCAACAAAAGCTCTTCGCCCTCGTCCAGCATAACCAAAGATAACAAACCACGGTAGACCTCTGGACCCCCGACAGCAACACAACGCATAATCGCGTGCACCAGTTGCTCGCACTCCAACTCATCGCGAAATACTGGTAAGAGCGTTTTTTCGATCTTTTCCGGCAGCACCGTTGGCTGCTGAGGCTGCATTTGCGGAGGAAACCAGGCAACGCCCGCGCACAATAAACCTAATGCCAGAGCGGAAGATAACGGGACCACATCGTATTCATCCCTGTTGGTAAATGATTCGGCCAGGGCGAGCGGATCTTCCAACAAACCTGCCCACAATGCCACGACCTCGCTCCAGGCATCGATATCCTCAATTATCTCCGGTCGCTGCATCAACTGTGAGGGGTCAGCAGGGGTAAGCGAACTGTAATACTCCGCCACGAAATACGCACGCAACGAGGCATGGCGGAAATTCAACGTTCCATCGTCACTCACCCGCATCAGGTCATGTTGCACCAAAAGGCGCAACAACGTTGGTAGATGAGCAGGAATATCTTGCACTACTTCGTCCGCTATAAATGGCGTCTGTGCAGGATGCTCGTTCACCCATGCCACAAGGGTACGCGCCAGTTCTTCATATGCCGCTAGATGTTCCCTCTCCGTCTCGTACAAACGCGAGGGATGAGCAACGACGATGCCTTCGTCTGCCCATGCTATCGCACACGCCAGATACGACAAAAAAGCAGCCACTTCCTCAAACGCTAGCTGTTCACCAGTCGCACTCTTCTGCTCCTCAGCAAGCAAACGCTGGATGAACTGGGTGCAATAGGCACGCATGAGCAGACCACGCGTGTCGCTCTGCTTTACATCCTCAACCCCCACCGCTTCGATCGTATCCAGCAAAAGGAAAAGAAAAAATGGGGTAGCACAATGATCGCGTAAGCGACTGGTCTCAATAACCTGCATAACCTGGCCCGCAGTATGCTGTCCTCCATTGTTCTGCTTCTGTACGTACTGTTCGACAAGCGCCTGCATACCCTCGAAATCGAGGGGAAACACTTCAACCCGCTCCGCGATACCCTCTTCCACCAGCGTCTCTAGCCCGCTCTGCTCCCAGTAATCGATCTCTCGACCTGTGAGGATAAAGCGATTCTGCGTGTTCCGCATCATGTTCGCCAACGACTCACTCACATACTCCTGGTACTCGCTTTCGACTTCGTCCAGTCCATCACACAGCAGCAGCAGACGACCACGCTTGAACAGTTCCACGATATGCTCTCGCAAAAACCACATAGCCGGTGCATCACTCTGCTCCAGATATGTCAGCAGCATGGCCTGTGGATTTTCGCGCGCGCTAGCATCTTCCTCCAGGTCGATCTGCTGCCGTTGCAGGAAGAACACATACCCTCGCAACGATAGATAGACAGGAACGCGCTTTCGTGTGAAAAGATGCGAAAGCGGCTTGTACGACATGTCATACTGCAACTCGCGCAACGCCACTGTCTTGCCCGAGCCCGAGGACGCCAGCACAATCTGATTCCCCTTCGCCTGCCGCAACAACACTAGCAAAGGGCTGTTCTCGCTGCGCTGTTGTTCCGATGCTTGTTGTAGAGAAACGCGTGCCGAGAAAGAGACGTATGACTCGTGCGCTTTTGCTTGAAACTGGCGTAGAGTGCGCAGGTAACGCCAGATCGCGAATGGCCTGCGTGCCCACAATAATAGAACGGTTATCAGCATCAGCTCAAAGAGAGGAATACCAAGCAGCACAGGCATGGACATTACTAAAACAAAAACATGCGCGAAATTAGTAAAAATGAGAATTTCCAGCAGGGTCAATAGGCACGTAATCAGGAGAGCAATGGCGAAACTGGAAAGCCGATAGCTCATACGCATCGTCGAACCAATCCGCTGCAACGCTCGGTTGGACGACGAGGTTGCCCGTACCCCACGCGTCTTTCTATTCGTAGTGCGAGTATTGCGTCTGGCGACAACAGGTCTTTGAGCTTGTTTCATACCTTGTGCCGGAGTCCTTTCAATGAACGTTGTAGACGTAGTATATATCAGTCATCTCATATGAACAAGCAAAAATAGCACTTGATTCGTCAGGCAAGAGAACGTTCTCCTGCATCATTTTCTTACCGACCCTTGTATAGCAGCCAGGCTGCCATCTATACTACGAAGTATAGCAATTTGTAACTTTTGTCTACGACACTGTTACAAATTGCTATACAATATAGGTAGCAATATATGGTAGAGGGAAGAAAGCCTTCTCTTTTTTTAGTATCCTATACTTTATACATAACATTTGTATTGAAAGGTCCTTTGATGGAGTCAAACGCTGCTGAATCACCACAGCCAGGGCAATCGAATGCACAAACGCCTCGTCGTCAGCAAGAACACGTCCCCGCACAGAGCCTTACGCCCTCTTCTCGTTCAGGAGCAATGACGCCCTCACAACAATTCATCAATCCATTCAAAAATACGACCACCGACAATCAAAAAAAACATGCGGATGTCAGCAGAGCAAACAACAATGAACAGCATACGAACAAGACACCTATTCCAGCACAGCCACTTCTGCATGCAAGACACATGCATAAATACGCTATTGCCGATATCTCAACCCATAAAATCACGACCTTTATCGCCACCAGAATGCCTAACTTTTTTGCCCATGAGACCAGTAACATCATGACCGAGGACACATTGCGCCTTCCAAAGAGTCCCACAACCACTCCACTTCCCCCACTTCCTCCCAGACCTCGCGCAAAATCTCTCGCGCCCGCCACTGCTCTCCTCTTTATGCTCTTGCTCTGCGTACTCGTTCTCAGTTCGCTCTCCAACGGTGCCACCCAATTTGTGAGCGCGCAGGGCTGGTCCTACATACTGCATGGCCCGACCACCACCAAAAGCGCGAACCTGCTCAAACCTGTTGGAAAAACATACAGCACCATGACGCCGCAACAGTACATCGCGACGATTGTCGATGGTATGTCACTGGATCAGAAGCTAGGGCAGATGATGATGGTGCAATTTACTGGCTCGACGGATGCCAACGATATCCAGACCATGATTACTCAACAGTATGTGGGTGCGGTCCTGCTCTCACCAGCCAACGGCAATATTCTCAACGCTTCCCAACTCACAGGGCTCACCTCATCCATGCAAAGCAACAGCCAGCACTATAATTCGGCTCTTCCACTGGCGATCGCGACTGACCAGGAAGGCGGCGCGGTCGATCGCCTGCTGAATCTGGACGGTGCCAGTCCCGCCGAGCGAACTATCGGCGACACGAACAATTCTGACAAAGCACGTCAGCAGGGCATGCTGGACGCTCAACACTTCAGCGAGTACGGCCTCAACCTCAATCTCGCACCAGTGGTCGATGTCGATACACAACCAGCCTCCGAACTACACCAGGACCTGCGCACCTATAGCAGCAATCCAGCTACCGTCTCAGCTATGGCTCAGGCGTACTTACAAGGCTTGCAGCAAAGCGGAAAAGTGGTGGGTACGCTCAAACACTTTCCCGGTCTTGGCAGCGTCGCGACCGATCCGCATGTCGCCTTGCCTGTCCTCAATCGTTCAGTGCAGCAGATCGAGCAGGAGGATTGGGCACCCTACACGTCTCTCATCTCCACGGGTGAGGTCCATGCCATCATGGTCACCCACGAACTGGTGCCCGCGCTCGACCCGAACGAACCAGCTTCGCTCTCCTCAAAAATAATTCAGGGCATTTTGCGCAACCAGATGCACTTTCAAGGCGTGATCATGACCGATAGTGTCACCATGCAAAGCCTGGATGCCTACGACAATGGTGATCCCAGCCAGGCCGCCGTCCTCTCGGTGGGAGCAGGCTCGGACATGATTATCGGAGCGAGCAGCCCGAACGAGGTAGCGACCATCATCAATGATCTCACCCAGGCAATCAATGCTGGTTCTATTCCCCTGACCCAAATCAATGCATCGGTGCAACGTATTTTGCTGATGAAATATGCAATGGGGCTCCTTCCTATCCCAACACATTCACAAAACTGAGAAAGCGAGAAACACGGCTCATGCTTCAATCGAGCACATCAGGGAAAAAAGTTGCCCCCTATTGGAATACCATTGCCATTGCCCTCGTCGTCATCGAAACACTGCTGGTGCTCTCCGCGCTGATTCCCGCCCAACTGTGGACGCGCCTGCTACCGCAATCTGGCAGTGCCTCCCTCGATGGTCCCTTTCCTCCTACTATCGCTCCTCTGATCACGATCCTGCTCTATATCCTACCTACGCTCATCGGTTTTCTCTGCCGAAGCTGGCAGAAAGCGTTGTTGTTGGCAACACTGCCTGCCTGGATTGGTCTGGGCTGCTTTCTCGTCGCCGCCACCTATAAAATAGGCGCTTTCTATCTCGTGAGTAGCGACCATGTGACCGCCAATGCCAGCACACTCGAACTCTTCGCCGCGCTCGGCGCTATCGGCTGGCTGGCACGTATCCTGTTCAGATTTTCCGCGTAAGGCAAACGCATGTATGTTTGACAAAATACGCGATTTTGCATATCATTTCCCTATTCTCACTTTCCATATCAAAACGAGAGCAACCCATAACTGCTAACCTTGTGAAAAAGGTATACGCATGACGTTAACTAATAGATAGAGTACTATTGTGTCCGCGTACGACAAACCACGTGTTTGCCTCAATTCTTAAATGAGCAAACCACGTGTTCAATTCGCGTAGGGCAAACCATGCGTTTGCCCATTAAGAACGAGTAGATAGAAACACGCATGACTATTCATAAGAATCGTCTTCAGTCCATTCCGTCCGCTATGCCGGGTAAATCGATGCAAAACACTTCGCCTCTACCACCCATCGCTCAATCACAAGAACGGGCCGGGGCACATGCTCTGCTGAAACGTACACCCTCCAACTACGCCTACAATCAGTTGTACGGCTTGTGGTTCTACCTCTCATCATTTCTTTTCACAGTGCTACTCACACGCGCTGTAAACCCTACTCAATATGGAACATACGCTGTTCTCCTCACACTTTGTAATACCCTGCTCTATATCGTCGCTTTCGGCCTTGAAGACGCTTTGACCACCTTCGTTCCTCGTGTGCTCTCCAAACTGGGAGAAGCTGCCGCGGCACAATTGACGCGTTTCCTGCTCGGCATTCGCCTGACGTTGCTCCTTCTCATCGTAGCTTTGATCCTCTTCGGCTTACCCTCTCTTGCATCCATCATCGCCTTCCTACCTATTCCAGGCGCGGCTTCAACGGCGGCCAATCTACGCGATCCTCTGCTCATCCAGCATAGTGTTCCCGTCGCTTTCTACGTGCTTGGCAATGGACTCGCAAATCTCTTCGCCGCCCTTTGCGCGGCCCGTATGCGTATGCTCATCGTTCTCTTCATCAATGGCGGCGTACAATTAGCGGTTTTATTGCTCGGCTTCGTCCTCCTGCATTTCGAGCAAGGCATCATCGCCATCCTCTGGTTGCAGGCCGCTCTCTCGCTCTTCTCCGCGCTGGCCTTCGCACTCTGGCAGGCCCGTTTCCTGTTCAAACGCGTCAGCGGTTACCGCGTTCCTCGCAAAACGATTCTGCAACTGAGCTTTTCCGCCTGGTTGACCAACCTGGCCTCGGGCGCGCTCTTCAAACAGGTCTCGATCATCCTGCTGGGCATCTTCGCCGTCTCCCTGGTCAATATCGGCTATTTCAACCTCTCCTATCAGCTGGCGGACTCCGCCAACCTGTTGCTGGTGGCAGGCTTCAGCGGTGTGGGTGCCTCAGCCCTTTCCGCAGCCTTCGTCGGCGACAATCACGAGCGTCTGGCTCGCACCTGGCAGGCATTAATTAAAATCGAAACCTTGCTGGCCGCGCCCATCCTGGTCTTCTGCCTCTTTAACGCATCCACTATCGCCCACGCGCTCTATGGTACAAAATACGATGCTGTTGGTCCCTTGCTGGCTATCTTCCTCTTCTTCAATCTGCTCTCACGCATTCTGGGCACGACTATTCACCAGGCCAGCCTGTACATAGTCGGTAGAGCACGTCTGGTGGCCCTCAGCCAGTGGCTCGGTATCTTGATCATCATCGCTACCGGCATCTTTTTGATCCCAACATTTGGGGCTGCCGGTGCGCTAATTGCCGATGGCCTGGCGAAGGTGGTCGCGGCACTACTCCTGCTCCTCTTCTTGCTGCCCGTGCTGCCCAGACAGTATCCGCTCGACCTGCTGGTCTTCAGTGGGCGCTTCCTGCTTGCCTTGCTCATTGCAGCCATCCCCAGTCTACTGTGGCATCCCAATAGCCGCATGTTGCTCGTCGTTTCAGGCTGTATCTTTCTGCTGCTCTGCTTCGCCCTGCTGCTGCTGATCAAACCGCTCACCACCAACGACCTGACCATGCTACAGGAGATGAATCCCCGCTTTGCGCGTTACTTTCGACCTTTTGTGCGCAAAGCAGTGTAAAGAGGAAAGCGATGCCACGACCTACACGCTCTACGCCCGAAAAACTTGATCCCGCCCTCGTTGTGCACGCTTACGCCCAGGGTATTTTCCCAATGCCCGATGAACAGGGCAAAATTCACTGGTATGCCCCCGACCCACGTGCTATCCTGGAACATGATCGACTTCATATCTCACGATCATTATGTTCGACTATACGAAAAGATGTGTTTGAGATTCGTATGGATACGGCGTTTGAAATGGTTATGCGGCATTGTGGTGGTCGTCAGGAGACATGGATCAACGAGGAGTTCATCAAAACCTATACCTTCCTCCATCGCGCCGGACTTGCCCATTCAGTGGAGGCATGGCGCGACGATACGCTCGTCGGCGGACTCTACGGTATCGCGCTCGGTGGCGCGTTCATGGGTGAAAGCATGTTTTCACACGTGAGCGACGCCTCTAAAGTGTGCCTTGTAGCCCTGGTCGAACACCTGCACTCACATGGGTACGTCCTGCATGACACCCAGTTTTTGACCAATCACCTGGCTTCAATGGGTGTAACGGAAATTCCGCGCCAGGAATACGAACGTCGGCTTTCGTTAGCACTCCAACTCTCATGCATCTGGTAATCGCGTAGGCGCGCCCCTTGCGGGTGCGTATGGTCTTCTCTTTGCCGATGCGCACTCACAAGGGGCGCGCCTAGGACAGCGAACACTTACGCGGAGGGGTAGCTTCGACCCTGGTGTTCCTCTTCTTCGTCTTCCTCTTCGTACTCGTCGTCGCCATACCAGTATTCGTCTTCGAGCTCCTGCTGCCTCTGCTCGTCCGCTAACCTCGTCTTCTGCTCCACCTGCCTCAACCATAAGAAAAAGTAAGGTGTCATCACGATCAAGTCTACAACGCCTGGGACCAACAACAAAGCTCCCCCCACTGTCTGGTCACCAAAACGTGATAGGTTCAGCTGCGGCGGTATCGCATAGTTGGTGTACAGCGTCGTCCCGCTATATACCAGAAGAAAAGCAAAGATATCCAGTGGCAGGCCATCAAAAAAAGCGTAGAGCATCTGCGTGGGATAACTGATCGTGCGAAATTGTGGCACTGATCCCAGCAACGGCCACCAGTTGATCAGCGAGACCACAAAAAACCAGATCATCATGCTGTCGTACAACGCACCGTTCACGCTCGCAGCATTATAAATTCTCGGCGAGTTCCAGATGATAAACGAAAAGTTGAACAATACGGACGCGACAATTGGGTTCGTCAACAGTTTGGTCAGTTCACGAATCCCTGGTATGTTGAGCACCGGTCGCAACAACGATTCTGGACATCCCACCAGCACCAGCGGCACACTGATGGTAGAAAGTAAAATAATTTGTGCGATATGGATGAAAAAGATCTGTGTACGTCCGATAGTATCCAGCGGAGAAATCAAAATCAGTACAGCAATCAGCCAGCCCGCAAAGAACGAGATCACACTCGCGCTATGTACCCTCGGCACCTGCGCATCCTGCCTGTGTGTGCTATCCACACGGACGACCCCGAATATGTAGAGCAACGCGATAATCGCGAAAAAGAGCAGGACCTCTGGCCGCCAGTTCCATGTTGCAGCAAGATTATATGGCATTACAAGACTCCGCCTGTTCGAGAGATAGAGGTAGTAAGACGAAGAAAATTATCTTTCTCGTACCAACTAGTATAGGGCAGGTTCGCCAGGAGTGCAAATCTGTTTCCATACCACCATAGGCATATAATAACACTGCATATCGTCCATAGAGTCGGGCAAACACGTGGTTTGCTTCTACGCATTTGACCGCCATTTTAGATAGACAAACTCGTTGCAGAAAGGCAAGGTACTATCGATGCGTATACTTGTCGCGCCACAGGCGCTCAAAGGAAGTCTGACCGCCGCGGAGACAGGACAGGCAATCAAGCAGGGAGTCCACGCGATTCTAGCGGATGCGGAGATAACAGTCATACCAGTTGCCGATGGTGGTGAGGGAACAGTACAGGCCCTTGTCGATGCTATGGGCGGTCAGATCGTGCATACCACAGTCACCGGTCCACTGAGCACACCCGTCGACGCCTTTCTCGGCCTGCTATCCGATAGGACCACCGCGGTGATCGAGATGGCAGCTTGCGCGGGTCTACCACTCATTCCACCCGCGCAACGCAACCCACTGATTACAACCACCTATGGTGTTGGCGAACTCATTTTATTCGCTCTCGAAAGAGGATATCGCCATTTTATCCTCGGCATCGGTGGTAGCGCGACCAATGACGCGGGCGCGGGCATGGCGCAAGCCCTTGGCGCTGGACTCCTTACCACGCAAGGCACAACGCTTGAGCGTGGCGGCGCGGCCCTCATTACACTCGCGCACATCGATACTTCTACCCTGGACTCCCGCCTCGCGGATTGCACGTTCAGAGTCGCCTGCGATGTCACCAATCCGCTCTACGGACCCGAAGGCGCATCCGCTATATATGGACCACAAAAAGGGGCCACACCTGCGATGATCGAGCAACTGGATGCCGCCCTGACCCACTTTGCCGCTATCGTCGAGCAAGACCTGCATCGCTCGGTCGCCTCATTCCCTGGTGCAGGCGCGGCGGGTGGCCTGGGCGCGGGTCTGCTCACCTTTCTGGGCGCGCAACTCGAACCCGGCACACGCATTATTTTCGATATGCTCCACCTCGAAGATCATATCGCGTATAGTGACCTCATCATTACTGCTGAAGGACAGATCGACGCGCAAACCGCATACGGCAAAAGTATCAGTGCCATCGCCTCGCTCGCTGATAAGTACACCGTCCCAGTGCTAGCCCTGGCCGGTGGTCTGGCTGAAGGTCACGAACGGCTCTATGACCTGGGCGTCACTGCTATTGTTCCGCTCCCCCCTGGCCCGATTACCTTGCAAGATTCCATCCAACAAGCTGAACAGCTGACCAGAGCAGCCACGGCACGCGCCATGCGCATCGTTCAGCTAGGCCAGAATATGAAATTTAAAGACACGCCATCTTAATTACTAGAGTTTATCTCAACTTCCACATATTGCCCCCCAAATTGGAAATTTTAGACGTGGCATAAACGTTCTAAGTAGTGAAGGATTCTCGCCATGTTCGTATGTCCCGAATCCTATGCTCAGTGTCGTCTGTTCAGTTGTATTCGTGAAAGGGAGTTTGGTCATATGCCAGAAAATTTATACGCAACAGACAATGTGGACTTCCAAAGTCTGCTCTCTCAGGGGTTTTCCGAGACCGAGGCCGCAAAACTCGTCTATATGAGAGATCATTCTGCTGAGCAAGTTGAGTATCGCGAGATAGTCAAAGAGAGCCGTCACCTGGATTTCATTCGCTGGCTCATCGAGCACGATCGTATGAGCCATTAAACAAGCTTTGGAACAGGTGATTACGTACCTTACTGTTCTCATTTTACTGAATTTTCTTAGCACTTCTCTTCCCCTTGAAACAGGGATACATATAGAAAAGTCTGAAAAGTCTGCGGGGCCAGTCAACGCAATTGTTGACTGGCCCCGCAGACTTTTCTCGTTTACCTGTATTTCCTTTCCCCGCCAACCACAAACGCCAGTGGCATACTGCCACTGGCGTTTGTGGTTGGCGGACTTGAGAAAACCATAAGCCGAATTCTGTCCCCACATCGTCTCTCGACAAGGCAGGGGGTAATCATCTATCTAGGACGCTGGTTGCCCAACGTCTCAAGCGACAAACCCGGAGGTTAACAGACGAGCAGTCTGCAAGACCATGGCCTAGCCCTCCTGTGCTGTCTTGCTCCAGATGGGGTTTACACAGCCGACCAGTCACCTGGCCGCTGGTGAGCTCTTACCTCACCATTTCGCCCTTACCCGCCCCAACGTATAGTCAGAAAACGGGCGGTATGTTTCTGTTGCACTTTCCTTAAGGTCACCCTCACTGGCCGTTAGCCAGCATCTTGCTCTTCGGAGTTCGGACTTTCCTCGGCTCTTAGCCGCGATTACCCGTTTTTCTCAAACCCACCCTGACAAGAGTAGCATATCCTTTCACACACGTCTAGATGCGATCTCCACTCGTCAGGCAAAACGATAAAGAAACGTATCTGTACAACTGTACGAAGATACAAATACTATTTTTAGCTGCCGTTGTTGCGCAGTTTATACACTTTGATAGCGACTTGCAAGGTCAACCAGTTTGCGCGGTCCTGGAGATCGATATCGCACAGGGATTGCAGACGTTCCAAACGCTGAATGAGCGTATTACGGTGGACGAAGAGCCGTTCGGACGTTTTGGTCAGATTTCCAGCGCACTCCAGATAAGTTTCCAACGTATCGAGCAGGTCAGTATTTTTGCGCTGATCGTAGCTATCGATATGAGCGATCTGGTCCTGGTAGACATCGCGCAGGTCGTCCATATGGGCGATTTTGTAGAGGTAGCGATAGACGCCAAGGTCGTTGAAATGGGTGACCACGAACGTGCCCTTGGCATCATGTTCTTTGGGCTGAGAGGTCTGACCCATTTGTAGAGCTTCGGTAGCTTCCGCGAAACCTCGGCGATAGTCGTTGATGTGCTGACAGGTATTACCGATACCGATAGAGAGCGATACGTCGTACTCGTTGTTCATCTGGATCGCAAGCTCTTTGAGCCAGTTTTTAAGACGTGTACCGTTCGGGTCTTTGCTCAATGGAATGATACACGTTAGCAGATTCTCGTGTTCATAGAAGACCGCGCCCGAGTAGGTATCCTGTACACGGCGACGTACGATGCCGATCATACGACGATAGGCTGCTTGCAAAGAGATGCCCTGGCTATAGGTAGGTTTTTCGCTTGCTGCAGGCTGTGCGATGGGTTTGTTGCGCTCGGCCCTGCTATTTTTAGCGGTCGTCGAAACATCGTCCCAACGGGCATCAACATGCGCGATCTCGATCATCACAGCAGCGTGGGGGCGCGAGAGATCGCAGCCGAGGAAATGGGCACGCTGGCGCAAGGAATCCTCTGAATCGGTAGTGCCGTGCATGAGATCATCGAAGAAACCTTTGACCAGATTTTTTTGCGCTAACTGATTGACTAGATAACTATTTTTGATCGCGATAGCCGCTTGATTGGCGATAGTGGTGAGCAGGGTCTGGTCCTCGTTGGAGAAACGGCGCGCGTGATTCGAGTAGCAGTTGATCAAACCAAGTTGCTCGGTGCCCGCAATCAAAGGGGCGGAGAGGAGCGCGCGATACTGCGTATCTTTGACGGGATTAAGGCGTTCGAGAGGATGCTCTTTGTCAGCATCGTGCTCCAATGAGCCACGACCATTGTGTTGATTGCGGTTTTCATGCAGCTCACGCAAGTGTTCCAGCGTCGTGTAGTCGATGTCGATGGGTTGGAAGTGAGCACGTTCGTTGAGATTTGGGGCGGTCGCGCGCACGGTCAGTCGTCTGGTCTGGCGCGGCGTTTCTGTATCACGCTCGCGTGTCTGCGCCTGGTCCATCAGCATGATTACCGTCAGATCGACCTCCATAATCTGTACCGTGAGCGTGGCGAGTGAACGCAGCATATCATCCAGGTAGAGGCCCGAACTAATGGTCTGGCTCAGCACCGAGAGCGTGGTCAGCGTATTGAGCTTGCGCTGCGTATTTTCGTAAAGCTGGGCATTTTCGATCGCGCTGGCAACCAGGGACGCGGTATTCGTGATAAAGGTACGATGCTGCTCGGTGAACTCGTGGGGGGCTACGGCCTGCACGTTGATGACACCGATCAGGTGACGATTTTTTGTGATCACGGGCACAGACATAATGGACTGAAATTTTTCCTCTTCCAGTTCAGGAACGTAGAAGAAGCGCGGATCTTCGAGCGCTTCCTCAGTAAGAAACACGGCTTTGCGATGGAGCGCGACCCAGCCAGCGATGCCCTCGCCCAAGTTCATACTGATTTTGCCAACCAGATGGCGGTGTTTCTCGTTGGTGCTGGCGAGTACAAGGCGTTCTTTGTCGGGATCGAAAAGATAAATGAACGCGATATCGCAAGAAGTCGCGCGAACCACAGTGTCCACTAGATGGCGTAGGACATCATCAAGTCTCAACGTTGAGCCGACGGTCGAGATCACTTCATTAAGAAGGGTATTTTCCTGTTCGCGTGTTTCGAGCTTGCGCACAAGCTCACTGTTAGTGGCGAGAAGCTGTTCGAGCGGCTGCTCCGGCTCGGTAACGCTTTTGGCGGGCAGGGGATGACTGGTGAGCTGATGATTCGTACTTGCTTTGAAAGACATGCAACCTCCTGATGTACCTGAGATAACACAGGTGTTTGCCTGTCACCACCGCTGCAATCATTGGAACGTGGGGTCCAGGTTGATGCCTCCAACTCGATGTGGACGCATGGTGCGACGGTTGAAGATGTCCGGATAGAGCGTGATCATGGGGCGTTCGATGATCCTATCCGTTGTCAGTGTAGATGCTCGTGTGCTCTGGATGTACAAATATGGACAGTCCGTCTATATCATATAGGTTATTGTACCCATTTTCCCAGTGTAAGTCCAGAGTTTGGGCTATGTATTCTTTAGCTATGCTATTGTTCTGTTTAGAATAACTTTGTTTGACAAGCAGCGCGTTCTTATTCGTATAATCAGAGTGTTTATCTCTTTTTTTACTGGGTACAAAGTTGTGCGCAGAAATGTCACCTGTTTTTTTTCTCGCAACCACTGAAGGAGGGTCGCGCATATGGCTGTGGAAACAGTTACCACTCCCATTCCTGAACGGGGCATCGAGACGCATGGCATCGAACGTGTATCTCCGTCCGCACGCACTCATGTTCGTATTTTTGATAATTTTACAATGTGGCTTTCAGCGAATCTGGTCATCTCGACCGTCGCGCTGGGAGCATTAGCGGTGCCAGTGTTTGGACTCGGCTTCTGGGATAGTGTCCTTGTCATCATTGCTTTTAACATTTTAGGCATCCTGCCAGTCGCGTTCTTCTCGACATTGGGACCAAAACTGGGCCTGCGGCAGATGACGATTTCCCGTTTTTCCTTTGGATGGGTGGGAGCGATCATCATGGCGATCTTCAATATCGCCGCCTGTCTGGGTTGGTCGACGGTCAACGTCATTATTGGTGGACAACTGGTGGCGTCGCTCACCAACGGTGCAGTACCCACCTGGGCTGGCGTGCTGATCCTCGCGATTTTGACCACGGTCGTCAGCATCTATGGATATAAATACGTGCACCGCTACGAGCGTTTCGCCTGGATTCCCATGGCCGTCATCTTCTTGATCCTGTTCGTTGTGCAGGTTTCGCATGCGCAAGCAGTACCCACACCAGCATTGAATATTGCCACTATCTCTGGCTGGGTCTCGTTCGGCGGCGCGATCTTCGGATTCGCCACCGGTTGGAGTTCCTACGCAGCTGACTATAACGTCAATCAACCCGTGGAGACACCCGCGAGCCGCGTCTTCTGGCTGACATTTCTGGGATGCTTCATCCCCTGTGTGCTGCTAGAAGTGCTGGGTTTGATGCTGACAACGGTGACGGGCCTGTCGAAGTTGTCGGGCGGTGATCTGCTGGCGGGCGCACTGAAACCACTAGGCGCCTTTGGCACCATTCTCGTCTTCTTGCTGGCACTCAGTGTGATCGCCAACAATATTCCCAACGACTATAGCCTGGGACTATCAGTGCAGGTGTTGGGAAAACCGTTTCAACGCGTGAATCGCGCGGTATGGACGTTGATCGGCGCAGTAATTTATATCATCCTGGCTTTGGCGCTGGGTGCGAACATCGGCACCACACTCGACAATTTCCTCCTGCTGGTCGCGTACTGGTTGGGTCCGTGGACGATTATCCTCGTACTGGAGCATTTTGTCTTCCGGCATCGCCAGTACAACGTCGATGACTGGAACAATCGCAACCGCTTGCCGCTGGGCTGGGCTGCGATCGTCTCTATGGCGCTGGGTTTGATCGGAGTCTACTTCGGAGCCGCACAATCGCTTTTCGTAGGACCACTGGCGAAAGCCATCAATCCACCCTACGGCATGGACATCGGCTTTGAGCTGGGAGTTGTGATCGCGGCCATCGCGTACCTGATTTTGCGTCGCATCGAGCTACAGCAGACGAGTCGTTGATAGACAGAGTCCGTCAATTTGTACTGGTAAGTCATGTAAAGATATGATGAAAGGTATCTCTCGAACTTGAGAGATACCTTTTTTATGAGACAAAAACTGATATGGATTGGTACAAACTTTGAAAGGAGAGCGAGTTACGATGTTGTATGATATTTTGATTCGTCATGCACGCTTACATCGGCAGCCAGGGCTGGTCGATATCGGCATCAAGGATGGTCAATTTGTCCACATTTCTACGGAACTGGGCGATGGACGCAGCCAGAGAGAGCTTGATGTGGAGGGTCGACTGGTAACACCACCATTTATCGACGCGCATGTCCATCTTGATGCGGTATTGACTGTGGGTCAGCCACGATACAACACGAGCGGCACCTTGTTGGAGGGTATCCAGATCTGGAGTGAGCGCAAGCCGAGTTTGACACACGAAGATGTGAAGCGCCGTGCACTCGAAGAGATCAAATGGGAGGTCGCGCAAGGAACGTTGCACATACGCAGCCATGTCGACGTCTGCGACCCGAAGCTGACCGCCCTACGCGCCTTACTAGAGGTGCGTGAGGAGGTGAGGGATATCTGTGACCTGCAACTGGTGGCATTTCCGCAGGATGGTATTCTTTCCTTTCCCGCTGGACGAACCTTGATGCGCCAAGCCATGGAACTGGGATGCGATCTCGTCGGTGGAATTCCACATTACGAGGCAACCAGGGATATGGGCGTTGAGGATGTGCATTTCGTCTTCGCGTTGGCGAAAGAGTTCAACCGCGCCATCGATTGCCACTGTGACGAGACGGACGATCCCTGGTCGCGTTTCACGGAAGTGATGGCCGCTGATACACTTGAGCACGGCTGGCAAGGGCGCGTCACGGCCAGCCATTGTACCGCGATGCACTCGTACGATAATGCCTATGCCTTCAAGTTGATCGGGTTATTGGCACGTGCAGGCGTCAATGTGATCGCCAACCCCTTTGATAATGTAGTGCTACAAGGACGTTTCGATAGTTATCCCAAAAGACGAGGCATCACGCGGATCAAAGAGTTGTTGGCCGCAGGCGTTAATGTCGCGCTTGGTCACGATTCGATTATGGACCCCTGGTTTCCACTAGGACGTGGCGATATGCTCGCGGCAGCGCAACTTGCCTTATTCTTGTGCCATATGAGCGGGTTCGAGGAGATGCAGGACGTGTTCGATCTGGTGACCACCAACGCGGCCAGAGTTTTAGGCATCGAGCATCGCTATGGTATTGCCGAAGGCAAACCAGCCGATTTTGTCGTGCTAGATGCGCCCTCGGCCTTTGAGACCTTGCGTCTCATACCTGCTCGTTTGCATGTATTCAAAAGTGGACGTGAGGTGGCCCGTACCGAACCAGCTCGTAGCACGCTGACGTTTGGAGCAACGGGCGCAGAGCAGGCGGTACAGTATCGAGTCGAACCAGAGCGCTAAAGAATATTGACGCCGCGTGCAATCACCACCACCAGGACGATCATCGCTAGCAGAGCCTCGATCATCATTAATGTTTTCGCCAGCCGTGAGAGCGGCATGGTATCGGTTGGGCTGAGTGCGGTCGCACTCGTGAAGGCGACAAAGAGGTAATCGAGGTAGTGAGGAATCCAGCCATGACTGTTGCCATCGCTTTGCTGCGGAAAGAGAAGATCACCAGCTTTATGCCCTTGCTCGTGCCGCGCGCGTGGACCACCACCATCGATTTCCCAATACCATAGGGAAAAAACCAAAATATTGGAGATCCATAGCGAGGACGCCGTTCGAAGCAGGCTGCCAGCTTGAGACTCGTCACGTTTGGGCAAAGTAACCACAAGAATGACCACACCCGTGACCAGGACCAGCGTGGAGAGGGCCAGGATGATGAAGATAAGGGCACGCGTAACGACATAAGGAAGAGGGCGACGAATGATCAATGGAATGAAGATGGCGATAATGAGAACGAGCTCGATTACGAGGGGAAGCCAGTTCGGCCCGATGTGAAAGCGATCGGGCAGGGTCGCGTAGAGAACGCCTAAGGCAACGATAACGATAAATGCGAGCAAAAGAGATGTGCGAGCAGAGATTTGTTGCCTATGTGTCATTTCTTCGGCTGAAGATGGTTTCGCCGAGGCAGGTGGTGTCTGTTGCATGTTTTTATGTATTCTTCTTCTCAACGAAGAAAAATAAACCTCCGTTTCAGCATATGGGTATGAGAGCATAAGAGCCTGCGTGAGTCAAACGCTCTTTTCCCCCTTATTATGAACATTGATTAGCTAATGTCAACACGTAACAGAGTGGAAATGTTGAACAGAGGAGCAGTAAGAGGAAGCTGAAAATACCACCTATCTGGTGCGTAGAGAAAAATAGAGACAAAGAAGAAGTATACATACATTAATAAAGGACGCTATGCTTGTCAGCCTCTAGTGAGTATGCGATAATGTAAACCTGAATACGCTTTTAATAGGTGAAAAAGGCGAGGGGAAAGATGGAAGTAGGGCAGAAGCAAAAAAGCATCGAGTTTTCTGAGATAATATCCAGCATATTCACACTATCGCAACAGATGAGTGGCAACACAGACACTCTTTTCTTACATACACATCTTCCGGAACTCCTCTTAGAGACTTTTTCTTGTCACGCGCTTTATCTCTATTGTTGGAGTGATGACGCTCTGCGCCTCGCAGGCAGCGCCGAGGAACAAAGAAGCAATGCGATAGCAGAAGAGCACGACCACATACAACGCGACGCGTTGGCACAGCGCTGCTGGCGAGAGCGACATTCTCTTGAAGAGATGTTGTCGCATTCCAGACACCACGCGTTATGGCTTCACGTTGGTCAGCAAGCGATCGGGGTGATGCTGGTCGTGTGCAGGCAGGAAAGCCTTGCCGGTTGGGAGGCATGCCGGAGTGACAACACGGTCAAGGGACTGGAGGTTGTTGCGAGCATTGTCGCGTTCTTATTAGAGCAGGCACGTCAACGCGCATCAGATCGTGAGCGCATGAAAGAGCTTTCACTTTTAAACAGTATCAGTCGGCAGATGAATAGCGTACCGTACGAGGTAGAGCGGGTGCGCACTATTGTGTTGCAACGCATCAAAGAAATTACCAATGCCGATTTCTGTGCTTTATTAGAGCCAACAGGCGCGCTAGCAGCGGATAACGGGTTAACGCGGGAAGTACGTGATCGATTGTTTCAAGAAATCCGCCAACAGCAGACACATATGCCGATCATGCGCGAGCGCCAGAACCAGAGATACACAATAGAGACAGACTATTTTACACTCCTACCAGAGGGCATGCAAACATTTTTCGCCTTTCCACTTCTGAGTGGTAGAGGCCAGAGTGGTATGCGTATGATGAGCCAGGGAGACGCTGAAGGCACGCCCAATGTGCTTGGTTGCATCATAGGTGGCTATCGAGATGTACAAAAGATGTCACAATCGCAGGTCACGCTTTTACATATGCTGGCAAACCAGGCCGGTTCGGTATTGGAAAATGTACGCTTGCTGGAAGATGTCGTTGAGGCCCGCAACCAGGCACACAAACTTTTAAAACAGGTGTTGGATGACCAGCGCTTGAAAGAACTCATTCTTAGCACAATGCCCGGTGGCTTGATTACCACAGACCAGCATGGCTGCATTCAGACGTTCAATCATGCCGCCGAAACCATCCTGGGATATCAGGCATACGATGTTATCACAACGCCGTTACAAAATTTAGTGCATGTCACCATTCCTCCATTCTGGTTGCACGCTGAGCACACTGTTGATGCCCGTGGCACAGCGGAATCGATAAACTGGCATAAGCAGACCATCGCCTGTAGTGATCGCTACAATCGAGAAGTGGTACTGGATGTGGACATTCGACCATTTTATGACGAGATAAGAAATCAGCCCGGTCTGTTGGTCATGTTTTCAGATGTGACTCTCGTCCATCGTCTGGAGGATGAGAAGCGGCACCTGGATCACCTGGCCTCGTTAGGTGAAATGGCGGCCAGCGTCGCGCACGAGGTACGCAATCCATTAGCATCGATTAAAATGTCGATGCAATTGTTGCGGGACGAGCTCATAGGCGGAGACGATGAGGGTCAGGGAGCGTGGATGCAGGAGTCGATAGTAGTAGTTTTGAAAGAGGTCGAGCGGCTGGATGCGATCGTGCGCGACCTGCTGCTTTTCGCCAAGCCGCATCAACTACATCGTTCATCTTGCGAAATCGCGCACGTTATCGAACATGTCTTGCGTGTCGTTGGATCGCAGTGCCGAGAGCATCAAATAGAAGTGCAGCATGCGTACGATCCATTGCCCCAGATCTGGGTGGATAGCGCACAGATGGAACAGGTGCTTTTGAATATCGTGATAAACGCACTTCAGGCGATGCCGGAAGGTGGCATGCTGAGTGTATCCTGCCACTTGCTCTCAACAGAACAGGCTATATTTGATACCGCGGGCTCGTCGTGTCCGCCAACGCAGAGGCCATCCGGTTCCTCGGGCACGGCGATCAGCGCCTACGCCTGGTTGATCGATAAGCACGCGACCCAGAAGGAGTTTCGTGTACAGCACTGGTTGGAGGTACTGGTGAGTGATACGGGGATAGGGATTGCACCAGAGCAATTGCAGCATATTTTTCAGCCTTTTTATACCACGAAAGCGCATGGCATCGGTCTGGGTCTGGCGATCACACGTCGTCTGGTAGAGGACCATGGCGGCTACCTGCGTATTGAGAGCCAAACCAATTATGGCACCACCGTTGCTGTACGTATCCCTTTTGTGACTGAGGCGAATTTGTACGCAGTGGGACAGGCAAGTGAAAATAATGGGCGAAACTATGTTGGGTCGATGGAGGAGATCGAACGGATATAGGGTGATCATATGCATGTATAGGTGGAAAGTGACAGGGATCAGTAGATGAGTTTAGCTATTCTTATCATTGATGATGAGCCAAATTTGCCGCGACAACTCGCGCATTTCTTGAAAAGGCACGAGTATGATGTGTATACGGCTGGCGATGGTGAGACTGGATTGCGTGAATTGCAGCAGAGGACAATCGATATGGTCTTGCTTGACTTACGTTTGCCACGTATTGGAGGATTGGAGATGATGGGGCGCATACGTAAGGTTGACGCGGATGTACCTATCGTGATCATGACCGCGTACGCTGATGTGCGGTCCGCAGTGACAGCTATGAAGTCGGGTGCGACCGATTACCTGCTCAAGGGTTTTGACCTGGATGAGTTGTTGCTGGTAGTCAGGCGAGCACTAGAGACCAGCGCGATGTCGCGCGAACTACGACAGATGCGTCATGAACGTGGTGACCGCTATCATTTCAAGTACGTAGTGGGGCAGAGTGAACGCATGCGTGCGGTTTTCGATCTAGTGGCGAAGGTCGCCACTAGCGATGCCTCCGTCCTGATCATGGGCGAGAGCGGAACGGGCAAGGAAGTGGTCGCGCACGCTATTCACGAGCAAAGCACCCGCCTACATGGTCCGTTTCATGCTTTGAATTGTGCCGCCATTGCCAGTAACTTGTTGGAGAGCGAGCTATTCGGATACGAGCCTTATGCGTTCACCGATGCCAAGAAGCAGAAACGTGGCTTGCTGGAGCTAGCCGAAGGGGGCACACTGTTCTTGGATGAGATTGGAGAAATGCCTGTGGATATGCAGGCAAAGCTGTTGCGCGTATTGGAGACACGCTCATTTTTTCGTTTAGGGGCGAGTAAGGAGGTCAAGATCAACGTACGTGTGCTCGCCGCGACCAATCGCAATCTGGAGGAAGCCCTGGAACATGGCGCGTTTCGCTCGGATCTTTATTTTCGCCTGGCCGTGTTAAAAATTATCCTGCCACCGTTGCGCGAGCGTCCTAACGACGTACTGCTGTTCGCGTCACGCTTTGTGGACGATTTCAATCGTACCATGGGTCGCAATGTGCGACGCATCACGCCGGAGGCACAGCACCTTTTACTTGCCTATAGCTGGCCCGGAAACGTGCGTGAGTTGAGAAATGTTATCGAGCGGGCCATGATTTTGAGCAGTGGAGAGGAGATAGCATCGCTCGATCTCCCACAAGAGATCGTAAACTTCGCGCAGGTGCGAGGAGGCATATCTGGAGACCCCTGGGAGCGTTGGTTGGAGGCGCGACCTGGTGGTGTACTGTCATTCGAAGATATTAGCGCACGCTTCGAGCAACATCTCGTACGTTGGGCGCTAGATGCGACAGGCAACAACCGCACGCGTGCCGCCGAACTGCTAGGTTTTGAAAAAGTGGACCAGTTGCGCTATCTGATGCGTAAGCACGGTATCGTGCTCGCCGCAGCGCGAGGGGAAGAAGGCTACTCTTCGATTTGACTATCGATCAGTTGCTGTTCGAGCTCTTGCCAGACCTGAGCTTCGATCTCTGTGCTGCTGAGGTGTTCCCCTGCGAGCAGCGATTGTTTAAATCGAGTGGTCACACGTTGATGGAATGTCGTCAGCATAGGACGTTGAACGGATGGCGGAGGCATGACCCGCAATGTGATTGACGAAGGCGCATAAAAATCGGTTTTGTCGAAGGCGAGCGAAACAAGGTCGCTAAACGTGCTGAGCAGACTGAGACGTTGTTGAGAAAAATAGTGTGCCTGTGTGCTCGATGCGAGCAGGCAGCCAGCGATATTTCCTTCGAAGCAGATGGGGCAGGCGGCAGCACTCACCTCGTAGTCATCTTTAACCGCGGGTGTTGTGCGGCTGGTGCGCAAATCTTCGTTGATGACACCATGGCGCAGGTCGACGGCATAGCCAGAGAGAGATTCCAGCCCGAGGAAGACTACATCATGTTCGAGGTCCGCGGTCCAGGGAGGCGTACCCTTACCGATGCGTTCGCGTAAGCTCAATATTTTGCCATTAGCACTGGGAGGCATACATTGCACGAGCTTGACCGCCATACCGAGATTGTTAGGATCGAGTTGAGCAAGTGCTTGACGAATAACAATTTCGCTGATACGCCAGAAGCGCAGACTTTCGCTGATGGAGGTACGCATATTGAGCACCTGGGCAAAGAACTCGGAAGGGATGCGTTCAGTCGTATCTTCAGTCAACCAGGATTGAATATCGGGATATTGCTGTTCGAGCGCCTCCAACAGTTCCTGCCTGCGATCGGGATGAACTACCTGGAGAAGATGGATAAGATGGGGACGTTGTGGTTTTGATTCTCCACTCGCCCAGCGCGAGAGTGTAACAGTGGTGACTCCAAGAGCTGAGGAGAGGCGTTGACGTTCAGGGGTAGAGCGAATGATATTTTGCAAGATCGTGGACCAGACAGGAGGATGGGTGAGCATAGCTTTTCACCTGTTGTTAAAAATAGGACTATATGTTCATCTTTGCGTGTACTGGTTTATGATAACAGAAGGGCGGCTGCTCGTCAATAGGTGAGGAGGTATGAATTGTAAAGAATAATGGGCATAAAATGCAAAAGGGATAAATAGTAGATCAGTAGTGGCAAGGAAGAAGTTTTCAGGTGCTTTGGAAAAAGGGAAAAAAGCCCTTGTTTCTGCGCTCAAAAGTTGATATGATTACAAGCAAGAGCGTCCTGACAAGATGAGGAAGCAGAGCGGTTATGCCTAATAGATATGAACGTGAGATTGAGGAGATACTGCGCAACCTGGAGCACACGGAGCCCAGAGCCGGTTTGGGGCAGAAGTTCGGCGAACACTTTCGTCGGCGTGCTCCACGACCAGCTGTGCAGCAAACTCAATCTCTCCACTGGAATTTCTCGACGTCGGAGCGGTTCCTCATTGTATGTGTGGTGGCCGCACTGATAGCGGGAGCGTATGCGTACCTGGCGGGTGCGAATATTATCACGCTAGTATTGTCGATCGTCAGTTTTGTTTGCCTGCTAATAGTCGTATTTTCGCAATTGTTATTTCGGGAGCGGCGTCCGCAGTCGGTGCGTTATGGCAATGTCACGATTACACCGTTGAGACGAGGTCCATTTGGGGGCATAAGAACGCAGTGGAACTTGCTGAAATTGAAGCTGCGCTATCGCCGCAAGGACGAGAAGTAGAGTCGGTGGCTTGCTGAGAAAAAGCGCTTGACAAGGGCGGAGAGTCATGTTATAGTACG
Organism: uncultured Dictyobacter sp.; assembly: GCA_964657925.1. Classification (GTDB taxonomy): domain Bacteria; phylum Chloroflexota; class Ktedonobacteria; order Ktedonobacterales; family Ktedonobacteraceae; genus Dictyobacter. Next base: position 50,746 of record CAZZWK010000038.1, read on the forward strand.
CGCAGTTGGCGGGGTGTGGCGCAGTTGGTAGCGCGCCTGCTTTGGGAGCAGGAGGTCCGCGGTTCGAGTCCGCGCACCCCGACTTGTCAACCAATCGATCATGCGGGAGTAACTCAGTGGTAGAGTTCTTGCCTTCCAAGCAAGCTGTCGCCGGTTCGAGCCCGGTCTCCCGCTTTTTTGTGAATTGTTCCCCTCAGGACTGATCAGAAGCCGCTTCGCGAGAGGTGGGCAATGAGAGCGTCCGAGGGGAACGTTTTTTTCTCGCTAAAAAGGGTGCAACGACATACTGCCCGGTTCTTGCAGGACAGCCTGCCACCGAGGGGTAGAAAGCCTGCCGAAGAAATGTCTGTCACAAAGCATTTTTGAGCAAACACCCTGCCCCCAAAAAAGTATAATGGCCCCTAGAAAACTGAACACGGACGAGGGCAAGAATAAGATATACTCAAAGCATGATGAGAAAACAGTATACAGCCGCGTTTAAGGCCAAAGTGGTCCAAGAATTACTCAAAGAAGAGAAAACCATGGCCCAACTTGCTACCGAATACGAAGTTCATCCTACCCAGTTGAAGGAGTGGCGCGCACGAGCACTGGAAGGTTTACCTGGCTTATTTGAAAAGCACGACAGTACAACACAGCTACAAGCTGCTCATGAAGAGCAATTAAAGGACCTCTATGCCGAAATAGGCAAACTGAGCACGCAAGTGGCATGGCTGAAAAAAAAGTTACAACTCTGACACGGCAAGAACGGCCGGCCTTCATCAAACGAGGAGAAAGTGAGCTGCCACTGACGATGCAAACAGAGTTACTTCACCTCAATCGTTCAAGCTTATATTACCAGCCAGAGCCGCCTCGTGCCGAAGAAGTGCGGCTCAAGCATCGGATTGATGAGCTGTACACCCAATCACCTTTCTATGGAGCACGCCGCATTGCTGCGCAGATGCAACGGGAAGGGATGGGCATCAATCGCAAAACGGTGGGTCGTTACATGCAGGAGATGGGTATTGCCGCGATCTATCCTGGTCCTAACCTGAGTAAACGCAATCAGAAAGAAGGAATCTATCCCTACTTACTCCGTCATATCACCAGTGCCTATCCCAATCACATTTGGGGCATTGATATCACGTATATCCGCCTATCGGGCAGCTGGATGTACCTGGTTGCTCTGCTGGATTGGTACTCACGGTATGTCGTGAGTTGGCAACTTGATCAAACACTCGAACTTCCCTTTGTCTTGTCTACCGTTGAGCGTGCACTTGCACATGCGCACCCAAGCATCTGTAACAGTGATCAAGGAAGTCATTTTACCAGTCCACAGTATCTTGCCCTCTTACAAGCAGCCAATGTGCAGATCAGTACGGATGGGAAAGGAAGGGCGTTAGACAACATTTTCACGGAACGTTTATGGAGGAGTGTCAAGTATGAGGAAGTCTATGTTCATGACTATCTCTCACCACGTGAAGCTCGTCAAGCATTAACGAGATATTTCACCTTTTATAATCATGAACGGCTGCACCAGGCTCTTGATTATCGAACCCCTGCTGAGGTCTATTTTCAGGAGGGATGAACGAATACTCAGAAACACAGAAAAGAAAAAGGAGGAACGTAGCTCTTAGACATGCCTGGTTTTGTGTCTTGACAGAGTGGGCCACTATACTCGATATGATCCTATCTGGAGGTACAACAAATCCTCGTCTTCCTGATGTGTTGCATGATCTTTCCGCTGCCGAGTTCGCGCCTCTTGATGAGAGTATTGTTTTTTCACAACCTCTCGGAGAGGACCAGAAAAGAGCTGTCAAACAGGCATTGGCAACGCGAGATATTTTTTTATTACAAGGGCCACCAGGAACAGGAAAAACCACGACACTGGCTGAGATCATTCTGCAAATCATCAAAGATAAGCCTGACGCGCGTATTCTCGTCTCTTCGCAGTCAAATGTAGCCGTGAACCATGTACTGACAAGCGTCGCTAAAGGGACTGCTACTGTGGGCATTCTACGCATTGGTCGCCCTGAGAGGATTGGCCTGGAGCTGAGACGTGGACCTTAGAAAACCAATTGAGCATGTGGCGCGACGATGTTATCTCCAGAACAACTCCAGTGATTGTTCATTTAGAAGAGCAAGTTCAGATCCAACATGGGCCACACTTCGGTTTTCACGGAGAATTGAGTCCCAAGCAGGTTCAGGATCTCCAATTGTACAAAGGGTGGTTAGAAGAGATCACTGGCGATATCGATGAGTTTCTTGATTACGAACAGAGAATTGCTCAGCGCTCTGAACGTTTGCAGGTTTCTCATTCGGATAAGCAAGCGCGGGCAATACGTAACGAGATTGTAGAGTACCAGAAAAATAGGAGTGTCAAGAGAGACTACATCGCCGAATTTCTTGAACTTGTTTCGCAATCATTGCCAACAGAGTTGCAGGAGGAAGAGAATCAGCACGATCTCGTTGCGTGGCGAAACGGGCTTTATCAGAAGATCACCGACCTATTAAGTCCCGATCCCAGTGCCAGTAACGAGGAGAAGCTGCTGGCGCTTGTACGGAACTGGCAAAATATTTTTGGGAAACTCGATGATTTCGCTGAGCCCCTGTATGAGCAAGCAAATATTCTAGCTGCAACATGTTTAATTACTGGCACACGCAGATTGCGAGAAATTGAATTTGACTGGGCGATTATAGATGAAGGAGGCCGAGCGACCGCAACCGAATTACTCGTGCCGCTTGTACGCTCCCAGCGGAGCATTATTGTTGGTGATGAAAAACAACTTCCCCCTATGCTCGATAGCAATCTGAAGTCGGAATCTCTCAAGCACCTCAATCTCACCCGAAATGATTTGGAGAAAAGCCTTTTTGAAACCCTGGTCACGCAAGGAAGAGAAGAAGAACTACCCGCAGTACAGATGCTGAAAGAGCAATATCGTATGCATCCCGCAATTGGAGAAATGATCAGCCAGGTTTTTTACGATGGAAAGCTAAAGCATGCAACAACGATCGCGGAGCGAGATCATAAACTTCGCTAGTTAAAATCTGCTGTTATCTGGTATTCGACAACGAGACTTCCTCAACATGGCGAAAATCAGCGTGGATCTTCTTTTTCGAATCCGGCAGAAGTAAACGCGACTATTCAGGTTCTCAATCGCCTGGAAAAAAGCTACCTCGAAATTGGAGAGAGAAGAAATGTTGCCGTTATTACACCCTATAACGAACAAATTCTTCTCTTACGAGAACGTATTCAGCCCGCAAATATACGACGATGGATGGCGCTATCGATAGAAATCGCTTCTGTTGATGCATTTCAGGGACGTGATAGCCACATCGTGGTGTATTCTACTGTCCGCTCGAACAAACAACGTCAACTTGGCTTTTTGAAAGATCGTCGCAGGCTCAATGTCGCGCTCTCACGCGCGCAGCAATTACTCATTATGATAGGTGATATTGGTATGTTGAGTGAGGCCAGAGGTACAAATGAAGAGAACCCTTATCGTTTGCTTATTCGCTATATGCGAAACAACCCAAGTGACTGCCTGATCGAAGATATAGAACAAGAGGAAAGCCATGAGTGAACTAATTGCGAGGATACGCCATGATTTCCCCACCTATGATGCAATGGAAACATTCGAAGCCGCAATACCTGCCTACGCCATTCGGCTGGTTTTGGAAGTACTACGCCAACAAGAACTAACGATATTCCAACACTATATACTTGAGTTGTTATCGTTAGATGTGAAGACGTTGTCCATGCTAGCATATTATCTTGGAGTAGATCAGAATATTTTAAAATCGTCAGTTGCAGATCTATTAAAAAACAGGTACGTTGATCAGAGAGCACCTGTACAGGACCAGGCTGAATACGAGATTTTTCTCACCCCCGAAGGCAAAAAAGCAATTACCAAGCAAGGGCCTCTTCCAGTTCCCACCAGGAAGACTGGGCGTTTTTTCTTTAATGCTTTAACAGAAAGCACCGTTTCTTCAAGTGAGGAAGCTTTGTATCCAGATCAGGTTGACAAGCAAGGTCTGTTTGTTCTGCCTCCAAAGGAGATTGACCGTCCCACACTTGGCACATTTGTTGAAAATGAAAAAGATGTCAAAGCAGTTTTACAGGACGAGCTGGCATTCAAAGATACCATTATTGTTAATTTTCTCAAACTCCAATCGCCCTCCTCGCGTTATTTTGCACCTGCCACTGTTGTAGTGCTGCAAAATCGTGAGACTCAGGTACGGACTGTCGCCGTTTATCGTGGAGACGTTCAACAGAGACCAGAGACAGAAGCCCTTCAGCGGTTGCTCGAAGCGAAAAAGTTCCAAATTCCTGCCACAAGCACCCCTATCTCTACCCAAGAGCAGGAAATTTATATCCCAACCAGGACGCTTTCTCCCACCATTGTTCAGGAAATTCAGCAGGTAGTAGAGGAAGAACAGCAGCGCGAAGAGATTGTTATCCAGGTTGAAGAGCAACGTATCTTAAAGACAGCTACGCAGGATGCTCGCGAACGTAAAGCACTGGAAGAAAAAATAAAAGAACTTCAAAACCTATTGAATGGCAAAGAGAAAGATATCCAGCTCCTGCACAAACAATTGCGTCAGAGTAACGTTGAATTTTTACGAACTGAGCAACATCGAGAGAAACTGTTGCAAGCAATAGGTGAGGCGAAGCAGGAGGTAATTATTATCTCACCTTGGATCACTCCTGCAGCATGCGATGAGCAACTCTGCAAATTATTTGCGGAAGCACTTGTACGGGGTGTCCGCCTTCGCATTGGTTATAGTATGGGTCGAGAGAATGATCCGAGAGATGAGGAACGCAATCGGCATAACGTAGAGGAAGTAAAAAAAACGATTAGGAAACATCTACGCAATCTCAACGCTCCCCGTACTATTCATTTTCAGGATGATATTGTCAAGACGACAGGGACGCATCAGAAAATTCTCGTGTGCGATCGTACATTCGCAATTACAGGAAGCTTCAACTGGCTCTCCTACAAAGGCCAGAAGGACCGGGG
>CAZZWK010000039.1:0-1667 GCA_964657925.1 uncultured Dictyobacter sp.
GGTCGTGAGGGTTCGACTCCCTCTCGCCCCACTCTCTTGAGAAGCCTCTTCACAAACCGTTTCATTCAAAATCCTTCAACATGCTCAAGACGATCTTCGAAACTTCTATAATCTTTAAGGTAATTTATAATGCCTGGCGCGCCTTTTACCAAGCCCTCGAAGAGAGCCATGTTCGACCAGATCATCCAGGTCACGCAATGCCGTATTTTCAGATGCACCCGTAATAGCTCGGTACTCTTTATTTGTGATAGAGCCATACTCATGTATATAAAGCAACGCTAACCTTTGTCTTTCATCTCTTGCAGAATCTTGCAGTTTACCAGGAAGCAGCAATTTTTGTACCTCATTCTGAACAGTAATTGACTGTGCAGGCAATAAAGACTCAACGCGAGGAGAACTTTCAGCAGACACAGACGTTTTCGAGAAAACGACAATAATTTCCCCCTGCTCTCTGAATTGAGGTTCAGGACGGCCTAGCTTCCGCATCTGGTTTATCATATAACTAATACCACTACCCACGCGCTCCATGTAGCCACCTGGAAAATCACGCAAAACCGTCCCAATGATGGGATTACGCAGCCTTGACCGAACTTTTCCCTTTTGTAACTCTGTTAGAGTAACACCAGGGAGAAGCAAACCAGGATTATGAATTTCAACACGATCAGGATAGTAAAAAATACGGATAGCTTCACCTTTTAAACTATAATCACGGTGAACCAAGGCATTTACTACACCTTCACGCAAAGCGTCCAGAGGATAGTCAGGATCATCGCGGCGATGAAAGCCTTCCATATATCCCGCAATGGGTACATATTGCTTAAAAAATGCCTCTACTTGATCTATTTGCTGAGTGATAGTCCCATATAAAATACGCCGATCTGCGTAGCGTTTCATACCAAGGTTATCCTGATAGAACAGGCATACAACTTCAGCTTGCAACAAAAATTGCTGAGGCTCATAACCAAAAAGCAAAATGCCTGCGTTGGTGGACCGCATCATCCGCTGTTTCCTCTCGCCTTCATCTACAATAGCACAGCCAATATTGAGTAAAATTTCATCCAGATTCGAAAGACGTCCACTTACTTTACTCCTGCTCGAACGACCTTCTAAAAATGCCTCCACCAGTACCATGTCTAGATCTTGTAACGTTGCTCGCGCTACTGGTTGTGCTTCCCAAGCCAACGTACCCCGATGATACAAAAATGCTTCTATCTCTGATATTTCTAAAGGAACAGTATACGTTCCTCGTCTGGTCCAGCAGACACCACCAGCCTGATAAAGCGTTCCATCGTTTGAAGGCACATGAACAAGTACTAAGGGCCTGCCATCAATTTCCACTATCTGCGGCTGAGATGGATCAAATTGCACAGTAGGCTTGCAGAGACGGGCTGCTTGTAAAAGTCCGTCTATCGTTTCTGAAATGTTCTTCACGCCAACTATTCCCCAGGTCTTATCCTCTACGCCAATGATAAGCATACCTCCAAGAGAATTAGCAAAGCCACAAATTCGCTCCGCCAATTCCGCCGCTCGTGGAGAAGCGACTTTAAACTCAATAGTAGATGTTTCACCGCTCTGAATTAGCAACTGTAGTACTTCAGTATCCACACTGTCTCTTCTTTCATTTCATGTATTGTAGTTTACAAGTGAATATAATCATAATTCCGCCA
>CAZZWK010000039.1:1767-55172 GCA_964657925.1 uncultured Dictyobacter sp.
GCAAGATAATTAAAGATTAGTTATTATCTGACTCAATCACAAAACGAAGTGAAGTAAATTTTGTGGGCAGAATAAAGTGTGCCCTGAAAGATTTTTAATCTCGCATGTTCATGAATTTATTTAGGTTGGTCCAATATGGTATTATAGAATTCAGAACAACTAGAACATAGGTTCGATAAACGAGGAGGAAAACTTTATGAGTCAACTGATGCAGGAAAAATGGCCGTGGATTGAGGGGACGCATGCGATGCGTGCGGAGTTGTTAGAAAGTTTGAATGATGATGAACTGCAATTTAGTGCAGGGGGACAAAATATGGCGTTGGGGGAATTGTTCAGCGAGATGGGGAATGTCGAGTATTCCTACATCCAGTCATTGAAGACGTTTCAGCAAGACTGGTCGTACCATAACACGGAGCAGGGTTTGCAGAGCCATGTCTCTCAGCTGAAGAGTTGGTTTCAAACGCTGGATGAGGAGATGAAGACAACAATTGAAGGCTTATCGGACGAGGACTCAACAAAGGAGGTTAAGCGAGGTGAATTTGGTATGCCAGTTGCGTTACAACTCGACGTATATTTACAGGCATTGCTCATTTTCCTGGGCAAAGCAACAATTTATTTCAAGGCAATGAATAAGCCGTTGTCCAGACAGATGCAGGAATGGATTGGTTGACATCTTGCTTGTATCCGTAGGATAAACATTTCACGACTCGGGTTGGATGGCGTACTACAGAAAGTGTCCTCATCTTCTTTAAAAAGATGAGGACAGCGAAATTTTCAAGCTGAATGCGGTGTTTTTATATATAGGTAAATGTGTAAGGGATGGTAGGGAAGAGATTGTCTCATAGTAGTGAGGCAGAGGGTGGAGTATCGGGCTTTGACTGGCTTACGTTGTACATTTGATAGTGCTACCAGGGATACGTTCTCTTTTAGTAGAGGCGAGAGATGAATAATTCTTCACGCATCTGCTCAGGAGAGAATGAGGAAACGTGGAGCGAAGATGACAGAGCTTGTGGTGGCAACAGCTAAAAAATGAAGATGGGTGAGTTCACAGGGGAGACGAACAGCGATGCTGAGTCCTGGTAAACCCGTTGATCCTTTCGTGAAAATAATGAGTAAATCTTCATGTAGGCCTTTTGTTGCGCGCTGTTCGAAGGAGTGAGACACTTGTCACCAGCTTATACTCGTGTTACACTGCAACGAAAGATTACAACTTTTTTAGATGCTGCTCGTAGTTTCTGGAAGAAAGTATTGCGTCCTCATTCGCTAGAACTGAATTAAACGCGTTAAGAAATAGACTATATTGAGCGGTGATATATGTTAGAATCGACAATGAATGTTTCGAATGTGCTCGGTGGTATAGGTGCGGGGTCACTCAAGGGAGCGCGGCGAGGGCAGGAAGTACAAAGCGCGGCAGGTGGTATCAGTGAGGTTAGTGATAGTGAAAGTAGGGCTAAAACACGAGCAATTGTAGAGGAAATGAGTGACGCGGGTCTTGTCGAGCTTGTGCTTGAGGGAGACCAGAACATTTTCGCCATGATTGTTGAGCGCTACAAAGATGCGGTACAAAATCTTGCCTATCGCATGTTGGGAAACACTACTGAGGCAGAGGACATAACACAGGAAACGTTTGTACGTGCGTACACGCAGCTCGTGACGTACAAACCTGCGCATAAATTTAGTACGTGGTTGCTTTCGATCGCGTCCCACCTTGCGATCGATCAATTGAGAAGAAGGCGTTTTCTGGCATTGCCGTTGGAGGATGTGCCTTTTTTGGAGTGGATTGTCGATGGGGGTGTCGGTCCTGAGCAGTCTGCTTTGCGCGGGGAGCAGCAAGATGAGATTCAAGAATACCTACAGTGCCTGCCGAGCAAGTATCGCGCAGTAATTATTCTGCGTTACTGGTACGATTTTTCCTATGAAGAGATCGCGAACGCGTTGCAATTGACGCCAGCGTTGGTCAAGGCGCGCTTACATCGTGCACGTGAATTGCTGGCGCGTCATATGCAGCAGAGGGGCAACACGGAGGAACAAAGCGATGCGTTGCCGCGACGCTAGAGTATGGCTGCAGACTGCGCACAATGGGAAAGAGGGTGCGGAGGAAGTTCAAGCGGTAGAAGATCATATCAGAGGATGTGTCGCCTGTCGTGATTTCGAGCGGAAGCAAAGACGGTTGCAAAGTATTGTGGGGCAAGCGGATGCAAATACGTATACCACGGAAGCGAGGGAAGGCACAGGCCTATCGACCGAGCGTATTATGCAGGCGGTGCAACAACAGAAGCAAGTTAGCGATCAAGTTGCTTGCATGCAACAGCAACAGAAAGTGCGTGACGCGCATTTTAGTAAGATAGGTGCTGTTGGTATCGCGTTCAGTATTCTCCTTTTGAGCAGCATACCATTATTCTTTTTGATTACGATGATGGTACAGGCGACCATCGCCGATAGAACGTTGAATTTTTTCAACGGAGTGATCGATATTGTGGTTGTGGTAGGGCAATATATGCAAGCTGGACTCACCCTGATAACACGCAATAATATACTGTTTACCGCGGTAGCATGCGTGGTGGTCGTCATGATAGGGATGTGGTTTCGCCTCATGCGCCTTCCCAAAGGTGTATAAAGCAGGTAAGGATCGCAGTCAATCTGGCGGATACAACGGGAGTTCTGTATGCACAAGGTTTTTCGGAAACAGACGTTTTTGCTCATGCTGCCAGGTTTCTGCCTTTTTATCGCGTTCCTATTGTGGGGAGGAAAGGCGTATGCACGTGGGGAAAGTGGAACAAATGTATTCGTGGGGATGGATACTGAGGGAGAAGGAGCACCTACCATGTTGATTGCCCAGACCTGTGCCGTAAAACAGCGGCAACCTGTTTATGGGCAGACCGTCACGGTGAAGAAGGGCGACGTGGTGTGTGGAGATCTCACTTTATTCGGAGGTGAGGCAATCATTCATGGAGAGGTCGATGGCGATGTAATCGCGTTTGGAGGAAATGTCGTGGTGGATGGCACAATTACCGGAGATATTACTGTTTACGGGGGGAATCTCGCCTCGCGCCCTGGCACTTCCATCGATGGAGATATTCGTATTTGCGGTGGACATTGGGTAGAGACTGTAAATGTAACGCTACATGGCAGTGTAATTGATTGTGCCACTGGTATACAAACGGTGATAGCGAACAGCACCGGGACTGTTTTTCGTTTCTGGTCCGTGCTTATCTGGTCGATTATAGGAGCTTTATTGACGCTATTTTTGCCGGAGCATGTGGTGATTGTACGCGCAACCATCAAAAACAAGGCGCGTCGCAGTTTTATGTTGGGACTGCTGAGTCTGCTACTGGCCCCTATTATTTTGACGGTATTGATCGCATTGATTGTTTCTCTGCCATTAGCGATTTTTCTCGTCATTGTTTTGGGTATTGGGTGGGTATTAGGCACTGTCGCGATCGGTCGGATGGTAGGGGAGTATATTCTGCATCTGTGCGCACCACAGCAAAATAATGCCTTATTGCAAGTTGTGCTTGGATTGGTTGTCCTGACGCTGATTAGTTCGTTACCATATATTGGGTGGATAGTAAGTATCGGGGGTGGGATGCTTGGTCTGGGAGCTGTGCTATTGAGTCGATTCGGGACTCGCTTTTATAATCAGCCAAAGCAATTACTTCCGCTATGATAGAAGTGTGTTGCACGCTTTTAGCATAGCTTTTATATATAAAAAGTATTCTGCAAAGCGGTTTGCAAAATACTTTACCAAGTGACCTACGAGTGAGTTTGAATGTCAGTGGTTTACGGAGAGGAGGTTTGTGGATAAACGATGGGTCAATAGGCGTATTTATCACTGGGAAAAAGAGATGAGCGACTATTGAAAGATGAAGAAATGATGGATGGAAAGTAGCCTTTTACAAAAAAAGCAAAAAAGCTGGAAGGATGGGGTGGAGACCCACGACATGGAATGTCGCGAGGGACCATCGAGGTGATCATGAGCATTGATGTTGAACTTACTGACCTTGCCTACGGAGGCGACGCCGTGGGCCGTTACGAAGGTCGTGTGCTATTCGTGCCAGGAGGGATACCGGGAGAGCGAGTGCGGGTAGAAATTGTTGAAGAGCGTCGTGGTCATGCGCGGGCGGATTTATTAGAGATTGTACGACCTTCCTCTGAACGAATCGAGCCAGCATATCCAGAGCTTATGAACAGTGGATGCCATTGGCAACATATTGCCTACTCCGCACAGTTGACCTGGAAAGCGCACATTGTGCGGCAGTTACTGGTTCGTATTGGGAAGCAGCCAGACGCATTCGTGCATCCAACTATTGGGATGCCGCTCAACGTTCCGCCATGGCAGTATCGAAATTATGCAGTATTTACGGTAGGGTCAAACGGGGAAATTGGCTTTAAACTGACGGAAAGCCACGATGTACAGGATCTTGAACAATGTGGTTTATTACATCCGGCGCTCGACCAGGTTTATCAACTGGTACGAAGAAAGCTGATCGATTATTTTGGCGATACGCTCGGACAGATGCTACAAAGCCTGACAATCCGTGGTGCTATCGGCGCGGTCAGCAACGCGACCACTGGTATCGCGCTTAACGCGGTCAAAGCAGTACCCACGCTACTGATTTTGAGCGCGCGTCCGGGGTCGCAGCTTGAAGATCCACAACAGCTCGCGCAAGATTTAATGACGATAGCACCAGGGATTGTGGGAGTTATTATCGAACGCGTGGGGGGACGCTATGGGCGGGTCTTTGTCGGACAAGAATTTTTAACGGACGTGGTGCTGGGGAGACGATTTCGTATATCGGCAGATTCATTTTTTCAGGTCAACCCTGTTCAGACGGCGGTGTTGGTGGAGCGGGCATTGACCTTGTTAGAGCCGCAGAGGCACGATGTCGTGCTCGATGGCTATAGTGGTGTCGGGTTATTCTCGACATTTCTGGCCTCACAATGTAGCCGTGTCATCGCGATCGAGTCGCAACCGAGCGCGGTCATGGATGCGAGGGCGGGTTGTGCGCTCAACAACCAGAACAACATCACCGCGCTAGAGGGAACGCTGGAGCGAGTGTTGAGTCAGTTGCACTATCGCCATGAGCGTATCGACTGCGTGCTGGTCGATCCACCGCGCGCGGGCTGTCATCCTAAAGCGTTGCAAGCCTTGCAGACGATGGCTCCGCGTACTATTGTGTATGTTTCCTGCGATCCGAGCACATTAGCACGTGATATCGCGACACTGTGCACGGGTGGACGTTACAGGTTGGTCGCGGCCCAGCCGGTAGATATGTTTCCGCAGACGTATCATATCGAATCAGTGGCCTTACTGATGAGGGTGGGAGGGAAATAAGCGAAGCCGGAGGGAATCGCAACGATGAGCGATTCCCTCCTCTTTTTTGGGCTGATCGTGTGTTTCTCCGTGGAGTCGATTACAGGGTATCGACGAGAGAGCGTTTGCTGAGCACAACGGCTATCTTGCTGCCACGCTCCATAATGGTGCCAGGAGGCGGTTCCTGACGCACGACATGACCGGGAGGGATGTCGGGATGATCCACGGCCTCACCCTGAATCGAGACATCCAGGCCATACTCTTGCGCGCATGACATCGCGGTCAGCAGGTCCATATTTCTGAGATTGGGCGTGCCACGCCCTTTATCCGACTCCTCCAGTTTGACGATTACGCTGCTGAACCACTTGTGGAGCAGCTTCTTCTCATCATTTTCCTTTTTGGCGGCATCGGATTTGTCTTTGTAGTCCTTGATACCGATGATCTCGTCCTGGAGCAGGAAGGGATGATCCACACTTTTGAGCACGATATCGGGGCTGTTGCCAGGTGTTTCGATCGAGACATCGCCGATATCAAAGAAACGTTCAATCACACTGGGTACTTTGACCTGGACATCGCGCACGCTTTTATATTCCGCCTCCAGGCGTGTCTCGAAGAAGAAGACCAACTTACGGTTGATATCGATCACGCGCCGATTGGTAAGAATATACACGTCGTCGATATAGTCAAAGTAAATCAAGCCGATGCCGATGAGTAGAGCGAGCACGATCAGGCCGGTGATGAGCCACCAGTAGCCCCAGGCGGCAGGTGGGATGACCCCGAGACCGGGTGCCAGAATTGAAGTAGGAACGAGCAGCAGCAGCAGAATCACGGGGGCGAGAATATTGCGCCAGAGCACATGGCGTGAGCGTTGAACGTATTTTACGGTGCGTTCGCCATGGACGTAACGAACGTGGCAAGGGACATGGAAGATGCCGCCGAACGTGCGTCGCGGACCCATATATTCCTCTTCGCCACGACGGCGAGGCAAGGGGGGAAGATCTTTATCGGGATCGGGCAGAGGGGTGACATTTTTAGGCTTTGCCAGTGTGTTCAGCAGTTCCGCCATGTCAGGATCGACCGGTGTAGGTGGTGGTGCCTCTTTCGGTTTGCGTGCCTGTATGGCTTCGGAGATGCCACGAATGGCATCACGAACGGCGCCAGGATCAGGAACGTCTTTGATATCGAGTTGGCCGCCGGTGAGATAGATGCGCACCGTGCCAAATTTGAGCAGCAGACCAAGCATTGATGTCACATTCACGCCGACCTGCTGCACGCGTTCGATCGGTGTTTTTTGACGTTTGGGTTCGAGCAGACCATGTGCATTTACAATCTGCTTATTTGTGATGATGTAGACATCGTACCACCAGGCAACGAAGTCTTTGTAGATAAACCACACGCCAGTTACGATCACGGCCAGAAAGGCGATCACCTCGATAACCAGCCAGAGGGTAGCCAGAGATGGATTCGATACCGCGAATCCGGTGATAATAAAGAATAAAAGGACGCAGGCAAGAAATGGTAAAGCAGGTGTAACCAGGAACCACCAGTGACGACGTACCACCATCAAGATGTTTTCATCGGCGGCCTGTCCCGAAAAATGCTGGGGAAGGCTTTTATCGCGGTTGAACGAGAACACATCGTTGGACCCTCGTTTTTCAATGGAGGTTCCTCTGGTTCGTTTTCCTCTTCGTTTGTCAGCCATAGATATTCCTCAAGTTTCAGCCGGATGCGATAACGCGCTACATACGTGGCTGGCTAGATTTGGACATGATCGGAGTTGTGCTCTTCTAGAAGCATGTCTTGCAACTAATCATACCACAGCTTTTGTGTAAAAAACAGGGTTTGTGCTTGTCTATGTAACATCGTGTGGAAAGTTTGTGCGGAGAGCGGAGAGGGGCCGAAAATGGGAAAAAGAAGGGGCGGAAAGAAAGGTTCAAGCAAGGGAAGAAGCGGTTTCAGCCATTCGGTTTAGGGCTGCGGAGATAGGCTAAAAGTGTGGTATAATGTAGAGGATAGCATCGACCTTTCTAAGAGCTTCTCCGCAATGTAGATAAAGAATGCTTCAACTCTCTATCGTCCACAAGGCTGTGTTTTGTACTTTTTGGTGAGGATGTTTTGTTATGGAATCGGGCACTATCAGGCCAGTCAATATCGTATCGGAGATGACTGGAGCCTATCTCGACTACTCGATGAGTGTGATTGTGTCACGTGCATTGCCAGACGTGCGCGACGGACTCAAACCTGTTCACCGTCGCGTGCTGTACGCGATGGACAAGATGGGATTGCAATCGACAAGGCAATTTCGTAAATGCGCGGGCACTGTTGGTGAAGTGTTGAAGAGCTATCATCCCCATGGTGATTCAGCCGTGTACGACTCCTTGGTGCGTATGGCCCAACCGTGGTCTATGCGCTACCCACTCGTGCTGGGGCAGGGGAATTTTGGTTCGCAAGACGACGATCCGCCAGCGGCCATGCGTTATACCGAGGCCAAGATGGCGGCGATCGCGGACGAACTGTTGCGCGATATTGAGAAGGACACCGTCGATTTTCAGCCGAACTATGATAATCAGGATGTCGAGCCCACCGTTTTTCCCGCGCGCCTGCCAAATCTGTTATTAAACGGCTCGACCGGTATCGCGGTCGGCATGGCGACCAATATTCCTCCCCACAATCTGGTGGAGGTGTGCAACGGGATCGAGCATCTGATCGACCATCCTGACGCGACCACCGAGGACCTGGCGCGTATTATTCGAGGTCCCGACTTCCCTACCGGGGGCATTATTCAGGGACGCGAGGGTATCCGCAACACGTATGCCAATGGACGAGGACGCGTCGTTATCCGCGCGCGCACGCACATGGAAGAGAATGATCGTGGGCGTATCAGCATCATCACGACCGAGTTGCCGTATCAGGTCAATAAAGCCGATTTGGTCAAGAAAATCGCAGAACTGGCGCGCGACAAGAAGCTAGAGGGTATCGCAGAGGTACGCGACGAGTCGGATCGACAGGGTATGCGCATGGTGGTGGATCTGAAACGGGATGCCAACGCGGATAGCGTCCTGAACTCGCTTTTCAAATACACGGCGATGCAGGCGGCGTTCAACACCAACATGCTGGCGCTCGTCGAGCAGCAGCCACAGACGCTGACGCTGAAAAAGTTTTTGCAGCACTATATCGCGCACCGCGAGGTCGTGCTGGTGCGACGCACCCGTTATGAACTGGCAAAAGCGGAGGCACGGCGACACATACTGGAAGGCTTGAAAATAGCGCTGGACAACCTGGACGCGGTCATTACTACCATTCGCGAGTCAAAATCGGCGTACGAAGATGGCCTGGTTTCCTTACGAGCACAATTTGGCTTCTCGGACGAACAGGCGCGAGCGATCCTTGATATGCGTCTGGCGAGGCTGGCGTCGATTGAGCGACAGAAGATCGAGGATGAGTTAAACGAGGTCTTGCGCAACATCGAATACTACAATATGTTGTTGAGCGATATCAACGAGATTCGCGCCCTGATCAAGGCCGACCTTAAAGAGTTGAAAGAAAAGTTCGGGGATGAGCGGCGGACCGAGATCGAAGAGACGGAGGCCAGCGATTTCAAGGACGAAGACCTGATTCCCAACGAAGAAGTAGTCGTCACCCTGACCGAAAAGGGCTATATCAAGCGCTTGCCATCGAACACCTACCGCGCGCAGAGACGTGGTGGACGCGGGGTCACCGGTATGGCGACACGCGAAGACGACACGGTGCGACAACTGCTGGTCACCCATACGCACGATAGCCTGCTTTTCTTCACGGATCGCGGTCGTGTCTTTCAACTGCGCGTCTACGAGCTGCCCGATGTCAGCCGCACGGCCAAGGGTGAGCATCTGATCAATATGCTCGCTATCGAGCAGCGTGAGCGTATCACAGCCATTGTCTCCGTGCCCAAAGGAGTTGTCAGCCAGGACTTCATGATTGTTGCCACGCGTAAGGGCGAGGTCAAGAAAACGGCGATGAGTGAATTCGAGGTTGTACGGCGGCAAGGCTTGATTGCGATGGACCTGGAGGAGGACGATGAACTCATCGGTGCGAAATTAGCGCACAGTGGCGATGATGTCGTGCTGATTACAGCGCATGGACAATCGATTCGTTTCACAGTGGACGATCTACGATTGGCTTCACGCACCAGCGGAGGCGTACGAGGCATCCGGCTGGAAGGGGATGATAGAATCGTTTCGCTCAATCTTGCGCTGCCAGATAGCGCATTGTTGATTGTTACCGAACGCGGAGTGGGGAAACGCACGCTGATTGACGAGTATCCGAGGCAGAATCGCGGTGGCTCCGGAGTAATTGCTACGAAGATCTCGGAGAAGACCGGAAACGTCGCGACCGCGCGCCTGATCACCGAACTAGATAGCGATCTAATGCTAATTACCGCCAGTGGGGTGGTGATTCGTACGGATGTCAGCAATATTAAAGTGAGTGGGCGCAACACCCAGGGAGTTACGCTCATGCACATGGGAGAGGGTGACATGGTAGTTGCCGTCGCGACCACCAATGGCAAGAAACCGAGTGGGGATCAAGATACTGATGAGGGCGGTATCGTAGTCCAGGACGAAAACCAGGAAAGTGGTGAAGAGATCGGCGAACCTGTGGAACTGGTGGAAAGTGTCAGTGAGGAGGTAGGGGAGACGTTGAACGAGGATGAATAGATAGCTAGCGCAGCGAAAAGTCGTTCTCGCAACAGGCAATCCTTCAAAAGAGAGGTCGTAAGTGCATTTAACTTACGGCTTCTCTTTTGTTTTGCTCCAGCGGGACAGTTTTTCGCGCCAGAGGGAAACGAACGAGGTAGAGCTGATGTTTAGGCCAGAAGAGTAAGCAGGCGAAAAACACAAGCAGAGGAATGCCCAGAGTGCCGAGGATCATCCATAAGGACCAGGCGGCGTTATGCTGTCGCAGGAGCAGGTAGCCTACAGTAGTCGAATAGTAGGTCAGGAGAGAAGTCGCGGAGAAGGTCAAAGAGAAAGCGACCAGGGCGCGTATGCGACGGTCGGTGATGACCGGCAGGCAAACGACCGCCAGGGCGACCAGCCAGGTCAGGTACCAGGCGAAGAACCAGGGAGTGAAAACCAGGAAGGTGGCGAGCGAGGTAAGGGTCACGATCACCAGGGTGCGAGTTGTGGGAGCGTGCCAGAGCGCGAAGCAGCCAGTAATGACTGGAATACAAAAGGCCAGCACTGTCACGACATTCCAGATGCGGCGATCGAGGAGGAAAGAGAGCCAGGGAGCCAGGCTATGCGTGCCTTGCAGGTAAGCAACCGTCGAGAGCAACGAGTTGAACGAAGCGGTCGCGGATGGTTGGGATGAAAAACTGGTAGCGATCGCTTCAAGGCTATGACCGAGCCAGAAGGGTCCATACAGGAGCAAGGTAAGCGCCAGGCTCAAGGCGATAGCTTTGCAGCTTGTCATGAAAGCGGTACGCCAAGCCAGTGGTTGTCGATAGTCTAGTGACGAGCGCAACACCGCGCAGAACAGCGCGATGACGAAAACAGCGATGGCGGGTGCGGCACTGAACTTGACCAGGAATGCCAGAGTGAAGGCGAGCATAGCAGGTGCATAGCCACGAAAAGAGAAAAACTGGTGGCGTTGCTCGGCCCGTGCGCACAGGTAGATGCCCAGCAGGAGGAAGGTCACCATAAAGACATCGTTATGGGCACCCAGACTGCTTTCCGCCAGCACCAGGGGATTCCAGGCGTAGAGCAGGGTACCGACGATGACAGTGCGGTACGAGCGACCGAGCGCGCGCAAAATCGCGGTCACCAGGAGAATGTTGACGAGATGAGCGGCGAATTCGAACAAGCGAAAGACCACAACGATCTCCATCTGCCGCGTACCGGCGATGGTAGCGAGGAAGGCACACACGAGATTCCAGATAGGGCCATAAATGGAGACGGTATTTTTCCAGTAGAGAAACTGGTAGACAGGGTCGTGGGGAAAGGTGGATGGAGGGACAAAATATGGGTTTGCCGCATGCATCAGGAGCAGGCGACCATAGCTAGCGTAGGAATACAGGTCGGTCGTCATGATACCGGGTGTGAAGAGGTAGATAAAGCCGCCGATGAGCGCGCCCACCCAGATGATAGGGAGCAGGGTATGATTTGCTTTGAAGCGGAGGAGTTGGTGCATGTAGAACGCGCAAAAGCCATATGCGGCAAACATGCATGCGAATATGACCATCAACTCCAGGTAGCCTGTTTGTTGGTGTGAGAGATGTGTCTGGGCGACCGGTCCAAAGTCAGTGGGTATCCAGGAGCCACACAGGAGCAACAGGTGACTGATCCAGAGATGTGTAGCGAGCGGGGATATATTAAAGACCAGAGCGACGCTGAACAGGATACACAGAATGTAGGCAAACGTACAACTCAGGATAGGCCAAAGTGACTCTCTCCTTGAGGCCACATGTTTTTTCTGGAGTGGTACAGGAGCAGAGGTTGTGTTTACAACGTGTTCGATCAAGAATGACTATCTCCTACAAAGTTTCTACTGCAAAGTTGTATTGAATACACAGAGCTGTGGCTATGTGAATAGTGTCAGTTCATGGAAATGGATTTTGCGCCGCGGCGAATACGCCTGCCCTGGCGTACTTGTTGCGCGGACAAGCGATCTTTTTGAGCTTCGAGTTTGACCAATGGAAACGGGCGATGAAATTGTTGCGCGAACGATTCGGCGCGCTCATCGGTAAGTGTGGCGCGGCGATCGTAGGCATGGGCCAGGACCTCACGTTTCACGTCTTCAGGTGCTTCAGTCAGGAGCAGGTGAGCCAGGGCGAAATCAGGTTTGCCTTGTTCGGCGTATGCCTGGGCGCAGTCCATACCATCGAGTCCCTGCGCCTGTTGTTCACGCGCGCGTATGATAAAGGCCTCGTTCAGCGAGCCATTGTAGAGTTCATAGAATGTACTGGGCATCAGTTGCTCCGATTTCGCAAACGTGTTATCACTGGTAAAGGACGTGTGGGGATGCCTACAAGCCACAAGAATGGGGCTAATAGGAAAAAAGACAGTTGGATGAGTCAGGTCAAACACAAAACGACTATGTATTGGCCCTTTTGCTATAATGGTGGAGATGTAAAGCACGGGGAGGAAGAGACCAGTCATGCCTGAACAGTATAGAACATTGCAAGGATTCTCGGACATTTTGCCGGACGAGCAGCCATACTGGCAATTTATCGAGAAAACGGCCACGGACGTTGTGCAATTGTACGGGTACCAACGTATTGAGACGCCTTTGTTGGAAGATACCAGAGTGTTTCGCCGTACCTCGGGTGAGGGAACGGATATTGTAGAGCACGAGATGTATAGCTTCGACGACCGGGCGGACAAGGAGGGGCATCAGCAAAATATCTCGTTGCGACCGGAAGGAACGGCTGGTGTGATGCGAGCGTACCTGGAACATGGCATGTTTAAGCTAGCACAACCGGTCAAACTGTATTATATGAGCCTGCCGATGTTTCGGCGCGAGAAGCCGCAGGCGGGCCGGTACCGAGAACATCACCAGTTTGGTTGTGAGGCGTTGGGTGTGGAAGATCCAGCGATCGACGCCGAGATGATCGGTATGTTGTATCAGGTATACACACGATTGGGATTGACCAATATTCGCGTCAACATCAACAGTATCGGGGATAATGTGTGCAGGCCAGCATATATCGAGACCTTGCAGGACTACTATCGTCCATTGTTGAGTCAGTGCTGCGACAATTGCCAGGTGCGTTTCTATAAAAATCCATTGCGTTTGTTAGATTGCAAGGAGCCGCAGGATCAGCCGAAGATAGCGAACGCGCCAAAGATGGTCGATCACCTGTGTGGGCCATGCCAGGAACATTTCGCGGCGGTGCAACGCTTTTTGACCTTTTACAACGTACCATTTCAGCTCGATCCGCTGATCGTGCGTGGGCTTGATTACTACACACGCACCGTTTTCGAGTTTACCTCGGTGGTCGATAATGTCGCGCTGAATGGTGGGGGACGCTATGATGGTATGGCAGAGATTTTCGGTGGACAACACACGCCGGGCATTGGTTTTGGCGTGGGAATGGAACGTGTGATGCTAGAAATGAAACGGCAAGGGATCGAGCCAACACCGGAAATCAAACCACGAGCGTTCGTCGTGTACTTCGATCGTACAGAAGCGTTGAAGGACGCGGCAGTCGCGGTGACCGCGCAACTACGGCAGGCGGGTATCAAAGCGGATATGAGCTATGGAGATCGTAGTCGCAAGGCGCAAATGAAACAGGCAAACAGTTCGGAGGCCGAGTTCGCCATTATTATTGGCGAGGATGAGTTGGCGCATGATGTGGTGAGCGTCAAGCGAATGGTGACGACAGCACAGCATGGCAGTGATAGTGATGAGAAACAGGTGCAGGTCAAACGCGACGAACTGCTGCTATATCTCAATAGTCATGGGCAAGCCGAGCGACGCTGAAGAAAAGCGTTCTGATCAGTAATCAAACAATCACTGATCAGAACGCTTTTCTTCATGGTGCCGATGGAGAGGATCAACAACTATTACTCATATCGTGTATAGATCATCTTGTATTCTATTTGTAACCGACTTAGCTACTTCAGGAAGCTATACTATTGTAAACAGCATAGATGAAATAAAAGACCATGAAATTAGATCGAGTACGATTAGTTCCCTCTCCTAAGCCAGAGACATCTCAACCGGTTATTGCTGAGACTCCCGTGGTTGCGACGACAGGTGTGAAAAACCTTGAGTATACAGAGGTAAGTGGAGAGAGTGAGCGAGTTGAGTCGAAAAACCATAAGATCCTTTCTTTGGCGATATGGTCCAGGGCGCTGACAGAAACGCTTCCTGTTTATGTTGCGATCCATATCGCGTTCTTTGTCACTACATGTCTTGCACTCCTGCTGCGAGAGAAAGATTTTTATGGGACGAAGTTTCCGGTATCCATGTTATGGACGACCTGGAACCACTGGGATGCGGGCGTTTATCGCTCAATTGCGCTACATGGCTATCATCTAAGTACCGATTCAGCCTTTTTCCCGCTTTTTCCACTAGTTGAGCGCATGGTGTTGATATCGCATCTTACGACGGACAGTATTGTCGCATCGTTGATTGTCTCTAATTTTTCATGGTTGATCGCCATGATCGTGCTCTATCAACTTGTACTAGAGGATTTCGGGCAGGAACAAGCGCAGAGGACATTGCTGTACTACGCTATTTTTCCCACTGCCTTTTTCCTTGCCAGCGGATATAACGAATCTTTCTTTCTGTGTCTGACATTGTTGAGTTTCTACCTGATCAGGCATGAACGCTGGTGGTTAGCAGGTTTTTTCGGGCTGCTGGCGTGTTTGACGCGTGAAACTGGTATTTTCCTGGTGCTACCGTTTCTTTATGAGTACGCGAGGCAGCACGATTTTCAGATCAAGAAGATGATCAATGCTAGTATACTCGCAGTTGCCCTGATTCCAGCAGGCATAGGTCTTTACTGTCTGTACTGTTACAGACGGTGGGGAGATCCTCTGGAGTTCGTTCATGCGGAGGCAAGCTGGGCACGTCACCTGCAACTACCATGGTTCGGTATGATGCAGTCGTTCATGTCGATTAGCGAAGGCAGCATTTTAAGCTTTCAGGGATTGCGCAACCTCACCGATCTTGTACCAACGCTCTTTGTGTTAGTCGTGCTCATTTTGAGCATAGTCGGTCCATGGCGGCTATCGAAAGAGAGATGGGCATATGCTATTTATGGTCTTATTTTCTTCGTGTGCTTGCAACTGATAGCGAGTACTGGTTTCTATCCATTAGCATCGTCTGGTCGTTTCATGCTAGAACTGTTCCCTGTATTCATCGTAATAGCAGCGCTGGGCAAACAGAGATGGTTTCATCTCAACTATATGCTTATCTCAGCGGCAATACTTTTCTTCCTGACAGAACAGTTTTTGGCAGGACATTGGGTATTGTAGGGAGCAAGCAAAGATACTGTCGTATCCTAAAACAACACGCCCGGCGGGACATTCTACCAGGGCGTGTTGTTTTAGGATATGTTGTTTATTTTATCGATGGTCCTGATTGTCGTCGTCTTCCTCAGTGATACTGTAAGGTGGGACTTCGACGGGGACACGATAACCGGTGCTGTAGGAATGCTGGCTGCTCGATGGTGATGACTCAGATGGAGTGGGAGACATCAGGTCGGTCGAGATGGCCTTGACCAGGCGCTCGATGCGGTCCCAGCGCGCGGGAAAGTGTTCAGCATAGAATTTCTCACTGCCCTCGTTATCGTAGATGTAGAGCTGGTAATCCTGGTCGGCGTAGCGATAGTTAACCGAGGTATAGGGAATGCGCACTAATTCGATGACCTGAAGGGTGGGACGAGCAAGCGTTTGTTGATCAACGCCAGGTTTGTCAACAGTTTTGCGCTCCGAACTGACCAGGTCAACGACGGTTTGCCAGACATCGGTGGGCACCAACTCGGGTGGAGCATCCGCGAAGAGTGGCTCATTGATTTCGGCGCTATAGACGAGATCGCCGTTGGCGCGCACCAGATACTGCTCGGGAATAGGTTTTTCGCCGACGAAGCGCACCTGGGAGCGCAGGTTGAAACTGCGAGCGATTTCGCGATGGCGCACAAGTTTCGCGGTACCACCACAGTAGGAGCAGAGGGACATTTTCGCGCCCTGGCAGGTGGGACAAACACGTTTGCCATTGTTGCAGGTGCAATCAATCTCACCGTTGACGCAGTCAGGGCAAGGAATGGTGGGTCCCTTGGTGGCAGGATCGACATTGACGGGATTGGGAATAGGCACGCCTTGCTGGCGAATATTCTCGAAGACGTCGGAGACTTTATTGCCCACCGAGCTAGTAAGATTTTCCGCCTGCTGTTTGAAGAAGGGTTTTTTCTCGCCTGCTGTCCAATCCGCGATGTAGCCACGACCATAGCAAGTACTACAGCGTTTTTTGGTACGACCTTTGCACTCAGGGCACACGATCCAACCACGGCCATTGCAGGTCGCGCAGTGGACATGGCCGCTCCCATTGCAGTTCGTGCAACCGACGACTTCGTCCATACCTTCCAGGCGAGTGCGCGTGGAAGGAACTTTCAAACCGGTAACTTCGGGCAATTCGTAGTCCCAGACGGGCAAGAGGGGGCGTGGTCGGCTGGGCGAAGTGCCATTGTATGGCTCGGAATTGACCTCCATGGCGCGCGTTTCCCAACGTGTTTCGAGCGAAATTTCCCACACCTCGTTCGTGCGCGAGGAGACGTTATCCATATAGGTGCCCAGATCGCGTGCCACGCGCCAGTTGTCATTGCTCCAGGCATTCACCAGTTGACGCAGGCGTTGTTCTTCGATATCGGAGGACGGACGTGGGGTAGGGCTATTTTGCGCCTGTGTCCAATAGTCATTGGCTTTATTGACGACCCGTTTCAAGCGGACCTGGGCCTCGCTTGCCCCTTGTGCTAATTTCCGACCGAATTCTTCCAGGCGTTTATCGATATCGTCAAAATTAGGTTGACCATTGTTCGCCCCTGGGCGTTGATCCCATTGATCGCCCATAATCTTTTCCTCCCTCGTGACATATATGCTGAATGGATAGATTCATCCTGTAGCAATAGACCTTTATAATTGACAATAGAGCACATTGTACTCACACATGTGTACATAATATGTACGTGGAATAGGGACGAGAGTTGTGAAACTCCACCCATAAAAAGTCGATCGAGTGAACGGAGAAGGGATAAAAATCGGTAACCTTGTGGGTTTCCACAAGGTTACGGAGACACGCAAGGGGTTTCCCGAAGGGCGGGAAAAGGGTTTTAGAGCAGAGGGGTGATTTCTTCCTGGATGGGGGTGCCGGTGACTTCCGCGTCGTGTGCCAGGATGAGCGTGTTGACCTCGCTGCGCATGCCGAATTCGGGTAGATAGATGCCTGGCTCAATGGAGTTGCAGGTGAATGGCAACAGGGTACGTTCGTCCTGGGTTTCGTAGTCGTCGATGTTCGCACTATTGCCATGCAACACGATGCCGATGCTATGACCGGTGCGATGCACGAAGTAGTCGGCGTAGCCAGCATTGGCGATAACGCGGCGCGCAACATCGTCCACCAGCAGACCCTGGATGGTTTTACCAGCGGCCAGACTTTCGCGCATGAAAGCGATGGCGCTATCGCGTGCACGGCGCACAACGGCGAAAACATCGGAGTAGCGGGTGGGAATATCGGCGCGTGTACCAGCAAAAGCCATCCAGGTATAATCCGCGAAGATTGCCTCAGGCTGTGGCAATGTGCCCCAGAAATCGAACAGGATCAGGTCACCGGGGTGAATTGGATCGTGCACGAGCGATGAGGGTTCGTAGTGAGGATTGCTGGCGTTGGCGTTGACGGCAACGATAGGCAATTCGTCTTCTGGTAAAAGTATGCCCTCGGCGCGAATCAGGGCGATAAAGCGTTGTTGCACGCTCCACTCATCCAGGTCGCGGCCCGCGCGCAGATCCTCGCCCAATTCGGTAAACAGGTTATCTTTGGCGGCGATGAGCCTGCGACCAGCTTCACGATGACTGTAGAGTTGTTGGGATGAGAGTTGCGCGGTGAAACGTTGCACGAGATCGGCGGAGGAAACGACCTCGACATCGAGGGAGCGGACAAGTTCGATCGTGCCCGCATCGACACGCGAGATATAGGGGATAGCATTCAGTGGAGAATACTCCATGGCGATACGAGCACCCACGAGCAGGAACGAGCGCAGGTGGACCTGCATCTCGGACCAGGTATGGAAGATAGCTTTGTGGCCGGGAAGGGTTTGCAAGACATGTGATTCCACCGCGCTGACTACGGCGGTTGGCTCGCCCTGGGCGGGAATGAAATAGAACCAGCGACGTGTATACATAGCCTCGGTGGGCAAATTCAGAACCTGATAGGCAATCAGGTTCGACTTGCGAAAATCATAAAAGAGCCAGCCAGCGAGACCGCTCTCTTGCAGTGTTTTTTGAATGGTTGTGATATCCATAAAATTATCTTTCTGAAGACAAAAGGTGTGTTAGCGTATGGACGCACGTAAGGTTTGTCCAATACGATGGGTTCAACTACCGCTAGTATTTTGGGATTATTGCTGCTGCCATTATTATATCCACTGGGAAGGGCTTGCGGAACAATGGCAGATATATCATCGAATATCATTGTGATACAATGCTTTGTAGAGATAGGGAAGACAAAAGGAGTGGCCTTGATCGAGCGATACCACAAGGACGTTCGTTATCTACAATTCGAGCAGTACCAGCAATTTCCGCAGCTTATACAGGGTGTTTTCACGCGTGAGGGAGGGTTGAGCAAAGGGCCATTCGCGAGTCTGAACGCCGCATATACGCAAGGGGACAAGATCGAGGCGGTGATACAAAATCGGCAGAAGGCATTACGTGCGTTGGGGGTGTATGGATTGCCGAGTATCAGTTTGTGGCAAGTGCATGGGGCGGAGGTGCACAGTGTCGACACGAGTGGAGAGTGGCGCATGGACTGGTCGGAACTTTCCGCGTACGAGCAGCGCTTTACACCACCTATCGTGCGCAAGGGCGATGGCATGATCACACAGGAACAGGGACTCGTACTGGCGCTGGCATTCGCCGATTGTGTACCGATCATGTTTTATGATCCAGAACAACAGGTGATAGGGATGGCGCACGGCGGCTGGCGAGGAACGGCGCGCGGCATCGTAATGGCGACCGTTGAGAACATGCAAGAGCGCTTCGGCAGTCAGCCACGTGACATTATGGCGGGGATTGGTCCCGCCATTCGTGCCTGTTGTTATGAAGTTTCGCGTGAGTTACAGGAGATTTTTCTGGGCAGACAGGAGTTCGAGAGCGAGCCGACGCGGGCGGAGTACCGTGGTCGCGTACGTGAGTCGGCCTGTTTTTCGACAGTTCGAGCGGCGGATGGGGAAAGTTTACGACTCGATTTACAGGAGACGAATCGCAATCAGTTGTTGATGGCGGGCCTTGTAGCGGAACACATCGAGGTCATGCCGATCTGCACGAGTTGCCACACAGAGTGGTTTTTCTCGCACCGCAAAGAGCAGGGAAGGACAGGACGTTTTATGGTCATCATGGCGCTGGACAAAAAAGATGGAAAATAGAGCAGAGATAAACGCAAGAGACACGGCTGGCGGTAATCAGGAGCGCATGTTGGCGGCAAACATTGCCGAGGTGAGGAGACACATACACGAAGCCGCGGAACGTGTTGGTCGTTCAGTCGATGATATTACGCTGGTCGCGGTTTCAAAAACGAAGCCGCTCGACTTTGTGCGTATGGCGTATAATCTGGGGGTGAGCGATTTCGGTGAGAACCGGGTGCAAGAGGCGGTGGAAAAGATGGACGAGTTTCATCCAGAGGATTTGCGCTGGCATATGATCGGGCATGTGCAGACCAACAAAGTGAACAAAGTGATGGGGATGTTCGATTGCATTCACAGTGTGGATAGTTTGCACCTGGCACAGGCGCTCAACCGGTACGCGGAACAGGAGAGCCAGCATAGAGGGAAAGAGATCAAACAGCCGGTTTTGTTGCAGGTCAACATCTCCGGTGAAGCCACGAAAGAGGGCATGTCCCCTGACGAAACGATAGGGATTGCGCGACAAATTGTCGCCTTGCCGCACCTGGATGTGGAAGGATTGATGACGGTGGCGCCACTGGTGGATAACGTGGAAGAGACGAGGCCTGTTTTTCGAGCGTTGCGTGTGTTGCGCGATCGCTTGAGATATGAAGTACCGGAAAGCACGTGGAGACACCTCTCGATGGGTATGACAGATGATTATCGTGTCGCCATCGAAGAGGATGCGACTATAGTGAGGGTAGGGCGAGCGATTTTTGGAGAGCGTGAACGTAAGTAAACAGTGAAGCACGATAGGGACGATAGAGGTAGCCTCTAGAGGAGAACAATGATGGCATTCGATAATCTGTTTTTTGGTCGGCGTATTCGGCAAAATCACGCGTTAGAACACGCGACGATCACCATTTTGAGCAGGATGGTGCCCACGCTCAGTGTCAGCGCGCGTTCCAGTTCTGATGGATTCATTGTTTTCGGCGATGTTGATCTCGGTTATCTCAGGCGAGCGGCTGATGAGGCATTGGCGCGTTTGCAGGCGGGCGAGGCGGAACTGGCGATCCATCCCAATTGTGGCACAAACCTTTCGGTGGGGCTGATGGTGGTTGCGGTGGGTGCGATGCTGGCGATGGCATCCAGCCAGCCGCGCACACGAGTTGCGACGGCAGCGGCGGCAACGGTTACCGGTTGGGCCACGGCGCGTCCCGTTGGTGAATATGTGCAGAAGCACTTTACCACATTACCAGATCTCGTGGGTGTGCGTGTGACTGAGATCGAGCGACGACATAGGCTCGGTTTCACCTTTATCCAAGTACGTACTGTTCAGGAGTAAGAGAGAATGTTTGTACCAGACGCGCCACTATCTTTTCCGCTCGTGCACGATGTAATCTCGCTGGTGATTGACCTGATTGTTTTCGCCATGCTTATTCGGGCGATCGCTTCCTGGTTCCGTATCGATGAGCGTTACGCGTTCATTCGTTTCCTGGCGCGTATTACCGATCCATTGATTCAGCCTGCGCGCAAAGTGCTGGGGCAGGTATGGATTATCGACCTATCTTTTTTTGTGACCTGGTCCGTGTTGCTCATCCTCCAGGTGTTGCTCTTGCAGGCATTACCAGCCAACTGGTAGGTTGAAAAAAGATGAGAGTGAGTCAGACGTGGAGCTATTAAATGTTCCCCGTCTGACTCACTCTTTTACTTATGTATGGAGCGGGTTAAGATTGCGGAACCAGGAAGGTGCCGCTGCCAAGTTGAGACTCCATATTGATAGTGCCGCCACTGCTGACATTGAGAATGACCACAGCCTTATTGGCAGCGTTGCCCTGACTATCGAACGAGATCTGGCCGCTCACGCCTTGAATGGCATTTTTGCCATTGATTTTTTGTAGTGCGCTAAGAAGATCAGCAGGTTTTAGGGTCGTGCCGCCGTTCAAAGCCCCCTTTGCAGCAAGCAGCATAGTTTGGGTCGCGTCATAATTCAATACTACGTCGCTATCGGCACGCGTATAGCCATAAACACCGCCATTCGGATTGCTGGTGTTATAGGTATTTTTATAGTCCTGGTAGAATGCTGGAGTTTTGGAGCTATAGCCGAGCACACCCCACTCATCGGGATAGGCGAAGGCGGTAAAGTGCAAACGGCTAAAGCTGGCACGACCGACTTTATCGTAGCCACCCAGATTGTAGAGAGCGTCGCCACCGAGGAGACGAGTTTGGGCGAGATTGGAATGGTTGGGTAGCTCGGTCAATACCGTATTCATATCGTTGGAATAGCCAGAGAAGTAGATCAGATCAGGCGATTTTGTGATGCTATTGAGAGCGCTGATCACAGATTGGCTATTACCTACTGTATAGGTAACTGTCTGCAAAACCTGGCCGCCAGCGGTGGTGAATGTGCTTTTGAAATCGGAGCCGAGATTCTGGCTATAAGCGTCTCCATTATCGATAAAGACGACGGCTGTCTTCGCGTTCAAGTGTGTTTTCGCGTAACTCGCACCTGCCTGGGCTTCTGCCAGATTTGAGGGAGCGACGCGGAAAAAGTAGGGAGACGAGTTGCTGAGATTATCGCTGGATGCGCTAGCGGAGATCAGCGGCAACTGTATTTTCGCACTGGCGAAAGCCGAAATCGCGTTCGAGGTATAGCTGCTATAGGGCCAACCAACCATGCCAACGATATGAGAATCCGCTTGAGCCGCTTGCTCGATCTGATTGGCAATGGTAGTCGCGTACGTGTTACTACCACCGACGTTCGCGATCAGCAGGCGCAACTGCACGCTGCTATTGCTGGCATTGAACTCCTGCTGCGCGAGGTAGGCACCCTGGAGATTATCGCGACCGACACCAACATCCGCGCCGGTGCCAGTGAGCATGGTGACGACGACCACGGTGATGTAAGGTTTGCCGGAATTGAGCACGGCCTGGTTTGCCAGGTAGATGTCGGCCTCGGCATCGCTGGAATCAGCGCTCAGGGCGGCGTGCCAATAGGAGGTGGCACTACCACTATTGTTCGCCTTCAAGGCAGCGGAGCCCTGACTTTTCGCCTGACAGCTAGCGCAGTTGACGGGACGGGTATTTGTATCGAAAGAATCGTTGCCATAGCTGAGGCCAATCTTCTCACCGTTGAGGATCTGCGTGCTGATCGGGTTAGCTGGCGTGGCTGGGGCGGTGCTGGAAGAACTAGTGGACCCTCCATTGTTGGTAGGCGTCGCGTTGCCTGACGTAGAGGCAATATGGGAGAGTGCGGGCAGACCATAAAGCAAAACAGCGATAATGACGATGACAGCGATCAACAACAGAAAGCTCCACCGAAAGTAGCCATTGCCGCTATTCTGACGTTGCTGGCGACGCGGGAGTGGCTGTGGTTGTGGGGCAAACATTTGAGGCTGTTGCGGCACACCCGGACCACCCGCGAAGCCCTGACGCGTACCAGCACCCTGGTAAGGTGATTGCGCAGCGCGAGATGTATTTACCGGACCGTACGTATTAGCAGGAGGGAGCGTAATGGGGCCGGAGGTCGAGAGAACGTAGCTACTGGTATCACCGGATGTATGGAAACGCTGCTGCAAAAGCGCGTCGATATCGTATTTCATCGCGGCTGCATTCTGGTAGCGTTTGTTGATGTCGACGGTGAGCGCGTGCTCAAGGATACGCTCCAGCTCGGGCGAGACCTGGGGATTCAACGAGCGCGCAGGTGGATAGGCAAAAGGCGGATACTCGCGTGGATCGCGGTTGGTTACCAGATGGTGCAGCGTAGCCGCCAGGGCATAGAGATCGGAGCGCGGGTCAGCATTGCCCTGATACTGTTCAGGTGGAGCATAGCCGGGTGTACCCAACGCTGTCGTTTGTTTATGCTTAGCATTTTTGATCTCGTCGGCACGCGCGATACCGAAATCGACCAGACGGGCACGCTTGTCTTTGCTACTAATGATGATATTAGCGGGTTTGATGTCGCGGTGCACAATGGGTGGTTTCTGCTGACCCAAGTAGACAAGAATATCGAGTACCTGTGAGATGTACGTGAGCGCCTCCTCTTCGGGCATGGCTTTATGCGTGCGCTCCATATAATCTTCCAGATTTTCGCCTGGCGCGTACTCCTGAACCATGTAGTAGCGCGAGCCTTCCTGAAAACTGTCGGTCACGGTTGGGATGAGAGGATGATCGAGATTGGCAAGTGTTTCGACTTCGCGCTCGAAGTTGCGCACATCCTCCTGGCGTTGCGCGGGGTCGGTACCATCGGAAATCAATTCTTTGATCACCACGCGTTTGTTAGAGACACGGGTATCATGAGCCAAAACAGCGGTGCCCATGCCTCCCTGGCCCAGTATTTTATCGACTACATAACGGCCATTCTGGAGACTCGCCTGGGGAACAAGCCTGCCACTACCTCCACTGCCGCCGAATGTCGTAGAGCCGGTCGTGTTACTACCGGTAAAAGGGGTAGGATTCACGGGTTTGATAGGTGAAGGCGGCGGGGCGATAGGAGCAGCAGAAACACCCGAGGCAGGTGGGGATGCGTGCAGTTCGCCACCGCAGTTTTCACAAAATTCTTCACCGGCGGGATTCATTGTACCGCAAAAAGGACATTTAATCATAGGATCTGCAATTCCATCTCTATCTCTATGTTCTCTACTCTGTTGTATATCAGTCTGTCAGTTTGTCAGTTACCAATCGGTGTTTCCAATAGGCCGACGGAGGTGTGCTGATACGATTTATTGCGCGCCTATGTAAAGTCAGGGCGAAGCAGCAACCGCGGCGATACGTATTTCATCATTTTAAAAAGCGATTGAGCTGTTTAGGCAACATATGAATATGACCGCTGGAGTCAACATATAATACCACAATCGCCTTCTGTACAGGATCATTATTGGCAGCAAAGGCGATCTGACCACTCACTCCTTGGAACGCATGAGCGGTGTCAATCGACTTCAGCCCCTGCTGCTCAAGCTGGGGTGTTACCGTTGAGTGGCCCGAGGTGAGTTCATTGTTACAGGCAGTCAGCAACGCGACCGTCGCATCATACGAGAGGATGGCGTCATTGTCTGGACGCGAGTAGTGATACCCGTTCGGATGCAGTTTCAATGGGTCAAGGGCTGAAGCATATTCGTTGAA
This sequence comes from uncultured Dictyobacter sp., assembly GCA_964657925.1. Taxonomy (GTDB): domain Bacteria; phylum Chloroflexota; class Ktedonobacteria; order Ktedonobacterales; family Ktedonobacteraceae; genus Dictyobacter. Next base: position 26,277 of record CAZZWK010000039.1, read on the forward strand.
GAAAGCGGGCTGGATGGCACGATAGCCAAGCACGCCCCATTCATCAGGATACGCGAATGCCGTAAAGTGAAGCACGCCGAAGTTCGTACGCGAGCTACTCTGGTAGCCACCCAGTTCATAGAGAGCGTCACCGCCCATCACTGGAATAAGGCTATTGGGTAGATTCGTCAGGAGCGTGCTGACATCGTCGGCGTATCCCGCGAAGTAGATCAGGTTCGGGCGATGAGCCAGGGCGTCCTGTAAAGCGCCTGGAATGGTCGAGGGCTTGCCAACCGTATAGTGTTCCTCAGCCACGAGCGTATGACCAGCACCAGCGAAAGCCTGTTTAAAATCCGCGGCAAGTGATTGACTATACGAATTCGTTGGGTCGGAGAAGAGTGCTACGCTGGTGGCGTGCAGCGATTGCGCAACGTAGACTGCGCCCTCCTGTCCTTGCACCTGATTCGAGGGAACCACGCGGAAAAAGTACGGCGATTTGCCGGTCAGCGCATCGCTGGAAGCTGTTTGTGAGACCAGTGGGATATGATTTTCAGCGAGCACCTGCGTCTGGAGTGCGCTGAGGGTTGAAGAACTGTAAGGCCAGCCCATCACCCCGATAAAGCTTTTGTCGCTGTGCGCGAGCTGCACCAGTTGTTGTGTCACCTTCTGAACCAGTTGCTGTGTATCGGCATCGGATGTGCTGCCCGAATTGGCGATCAGCAGGCGTACCTGTACACCACCCTGCAATTTCGCGGCGTCGTCAAACTCCTTCTGCGCGACATAGGCACCCTGAAGGTCATCGCGTCCTGTTCCCACATCGCCACTCGCATTGCCGGTCAGCATAGTAGCGACGGCGATGGTCACGTACGGATTGCCGGAGGCGAGCACGTGTTGATCTTCCAGGTAGATAAGGGCCTCCGCGTCATTAGAAGAGAGGGCAACCGCTTGATTCAGGTCTGCGATGGCCTGATTGGTATTGTGGTTTTTGATTGCCTGGGCGGCCTGTGCTTTCAAACTGGCATCTGCGATAGTGGTATCGAACACGGACGAGCCATCACTGATACCGATGGGTTCATTATTGACAACGGTAACGCCGATGCCATTGCCTGTAGCACCACCACTTTTTTTTGCGGTCGTGTTCGATTGATGAGGGAAAAGGTGAAGGGCATAGAAGACCAGGCAAAACAACAGGAGCACGACGAGGGCGATAAGCAGCCATGCCAGGCGTGGTGAGCGCCGACGAGGAGGTGAGGAAGGAGCACCCAATGTCCCTTGCGGCGCATATGGCATACTTGCGAAAGCAGGCGAACCTTGAACAGGGGGATTTGACAGTGGTTGTACCGGTGTCAACGAGGTTGGACCGTTGAAAGGCGACGCTTGGATAGTTGATGCAGCGCTCAGTACGCCCATCGCGCCAGAAGTGCCCAAGGTATAGTTATCGATACTGCCGGATACGCCGAAACGCTGTCGTAGAATGCGATCGATTTCCTGTTTCATAGCATACGCGCTCTGGTAGCGCTGGGTGGGATTGTTCATCAAAGCGCGTGCGAGCACCTGCTCGATATCGGGCGAGAGGCGCGGATTGAGCATACGCACGGGCGGATAGGTAAATGGTGGATAATTGCGCGGGTCGCGGTTAGTCAAAAGGTGGTGCAGAGTCGCGGCCAGGGCATACAAATCGGAACGAGGATCGGCGTTACCCTGATACTGTTCGGGAGGGGCATAGCCGGGCGTGCCCAGGGCGGTTGTTTGTCTGCGTTTGGCATTTTTGATTTCATCGGCACGTGCGATACCGAAGTCAACCAGATGTGCGCGTTTGTCTTTGGTGCCAATAATAATGTTGGCGGGTTTGATGTCGCGATGCACGATGGGCGGATTTTGTTGCGAGAGATAGTCGAGCACGTCAAGCATTTCGGACGCGCAGATAAGGACCTCACGCTCCGGCATGGGTTGATGGATGCGGTTCAGGTGGTCTTCGAGATTCTCGCCATCCACGTACTCCTGCACCATAAAGTAGCGCAAGCCCTCCTGAAAATGGTCGGTGACATTGGGAACCAGGGGATGATCGATATGGGCGAGGGTCGCAACCTCGCGTTTGAAATTGCGCACATCCTCCAACTGATGAGCGGGATCGGTACTATCCGAGAGGAGTTCTTTAATCACGACAGATTTATTATCGAGGCGTATGTCAGTCGCGAGCAGGGCCGCACCCATGCCGCCCTGTCCGAGTACACTTTTAATAATGTAGCGACCGCCCTGCAATCGTGAACCAGAAGTGAGAGAACTGGCTATATCGCTGCCAGTTACCGGTCGAATGCCAATCAGTTTGCCACAATTGCTACAGTAGCGAACGCCATCGCGATTTTCCGCATCGCAATATGGGCATTTCATCCTATTGCCTGCCTTCTGAAGATACGACTAACTTCTTTTCGAGAATGTTTTTACTGTCTTTATAAATAAATGAAGAGTTTTAAAGACAGAATGGGAATAGCAAAAAATAGCGTACTTTCTTTTTTCTCTCTCATCATTATATACGCAATTTTATATCAAAAGTTCAAACGGCAGGTAAGATGATAGGAGAAGGGGAGAAAGCGGGAGAAAGACAATACCACAGTAGAATGAGCTGGTATTGACGGACAAACGCGGGGCTTGCTCTCATCAATGTCCGCAGAGGGCAAACTATACGTTTGCCCTCAGGCGGATGGTCGGAGCAAGGGGTTAGAGGTGTTGGCCGCGCAGCGAGATGATGCCGGGGGCGAAATGGTTAGCTTTCTGCAAGTATTCCTGTTCGTTGGCTTCGATCATGAGTTTGTGCATCACAATTACATCGCCATCGGGCAACGGCTCGGCGGGTTGCAGGCAAAGTTCCATGATGGCGCTGCCACGTTCGTACACTTTCACCAAGCCTCCGGCACCAGGGATGCGATAGATGCGATTATGTACGGAGGGGCTAATCACTTCCAGGTAGCCAAATTTGATGAGTTGCTGATATTGAGTCTCGGTCAACATTTCGCGCAAGAGGGCTTTGGCACGGCTCTCGGCGGAAAGGTGCTCACTAACCGATTCACGCAGGCGACCGACACGTCCATCGGGCGATTGAGAGAGGTAATAGATGGCGAGCAGCAGGAAGAGCAGCCAGATGCCAAGAAATAGGCTCAGAGTTTCTAACATATGCTTTTGGACTCCTAACCACCGACGACGCGAGGGACAAGGACGATTTGCTCAGCGGTATGATCAAATTTTTCGATGCGTTGTGTGCTTTTACCGGATTCGATTTTAAACGCCGTTGCGCCCTTTTTGCGTTCCTCGTCGAAGATACGCTCGGCCTCCTGGATAGCGGCAAGCGCTTCCCTGTTATGTGCCTCTACTTTTCGAGTATCCCAAACAACACGGTCGTCACCACGACGGGACATAATACGTAGCATACCCACGATCTGTCTCCTTCCTCATGAACAAACCTACACAATGCTTCCATTGTGTATAGAGTTCTATAGAGCCTCGTCCCCAGCTTCTCAGCAGCAAGGAACATGATGGAATAATCTGAGAATAGCATGCAAATTGCAGCACGTCAAGGGTAGCACGAAGGATATTAAAGGCAAGGGAGCGTACAGACCAATGTCGTGCCAGTGGAGGGAGAACTTTCGACATGGATCGAGCCACCATGAAGCTCCACGATTATTTTCGCCACCGTCAAGCCCAGCCCTCTGCCAGTGGGGTGAGCCTGTTCGGCATCGCGAATTTGAAAGGAACGTTCGAAGATGCGCTCATGGTATTGAGAAGGAATGCCGGGGCCGGTGTCGTGAATCACCAACTGTACCAAACGATGTTCCTCGTCATCGTAAGCATCATCGATGGTCTGATGGTCGCGATCATCAGAGCCATCAGAGGCATGCAGCGGATCGGGAGCGACTGAGGCAGAGATCGTGACGGAACCGCCTTCAGGAGTGTGGTTCAGCGCGTTGGTGACAAGGTTGCGCACGACCTGCTGCAAGCGAATACGATCGGCGTTAAGAAAGGGGATGGTTTTCGGGATGGCGAGGATAAGCGTGATATGCCGATCGGACGCCGTCAGTTCTAGTTCGGAGACAGCGTCCTCTACTATATCGAGCAGGCGAACGCTTTCCAGTTGCAAACGCAGCTGACCAGCATCATAGCGGGTGAGCAGGAGCAGATTTTCCAGCATGGTATAGAGATGTTCGGTGCCTGAACGGGCACGCAGAAGAAACTCATATTGTTGCGGATTGAGTTCGCCTGCGTGTCCGGTCAGCACGAGGTCGAGGTAGCCATTGATGGTATTGAGGGGAGAACGAAGATCGTGGGCGAGCGACGCGAGGAAGGTCGCGGACCTGTTATCCTGCTCTTTTTTGTGTGCATCTAGCTGCTCGTAGCTATCAGGGTGAGTCATTGCAAGAGTCTCTTCATACTAACTTTTTCATTCTTCTTTATTTCAAGTGGCACAGAGAAATGCTACGCGAGGGCGAGAGGGAACCTGATTTTTCTTTCCAGATGATGGCGATACTTTATAGCATGTCGGAGTATAGCATGTTTGCCTGTTTTATGTCGAGATATAATCAAAAATCAGGTGGGATAAATTTCAGGTGTCAAACATCATCGAGGGTTGAATGCAGCGCCGCCTGAATAGTCTGATCGGGCAAAGGCATGGTGGTCGCGGTGAGCAATGCATCGGAGCGACGCGAAGGAAGCGGCAAGGTGAAGCAGATGCGCGCCCCACCTTCGCGCATATTCTCGGCCCAGATAGAGCCACCATGGGCCTGTACAAGCGCGCGTACGATCGCCAGTCCGAGGCCGCTACCGCCAGTAGAGGTCTGGCGCGAGTTGTCGGCGCGATAAAAACGTTCGAAGATACGGGGAAGCGATTCAGGGGGAATACCCTCACCAGTATCAGTAACCGAGACCAGCATAGAGGATTGATGCACATACGCAGCGACCGTCACGCTACCAGCAGCAGGAGTGTAGCGCAGCGCATTGCCGCACAGGTTAGCAAAGACACGGGTGAGCATATCCGCATCGGCCTCGATAATGGGGAGATCATAGGCAATGGTATTGATCGGCTCGACCTGGTGTCGTTCAAACTGGACGATCATGGCGGCAAAGACCTCATCGACCAGGGCGGCCAGGCGTAGAGGTGCGAGATGAGGATGGACCGCGTTCGATTCCACCTTCGCCATCATGGTGAGATCTTGCACGAGCCGCCGCAGGCGCGCTGTTTCACGAACGATAATGCGCCCGGTCGCTTCGTAATCTTCGCGGCTCTGATTCACGCCATCGATCAAGGCCTCGCCCAGGCCTGCGATCGAAGTGAGTGGAGTTGCAAGGTCGTGAGTCACGTTCATAATTAATTCGCGTCGCAAGCTTTCTTGTTGGCGCAACTCGTCGACATCGCGTTCCAGCTGGGCCGCCATATCATTGAAGGTCTGCGATAGTTCGCCGAGTTCACCGGGTGCCTTGACAGACACACGAGCATCGTAATGGCCCCGCGCCAGCACACGCGAAGCGCCTGTCAGTTTAATGAGCGGGCGTGTGATTGTCTGTGAAAAAAGGATGGCGGTGAGGGCGGCGAGCGCGGCGATAACAATTGACGCAAGCGCGACCGCGATACCCGCATCATCGACAAAGGGAGGAAGGGCATCGGTGCGGATAGTCGTAACGAAGACGCCGACGACCTGAGGCTTGCTGGCTGTGCCAGTTGAGTTTGTTGAACTGGTCGTACCGGTTGTGTTTGTGGTATCAGAAAAGATAGGCTGCACGGAGAAAGGCTGGGCGGCATGGATAATGGCGGAATGCTTGAACTGGCCGGTTGTAGATTGTCCCGCGCGCGCCGCGGTGAGCGCTTTCAAAAATGTTTTCAGATCCTCGTTACCGGGTTGGGATTGAGCATTGGGGTCGATAAGCGCCAATACCGAGCGGGCGAACGTACCTTTTCTGATTGGACTGACGCGAGAGTAGGGGTAGATGATACCACTGCGTCCAATGACGATAATCTGCATCTGCTGATCCTGTGCGGAAAGATTTTGCAGGGCCGAGGAGGAAGCACGGCTGAGATTATGATCATTATTGGCATAGAGCAGGCTGATACGCTGGGCATGATCTTTCGCGAATGTGCCCAGGTTGGCCTGTTGCCCTATCGTGTAGTAGTAGTTGATTACGAAGACCACGATCAACGCCAAAAGGCTCGTCGTTACCAGTGCGAGCAGTACTGAACCGAGCGCTAGACGCCAGCGGATGCTTTGCCACCAATGTGAGCGCATAAATGGTACCTCTTAAGAAGACACATGACGTATGCAGCCATACGCAGCCATATACAATCATATGCAGTCACGCCTAAAAAACGTCGATCAGATGGGCTTCGCCTCGAAGCGATAGCCGACGCGCCAGACGGTTTTGATATAGTGTTGATCGGTGTTTGCTTCAATTTTTTTACGCAGTGCACTGATATGCACATCGATGGTATGACCATCGCCCAGATAGTCGTAACCCCACACTTTGTTCATCAGCACTTCACGCGTGAAGACACGATTAGGAGATTGCGCCAGAAGAGCCAGCAGGTCGAATTCTGTTGGCGTCAACGCGATCTCATTGCCGTCGACCTGTACGCGCCGTGCTAATAGATCAATTTTGAGCGACGGGAAACGCAAGATCTGTTTCTCATCCTCCAGGTTTATGGCAGACAAGGCGGAGGGAAGCGGCTGTGCCGATGGTAGAGCGGACATGCCTTGCTGGCTTGTGCGTCGTAGGATGGCTTTGACGCGACTGACAAGTTCGCGCGGACTAAAGGGCTTGGTCAGGTAGTCGTCGGCCCCCAGTTCAAAGCCGGAGATGCGGTCTTCCTCATCGCCGCGCGCGGTCAGCATCAGGATAGGTGTCTGCGACCAGGCGCGAATACGGCGGCAAATTTCGAAACCGTCAATCGTGGGTAGCATAATATCGAGAAGGATAAGGTCTGGATTTTCGCGGGCATGCAACGCCAGGCCGTCAGCACCATCCCGCGCGATCAGGATAGCGTAGCCTGCATCTTTAAGATAGAGATTGATGAGATGAATAATCCCTTCATCATCTTCAATAACGAGAATTTTTTGGGACACGACGAACACTCCTGGAGAGCTGACCTCTCTTTTCTGTCAATTCACCAGTATAGTAGCATACACAATTGAAAAATATAGCATTCTTTTTCTGGGGGATGCAATCTTGAGCAAATCTTGAAGATTGAAAGAGGGTTTGTAGAACATTGCGCTCTATGCTATAAGTGTTCCCAAGAGGAAGGAACATTAAACGTTTATATATATGCTGAGGAGATACAATAGCATGAAAAATGCTTTAAAGAATCACAAAATACTGGTCGCAGGGATTGGAGGGGCGTTGCTCGCACTATGCCTGGTACTTGGCGCGTTCGTCGTTGGGCCATTGGTAGCATCGGCGGCTACGAATCCGACCGCTACCCCGAAAACCACGACCAAGGCCAAGAAAACTGCTTACTGCGCGCAGTACGAGCAGGATCTCGCGAAACAGCTCGGTGTATCCGTGCAAACCCTGACCAACGACCGTGATTCCGCCTTGAAGGCGACCATCAATCAGGAAGTCAAGGACAAAAAAATCACGCAACAGCGCGCGACCAAATTGATCGATGCCATCAACAAACATCCGCAGTTCGACAATGGATGCGCGATTTTGCATAAGCAGCATGCGGATGTAGGCCATGCGCTCTTGCTCAAATATCGCACAAGCATCGAAAATCAGATCGCGCAAGGATTGCACCTGACTTCCGCGCAACTGGTCTCACAACTGCAAGCAGGCAAAACTCTGGCGCAGATTGCGCAGACGCAGCACGTCTCGACCGCTGACTTGCACACCCTTGTCAACAACACGATCAATGCCACGCTCAAGCAGGCGGTAACCGACAAAACGATTACACAGCAGCGCGCGGACGCCATCACGAAGTTCTTGAGCAGCCATCCGAAATATGAGAATGGTGTGTTGAACAAAAAGTTTGTCAACGCGAAGACGAGCAAATAACCTGGCTGAAGCGGTACAGTAGTTCACCAGAGTTCACGATAATCCGCATATCATAAATCATAAAAAGAGGGGTGTCTTGATAAAAGGCGCTCCTCTTTTTTATACTTTCAGATACACCTTAGAATGAGAGGTATGAGAACTCGGTTTGTTGAAGGGAATCCATGGCGAGTCCCATGGCTTCGGTGGTGAAAAAGTCCTCGTAGCCCAGTCCTTGTCCAGCTTTGCTGGTATAGATTTGAAACGTTGGTGTCATACGGTAAAAGTACCCATGGTAGGTCGATTGATAGCAGCGCGTGGTCAGCAGTGTGATAAGCTGCTGCTGTTTCGCGAGCAGTATGGGTTTTTGTCCTATGCGCGCGAGGGCCTGATTGTACTGGTAGAGGCCGATCAACGCGTGTTCCTGCGAGCGTGTCTCTTTATAGGTATTCTGAAGCTGGCCGGTTTGGAGATTGAGTTCGAAGAAAAAGCCGCCATTTTGCTGGTCCCACAGGGAACTGGAAAAAAGGCCCTGCAAGGTCTGGGTCGCGACAGAGAGATAGCGTTGATTATGCGTCAGGTTGAATGCTTTGACCAGCGCCTCCACGATACTGCCCTGGGCCGCGGGTTTGGTATGGGGATCGGTGATTTGTTGAGTATTGTTAGGAAGAATCGTCATCGTAGTATAAAACATGTGGTATTGAGCATTCCACGCGGCAGCTATAGCTTTATCGATCGTCGACTCGCCCGCGCTGACCCACGCAGGCTGTTGCCAGCGGATACCGGCATCGATGAGGGCTGCGCCACAGGTAATCGATTGTTCAGGATCATAAACGCCAGGGCTATGCGCGCGATTGTAGACCATGCCGACGGAGGGATCGTACCAACGGGTGTAGTAGTTCTGACTGGCCGTATGAGCGGCTTGCACCAGAGCAGCATTTTGCAAGAGCAGGCCATCGCGCAGGAGGTAGAAGTAGATCCAGCCTTTGGGCAGGTTGTAGCGCGCAAACTCGGGTAGGACCTGATTGAGCGCCTTCTGCAACTCGCCGTCATAGGTGTGGTCCTGAGGATGTAGCGCGTGATATTCGGCCAACGCGTTCAGGTAAAAAAGATCGACCTGCGGGTCGTGACTGCCGGATGTAACATCATCGCTGCCCTGCTTCAAGGCATTCGTGTGGCTGGGATTATTCATCTGCCAGTTGATATAGAGGCCTCCGGAGACTTTGCCATGAATTTGCGCGGATGGATTCCAGCCATGCGCACTGATATTCTGGATAACTTGCTGTGTAATCCCGTCGATGGTAGGTGATAGCTGGCCGGGTGTGGCCTGCCAGGTCGCCGAGGGAGACGGAAAGGGAGGCGGTGTCGGAGTAGGCACCCCAGTTTTAGGTGAGGAGGAGTTCGTGCAACCAGTGAGGAGCAGCAGAAGGGCAAAGAGCAACAACACCCATGGCTTGAAAATTCGCTGATCACTTGTTTTTTGACTGTTTTTTCTGCACGCACTATAGTGAATAGAAGAATGAGTGTTAGGCATTGGATCGATATATGTACACTGGCTTTTGAATGTATGCTTGAACATTTTTACCTCCCATAATCCAGCATACTCCATGTACCAAGCGAGTAGTTGTGGTTAGGTAGAGTAGAATAAGGCATCAAGGTATAGGAAGTAGGCGTAGAGAATGATGCAATTGCAGATTTTTTTTAGTCCCGCTGATTTGCTAGCGGCACGACAGACCAATGACGCGCACAAAGTAGACGAAGCGACGATTTATATCGTGATCGATGTCATTCGCGCGACGACCTCGATCACCGCCATTTTCGAGCGTGGGGGGAAACGTGTTTTTGCCGCGAACAACGTCGATCAGGCGAGAAGCGCGGCGCGCACGAGGCCGGAAAGATTGCTGTGTGGTGAGAGAAATGCGCTCCCTTTGCCAGATTTTGATTATGGAAATTCGCCGGTACAGTTCTCACTGGCACCGTTGCAAGGACGTGAGCTTATTCTGACCACCACAAATGGATCAAAGGCCTTTTTTGCTTGCTCATCCAGGAGTATGCGATTAGCGGGCTGTTTTTATAATGCGCACGCGGTCTGTAGCTATGCGTTTGAGCAAGCGAGGCAGACAGGATATGATATAGCGATCGTGTGCGCGGCGGAGGCGGGATATTTCGCTTTAGATGACGCGGCATGCGCGGGCTACCTGGCGGGCGAAATTCAGCGGGCGCATCCTGAAATTGTCGCGCATGAGAGTGTTGCAGCGGCGGTCGCGCTTGCGCAAGCATTTCCAGCCGCTCGTTTGCGCACCGCCAGTCATTCGGCGCGCCAGGTGATCGAGAGCGGATTGGGCGATGACATCGATTTTTGTCTGCACGTGGACGGAAGCGCAATGATAGGGAGGGTGAGTGGCGAGGAGGAAGAGAGCGGCCTGCTGATATTGGAACCGATCATGTTTGCTAAATAATGGAGCAAAGCGGGTCCGTTTTTCACGCGAGGACTTGGGCAACCGCGTGGGGCAAACACATGGCGGAGATGCCTCCAGCATCTCTTACCCCCACGCGGTTATCTGCTAATCGATGCGCAAGATCAGTTTGCCAAAATTGCGGTTATCGGCCATAGCTATATGGGCTTTGGCAATATCCGCGAGCGGGAACACCTCTTCGATGATAGGAATAAGTTTAGCGCTTGCGAACAGCGGCAAGGCCTGGGTTACAAAGCGATGGGTAACAACCAATTTTTCTTCCAAGGAGCGCGAACGCAGCGTACAACCACGAACTTGTAGGCGTTTCATCATCAATTTGCTCAAATCAATCTGCGCATGGGAACCGCCCATGGTAGCGAGGAAGACCAGGCGACCCCAGGGGGCCAGGATATCGAGATTGTGCTCCAGGTAAGGAGCACCGACGAAATCGAGCACAACATGTACACCCTCGCTATGGGTAAGTTGTCGTACCTCATCCGTAAACTGCTTATCTGATAAGCCGACATCCAGGCCCAACGCTTTCGCGCGTTCAAGCTTGCTGGCGGTACGTGCCGTCCCATAGACGGTCGCGCCGACCGCTTTCGCCAGTTGTACGGCGGCGGTGCCAACACCACTACCGACCGCATGGACAAGCAAACGTTCGCCCATTTTGAGGTCGCCCTGGGTGAAGAGAGCATCGTGCGCGGTCAGGAAGACTTCAGGGATGGCCGCGGCCTGAACAAAATCAAGGTTTTCGGGGATAGCCATCAGCATGCCCTCGTGGACAAGGATGTACTCGGCCTGGCTACCACCACCAACCAATCCCATCACGCGTTGTCCTGGTTTCCAATCTCGGACTAATGGCCCGACCGTATCAATCACACCGGCGAACTCCATGCCGGGGATATCAGCGGGCGAACCGAAAGGGGCTGGATACATGCCAGCGCGTTGAGCCAGGTCGGCGCGATTCAGACCTGCGGCGTGAATGCGCACACGCACCCACTCACCGAAGGGCTCTGGCGTAGGAACATCGCGTATCGTCAACACCTCCGGGCCGCCGGGTTGGGAGATAACAACTGCTTTCATTTTTTACACGCTTTCATTTTTTCGTCACTGAGAGATAGAGCTGCTATAGTATATTTTCCACGAAGAGAGATAGGCAAAAAGACGCAAAGAAGAGACGCGACAAAGGAGAATGAGGTCCTTATAATCGCGTCTCTTCTTTTACCGAGAGTGGAAGATGGGGATTATCTGGTTGTTGCTTCCAAATCCAGGTTCAAGCGTACTTCGTCGCTGACGACGGCACCGCCTGCTTCGAGGACGGGTCCCCAGGTAAGGCCCCAGTCGCGGCGATTGATCTTTGTTTTGGCCTCAAGACCGAAGCGTTGGAAGCCATAGGGATCTTTGATGGTTTCGGAGCGCTCGACCGTGAAGGTAATGGCCTTGGTCACCCCATGCATTGTCAGGTCGCCGGTCACCTGATAGGTATCGTCACCGGTAGGTTCGACCTTTGTGCTTTTGAATGTGATGGTAGGATATTTTTCCGCGTCGAAGAAATCAGCGGAACGGAGGTGATTATTGCGATTCTCGTCAGTCGTATCGATGCTAGCAGTCTCTGCATGGGCCTCGATCGAGGAATTAGCGGGATTTGCATCATCGATTTCAATGGTGCCATCAAACACTTTGAAGCGTCCGTGGACGGTGCTCACAACCATATGTCGAACCGAGAAACCCACGGTTGAGTGGGAGGGATCAATTTGCCAGGCCATAAATAGTATGCTCCTTAAAATATAATCTTCAGAAATCATGATCGGCAACTCTACCGATAGGTTTAACATAGCACAGTAACTTCTTTTTGTCAAGCAGCTAATATTTACTTAGTTGAGCAGAAGGGAAGGAAAACGAGTGGGGAAGTGGGAGAAGAGAGCAACAAAAAACCGGACCAGTCATATAGAACTGGTCCGGTTGACCTTTTTCCTGTTCACGAGTTTTTGTTAGGGACGTGAACGGCGTTGTTTGCGGCGAGCGGCCTCGGCCTTACGTTTGCGGCGAGACTGGGGACTTTCGTAGTAGCGACGACGGCGGGCTTCTGCCAGGATACCCGCGTTTTGCACTTTACGATTGAAGCGTTTGAGGGCGAGTTCGAACGACTCACCTGATTGGATAACGATCTCGCTCATAGCGGCTACCAGCGCGAGCGGCGGTCGTTGCCGCCACGGCTACTGGCACTTCGTGGCTGGTAACAATTGCTACAATAGACGGGTCGATCTTCGCGAGGTTGGAAGGGAACCTGGGCCTCGTTGCCACAGCTTGCGCATGTGGCTGTATACATCTGGCGGGGTTCGCGGTATCCACCATCGCTATTACCACGGAAGGAAGAGTGGGAGCGATCGCCACCAGACATGTGGCTTTTGTGAGCGGCACGGCAGGAAGGGCAGCGTGAAGGAGTGTTGGTCAAGCCGCGGCTTGCATAGAATTCCTGCTCACCCACAGTAAATGTAAACGCTTCATTGCAGTCCCGGCAATACAACGTTTGGTCGGATAGTGACATAAATGTTTTCTCAATTCCAGGGCTTAGCGCCCTCTAGCTGATAGATACTTCTTCTGTATCGCACGGTTTGCAGGAGCTACCTCTACTCTGGATAAACCTTCGGGGATAGTGCATTATGCGCGTTACATTCTTTCACTTGTTGCCACACGAAACATGTTGATGCTCCTGTACGTTGCCTGGAGGTAGACGCGTCAGGCGGGTCTTCCATTAACATTATATTGCTACTGCGACACTTTCTGAGCCGATGACAGCAATAACAACGTTCCAGGGTAAAAAGCTCTACAACATACGGTGGTCTGCGTCTATTCTAGCAGAAAAGCCGGTAGAAGGCAATAGGATACGACCAGAATAAAATCGAGGAGCTATTTGGCGTTTCTATTGCCCTGATAGGAGTGAGCGTGTATATTTCTGAGTGTATATTTGAATATATGTGACCCAGTCGTGTACGACGCAGAGTCCGAGTTATTGCCCTGCACAACGCTTTTGAGCAGTGGTGAGGGTAAGGAAAAAGAAGGAAACGAGAACAATGGTCGCGATTTCTATTATGATAGAGGGACAGAATGGTTTGACGTGGGAGCACTGGAAACGGTTAGTGCTGGAAGTCGAAGCTGGCGGGTTCGCAGGATTGTTTCGTTCGGACCATTTCACGAATGCGCAGCCACCGGATAAAGACTCATTGGAGATGATCGTATCGCTCGCCTACCTGGCTGATCACACAAAACGCATGCATTTTGGGCCGCTGGTCGCGCCATTTTCATTTCGTGAGCCGACGCTACTAGCGAGGCAGGCGGCGGCGATCGACGATTTGAGCGAGGGCCGTTTTATTTTAGGGTTAGGGGCGGGTTGGCAAGAGCGCGAGCACACGCTTTTCGGGCATCAACTCGGTTCGGTGCCCGAACGCATGCAACGTTTGGAGGAGGGAATCGAGGTTGTGACGCAATTGTTGAGGAGCGACGAGCCGGTTACTTTTGAAGGAACGTTTTTTCAGCTCCATGGAGCAACCCTGCTGCCAAGGCCCCAAAGGTCTGGCGGGCCTGATATCCTGGTTGGTGGGAATGGGGTGAAAAGAACATTGTCGTTAGCGGCGCGGTATGCAACGTATTGGAATGGAGTTGCCTTGACGCCACAAGCATTTCAGGAGCGATCGACGACATTGGATCGCTTATTGCAGGAGCAGGGTCGTCAAGCAAGGGAAGTCAAGCGTACGCTCATGCTCAGCCTCTTTTTTGGGCGAGATAGGAACGAGCTGGATCAAAAGCTGAGTTGGCGACACGAGCAAGCGGAACTCGCGAATAGTAGCGTAGAGAGTGCCATCGAAAAAATACGCAGCAGCGGTTCCGCGCTGGTCGGCAACGCGGACGATATTATCGAGCAGATTCAAGCGTATGCACAGGTAGGTGTTGAAGAGATCATGCTGCAATGGTTCGATTTCGACGAAATCGAACGGTTACGGGCGTTCGCGCAGCAAGTAGTAGCACGTGTGCAATGATCAGTAATTGCAAAAATAAAGGATAAGTTTGTATGTTTACGCTCAATGACGTATTACAAGGGAACGCAGGAAGAGTTCAGGTGGTCGGTGAGGCGACACGCGATGCGCAATTCACTTTTCGCGCGGCCCATCATGATAGTCGCCAGATAGAGGTGGGCGATCTTTTTGTTGCCATCAAGGGGGCGAAGGTCGATGGGCATCGTTTCATCGCGGCGGCTGCAGACATGGGAGCGGTCGGGGTATTATGTAGCGAATATAGCGAGCGACCAGATGATATTGATGCCAACTTTCTATTTATCGTCGTGCCCGATGTAGTAGAGGCATTGCTGGCAACCGCGCATGCACGAGCGCAGCGTCAGCGTGGAACCACGTTTATCTGCATTACCGGCAGCAATGGGAAGACCAGTACGAAAGAGGCGCTGGCGAGCGTGCTCAGCCACCAGGCGCCCACGCTCAAGACGCAGGCCTCTTATAATACTGAAATTGGCTATCCATTGACGCTATTGCGCCTGGAAGAGCAGCATCGCTACGCCGTTTTAGAGATGGGAGCGCAGTGGGTGGGGGAGTTAGCATGGTTGTGCAAGGTCGCGGCAGCACCCGACTGGTCGCTGATTACGAATGTGGGTGGCTCACATCTGGAGTTTTTTGGCTCGCAAGAACGAGTCGCGGAGGCAAAGAGCGAGCTGGTGCAGGCGTTGCGGCCCGATGGTATCGCGATCCTCAATTACGATGATCCACGCGTACGGGCCATGAGCACAAAGACGCAGGCACGTGTACTTTCATACGGGACAAGCGAGGACGCGGACGTGCGGGCCAGCGATATGGGGGGCGATGCGCTACGCGGGCGAAGTTTTACCTTGCATTATAAGAACGAAAGCACGCATGTGCAGTTGCGGATTCCGGGCGAGCATGGGGTCACCATCGCGCTAGCCACCGCGGCGGCGGCGACCGCCGCGGGTATGTCGCTGGTCGATATCGGGAATTATCTTGCGGAACTGCGCGTCTTCAAGAGGCGAGGGGAGATTAAAAAGGGGCCGAACGGAAGCACATTGATCGACGATAGCTATAATGCCAATCGCCAATCGATCATCGCTATCGCACGCAGTATGCATGATACACACATCGAATCAGGCGGGAAGCGTTGGGCGGTGCTGGGAGATATTTTGGAACTGGGCCAGTATGCTCGCGAAGAGCATTATGCCACTGGAGCCACGCTCGCCACGCTGGTCGATCGTATTGTTGCGATCGGGGAGCAGGCGCGTTTTTATGTCGAGGGGGCGATCGAGGCGGGCATGCCCGAGCAAAACACGTATTATTACGCGGCACATCTCGAAGCGCCAGAGGAGTTAGAGGCGGCCAAGCAGGCAGCGGCTGACCTGCTGAATGAAGATGTGCAGGAACATGATCTAGTGTTATTGAAAGCCTCGCTGGGGTTGGGCATGGATCGTTTATTGCAGATGCTGCAAGAGCAGTAAGGCGAACGAAGCCGGCAGGGCGAAAAAAAGATAGAGAGAAAGTTGAGCGAGAGAGCGTGACACAGAAAAAGAAATTGCGTGTCGGTGTCGTTTTCGGTGGTCGATCGGGCGAACACGAGGTTTCGTTGGCATCGGCGAAGTCGGTAATCGAAAACCTCGACTCCAGCAAATATGATGTGATACCGATCGGCATCACCAAAACGGGAACGTGGTTGCTAGGTACGGAGCCAGCGAAGTTGATCGAGGCGGGGCAGGATGTTCACCAGGAGGAGCAGGGAACGGACGAGTCGCAGAGCAACAAAACCACCAGCGTGACATTTACCGGCGATCCGAGTGTACGTCAACTGGTCTCATTGCAAAGTGATACACCGCTGGGAGAGCAGGGGGCGATCGATGTTGTTTTTCCTGTTCTACACGGCACGTATGGAGAAGATGGCACGTTGCAAGGCATGCTAGAGATGGCGAACGTACCCTATGTCGGCAACGGGGTGTTGGGAGCAGCGCTGGGCATGGACAAAGAGAAGATGAAAATGGTCTTCGCCAGCGCTGGTTTACCCAACGTCGACTATCTCGTCTTCCGGCGCAACCAATGGGAACGTTCGCCTGATACTATTCTCGATGCGATCGAGCAACAACTGGGCTATCCGAATTTTGTCAAACCGGCGAACCTGGGTTCGAGCGTGGGCGTGAACAAGGCGCATCAACGTGAAGAGCTTGCGCATGCTATGAATATCGCAGCCCAATATGATCGTAAAATTATCATCGAGCAAGGCATTAACTGTCGTGAATTCGAGTGCGCGGTGCTCGGGAACGATGAGCCGATCGCGTCGGTGGTGGGAGAGATCATCGCCAGCAACGAATTTTACGA
This sequence comes from uncultured Dictyobacter sp., assembly GCA_964657925.1. GTDB lineage: Bacteria > Chloroflexota > Ktedonobacteria > Ktedonobacterales > Ktedonobacteraceae > Dictyobacter. The sequence goes on from CAZZWK010000039.1 coordinate 43,102, forward strand.
TTACGAGGCAAAATACATTACAAACGCGTCACAGATTGTGATTCCCGCTGAGGTTCCGCTGACGGTCAGTGCGGAGATACGCCTGTTCGCGGTCAACGCCTTCCTGGCACTCGATCTAAGCGGCCTGGCGCGGGTCGATTTCTTTATGGACAGGGTAAGCGGAAAGATTTATATCAACGAGGTGAATACGTTGCCGGGCTTCACGCAGATCAGCATGTATCCGAAATTGTGGGCGGCCAGTGGGTTGGCATATCCAGACCTGCTGGATCGTTTGATTGAGTTAGCATTGGAACGCTACCAGGATCGACAACGCAATCGCACCAGCCTTTAAATGGATTTAGAAAGGAATGCGTGTATCTCTATGACACCGACAACCATTCAATCTATGCATGTTGAGCCGCTCACTATCCCATTACTGGAGTCTTTTACTATTGCCACCGGCAGTGTAGACGAGGCACGTAATGTGCTGATCACCATTACATTGCAGGACGGCAGCGTAGGGTATGGGGAGTGCGCGCCTTTTACACCCAGCACCGGTGAATCGCAAGAGACCGCGTTAGCAGCGGCGCGTGGATGTGTTGAGTTGCTGGTGGGACGTGACGCGGCGCAATGGCGAACGTTGGCGGCACTGCTACATAGTGTCTATTTCGCGCAAATGACGGTTTGCGCGGGCGTCGAGATAGCCCTGCTCGATGCCCTGACCCGTTCCTATGGTATACCGCTGGTCACTTTTTTTGGGGGAGCGGAAAACAGCGTTGAAACCGATATGAGTATTCCGATGGTCTCGTCTGGACTAGGCTTCAAGCGAGCGGAAGAGACGGCCTCTCGTGGCATCAAGACCATCAAAGTCAAGATTGGCGGCAATTTACGGGCCGATGTCGATCGTGTGGAAGCGATTCGTAGTGGCGCGCCGCATCTGGGTATCACGCTTGACGCGAACCAGGGATACACACCGAATGAAGCACTGCTGTGTTTAGAGGCATTGGAAGATCGTGATATCCGGCCTTTGTTGTTGGAGCAACCGGTGCATAAAGATGATTATGCAGGTATGCGTTATATTATGCAGCACACGAGTGTGCCCATTGCGGCGGATGAAAGTGCCGCCAGCCCGGCGGGGGTCGCGCGTTTGATCAACTGTGGCGCGGCCAATGTCATCACGCTCAAATTGATGAAGACAGGCATCGTTGGCGCGCTTGACATTGCGGCGCTCTGTCGCAGTAACCATATTCAATTGATGATGGGAGCAATGATCGAGTCGCGCCTGGCGATTGCCGCCGCGACCCATTTTGCCGCGGGCCTGGGAGGGTTCACGTTTATCGACCTGGATACGCCTATGTTGCTGGCAGAAGATCCATTTACAGGTGGATACAGGCAGGAAGGTGGTCGTTACGATGTGTCGGATGTCAAAAGTGGGTTAGGTATTGAACGTCGCTAGATAGCAGGGAGGAAGCTGGAACGATCCAGCTTCCTCCCTGCTTGATTTTGTGCAGTTTTTATATGGTAGTCGCGACTACCATTTTTTCTTGTGATGGGTATAGCCATTATTGTTCCCAGGAGCTGTAGCAACAGCAGTTGGTTGAGGAGCTTGCCCACCAGTTGTCGTTGTCTGACCAGTACCTGTTCCGGTATTAGCGGAGCAGGGGGTGCCAGTTGTTGTACCAACAGGAGTTGTTGCCACAGGAGTTGCTCCCACAGTTGGAGTTGTGCCCGCTACTGGAGTCGCACCGGCAACCGGTGTAGCAGCGGGATTAGTTGCTTTCGCGGTGGGAGCCGTACTAGCCGCGGGTGGGCAATTCGCGGTCGTATTGGCGACGGTACCGAGAGTTGCCATACCAGTCACGCCGTTCGCGGTAACGGAGCCACAGCCAACGACTGGAGTACCGGCCTGTGTGGGATCGGTAACGGTAACGAACCAGTTTTTGGGCAGCGCTTGCAAGCCTTGTAGATTGTTAATGGCCGTGTTGGCATCGTTCTGACTGTTGCCATCGGTATTTTCGGGTTGTGAGGAGACAGTTGTACCGGTGCAGCTACCAGAAACAACATTGACGTTAATCTGCTGATTGGCATGGTTGGGATAGGTAATGTTCAAGGCCATTTGAGCATTGCCACCCTGGGGCATCAATGTGATATTCGCGGTGCCGGTCGCTACCTGTTGCACACCACCGTTGCCGGTAGTCGTACCACCATTACCGTTACCAGCAGTGCCGGGAAGGTTGATGGTCGCGGCGGTAACCACACCATTGCCATCAGTGGTTAGAGTGACCGGATTGGGCATGTTGAGCAGGTTTTGGCAGTTGAGGTTGGTGTAGGACATATTGGCACGCATCGCCAGGAAGGTAAAGAGGCTATTAGCTTGAGCAGGTGCAGGCGAACCCGCGTTGATGGTGAGGGGCATATCCAGTTTGATGCGTGGAATACCGGTGTTCAAGAAATTTTGACAATAGGTGGTGCCGCTCGCGTCATTATTATTCGCAGCGGGCGTTTGATCGACACCAATGCGATAGAGATTCGTTTTGCGCAAACTCTGATTGTTGTTGTTCAGAGTCATGGGGTCGGTAAGAGGCACCAGGGCAATCGGCGCTTTCTGATCAGCGGCAGCCTGCAACTCATCCAGAGCGAGAGCGGGCGTCATTGTGTTGTTATTTGCCAGATCGGGTGCCGTCCATGCCTGGCAACCGAGCGCGGGATCTACGAAATTGGTTGTCAGAGCATTATCGCTCGGGTTAGCGATAGTGGTCGCATTTTGTATTTGTGCCTGGTTAGCAGTCGAGAACTGAGCGGTTTGTCCATTACCATTGGCGAGATATTGTGTTTGCACATTGTCGCTCTGGTCCTGGTCGATGATGCCGAAGTCTCGGGTGGTTGGGCAGGGCATACCATCTTTTGCTGTTGCCAGGGCTGGTACTTGCACTTTGCCAGCAGCGATAGCGGCATTGGCAGCTCTAAAGAAGGTGGTTGCATTGCAGTAAGCGAACTGGCCGAAGACCGAGCCATTGAGGCCATTCACACATTTAGCTTGATTCAGGGTATTTCTACCAGCACCTTGCAAAGTTAGATTTGTGCCATTGAAACCAAACCAGAGACCAACAATAGCACCCTGTGGCAACGTTGGAGCGGTAGGCGCAACGACTGGCTGCGTGCCCTGGTCGATCACCAGAGGATTATAGATAGAGAACGTATCGTTGTTGGGATCGAAGATCACCCCTTGCACGAAGGCACTCTGATTGGCATTAGCCTCATTGCAGGGACCATTCTGCGCGGCATCAGCCGCGAACAGCTGATATGGGGTAGCGAGACCCTTAGCAGACAGAGGATTTCTGGGCACAATCAATGTACAGTTAGGATTCGCCGCAGCCGCATGCGAGCCGGTACGGGACACCACAAAGACGGCTCCAACGATGAGCGCGATCACGACTGGCACGGCAACGCCAATCAGCAAGAGTGGAGAGAAACGGTGTTGTCTCCTGCGCGCATATAAAGACGAATTTAAATGTCCATCGCTCGCGCGTGGTTTTGTAAGCATTTTAAATAGACTCCTTTCAATTCTCTGGATACTCCTCTACACGAATGGTATATTCGCCTTTTACCAGGTATCCATTTGTCTTATCAGACATCCATTCATCAGGTAAAAGAGACGACCCCATGTAGGTCTCATAGAATATTTCATCTACTGAAAGTATCAATCAGAGATATCAATGCCACAAATATGGCACGTTTTGAAACAGCATGAATTACCATAGATAAATTTTCCTTCGTATGGATACTATCATACGAATAACGCTCATCGATGTAATAAGCATTTATCTACTGAAAAGTACTACTACAATTTCATGTGATATAGACTACTACAATTCGCCGAATGACGAAAATGTACCCTTTAGTGGCATCGTTGTAAAAACAGGCAGTGGTAGACGTGTCTATTCTTTCAGGAGGAAGAAGGGTATATTTTCCCTTGACATATATGCCTGGCAGCTTTTATACTACAGTAGAACTTTTTAATGTTGATCTACAAAGTCAACATTGTGTATGGAGTAAAAAATAAGGAGGCTATAGGTATGGCAGAGTATGCACATCCTGAAACACTTGTCGATACCAGTTGGGTCGCAGACCATTTGAACGATGCCAATGTACGTTTGATCGAGGCCGATGAAGACGTTTTGCTGTACGAAGTGGGACATATTCCTGGCGCGGTCAAGCTTGACTGGCATGTCGATGTACAAAATCCAGTGACGCGTGATTTTATCGATCAGGCTGGTGTTGAGAAACTATTTGGAAACTGGGGTATCAGCAATGATACGACGGTTATCTTTTATGGCGATCGCAACAACTGGTACGCGGCCTACGCATTCTGGCTCTTCACCGAATATGGCAATAAGAATATCAAGATCCTCAATGGTGGCCGTGCCAAGTGGGAAGCGGAGGGACGACCATACACGAAAGAGGTTCCTCATTTCGCGCCCGCTACTTATCATGCCCAACCGGCTGACGAGAGCATTCGAGCGTTCCGCGATCAGGTGGCGGAAGGATTGAAAGATCCGAATCGCCGTTTGATCGATGTGCGTTCGCCGCAAGAGTACAGTGGCGAGTTGCTCCACATCGCGAACTACCCACAAGAGGGCGCGCAACGCGGTGGACATATTCCTGGGGCGAAGAGTATTCCGTGGGCCACAGCTGCGAACGCCGATGGTACATTCAAGTCCGCCGACGAACTGCAATCCATCTATGGTGGGAAGGATATCAATGCGAGCAACGAGGTTATCTCGTACTGCCGTATCGGCGAGCGTTCCGCCCACACGTGGTTCGTGCTCACGCAATTGCTTGGGTATCCTAACGTTCGCAACTACGATGGTTCCTGGACCGAATGGGGCAGTCTGGTACGCGCACCTATCGAGCGCTAACTACTTTTGCCTATATGTAGTTTTAGTCTAGTTGTAGCCATCGACCGGGACCGGTCAAAAATGGAGGGGACTTTCAGAGCAGATGCTGGAAGTCCCCTCTTACTATACAAGCGAGGCGAGTAATACTTTTAACATCCCGACAGCGCATAGAAGGAAGCCAATTAAGATATACGATCGCCCTGTGGAGTGGGCAGGCGTTCCAGGTGTAGTTGATGAGGAACAGCGGTGAGAAAGCCGTTGCTGCGTTGAATAACGCTGGTTAATGACTGGAGGGCCACCAGCGCGCTGACACGTACTTCCTCGTCGTAGTGGAGCAGTTCAGCCATGTGATCGAATTCGGCCTGTGTCAGGATCTCGTAGCTTAGATCGGGATGGAAGAGGACGTTGAGGTCCAGATCGACATACGAGAGGCCATTAGCAGTAAAGGTGAGAGGCCGAATGATACTACCGTAGGTATGGAGCAGTGTGTTTTCCTTGTAGAAGGCACTGAGCATATACCAACGACCGGGCCAGAAAAATTGGACACAGTTGTTACGCAAAGGGCGCTGTCCAGAGGACCAGTTCATAGAGGTACCAGCAGGTAGCCAGAGACGAATAGTATCGCTATCTACAACAGTATTTGATGATTGTTCATTTCCAATAGGTAGGTGATAGGCTAACGGATATGCTTGCCACGAGCCGCGAAAAAAATTATCATAACTCCGACTCTCCACCAGAAAGTCACGTTTCATGATCTATCTCCCTTCATCCCATTCATACTACGGAAAGAGGACGGAAACGTCAAGTAGGAAGGTAGCATGTTTTGGGAACAATTCTTCTCTCTTTCTAGAATACTGGAGCTACCATCTTCCTATTTATAAGGGGAAAGAAAGGAAAAGCCAGTGAGAAGGCTTATTCCAATCGCATCGATGATGGTATGATGGTATAGAATGGGTGAAGATAGAAGAGTTAGCACAGAGAATGGTGATAGAAGAGCTATGCGTTGCCCAAATTGTGGAACGATAAATCCGCCGCAAGCAAAATTTTGCCTCGAATGCGGTATACGTTTCAACATCTGTCCAAACTGTGGAACGTTTAATCTGCCGCAGGCAAAATTTTGTATCGAATGTGGGACATCTTTACGAGAAAATATCTCAGCGCAAGCAGTTGTGTCAGAGCAAGGACCGACTGGAACGACTGGTATCGCGAACATCGACGAACGCGGGGTCGTACCAGCAGTAGTGGAAGGACGTATAGCCACGCCGGACGAGGAGCGCAGGCTTGTCACCGTCATGTTCGCGGATATCATTGGTTCCACACCGCTGGCCGATCGTCTCGATCCTGAAGATATGCGAGCCATTCTCACCGGTTACTTCAACTTGATGACAAGGCAGATACGTAAACACGATGGCACGGTGGAAAAGTACATTGGAGACGCGGTAATGGCGGTCTTCGGAGTTCCGATCGCCCATGAAGACGACGCAGACCGCGCGATCCGTGCCGCGCTGGATATGCAAACTGCACTGGCACAATTCAACACACACCGGCAAACACGTGACCCAGCGGCGGCGCGTTTGCAAATGCGCATAGGGATTAATACAGGAGAAGTCGCGGCTCCAGGCAGTAACGGGCAACCGCGACAGGATTTTCTTGTCACCGGTGATGCGGTAAATATCGCGGCACGACTGCAACAGGTTGCCGCGCCGGATAGCATTCTCGTCGGTGAGCGCACCTATCTCGCCGCACGTGATGTCTTCGCATTTCAGTCTATACCACCATTACACGTGAAAGGGAAAACGGATGCTATCGCAGCCCTGGTTGTGTTGGGTTTGCGCCCGAATGGCATCGGTGGGCAAGAACGCGCCACAACTGGTGAGGTGGAAGAAATAGTAGATGACAAGGTTATAGCTCTACAGCATCAAAGAGGGGTAGCGGGTAGATCGGCGCCACTGGTGGGCAGATCATTAGAACTTACGTTATTACAAGCCAGTTACGCAAGGGTACAGGCGGAACGGCATCCCCATCTCATCACCATTCTTGGGACACCAGGGATAGGAAAATCCAGGCTAGTACGCGAATTTATCACACGCGAGCAGGAGATAGCGCAAGCACAAAATCGACCGCTGTTGGAGTTGGAAGGGCGTTGCCTGCCTTATGGTGAAGGAATTACGTACTGGCCGCTGATCGAGATTCTGCGTTCGCTGCTACATATTAGCGATAGTGAAACAAGTACGGAGATGCAGGCGCATTTACTCGCGTTTCTCCGTGACCTTTTTGCGCGCAGTGGACGAACGGAATCCGCCGAAGAGATCGCGGAGACACTTTTGCGCAGGATCGGTTTGGACCTTGCAGGCCAGGAAACGCAGAACAGAGAGCAACGCCAGGCTCTTGCCATCCGTGCTGACCGGGAAGAGGCGGGAAATAAGCTTACGGAGAGCAACCTGACGCAAGGGAATCGGTCGCAAGGAGCGCTGTTGCGCGCATGGCGTGTTTTACTGGAAGCATTGGGAGAGCAGCAACCGCTCATTATTGTGCTCGACGACCTGCAATGGGCGGATGACGCGTTATTGGAACTGTTGGAATACCTGACGGAGCGCATTACAATGGTGCCGATTCTCTTTTTGTGTCCCGCGCGACCAGATTTTCTTGAGTTGAGGAGAGATTGGGGCGGAGGCCATCGCAATTTCACGATGATCGAGCTCGAATCACTTTCATGGGAGGAGAGCGGCAACCTTGTAGACGAATTACTGCATACCAGGCATCTTCCTGAAACGTTACGCGTAACGATCCTTGCCAGGGCTGAGGGAAATCCTTTCTTTGTCGAGGAGATCGTGCGTATGTTGATCGACCAGGGCACGCTGGTGCATATGGAGGGTGGAAATCAGGCAGAAGAGACGTGGTACGTTAACTATCCTGATCCACAATTAATGGAGGAGATGAGTCAACAGGGGGAGTATCCTGAAGAAGATCCGCTCAACACCGATTATCTCGCCATTCTGCCGCATGTGCCGGATACCGTGCAAGGAGTGCTGGCGGCGCGTATCGACCTGCTCGAACCGGTAGAAAAAGTACTTTTACAGCATGCCTCTATCATCGGTCGTTCTTTCTGGCTCTCCTCGTTGCAAGAACTGGCACGCGGCATCGATACTGATGCTATTCTACTCAGCCTGGTCGCATTGATCAGGCGTGGCTTTCTTGTAGAGCTAGAGCAATCGAGCACGAGCAGCATGATCGTGCCCAACGACCAGTTTCTCAGCTTCAAACATATTTTGATTCACGACGTGGTGTATAGCACGATTCCACGACAAAGACGAGCACGTGAGCACGCGCAGCTGGCGGCATGGCTAGAAAAAATCACTGCTGAGCGACAGGATGCATTCATCGAGGTGCTGGCCTATCACTATCAGCAGGCGCTCTCCAACTGGTCGACGAACGGTGAAATCAGCGTTATTTCGATATTTGATGCGGAGAAGAACGAGTTCGTGCATCTGACCCGCGCGAATCTGCGCGATAAAGCTATGCATTATTTGACGTTGACAGGCAACCAAGCAATGCGCAACTACTACTCATCGCGAGCGGTACGCGCGTATAGCGACGCCTTTGGGCTACTGGACAACGAGCAGCACGAAAATGACGAGTACAGCCGTATGTTGGAAAAACTGGGGGATGCATACACGCAGCGAGGAAACTTCGATGCAGCATGGCTGTACTATCGACGTGCGCTGCAAAGCACCGATCGGGAAAGCAAGCAACGAGATGAGTCTCGCCTGATCAATCTCTATGAGGAACTGTCATTACTGGCGACACGCTGGCTATCACGTTTTGATAGCACGCCAGACCCACAAGAGACGTATGGCTATATTCAGGCAGGTTTGCGTATACTCGAAAACAAGCCACTCAATCGTAAGCGTATCGCGTTTTTGACCTATCAGGCATTCTGGTATATCAGGCAGTTCGATGGTGCTTCAGCGGAGCAAAAAACGGAACTGGCGGACCAGGCGATGGTCAGTAGCGACGAGGCGCTCAAGCAGGCGGAAGAGCTGGGCTCACCCTGGACACTCTCGCTTGCGCTGGATGCAACTGGTTTTATCTATCAAGAGCGAGCATTGTATACCAAAGCGCTGGAGATACAGGAGAGACGGCTACAGATCGAGAATCTCAGCAACGACCACGAGGAGATGTACGATCTCGCAGCATCGCTCGCTCCCATCTATGAGCAGGTGGGAGACTATACTTCCGCTTTACATTATTATGGGCAGGCGCTCAGTCATGCTCAAGTAATGGAGAGTCCGAGCCTGGTCTTGAGAAGCATGGTGGGTCGTATGAGAACCTGGCGACAATGGAATCGCTGGAACGACGCGAAGCAGGTAGCACAAGACATTCTCCGCTTTATAGAGCAGTATCAACAAGATGAAAAACGACAGTTCTGGGCACTTGAGACGCTGGCAACTATCGCCTATCATCGAGGTGAGCAGGAGGAAGGCGAGCAGTACGCGTACCAGTGCAAGCAGTTATTGGATCAACAAAACGAGCGCGACCATAGCCTGGAAAAAAGTTTTATACAGACCAGAATGCACACGATTCACGTAGCACAGAGAGATTTGACGCGGGCAACCATCGACTACCAGGAAAAATTGCGCGCAGGCGAACCGTTCCCAACGCCCGAAATACTGTCTACGCTGGCGGAACTACTGGTGAAAACGCGAGCCAGCTACGAGGAGCAGAAGAACATATGTGAACGAGCGATCCACGTAGGTGAACTTTCGGGCGCGAAGAAGAGCCTGGGTGTCGCGTACCGTGCGCGTGGTTCTATGTTCCTGGAGCAAGAAGATTGGTCGCAGGCCGAGGCAGATCTACGCCAGTCGCTCACATATTGCCAGGAACTCGATCTCCCCTGGGAGCAGGCTCATACGCTGTATGCATTGGGATTATTGTACCAACGCCTTGCACTCAGCATATCTGATGAAAAGGGACAGGAGTGCGACTATAGCCGGGCGCGTCATTACCTGGAACAAGCACTAGGGTTCTATGCATCGCTCAAGGCGATACCCTCGGTGACGCAGACTCGTCAGCTCCTGGCACAAATCGCGGATGTCCAATCGCCCGCACAGGCATTTCACGAGTGATTTTCTTTTTTCCTATTGCGACCGATAACTGAAAGAGTTAGATGGCGCTTTGCGGGCAGGCACAAAGTTTCAGTGCCAGAGCTGAGTCGAGTCCCAGATGGTGCCAATTGTATGTGGGAGAGCGGACAGGTGAATGGAGGCAGGATTCACACGGGCAACACGCAGATATGCCTGCATATTAGCGAGCGCGAGTGTGGGAGTATTGTTCGTACGGCTGATGTGAGCGAGCCAGAGCCAGCGCGGTCCTCCATTCGCAAGCAAGCGAAGAACGGCAGCGGCGGCCTGATCGTTGGCAAGATGACCGGTGGGACTTAGAATACGTTTTTTCAGCTGCCAGGGGTACGGTCCGCGAATAAGCATATCGCGATCGTGGTTAGACTCGATGATGAGCAGGTCCGCAGACTGCATCTTTTCGAGCATGACTGGTGTGACCTCTCCGCTGTCGGTAACAATACAGAGACGAAGGCCTCCAACGGTAAGAAGATAGCCGCAAGGAGCAACGGCATCATGAGAGATGGGAAATGAGCTTACCTCTATATCACCGAATGTTTGTGTAGAACCTATGGGAAGCGAACGGGTGATTAACGTTGTCGATGTCATAGGTCGTTGTGGAACGAGAGAGGCATCATCTGAAGCTATCTGATTCGTGATATCGTCTGGAGGAGGAAAGTGAGAGAGCGAGAGAGTGGGATCTAGTGATGGAAGCTCTATAGCAGCAGATCGACCAGAATCAGTGCTCCAGGCACCGCTGAAGATGCTCTTTTGCAGGGCAGAAAGTGTGCGAGGATCGGCGATTGCGGGGATATGGTAACGCCGAGATAAGGTTGGAATGGCCTGCACGTGATCGCTGTGCTCATGGGTAACAAGCACACCTTGTAGTTGTGAAGGAGAAACACCGACCGACTGTAAACGCGCTAAGAATATACGAAAGCTGAGACCCGCGTCCACTAATAATTTTGTGCGTCCTTGAGGACCTGCTTCGACCAATAAAGCATTACCGCTACTTCCACTGCCTAAAGAAACCACACGCATGGCTTTTGTTTATTACCTTCTTTACAAAGATTGAGAAGAAAGGCCGGTCGTCTTTCTCGCTAATAGTTCAGCGGCATTCGCCCCTAAAATCTTTGTCAGCATGTCTATAGGAAGCCCTGTATCTTTGATGTGCTGGATAACACGCTTCTGATGAAGAAGTCCATAATCGCTCGCGAAGAGGATACGGTCGGCACCAACGAGTTGCGCGACGGTAGCAAAGATGGCGGGCCGATAGAGATAGATTGTCGCGGCTGTATCATACCATACATTGCTGACAATGCGCTGAATTTCTGGCATTAATGTGTAGAAAGGCAACCCACCTCCCCAGTGGGCGGCGATAAAACGAACATTGGGGAAAGCGGTTAAAAAAGTGACGACATCCTGCACAGAGACATCGCCTTTACCGGGATAACTATGACCAACAGGCTCACTGCAATGCGACATGACCAGCATATCATAGTGACGCACAATTTCCATAAAAGGTGTCAGGAGGGAGATATCATTGAGGTGATATCCCTGACCGTGAGGCATCAGTTCTCCGAGTCCGACCGTACCAGCTTCAGCACATCGCTGCAAGTGGGTTAAGGCACGTTTTCCCACTAGAGGCTGGAGGACCGCCATAGCGTAGATACGGCCAGGATAACGTTGCATCGCATCAATGACATAGCGATTAGTTTCTTCGATGAGATCGGGATCGGTCCAGCCAAACGAAAAAGCGATGGAGGCATCAACCCCCGCGTCATCCATCTCCGCGATGAGATCTTCGGCGGTGGCCATAAAGGCAGTGGGATTACTATAAAGACTATTGAACCAGGAATCACGTTCGCAGTAATGCGCTCGCCGCGCGCGTATATCAGGTGGGAAGATGTGAGTGTGAGCATCGATAAGCATAGCTTCCTTCACCGTATTCTTGCCATATTAGCAATACCATTTTATACAAATAAAAAGAACCACTTACACGAAAGGTTACCATAAAACAGCAAAAGAGATGAGGCGGAATTCCGCTTCATCTCTTTTGCTGTTCTCGTTCCTACTG
>CAZZWK010000040.1:0-55014 GCA_964657925.1 uncultured Dictyobacter sp.
AGTGGTGGAGATGGGGGAGAGTTGAACTCCCCGTCCAAGAGAACCTACCGGAGAATGTACTACAGGTTTAGTCGACGTTTTGCTTATACGCCTCAATCTCCCGTCGACGGGATACTGGGACGTTGGCCCTCTGGTCTTAAATGATGATTAGAAGGCGGTCATCATCATAGCACCTCGTGTGTTTTTGGCGTCTGGTTCCGGTCCCGCGAGAAAAAACCGGAGAGACGTCGCGTCACTACTTCTTAGGCAGCGAGAGCGAGTTGTGGTGTTGCTTGTTTGTTGGCAACTAATTTTTTGTCGGTTGTTTAACGAGAGTGCTGTACCGACACCTCGGCCTGCAATTCTTCGATCCGGTTACCTGTCGAAACCCGACATCCCCATATGAATAGATCGCCAGACTGCTCTCTGGCACCATCTACCGTATTTCATAGTATACCCTATACCTTGACAAATAGCAAGATTTTTTCGAGTTCGTGCGTTCGCTCAGGGCTTCCAATGTTCCTCTTAATCGCACCCTTAACTGTTGAAATCAAACAATACATGGTCACACGAGCTGGTAACGTCTGCCTTTATGAGAAGACCGGACACAGAGGCCAATCGGGTGTAGATGGATAAAGAGTTTACCCGTTGTGGACGTTTCGTACCATCATGTCCTGAAGGGAAAACGAGTTATTGTATGCTATAGTATCGGGAATCCTGGCGCCCTGAGACGCATGTGTTAGAAGAAGGATCGCACTATGGATTCCATTCCCAAATACATAACGAGGTAGAAGAAGACAGTATGGCTCAACGCCTGCAACGCATCGCGCACCGTGGGGGATCACTGATCGCTCCTGAAAATACATTGGCGGCATTTCGTAACGCTTTAACGATGCCGGTCGACTATATCGAATTAGATGTACAGATGAGTCGAGATGGGCGCTTGATCGTCTTTCATGATGCCACTGTGGACCGTCTGACGGATGGTAGCGGCAATATCCTCGACCTTGATTTCGAGTACCTGCGTTCGCTCAATGTTGCAGCGAAGTTTCCGGGCGGCTGGCCGGAACCGGAACGTATTCCAACCTTGCAAGAGGTGCTCGCGCTGGTAAAAGGGCGTTTGCGTGTGTGTATCGAGATCAAGTTGAGTGAGCGCGATGGACGCTATGGGCGCTACCCACAGATCGCGGAGGCTGTGACACGCGAGGTGCGCAACGCCAAGATGCTGGAGCGTGTATTGATTATCTCTTTCGATTGGGCGACATTGAGCCGCATACGCTACCTGGAGCCATCATTTATTACGGGTGCTCTGGTCTCCAGCGAATTGTGGTCGCCGCAGGAGGAGCAGGCGATGGAAGGGTTATGTAAGCGGGTATCGCAGATCGGGTGCAACTGGATCGATATCGATCGCGAACTTTTTACCCCTAATATGCTGCCGGTTTTTCACCAGAACAGCTTCAAAGTGGGCATCTGGACGGTCGATGAGTTAGAGGAATTAAGAGAACTGACGCATATCGGCGTCGATGCATTAACCACTGATCGACCGGACCTTTTTGGAAAACTTTGATTTTTGCACCACTTGCCAGCCGCTATACATGACTTTTATGTTGCTTGCTTACTTGTATGTATCTCCTGATCATGAATCTTCGTTTAATCTAACAGGAAAGATAAATGGGTAGAACCTGTTCCTCAGTAGTGGCGTACAAAATTGGCGAAGAACGATGCACCTCGGTTAATGGTACTAGTAATATCATGCAAATTCCGAGATATGTTATAATAGGCGCCATCGAGAGCGGCTATAGAGGTGTTTGAGTACAAGGGTATTGAGCGGAGAATATCAGATATGCAACAATCTGAAATCGCATTAAAAAGTCATGAAACAATTTTAGAGAGTGTCGATTCCTCCTCGCAGCGCGTGGCGATCTCGATTATCGTGCCCGCCATGAATGAGCAGGAGAGTTTACCGATTTTATTTGATCGTATCGCGTCCCAACTTGATCAACTGCAACTCAGCCATAATTATGAAATTATCTTTATTGATGATGGTAGCACAGATCATACATTCGAAGTTTTGAAACAATTATACAATGCGCATCCAGGTGTGATACGAGTAATCCGCTTCCGCAAGAATTATGGCAAGACGCCCGCGCTGGTCGCTGGCTTCAGTCGCGCGCGCGGAGATGTCGTTTTCACTATGGACGCGGACTTACAGGATGATCCGCAGGAGATTCCGCGCTATCTAGAGAAATTGAACGAGGGCTACGATCTCGTCTCCGGCTGGAAATTTCCGCGTCTCGACCCATTGTCGAAGACCTTCCCTTCGCGTATCTTCAACGGCATGGTGAGTAAATTCACGGGGGTGCACCTGCACGATATCAACTGTGGATTCAAGGCGTATCGACGAGAGGTGATCGAGGACCCGCATCTGAAGCTCTATGGCGACTTCCACCGTTTCATTCCGGTCATCGCGTCGTCGCGTGGATTCCGCATTGCGGAGATCAAAGTGCATCACAATCCGCGCCAGTTCGGGGTATCGAAGTTTGGCGCGCGCCGCTTTGCGCAAGGTCTCATCGATCTTATGAATATCCTGTTCCTGACGACCTTTTTGCGTCGGCCACTGCGCCTGTTCGCGCCGTTAGGTTTCTGGTTTTTTGTCGTAGGTTTCCTGGTCGATGCTTACGTTGTGTTGCGCCGGTTTTTCTTCGACCATCTCCCGATCCACAATCAACCACTATTGTTTGTAGGTATCCTGCTGATGATCTTCGGCGTGCAATTCGTGCTGGCGGGCCTGCAAAGCGAGATGGTGCGCTACTATTCCTTCCAGCGTGGCGAAGAGTACAGTATCCGACAAGAACTATACTGACACTATCAGCTACCATCACAACGCCGGTCGTTATCCATCGCTAGAAGTTTCGTGAAAGCACGATAGTGGCGACCTGTTTTGCGCCCACCGATGGCACACATTTTATCGATAGAGGAGAGGTTGGGCTTGTGAGCTTTGAGTTGCTACGGAAACGTTTCTCACGATTGCGAGACCGCTTCTACTTTTACCCCCAGCCGGAGCCGATGCCGCGCACCATGCTTTTTTGGATCGCTTGCGGTCTAGTATTGGTCGCGGCTGTGCTCTTCAGCGTCTACTTTACAGGGTATATGTTCGCGGTTCATAACGCGTACCAGACCAACGCTGAAGATTTCGGCATTATGGATCAGGCCATCTGGAATACCCTGCACGGGCATTTTTTGCGCGAGACCATTTGTAACTCGGTTTCTGATACCAACTGTGGCTCGCCCGATGGCATTACGCGTTTCGCCGTCCACTTTGAACCTATCCTTCTGCCTGTATCTTTGTTCTATTTGATCTGGTCCAATCCTAAAATATTATTTATCATACAGTCGATTGTCGTCGCGAGTGGAGCATTTCCTGCGTTCTGGCTGGCGCGTCTCCGCTTGCGCAGTAGTCTGGCCGGGGTCGCGATCGCGTTGCTCTATTTGTTGTATCCCGCGTTGCAGATCGCGACCACCTTTGATTTTCACGCGGTAACATTTACCACTGCGTTCCTGCTGTTCACGCTCTATTTTATGTACACGCGTCGTACGCTATGGATGTTCATGTTCGCCGTTCTCTCGATGGCCTGCAAAGAAGAGATTCCGCTGGTCATTCTTATGTTCGGGCTGTGGTCGATTGTTTTTCAGAAACGACTGAAGAGTGGCCTGGGTCTGGTGGTGATGAGTGGCCTGTGGTTTGTGATCGCATTGTACGTGATCATGCCACATTTTAGTCCCACCGGCCACGCCCTTTTGATGACGCGTTACAATGGCACGAGCGGCATTCTGCATATTGTTTTGCAGGGAATACGTCATCCGCGAGCATTTTTACATACCTATATCACTGAGTCCGCGCATCGTTCGTACTTGCAGGGTCTATTCGCGCCCGCCGCTTATCTGCCACTGCTGGCACCATGGGTACTGGTACTCGCGTTGCCCTCGCTCGCGGTCAACTTATTTAGTTCGAACGCGCAGATGTACAGTGGACTTTTTCAATATAACGCTGAAATTGTACCTGTGCTTATTTTCTCTACCATCGAGGCGATCGTGCTCATTCTGTGGGCGGTACGAACGCTTATTGCTCTCGTGTCACAACTGTTAAGTCGATCGTCAGCGTCCAGCCCGGCAGTATCACAGCAGTTCGCCTATGACACACCGGCCCGACCCTCCACTGGAACACTGTTGTGGCGACGAGTCGCGCAGCCATTGTTGTTAGCGCTTCTCTGTTTTGGCACTATCTACAGCGTTTGTCGCGCCGACTACTATGCGCCTATGCCGTTGCCATTGAGCCCCGAATTGACGTGGCCCAAACCGAACGCGCACGATGAACTGGCGATGCATTTCATTAGCATGATTCCGACGGATGCGACGGTGTCGGCTCAGTCAAAGCTGGTGCCGCATATGAGTCAGCGTAAGACTATTTATATGTTCCCGTACCAGGACACGAGCGTTGAATATGATCTGCTGGATATCACCAACGATGTCTATCCTTATGTCGACGCGGACCAGTATACCGACGAGGTGAAGCGTGTGTTGCTGACTGGTCAGTATGGAGTGATTGCGGCTCAAGATGGGTATATGCTTTTGAAGCGCGGCGCACCACCACCACAGGTTTCCAAAGATTCCGCTGTCAAGCCTGGACCGGGGCAGAGTTTGACGGATGTCGAGTTCAATCTGCCGCCGAGCTTGTGCTCGACGATCTATTCGACGGCGAAGCAAGTGCCGAACCCTACGCAGGCGACCTTTACAGATTCCAAGGGCGGTTCGATGGACTTAATCGGGTTTCATGTCGATGCTCCAAGTTCGTTCAATCGGCACAAAGATTTCGTGACCGTCAGGACCTACTGGCGTGTAAATAAGCCGATCGCCGCACCCCAGAAGATACTTTTCCTGTTCCAGGGCAGTGACGGCAAAGAGTACGCGGCCAGCGCGGACGTGCCCAGCCTTGTCTGGTGTCAGACAAACACGTGGCAGCCGGGCGCGACAGTTGTTATGCAAGGGATGCAATTCAATATTCAGGCGAGCAAGATTCCAACAGGGATAGCACATTTGTCCATGGTGCTTTTGCCGATTACACAACCATCAAGTACAATATTGGATGAACACGTACGTCTTCCGCTGAAGCTATCACAAGGACCAGAGGGTGTCGCTGTGAATAGTCAGAAAAACGCTTTACAGATAAAGACTATAACTATCACGCAGTAAAGGCACAGACTGTGCGTTGATATTTTGAATTCCATATTTGCTGTACGCATTGAAAGAAGAGAGGATACGGAATGGGCATCTATCTAGGTCAACTTCCGCCTGCTGAAATCGCGCGCTTGAAAGCGGAGTTAGCTGAAACATTAATTGCTAACTTCTGCTATCCCCGTTTCTACGACTATCGAACGGATTCGTTACAGATGCGCCCGGTTGACCGCGTAAAGCGCCAGGAAGTATGGCTGTATCTCAGTTCCGTTGATTTTACCGCCTGGAACCGTGTTGATCTTATGTCGCCGGATTTTCAACACTATGTCGAGCGTCTCTTCATTCAATTTGTGCAGCGCAATCGGAGCTTTTTTGGCAATCAGGGGCGTCGACGAATGCCCGATATTCGCTCGCTGATCAGTTCATGTGCCGCCTCGGTCTCTATCGGTTTGCGCGATCATGTAAGCGGCCAGAAGCATAACGGTCCATCCTTCGGCAGTCCACGTCCTGTTCTCTCCTGGAGCACGATGAACATTAGTGGCCGTCCGGAGCCAGGTTGGGAGCAGGTGGTGGATGCCACACTAATACTTCAGCAGCAGTTGCAAGAGCTACGTGGCGAGGCGAAAACACCTCTCGCGACTGGGGGCGAAGCCCGCAATGGCTCGCAAGTGTCTACGTCTACAACCTCAGCGAACGGAAGTGCGCGGCGTCCTACGCGCCCACAAGCGCCAGTCCGACCGTCTGTTCCAACACAGGCGACGGAAAGCAATGGAAGCGCGGGACAACAGCCAACGGCTCCAACCACGCCCATCCATCTTCCCCCCTCATCCGCTCCTCGTCAGGTGCCCCAGACTCCGCAAACGCCAGCGGCCAGCGTTGCATCTGTTTCACCTACGCTTGTTCCTTCGCGGACAGAGACTGCGTCCATGCAAAACGGAAGTGCGCCTCTTGCGGCACGTTCGTCTATCGCGGTAGCGCCTGCCCCTGTGCAGGAAAGCAAGAAGGTTGCCCCAGGGATGCAAGATGGAGGCAACGGGATGTCTCCAGCGCAAGCTAGAAGAGGTGTGACGACGGAATCGGCTGCAAGGATGAATAGCGCGCAAGCCACTATGCAGCGTGGCACTACGAGCACGGCCACGAAAGAGAGTGTCGAACAAGAGGGTGCGGAAAGCACATCGCAGTCAGCGGCAACTCCGCTTGCGAGCACGCGAGACGTAGTCTCGCCGCTTTCGGCCACGTCTACCTCGCGCGATATACTTTCGGCTGGTGAGGACGATCTGGCTATTTTCGAGCAGATGCGCCACCAACTCATTGTCTGGTTGCGTATCGAAGCGATTAGCGCTGGCTTAGAGATCAATGGTCAGAGCGCGACACAACTATTGGAGTTGTTGCGTCAGCAAGCGCGATTGGATGAAACCCGTATTCAGGTAATATCCACCCTGCTTAACCTTGCGAATCAAGTCTTGAAGACTGGCGTAGTGAGCGCACTTGACTATAAACAGGCGCTAATGTTCCATTTAATGCATACACGTCGCTAATGCCAACTAAATATTTATTGTTTACTTATGAGGCAGCCGACGAGGCAGGGGTGGCGATGAGCGAGAGCAGGTCATGAAGTTGCTCTAGCCATTGGGAACCAAGCAATCGACGAGGAATGCGGACCACTCCCTGGTGAACGCGAGCATCGTTGCGGAAACGTTTGTAGAGCGCGATGCGATTCGCCACTGCTGTGCGTTTGAGTGCCAGGACAAGTTCACTATCCTTCATAGAGATCGCCTCGTACCCCAGATGCGCCGCCTCGATTTTCAAGTTCACCAGCATCAGCAAGTTTTGTGCCGGTTGTGGAATAGGCCCAAAACGGTCGCTCATCTCGGCTTGCATCGCCTCGACCTGCTCTGGATGACTCAGATTCGCCAGGCGCTGATAGAAGTTGACTTTGAGTGTGCGGTCACCAATATATTCGTCGGGCAGGAAGGCATCGATTGGCAGGTCCACACTGGTCGTGATCGTCGAGGTCTCGACCTGCTTGCCCTGAAGTTCCTGTACGGCGTCGGCCAGTAGTTTGCAGTAGAGATCGAAGCCGACAGAATTCATGAAACCAGACTGCTCCGCGCCCAGCAAGCTGCCTGCGCCGCGTATCTCCAGATCTTTCATCGCGATCCTGAAGCCCGCGCCGAGTTCAGTGGCCTCGAAGATAGCGCGTAGCCGTTTTTCCTGTATTGGCGTGAGCCTGGCGTTTCTCGCGTAGAGGAAGTACGCGTACGCCTGTTGTGTGGCGCGACCCACGCGTCCACGCAGTTGATAGAGTTGCGAAAGCCCGAAGAAGGCCGCATTATTGACGATGATCGTATTGGCGTTGGGGATATCGAGTCCATTTTCGATGATCGTTGTGGAGATCAGCACGTCGTACTCGCCGTTGGAGAAGCCAACCATCACACGTTCAAGCTGTTCTTCGTTCATCTGTCCGTGTCCTACCATGATACGCGCCTCAGGAATCAGCTGTTTCAGCTTTTGCGCGATGATCTGGATACCTTGCACACGGTTATGGACGAAAAAAACCTGCCCACCGCGATCGATCTCGCGCAGGATCGCCTCGCGAATGAGCGCCTCGTCATACTCGCGAATTGTGGTATGAATGGGCAGACGTTCCTGCGGTGGTGTTTCGATGATGCTCATATCGCGCAGATTGACCAGAGACATGTGCAGAGTGCGCGGGATAGGCGTGGCTGTCATGGTGAGCACATCAACCTCGGTGCGCATCTGTTTTAGCCGCTCTTTATGCACCACGCCGAAGCGTTGCTCTTCATCCACGACCAGCAGGCCCAGATTGAAGAAGACGACATCTTTTTGCAGCAGGCGGTGAGTGCCGATAATAATATCGATCTTGCCGAAGGCCAGGTCCTCCAGAATCTGTTTCTGCTCTTTTTCGGAGCGGAAACGGCTCAGCAGTTCGACGCGTACAGGGTAAGCTTTGAGGCGATCCTTGAAGGTATTGTAGTGTTGGAGGGCGAGCACGGTCGTAGGTACCAGGATGGCAACCTGGCGCTGGTCGAGCACGCACTTGAACGCGGCACGCAAGGCCACCTCCGTTTTCCCATAGCCGACATCGCCGCAGACAAGACGGTCCATCGGTCGTGGGAGTTCCATATCGCCTTTGACCTCGTCGATCGCGCGTTGTTGGTCGGGCGTCTCCTCGAAGGGAAATGTATCCTCTAGCTCTTGTAGCCATGGTTGCTCTGAATCGGGTGGGAAGGGATGACCAGGGGCGGCCTCGCGCGCGCTGTAAAGCTTCAAAAGTTCTTGCGCGACCTCCTGGACGCTTTCTTTAACCTTTGACTTCGCGCGCGTCCATTCCGTTGTGCCGAGTTTGCTGAGCGCTGGAACCGCGTCGCCCATACCGATATACCGTGTAATGCGATCGAGCTGATCGGTTGGAATATACAGTTTGTCGGTGCCCGCGTAATGAATCAGCAGGTACTCGCGCTCGACGCCGGTCAGATTCATTTTGACCAACCCCTCGAAACGACCGATGCCATGCTCCTGATGTACCACGTAGTCGCCGGGGTTGACTTCCGAGAGAAACGAGGAGGGAGTCACGGGTTTACGTCGTTGCGCGTTGCGGCGTTTTGACCAGCCAAAAATTTCTGTATCGGTATACACATAGAGCGCGAGTGAACGCGATTGCCAGCCCTCCATCAGTTGCCCCTGGATCAGGGTCAACGTACCAGCTTCAGGCAACTGATTGATATTGGTGCCGGGGCTGACGTGGATAGTGGCATCGCCGAGGATGCTCTCGTCGCTTAAAATTTCCGCCATACGTCTAGCCTGCATGGTCACGATGATCACGCGGTCGCGATTATCAAGCGTCTTGCGACAGTCCTGCACAAAGCTGCGCAAGCGACCACCGTACGAATTCGCGCTACTGAACGCTGGCAGCAGGAACTCGGTGCCGTTTTGCTGGCGCACATCGAAATCTCCCTCCGCGCTGGAAAGGATATCAGCGAAACGCAACTGGCGACGTTGTTGCACCTGTGGCTCCATCTGCGACCAGGTGATGTGGGTGTCGCGCAGATCTGGAGGATTCTCGTGATCCTGTTCGAGCCGTGTTTTGATCGCCTCCGCCTGCGCATCCATTTCTAACGCGTGATTTTGAATACTGGCGGGATTGTCGATAACGAGTAGACCAGTGCGCGGGAGATAATCGAGGATGGTAGCCCGATCATGCAGGTAGGGCAGATAGAAGGTAATGTCTTCGAAGGAACGCTGCTGGACCAGCAGGTCGCGATCGCGCTCCCAGCGTTCCAACGCGTCTTTCTGTAGCGTCGTGCTAGCGAGTTGCGCAAGCTCGCGCGCGGCCTGCGTACCACGTCCTGGTAGCGCCTCGCGGGCAGGTCCTACGATGCAAGTGGCAATGGTATTAAGTGAGCGTTGTGTCTCCTGATCGAACGTGCGAATAGAATCGATCTCGTCACCGAAGAACTCGATACGCACCGGTCGCGGCATGGTGGGTGGGAACAGGTCGATGATGCCACCTCGATGGCTGAACTGGCCGGGCTCTTCTACCTCGGCCACAGGATCGTATCCTAGATTGTAGAGTTGGTCGAGCATCATCCCCAGATCGACTTCCTGGTTGGTATGTAGATAAAGGATCGCGGCTGACAGTTCTTTGGGCGGAATGACGAACTGGCTAAGTGCGCGCACGGAGCACACAACCAGTGGGGTGCGCTCGCGCTCGACCATCGCGATGAGTGCCTGCATACGTTGTTGTGTGGTGAGTGCATCGCCGATGAGTCGTTCGAAGGGGAGCGCGTCACGATCGGGTAAGAAGAAGACATCGCTAGGATTAGGCACGAATGTTTTGAGCATATCGCTCGCCTGGCTCGCCTCCTCTTCATTAGAGACGACCAGCAGGAGTGGTTGCTTGAGTGTGAGCGCGAGGCTGGCTACGACGAAGGGCCGAGCCGCCTCCGTGATGCCGGTGATTGCTGGTATCGGTTCGTTATTGTGTAGTTTTTCTTGTAAACGTTTATATTCAGGCCTTTGTGCCAGGACCGTCGTTAAACCCTGTAATGTCAATGCCATCCTCCAATGGACATACTAAAACTCACCCGGCCAGGTCCAGCCTGGGGGTGGGTAAGTGTCCTTCCCTCTACATCTTTTCGTATCATATCGCAACTGGGTAATGAAATGCAATATCTTCACATCTCTTGTGTGATGCCTGACTCCTCTGCTTGCAGGCGGCGTTTTTCCTCGCGGCGTTCGCGCTTTTGTTGACGTTTTTCTTCCGCTTTGCGCTGTGCTTCCAGGTCCACGTTGATACTACTCATCGTGGCGTCAAGGCCGCGGCTGATGAGCAAGGGAATTGCCTCCAGCGCTTTGTCTTCACCCAGTGCAAGCTGAATTTGTTCATCAGTGGGTGGTATTCCGAGTACATAATCGATGGTTTCCGCATGCTGATGCGCTGGTCGACCGATGCCGATACGCAGGCGAGGAAACTCGTTGGTGTGCAGGTAGTGAATGATGCTACCGACTCCATTGTGACCACCGGCGCTGCCTTTTGGACGCAGACGCACCTGCCCAACGGGCAGGTCGAGGTCATCGCAGACGACCAGGAGATCGGCGGGTTGAAGTTTATACCAGTGCAGCAGATCATTGACCGCTTCACCGCTATTGTTCATATAGGTGAGTGGCTTGACGAGCACGACTTTTTCATTTTCCAGCGTCCCGCTGGCGATCATAGCGCGCCCTTTACGCTCCCAGTGCCAGTGCTGTTGGGTTGCGAGATGATCGACGACATGAAAGCCGACGTTATGTCTTGTCCGTTCGTATTGAGCGCCTGGATTGCCCAGGCCGATGATGAGTTTCATAGTTATAGTATGTACCTGGCGACCTTCCCTTTTGACAGGTTTTAATGGGTTACTCAGCGACCGTAGGCCAGACGGGTCGCGAGGTATTGCGGTAACGTCGATTTGAGTATTTTTTTCTGCGTCTTTTCATAAGGGTAGGACACACGGTAAAACGTGAAGCCTTTCTCCGTGTCAAATATCATAAAGGCCGCGCGCGGATCGCCATCACGTGGTTGACCAACGCCACCAGGATTGATGATAGCGCGATACCCTGCGGGTGCGTCCCAGTGGCCTTCAGGAGGGGTAAGCATCTGGTTGGTCACCTCGATCATGCTCTGGCTGAGTCCTAACAGCGAGAGCAACTCCTCGATTTCCTGATTCAACTGCTGCTCAGCATCCTGAATCGTTTCTTCCGGAGTAATGTCCATGCTACCAGCAGGCGTATCCTGCTTGGTTTCTTGTACAACTGCCTGCCGTTGTGTCTCGTTTGCTTCTAATGATGCATCGTCCGCTGGAGCCGATTGCTCATTCTTTTGTAGCACAGGGATCTCAAGCTCGGGGTTATCATCGGCAAGATGCTGTTGCAGTTCCGCGAATGCATCCGCGGCATCGACAACGAGATCTTGTAGTTGCTGCGTTTCTTCGCGTGCTGCCTCGTCAGTTTGTATCTCTGTGTTATCTGACGGGGACGAGATTGTTTGCGCGGATGAATGGGCTTCAGTATCAACTGATGGATGGTTGTTCTCGCTCTCGCCAACAGGTGTATCGTTAAGATCGAGAGGATGAGTAGGTGCATTGGAGACGGTATCAGGCTGCTGAAAGATCACAGGAACATGGGTGTGGCCCACGAAGCAGTAGCGTGTGGTAAATTGTTGAAAGCTGCGCTCGGCGAGCACCTCGGTGGTAAGGTATTCCCAGAGGGGACCATAAGGACTGCCGTGCACCAGTGTACAGTCGTTGATGTGTAGCCGCTCTGGCAAATTCGCGAGAAATTGTTTATTCTCCTCAGTCAGGCGGGCAGCCGTCCACTCCGCCGACAAGCGAGCGGCCTCGCTGAAGTCTTCCAGGTCGATTTTGCCGACCGCCGCCCAATCATGATTACCCGCGATAATGACATCTGTACGTTCTCTCAATTTAGCGACGCACTCATTAGGGTTGGGACCATAACCCACAAGATCTCCGAGGAACCAGATCTGGTCAATAGCATCTGTTTTAGAGATCTCATCAATTTTTTTCAAGACAGCTTCAAGCGCCTCTAGATTGGCGTGTATATCGGTAAAAATCGCGTAACGCATGCATACTACTCTATTCAATGATCTATTCTTATGATTTTGATTATTTTAGCATGTTTCTGCTGTTCTTACCAGTACCCAGGCTGATGCTATCGTAAAAATCGATGGAAGGAGAGGTCACAAAGTACTTGCAATCTTTGCGACTTGCTCGTATACTTGCATCAAATTACCAAAAATAGAGAACTTTTTTGTCTTCTTGTCACGCTATTGCCGCTATTGCTTATGATGAAGTGCCATGTTACCACGTGCGGTAGGCAGAGATGCAAGAAAAAGTGTGTCATATTCTTACATTTGTAAAGGTTAGTGAGATGAGTGATGACCGAGGGATGGTAACTTTGCGTGTGCCTTCGACCCTGAGTTCCTACAGTGGAGGGAAAAGCCAGATCATGCTGCCTGCTACGACCGTGAAGGAACTCTTGGCCCGTCTACAGGAGCAACATCCACTGGTGTGGGAGCGTCTTTGTGATGAGCAAGGAGAGATTCGCGCGCACGTCAGAATTTTTGTAAACAATCAGCTCATCCATGGGAACGAAGGTCTGAACACGCCGTTGAAGGCGGGGCAGGAAGTGATAGTGTTGCCTACGACATTCACCTTATGACTCATCTCTCTCTTCCCTCTCTTTTTTAGGCATCGCCCTCTGGTTTTTGCAAGCAGTATTCTTCTATTCTGTCAAGTAGCCAAAATGGGTCTATGTGCGTTGACATGCCATTAAGCGCTTCCTATACTATTTGAGTAGTTTGTTTTCATCTCTGTGCACAATGTCTGCTAAATGTAGAGGAAGTGGAAATTTTGAAGAAGAGGATGGGACCGCCTGATGGCTTTCACGCAAGATGAGTTGCAGTCGCTTCATTCCATTTTCGATGAGAAGCTTGCGGCCCAACAACGAGACCTGGAGCATCTATTTGAGCAACGCCTGGAGACACAACGGCACGATATAGAGCATCGCCTGCTTTTAGGGCAAAGAGAGTTGCAACATGTATTGAACAATCGCCTGGACGAGCGCAACAAAGAGGCGAGCGAGAGTCTCCAGGAGGGATTACGTGTCTTGCAACTGCGCCTGGATCAGGTACTTGTTCAGCATATCGATCGTCATCAACAGGCGCAGTTGCGCGAGTTCGAGGCCTCGGTTGAAAATACGTTAGCGGCCCAACTGCTCGCGTTCGAACAGTTGCTGAGCCAACATCTGTCGGTGAACAGTTCGCCTGTTGGAGAAGTACGAGAACCCGTGCTGTATTCTGCACCAAATGTTCAGCAGGATCTGGGCGTGATCGAGGTGCAGACGGAAATTCCCTGGGATGATCTGGTGGAACTGGTTGATCGTACGTTCGCGAATCGTCTCGATGGTTTGCAACATGCGCTCACCGACGTAGTGAAAGACAGTCAGCGCGCGATTGTCGAGCAGATGCGAACGTTGCGCACCTCTTTTGAGCAGCCACATGTGCCAGTGGCAGATAGCGCGCTTGTGCAAGCAGTCGAGCAGCTTGAACGACTCGTGGAATCGATGCAGGTTGCGTTGGTTGCTAACGATACCTTTCTTGCCAATCGTTTGTCGTTGCATCAGCAGCTTCCCAGCGAGCAGGCGCATGCACGAGTATTGTCCGCGGAAGAGTCACAAGGTGCTGCTGGCGAGAGCATGCACATACCAGAAACACCGATGCAGCAGGAGAGCGCATCCTCGTCGCCAGAAGCGGGGCAATAGCCCTTCCCGCCTCGCATTTCGGTCAATACTGGTCAAAAAAACAGACTTGTGTTATGCTTAATGCGGGACATATTTTTAGCCCGTTCTCACCGATCGTCTCTTATGCACAACAAACCATTCTCAGAGGAAAGCGAACACATTTTTATGGATAGATCTCTTCACAGTGCAGGCCTCACCACGGACGATATGAAGGCGTCTGTCGATACGCAACACGGGGAAATCGTCGGTGTTGATGAAGAACCACATGTACACTTGCCGAATCCGAGTTTATGGCCTTTAATCCTGAGTGCTGCGATCTTGCTTGCGGTGATCGGTCTGCTCTTTATTCCCGATAGCCCATGGCTCACCATCGTTGGTGTAATCCTGATCATTGTCAGTGCTCTGGGCTGGGCACTGGAAGATCCGAACGCCAAGCGTAAAGTGGAATATATCCAATCGCCGGAGATTGTCGGACCCCTGGCAAAATACAAGATCGGCCAGGAAGTCGTCGACAAAAACGGGTTGTGGCTTGGCCGTGTGCAGGCTCGCTTCAGCCGCTATATGCTGGTAGATCGTGGTGGGCTTTCGTTGCGCGTGTACTATGTGCCGCCGCGTTTCATCGAGGACGAAGTAAAAAACAATACGATCTATCTCTCCGTCTCTGAAAACGACCTGCTCGGTCGAGGACTGGATCACGTGCCGACTGACTTGTATGATGAGTCACCCGACCTGGGAGTACCACATGTCGCGGGTGTTCCTCAATTCGCTCGTGGACCACTCTCGCCCGCCGAGACTGGCCATTACAACTATGGTCCTAACTTTCCTGGTATTAATACCGATGCGTCTGGTTCTTACTTCCGTGATGAAGTTCGCCCACAGCCACAACGCTATGTCGGCGATCGCCGCAGCCTGTATGTCAACCGCAAATCGCAGCCACCACGGACAGCAAAAACTGAATCGATAAAGGCCGAGTAGAATCGGGAAACAAATGCATAAAAAGGGGCGGAAGCGGAGGTATCTCCTGCTTCCGCCCCTTTTTATGCATTTGTTTAACGCTCTTTTGAATAATCGTAGAATCCCTGGCCGCTTTTGCGTCCGTACTGCCCCGAGATGACCATACGTCTGAGCAGAGGTGGCGGAGCATACAAGGGATCTTTATACTCCTCGTAAATGGCTTCAGCCGCCCAGAGCGTGGTATCCAATCCGACGTAATCGAGCAAAGTAAAGGGTCCCATAGGATAACCACAGCCCAGTTGCATAGCGGTATCAATGTCTTCGCGTGTCGCCATACCGTTTTCTAGCATACGCACCGCCGCCAGCAGGTAAGGAATGAGCAAGAAGTTGACGATAAAACCCGCCGTATCTTTCGCCAGCACCGGCGTCTTGCCGAGTGAAAGCGCGAATTGCCGCACGGTCTCAATCGTTTCATCGGTCGTCGAAATTGTCTTCACAATCTCGACCAATTTCATGACCGGCGCGGGATTGAAGAAGTGCAGACCACAGATCTGGCCTGCACGTTTGGTGACCGCGCCCATCTGTGTGATGTTGAGCGAAGATGTATTGCTCAACAACAGTGCCTCGGATTTGAGAATACGATCGAGCGCGGGGAAGAGGCGCAGCTTTTCCTCCATGTTTTCGATCGCGGCCTCGATGACCAGATCGCACGTGGCGAAATCTTCCATCTCGACCGTGCCGTGAAGACGCTGACGATACTCGCCGACCTGTTCGCTCGTGATCTTGCCCTTCTGTTGCATTGTTTCCCAGGCGCTATAGATACGCGTCAAACCTTTGTCGAGCAGTTGCTGGTTCAGCTCGCGTACGATAACATCGTAGCCGGATTGCGCGCATGTTTGTGCGATGCCCGCGCCCATCAAGCCGCAGCCGACGACGCCTACCGTATGAATTTTTGTATCAATCTCCATTGATTTCGCTGCCTTTCTGATTGTTGTTTTGCTGGAAGTCGTGCCATTTTGTTGTCAGTGACGCGATGAATGGTTTTCCCTCCAACTGACGTTGTTGAGGTGGACGCCACTGTGGCATGGTATGCGTTTGGGCCGCCACACCTGCGCCTAGCACGTCTTTAATGATATGCAAGTAGTCGTTCAGATTGGGCGGAAAGAGAAATGCTTGATCGTTATCGCCGGTATAAAAATATTGCCCATGCTCTCGATACCAGTTGCGAATATCTTCTTGTCCGTGAACGACTAACGCGTGCCGCATCTGGCCTATCGCATACCGTACAGGACCGATGGGGATGCAATGCAGGTGAGCATGAAAGACCGTCTGGCGAAAAATACCGTGCTCCCAGTAAGCGGGCGACGTATAGTAGGTCGCGAAAAACTGTGTTACCTGACCGCGTAAAGCGATAAGCTCATCATCCAGGTCAGCCGGAACCGCGCCATAACAGGCATAATGAAGCTTCGGGATGATGAGGAGGTGCCCCTCGATCAGTGGCGCGTGGTCGGCGACAATACGAAAATGAGCGGTTTCTTGTAGAACATAGGACGCGATATTGCTTATCTGGCAGAATGGACAATCTGGATCGAGCATTTGAGCATTCGTGAAGCTAGGACTCCTACGCTGCATGCGAATTACCTCCTTAATTAGCCATTAACCCGCATGTTTAAAGCCAGCCTCCGCCATACTCAAAGGTCGATCTTCTTCCGTGATGACGCCCGCGTCGATCACTTCCGCGATAACCAGGGTAGAGTCGCCCGCTGGCACACTATTGCGCACTTCACAAGCCACCCAGGCTAGACCCGTGTTTAGGATAGGATAGCCTTGTTTTTCACGTGTATAGTCGATGCTATCCATTTTTTCTGGGTGTTTAAAGCCAGATTTGCCTAACGTACCCGCCAGCTCGCGCTGATCTGAGCGAAGCACGTTGATAGTAAACTGGCGGCTGCGCTCGATCATGGGCAACGATTTCGCGTTGTTTTCGATCGAGACCGCCAGCAATGGTGGCTCGAATGAAACCTGTGTCAACCAGTTCGCGGTAAAGCCATTGACCTCGTCTCCATCGGCACACAGGACCGCGTAGAGGCCGTAGGTAAAGAGACGTAATGCTTGCTTCTTTGCTGCTACATCCATACAAATTCTCCTTCACAGGGCAACGAAATAGACGAATCAGGCGATGGACACGACTGTGCCACCCGTCATCATCCAGAGATCTCGCGGTATCAATTGGAAGACCGCGAACGGTGTACCCGCCGCGGCCCAGATCGTGTCGTATTGCAAAAGATCCTCGTCAATAAATGTGCGTATGTTTTCGCTATGTCCGATAGGAGCGACGCCCCCGATCACATAGCCAGTATGCTGGCGCACAAAATTTGCGTTCGCTTTGCCGATCGGCTCGCCGACCAACTCGGCCAGACGTTTCTCGTTGACGCGGTTCGATCCGCTGGCTACGACCAATATGGGCTCTTGCCCCTGCTCCGTTTTGAAGACCAGCGATTTGACGATTTGTGCCACGGTACAGCCAATGGCTTGGGCGGCCTCCTGAGCGGTTCGCGTCGAGTCCGCTAACTCGACGACGGTGCTGTTGAAGCCCTTTTCTCGCAGGATGTCCTGCACGCGCTGCGCGCTCGTGCTCAATGTATCCGTCATACTCTGCCCTCAATTTTTGTACGTTATTTAATGCATCAATCCAATCCCCACGATGTTCTGCGCTGGCGCGGCTTTTTTGGTGACGGACTTTATCTGCGTGCATGTTGGTTCCGCGCAGCAAAACCAGGATTCCGAAAGATGCGGCAACACTTTCGGCTCTCCATATTGGCGCAAGGCACGGAAGACCGAGAAACGTTGCCCCAGCATTTTCGCCACGAGCTCTTTAATCTGGAAAAAGGTGAATACTGGATTCGCCTGGCCCGTCTCCGCCTGTTCAACCAGGGAAGAAACCGCGCTTTGTAGCTCGTCCATCCGTGGGTCAGGATGATGCCACTGATAGGTATAGGCACTTTCATCCAGTGTACCGATCCACTCCCTGCTTTCTGGCTTATCCAGGTGTGCCGAGCCGGGTGGAACAAGCAGGCGAATCGAGAGGTGCACAGGGTCGATATGCTCGATAAAGTGATTGTCCGCGAAAAAATCGAGTAGCACATTATAGCTCTCTAGCGTTTCCCAGGGGGAAAATGGGAGCAGCGATGGCCGTAGAACGATACCAACTCGTTCGGTTTGGGCGAACGCAGCCGCGACATCGGTGGCAGTGTGACCCTTATCAAGCTCGCGCAAAACATCATCATTCAGCGATTCCACCGCCGAGACGATAAAAGTGCAACCCAATGCCTTCATCTCCACGAGCAGGTCGCGATGCTTCAGGATATGCTCGATCTTGATGGTAGCGTCGAATGTCAGATCGGGAAATTCCTGGTGCATAGCGCGCGTGATGCGCAATGCATGGGTGGGACCATTCCAGAAATCGGGATCGCCGAAGGTAATGTGGCGCGCTCCCATCGCAACCTGCGCGCGAATATCCGCCAGTACAATATCCATCGGAATGGCGAAGAAGCGGCCACGATAGACGGGTGTAATCGGGCAGTGCAGGCAGGTGTGTTTGCAGCCGCGTGTCGTCTCTGTATAGCCGGTGACACGATTCTCGTCACCCCATTGCAGTTTCGCGTAGTTGTCAAGCACGGGCAGATACTTGCGTTCGGGTATGATAAATGGGGTGCGTTGTAGCCATGGTTTTTCCTGGTGGTCGCGTGTCGAGACGCCCGCTATTGTTGCTGAATCGCCTTTTTGCCTGGCCTGGATAAGTTTGAGCATCGGTACCTCATATTCGCCGCCGATCACCGCGTCCGCCACTTGTTGCAGCAGGTAGTGCGCGTTGAGTTGAGCGTAGAGGCCGTAGAGACAGATAAAGGCAAGGGGATTGAGCGCGCGAATACGTTGGGCCGTTTGCTCGCCCAGGCGCAGCGCGGTATGCATAGGCACCGAGATGGCGAAGAAGGTGGCCCCACGAATGATATCGTCCGCCAACTCTTCGACAGCGATATCCACGCAATGGGGCTGATGGCCCGCCTGTTGCAGAAGCGCGGAGAGCGAGGCTAGATGAAATGGTTGGTGACCGAGCTCATAGCACGAAATGAGCACAATGTTAGCATTGGAAAAGCTATGCTGTTCCATCGTCGTGTCTGTAGTGATCGTGCTAGTGTTCATTTGCGGCGTGGGGCACCGCCTCCCTTGCTGCTGGGTGCGCCGCCACCTTTGCCACTGGGTGCAGCCGCTCCAGCGGGTGTCCAACCGGGAGGCATCGAGGCGTCCTCGCCGAAGAAGAAGTCTTCCATCTGCTCGCGCAGAATCTTGCGCGACTCTGGATCGGCCATATTTAACCCATAGTGGTTGATGATCAAAACCTGTTGTGCGGGCCACATATCGTAGGCCTGTTTTGATATACCCTCGTAGATGCGCTGTCCCAGTTCTCCAGGGAATGGAGGTTTGTCTAACCCAGGCAGTTCCCGGTGAAGTTTTTGGCAGTAGACTATTCGTGGCATGAGCAAATCTCCTGTTATTCATCCATCTGTGCTCTTACGTAGCATGCCATAACAGGGTGATGCATGGAGCTACTATGCCTATTGTACTACAGCCGGAAGCGAAATGTATCTTCATCAAGGCGATGTTGTTCGTTTTTTGCAGGCTGACACTGCATAGTTGCAACCACACCTAGCGTCTACCTACAAAAAAACTGGTACATCAAGCTTTCAAAAAGTGATGTACCAGTTCGTGCTGTTCAGATTGGACTAGAGAGGATCGTAGCGGAACGCCTGGAACAGATTCTGCGCTTTCGGCGTGCCCCAACCAGAGGCGGCATCCCATCCTGGTGTCGCGCTGTAGCCAGGGATAGGTGGTTGCGCGTTATTGCCCACAGTAATATCGTGGAAGACCTGCGAGGCCACACGTTTATTCGCACCAAAGGCGTAGAGCGCGGGATTCAAGAAACCTAGTGGATGTCCGACGTACTGGTTGGCGTCGGCGGTCAGGCCTGCCCACAACGGCGAACTCTCGCTGGTACCACCGAAGAGGTAGTAGGCATTTTGTGAGGCACCCAGGAAGCCCAGGTAGACAGGTACTGGAGTGTTGGGGTCCGCGTTCATCGAGATATCCGGCAAGCCACGATGCCCGTTCAACAGTTTCTGATCGCTACTGGGTAAAAACTTCTGGTAAAAGGGTTCTTTGAAGTACTGACTGATGCCACCACCGGTTGCACTGCCAGCGCCATCATTCCATACCGTCTCATTCTGGTAGTTGCCGTTGGCATCCGCATAAAGGCTGGTGCCGCCGACTGCCGTGATCCAGGGCGAGGACGCGGGGAAACCAACGGTCGGGAAGGGATAAGTGTTGCCATTGACATCTGGATTCGCTGTACCGGAGTCGCCCGTTGAGGCGAAGATGGAGAAGCCGTTGAGATCAGCGTACTGATAGAATTTTTCGAAATTGCTGATCACCTGTTCACCCTCAGTCGTAAAGAGGGTATTTTCAGTAGCCGACCAGCTTTGTGAGATAATGTGACCAAGGTGATGAGAGAGCGCGTATTGTTCCAGTTGCAAGAATTGTGGTAGTCCCTGCACACCTTCGGTCTCAGAGACTGGACTGGTCAACACGATGATGTTTGCCGCGGGCGCCATCGCGTGCGACCATTGAACATCCAACGAAGTTTCCTCAGCCCAACCAACCTGATCACTGTTCGTGGGATCAAAGGGGACTGAACCGAGGGGCGCGAGTTGTTGGAAGGACGGGGGATCGGGCAGACCATAGTCTTTGTCGAACTGTTTCAGATCGGACAGCGCGGTCGGGCTGCCAAAGGAATCGATGAGCACGATGGTCTGACCCTTGCCTGTGTCACCTTTCTGCGTAAGTGCTTGCAGGTCGTATGCTGTGCGGAGCTGCTCTGGATCATAGCAAGGAACCTGAAATTGCGCTTCGCACTCGGCATAGGTCGGAGCCTGTTTTTGGGACCATTTTGTCCAGTGGCCGTGCACGGCAAGCGCGCCGATCTGGTGCGAGCTATGTGCGATAGCTACCTGGGCACCGAAGAGCAGAGACATGCTGCATAGGAGGGCAGCGAACGCTGACGAGAACAGATGCCGCCGCATATGCATTGAATAGAACATAGCGAGTCCTTTCATGCGCTGAAATAGTAAGAAATACTAAAAGCACCATTGAGAATAAGAGGGAAGTGGCACAAGAGAAAACTATCTTGCAGCCCTTTCCCCAGGCATGGGAAATAGCATCAAATTGGCGAATACCTATTTGTTCAATAAGCATAACATAGAAAAGTGGATTTTTACAAGACAATTAGCATCAACAGGTACTTCGGTCTAGAAAAATGATAAGCGTAGAGGGATGGAAAAGTGGGAAGTTTGACGAGTAGCATTGCAGTGGCTAAAAATAACGTTAGCAGACCACGTGTGCTTTTTCTGGGGATGCCGTGCGTCTTTTCAACCATCGTTTTGCAAGCATTGATTGACAGCGATGTCGACATTTGTGCCATCGTTGTCCCTGCGCACGCGTTGCCAGGCCGTGAATCTCCCCCGATCGAGCAAAAGACAGTGTCTCGTGGTGGTCTGGCGATGGCCGCGATGATGGGAGTCACCGCGCAGACCGTGTTTTTCGACCTAGCGCACGATTCCGCTATTCCCGTCTGGAACGTTTATCGCTTAGGCGCACCACAGACGGTAGAAACGCTTGCAGCCTATCAGCCAGACTTCATTTGTGTCGCTTGCTTCCCACGGAGAATTCCCTCAGCCATCTTGCGCATTGCGCGCCTGACGAGTCTCAATGTGCACCCCTCTTTATTGCCGCTCCATCGAGGACCGGTGCCACTTTTCTGGACGTTGCGCGCGGGCGAGCAAATGGCTGGCGTGACCATTCATCTAATGGAAGAGCGGTTCGATACTGGCGCGATCGTGCTGCAAGAGAGTTTCCCAATCATGGATGGTATACGCTACGAGAATCTGGAGGAGCAATGTGTCCGTCTGGGCGCATCGTTGCTTACGCAAGCAATACAGGGGCTATTTACGCAAACGCTCGTGCCGAGTCCGCAGGATGAAAAATGGGCCACATACGAATCATTTCCTGATGTTGCAGATTACAACGTATCGGCACAAACATGCTCCGCTCGTCATCTCTACAATTTTGTACGTGGAGTAGCAAGTAGGGAGACGCCAGTTGAAATCGAAATGGCAGGGGAAACGTTATATGCCATTGATGCCACTTCTTATAGCCTTAATACAGAGGATGCAGAGGATAATAAAAAGAACGGTGTTGAAGAGGGTCAAACCTGGGTGGCTTGTCGTGATGGAGTCGTACAGATCGTTATTGCATAATTGCATAGCGTGCATGCTATCACGATAGCAAGATGACTATCAATAGAAGATCTCACATGATTTTGAAGATACGTTAGAGCACAAATGCATTTGCTATGCATAAAGTAAATGCGTTGGTGCTCCAGGACATCAGTTTAGGATACCGAGGCTGTTTGCAGTACGGGTGATGGCTGCTGTTCACTGACGATACGATTAGCGATGGTGTTGACCGCCTTGACGAGGTCGTCGTGATTTTGCGGATGCCAGTCGTCGAGCTGTTCGATGAGCCAATCATGCCAGGCATTGACGATCTGTCTAACGTTTTGTGATCCTTTTGCGGAGAGTTGGATATGTCCTTCGTTTTCGCTTACATATCCATCGGCAACAAGCTGGCTGACGATAGGAGCGAGAATGCTGGCGGGAACCTTGATCGCTTTACTTATTTCCGTCAGTGACGTGTTCTGTGTCATGCGCGTGTAGCGGTGCACCTGCCCAAGCATCCAGGCGTGAGCATCGTCCAGACCAGTGTTGGAGCGCGCCAGAATAATAGGGATGCTGTCTTTATGCTGTTGCATAATTGAAGAGATCGCACGCGCCAGGGTGCGATGAGCGTCTGAAGATTTTAGCATGCCGAAGCTATCGTCAACGGTATTGTTGGCGACCGCGCGCGTCGTGCCGCGCAACGCGACATCAGGCAAGAAGAACGAGGTCACGAAGCCGATGAGCGCGATCGGCATAGCGATCAAGAAAATGGTCTGTAACGAATTCATATAGGTTTGGATGAAGGCGGTAGCAAGTGCCGGAGGCAACTGGTGCGCGGCAAGTGGATTTTGCGCGAGTTGCGGATTAATGCCCGCGGGCAGGTTGGAGATAAGGTGACCGCTGAAGATCGTGCCCAATACCGCGACCCCGATCGCGCTTGCCAGGGTGCGCAGAAAGGTGATGCCCGATGTAGCCACGCCCAGGTCGCGATATTCGGCGGTATTCTGCACCGCGATCGTCAGTATCTGCATGGTCAAGCCAATACCGATGCCGAAGACAAGCATGTAAAGCGATGAAACGATCGTGCTTGTCTGCTGATTCAGGCGTGACAGGAGAAAAAAGCCAACCGTCATAGTGGCGGTGCCAATGACTGGAAAGATTTTGTAGCGACCCGTTTTACTCACCAGATTGCCACTTAGAATGGAGGCCGCGAGCAACCCCGCGACCAGTGGTAGCAGTTGCAGGCCGGAGGAGGTCGCCGATACACCTTTGACCACCTGCATATAAAGTGGAAGGTAAGTGATGCCACCATACATGGCCGCGCCCACGATCACGCTGAGAATGGCGCAGACGGTAAAGACGCGATTGTTGAACAGGCGTAGTGGCAGCAACGGTTCGCTAACGCGCTGTTCGATGATGATAAACAGGATCAGCCCCACAATGGTGACCACCGCCAGACCGATGATGATCGGCGAGTTCCAGGCATAGGTGACACCACCCCAACTGGTCAGGAGTGTGAGAGCACTGGAGAAGATAGCGATTGTGACGATGCCTGCGTAATCAATTTGGGGTCGGCTACGTTGCAAAGCGCCGGGAATAGTGGCGCCCGCGATAATGAAAACCAGGATCGCGATCGGCACATTGACATAGAACGACCAGCGCCACGAGAGCTGATCGACAAAAAGCCCGCCTAGTAGTGGTCCGGCAACGGTCGCTACTCCAAAGACCGCGCCGATGAAGCCCTGATATTTGCCGCGTTCGCTGATCGGCACGACATCGGCGATTAAAGCGGTCGCGGTCACGGTCAAACCACCACCACCGAGTCCTTGGATGGCGCGGAAGATCACCAGTTCGCTGAGATTCTGACTCAGTCCACTTAGAAACGAACCACCGATAAAGACAACGATACATGCCTGGAATACTATTTTGCGTCCGAAGAGATCGCCGAATTTTCCCCATAGTGGCGTAGAGCAGGTCTCCGCCAGCAGATAACCGGTGACCACCCAGGATACTGAACCACCTCCCAGGTCGCTGATAATGCGTGGCAGGGCGGTCGAGACGATGGTGCCATCGAGCGCGGCCATCAACATACCAAGCAGAATGGCGACGAAGACCGCGTTGACGCGACTGGGTGTCAGATTGAGTCCAACTTGATCAGCATTCACTGCCGTGGTGGTCGTACTGGATTGCATAGAGAATACCTTTCTCAGCCACAACCTGATCTGTCATTTATACACTATCTAAACACTAGCTATTTTTGCAAAAGAGTCAGGTGGGTTGCTGCTCATGGACCTAGTATATCCCCAAAAAAGCAGGCAAGTCGAGTTGCTGTAAGCATGTTTATTCCTAATCTCAGCTTTTCGCCTACGATTGAAGCCCTATCAAACGTCTATAAGTGGTAAAGTAGAGAGAGAAAAGCGTAAGAGCCTGGGTTGATGGACATGCGCATTTTTAAGGGAGAAATTGACTATGAGTTCGTTGTTTGATTCTTCACCGCCCACATCGGAACGTGGATCAGTAATGCTGTGGTTGCGCCGATTTCTAATTATCGTGACGATTTTGGGTGTGTTCGCCTTGATTGGTATCGTACTCTGGTTGCTGGCACAGATCGCCGAGCCAATTGTCTTTATGCTTTTCTCGATGGTATTGGCATATGTGCTCTATCCGCTGGTAAAAATATTGCAACGCGTGATGCCGCGTGTGCTTGCTATTCTCCTCGTCTATCTGGGAGTATTGTTAGCCTTGAGCGCGCTTGGTTACTACGTAGTCGTGACCGCTATCGGTCAATTGACCTCGCTCATTCAGACGATTCAAACGGAGGCGCCAAAACTGCTGCAATATGTGCAGCCAGCACAAAACGCATTGAATCGTATCGGTATTACATCGACGCAGATCGCCTCTTCCGTGCAACAGATCGGCAATCAGGTATTAGCTGTTATAGGTTCGCTGCCGTCGCTTGTCACCACTTTTTTCACTGTCATTATCGATGCTATTATTGTCACCTCGCTCAGTGTTTACTTTCTAATCGATGGTCCACGTGTTCTGAAGTGGATACGCTCGAACACGCCTATGCGCGAAAACGATAACGTTACGTTTTTTATGCAGACAGTCGATCGCATGATGGGTGGTTTTCTGCGTGGACAAATCACCCTATCGGCTGTGATGAGCATCATTATCGGAGTTGGACTTTTTATTATCGGTGTTCCTTACGCGCTCCTGCTGGCCTTAATCGTTTTCGTTTTGGAGTTTGTGCCACAGATCGGCGCGTACATCTCTGGCGCTATCATTATTCTCTTCGCGCTCTTGCTGCGTGGCTGGCAGACCGCGCTCATCGTCCTCATCTTTTCCAGTATCGCGCAAGGTGTTCTCGATGGGCAGGTGCTGGCTCCGCGTATCCTGGGACAGGCGGTGGGGTTGCATCCTATTGTTTCTATCTTCGCCTTATTGGTTGGTGGTAAACTTTTCGGCATCGTGGGTGCTGTCTTTTCCGCGCCGCTGGCTGGTCTTATTCAAGTTTTGATCATCGCGTACTGGACATCCTGGCGCACACGACACGCCAAAGAATTCGCGCAGGTACCTGCAACGGATCAGATCCCGCCCCCACCTGATCCTGATACTAAAAGAGAGCAGGAGGAGTCCACCTCGCGTGAGTGACCGTTTGTCCTCTCTTCTGATAAATAAGAACCTTGAGCTTTCTGAGCTTTGAGTTGAAGATGGGAAGCGAGAATCAGGAATAGCGATGCGTAAATCAGTTTTCTCAAAGGCTCGACGATACGCTATCGCTATGGTATCATCCAACGACAGAGCAGTCCTGGTTTGTTTTTAGGAGGAGCGGGTGTAGGTGTATCTCAAACGTTTGGAGATGTTGGGTTTCAAAAGTTTTGCCACGCGTACATTGTTGGAATTCAGCCCTGGTATCACCGCGATTGTGGGACCGAATGGTGCGGGCAAATCGAATGTTGCCGACTCGATTCGCTGGGTGCTGGGCGAGCAGAGCATGCGCCAGTTGCGCGGAAAAAAGAGCGACGACATTATTTTTATCGGTAGTCAGGGCAAGGCCGCGCTGGGCATGGCCGAAGTCTCGCTCACGCTGGACAACAGCACCGGCTGGGTGCCTTCCGACTATAGCGAGATTACCGTGACGCGGCGGAGCTACCGCTCGGGCGAGAACGAGTATCTGATCAATAAGCAGAAGGTACGCCTGAAAGATGTGCTGCTCCTGCTGGCCCAGGCGCGTATTGGGCACGATTCCTATACCGTCGTAGGGCAGGGCTTGATCGATGCCGCGTTGAGTCTGCGCGCCGAAGAAAGACGAGGCCTGTTCGAGGACGCCGCCGGTATTCGTCCATTTCAGGTGCAGCGCATGGATGCCGAGACGCGGCTCAAGCAGACCGAGCAGAATCTGGAACGTTTGCGTGACATCGTCAGAGAGATCGAGCCGCGTTTAGCTCCTCTGGCCGAGCAGGCGCGGCGCGCGGTCGAGTTCCGCCAGCTTTCCACAGAACTGGACAACGTGTTATTGGGCTGGTACACCTTGCAATGGCGACGCGTCCATGCGGCCAGAATGCGTACCGAGCAGAGTGAGCAGGCAGCAGCGCAAAGGGCACGCCTGGGCGATCAGGCGTTGCAAGAAGTCAGCGAGCAGGCACAGGTGTTGCGAACGGAGCGGCAACAGGCGCAGACACGCCTCCAGCAGGCTCGTAACAATGTGAACGAGGCGAGAGAGCAAGCGCAGAAATTTGAGCGCGAACTGGCGGTGATCGAGGAGCGCGTGGGCGGTTTCGAGCGGCAACAGAGCGACCTGCGCCAGGAGGAGCAACATTTGCGTGAGCGCATGATCGCGTTGCAGCGGCAGAGCAGCGACCTGGAAGAGCAGTGCGACCTCGCCGATGAAGCCCTCGACAATGGAGCAGCCCACCTGGCGACATTGGAGAGTGGAGTGGCGCAAGCGCAAAAAGCATACGAGGCGGAGGCACGCCGTTTGCGCAATGTACAAAACGACCTCGTGCAGGTACAGGCTCGTCTCGGCTCGACCCAGTCCGAAATGGGTCGTCTACAAAAACAGGTGGGCGAGAAGAACCAGACGCTGGCCGCGCGACGCAACACGCTCACCCAGGCACAACAAACCTCGCGTACATTGGAGGCACGGATCGAGGAGGAACGTGTGCATCTGGCGAGCGAACGCGACGAGGAGCAACGAGTGAGCCAGCAGAAACAAACCCTCACCCGCGCCATCTCTGATGGTCAGCAGGAAATCGAGCGCATCAAGGCCACACTGGCAGAGGTCGAGCGACAGAAGCGTTCGCTTATGGATCGTCTGAACCTGCTCAAGAACTGGCAGCAGAGTTTGAGTGGATACAGCGATGGCGTACGCGCACTCTTGCGTGCCTCTCCTGGAACTCTCTCTGGTTTGCTTGGCCCTGTGCCCCAATTATGTATCGTTCCACCTGGATTCGAGACCGCGTTAGAAGCCGCGCTTGGTTCCGCTATGCAGGCGGTCGCGGTGCGCACATTTGAAGATGCGCGCCGCAGCCTGGACTATTTGACGACGACAATGGCGAGCAAAGCGATGGTGGTGTGGTTGGAGCGCGATGGCGAAGACGAGGGAGTCAGCGAGATTCAACATCTTCAAGAACAGCAAGAGGAGATGGTCCTGCGCCGTTTTCTGGAGGCATCCTCGTTGACGCAGGAGCATGTCGCCGGTTTCGCCTGGCAACTCTTGCGCTACGAGCCACGTTTTTCCCCTCTCTTTCGGCGTTTATTGCATGGAATTGTTGTCGCGCGCGACATAACGATCGCGTTCCGCTTGCTTGATTGGGCCTCGCAGCTCAGCCTTTCCTCCGATGCTGACCTGCCTCTTAGCTCCATTGTCACCCTTAAAGGTGAGCAATTGCATGTCGGAGGTTGGCTGAGCAGTGGTGGGAAGAGTGATGCGCAACAGGGTTTGCTCGCACATGAACGCGAACTGCGCGAGTTGCCCACGCAGTTAGATCGCGTGAATGCGACGATCCAGCAGGTGCATGAGACGATGAGCGAGGCGCAACGTCGGCAGGAGGGATGCAAGATTGAACTGGCGGGGTTGGATAAAGAACTGCAAAAGATCGTCAACCGTATCAACGATGTCAATCGCGTCATCAATCTTGCACGTCGCGACAGCGAACGTGTGCAGACGGAGATCCGTATGGCGAGCTCAATCGAGCAACAGTTGGTGGCGGAGATCACCGGTTTAGAACAGGAGATACAGGCCGCGCAAGAGCGTGTGCGCGCACATGAAAAAGCACAGCGTGAGATGCGCGGTCAGCTTGAGGAATTCCAGGGCGAGATGGAGGAACAAGCGGCCACGTATCGTCGACAGCAGGACGAACTGGCTCGTGAGCGTACTGCTCTAGCCGTCAAGCGGCAGGAGGCGCAATCTTTGCGCAGACAACTCACAGCACAGCAGACGCAGGCGCAAGATCTCAAAACACAGGTCAATCGGCAGGTAGCAAGACGCGAGGAGGGTGAGAGACAACAGGCTCTTTTACAGCGTGAGCGTGAGCAGTACCGCAGTGACCTTGCTACTGCCCAGGCCAGTACTGCGACCGCGCAAAGCACTCTTACCACAATTGAGCAGCAATTGGCGCAGGTTGAGCAGCAAAATGCCCTGCTTGAGCAACGGCGCGCGAAATTAGGTCAAGAGGTCAGGGAGCAAGAAACCGCTTATCGTCGTGTCCTGTTGGAGAGCCAGAAAGCGCGCGACGCTGCCGAAACACTGCTGACACAACTGTACGAAGAAACAGGCATCGACGATGCTCAACAATTGATCGAACGCTCTACACGTACTATTGATGAGGCCGGTGATGAAAAAGAGAGGCAGGGGACAAAGCAGGTCTCTCAGGTCTCGCTGGAAGACGATCTTTCAGAGGAGGAAGAGACGCAACTCAAGCGCTACCGCAAGCGTATAGAGACATTGCGCGGCCAGTTGAAAACCATGGGCGGTTATGATGTCGATGCACCGCAGCTTTATGAGGAGACGAAGACGCGCTACGAATTTCTCTCATCACAAATTTCCGATATGGATGGGGCGGCAAGCCAACTACATGAAATCATCGATCAACTGGATGCCACTATGGCACGCCAGTTCGAAACGACCTTTCAATCGGTCAACGCGCGCTTTCGCGAACATTTCACCACTCTGTTCAATGGTGGGACCGCTCGCCTGGAACTGGTAATCGCGAAAAGCGAGTCCAGCAATGATGATGGTGGGGTGCCGACAGCAATGCCGAGCGGCGTCGATGTGATTGTGCAGCCACCAGGAAAGAAGGTGCAAGATCTCTCCCTGCTCTCCGGCGGCGAACGCGCACTGGTATCGGCGGCCTTACTATTCTCATTGCTGGAGATCAACCCCCCACCATTTTGCCTGCTGGACGAGGTGGACGCCGCGCTCGACGAGTCCAACGTGGTGCGCTTCTGCGAAATTTTGAAGAGCCTGGCGCGCAACACTCAATTCATTGTCATCACGCACAATCGCGTCAGCATGACTGCCGCGCAGGTCGTGTACGGCGTCTCTATGCGCGAGAGTGTCTCTCGCCTGCTCTCATTGCAACTTGAGGCTACGACTCCCGTCGCACTTTAGTTGCTCAAACCTATAGCTCTTTTTTCACAATGAATTTCAAGGCAGTAACAAGCCTATCGATATCCTCTTCCGTATTGAAGAAGCCGGTGGAGATGCGCAACGCCCTGGTCGATGGAATATTGCGCACATAGATATTGTGTTCCTCGCGCAACTGCTGCACGATCACCGCATCATCGGTCTCCGCAAGCGTAAAGGAAAGCAGGCCATTCACACCCGGCTGGGGTGTCCAGATGGTAATGCCTGCTAGGGTGCTCAGCATTTGATAGGCGTAAGCGTTAAGTTCTGCGATATGGGCGTATTGCCACTCGTGCCCAACGTATTCGTCCAACCAGCGCAGTGCCGCGCCCTGGCCCGCGATGGCCGCTGTCTGGCGACCACCGAACTCGAATTGCTGCGCGCTGGGTAAAAGCTCCCATTCGATGCCTGGCTCGTGTTTAGTGGATGTATAGCCGACATAGAGAGGACTGACGTAATGTTGTGATGCCTGGCGAATGTAGAGCGCGCCCGTTCCGTCTGGTCCACACAGCCACTTTTGCATCGGTATAGCATAGAAATCGACGCCGAGCGTTTGCGCATCGACCTCGATATTACCGATTGATTGCGCACCATCGACCAACACAGGAATATTCAGCTCTTTGCCCAATGCGCCGATTGCCTGAATATCCAGAATCGTGCCAGTTGTCCAGGTGACATGCGAGAGTACGATCAGCTTTGTGCGTTCGGTGATCTGTTGTCGTATGGTTTCGTATAATGGTGCAGTCGCATATGCTCCCAGGTCTACAATACGTATTGTGATGCCGAGGCGGTCGCGGATCTGATAGAGCGGTGCGTATACGCCGATATGTTCGTGATTGGTGGTGATCACCTCGTCGCCCTCGTGCCAGGCGATGCCATGACTGACGATATTGAGGCCAGCGGTCGTATTCGCGGTCAGCACAATCTCACTGGTGTTGGCGTGCAGCAGGCGTGCGACCTGTTGACGCGCCTCGTCATATATCGTTATAGCGGAGGTCATGCTGGCACCGAGGCGTCCCTGTTGCCACTCCGTCTGTAGACGTGTCTGCATTACTTCAAGAACAGGGGTGGGTAGAGGACCGAAGGTACCTGTGTTGAGATAGACGTGGTTGTGTGTGGCTGGCATAGCCTGGCGGATATGCGTGATCTTTGATACAGTAGACAATGGAAGCAGCTCCTTCTCTGTAGGGGTTGGTCATTCACGGGTAGCGCTATGAATACTATAGTAATAGTATATGCCAGAGGTGCCTCGACGTGCAGGCATAAGAACGCTCCTGCCTGTAGCATGGAGCCTTGAAAGGGAAACGTATATGCGTGTGCGACCATGGAGGGGGGACGATGTCTCGACGCTGTTCGCCCTTCACACTCTCGCGGCACAAATGGATGATAGTGTAGCGATGAGCAAAAAGGCCTTTGAAGCATGGTTGGAGGACGTAGCCAGGCGCGAGCCTGAAAATGTTTTTATCGTGACGGACGATGACGACGAATTGATGACCTGGAATCAAGCGGGCACACTGGATGGCATTGAAGGTGAGACGGTAGGATTTACTGTTGTGCAATTACAACAAGAGCCGCAAGCGTATCACTTTGTTTGTCGCGGGACGATTCATCCACGTTATCGACGGCAGGGCGCGGGCCGTATTTTGCTGATTGGTGCGCGCAATCGCGCTCGTTTGCTGGGCTCGGATTTTGAATTCGAGGCCGAGCAGGTGGGTGTACCGATTTATTTCGAGGCGCTACTGCCCGCTGCCGATGCTTCGACAAACTCTTTTGCGGCAAGGTTTGGCATGCAATTAGTTGAAGATGAGTCGATCAATGGTCTATACCTTTACCGCGCCGAACTATGATTTCCCCTATTGCTTATTTCGTACGAGCACGACGTATCAGCACGCGTGGGGATAATCAGCGGTGAAAGAATGCAAAATGGACCCCCGATCTATTTCAGGTGGGGAAGGTCGGGGGTGTGTCTTCTGTGGGGATGGCGAGAATAGATCAGAAATCAGACCGATGGAGGGGAGGAGAGCAGTGCTTCAAGCGTTGAGCGTCGAACACGATAGGCCTGCCGAGCACCGCTATGCGGAAGGGGAATGGCTTCCAACACCCCATTCTTAATCCATCTGCGCACCGTTGTGTCGTCTACTCGAAGCTGCCTGGCAACCTCACTTACGGTAAGTAGATCCGCTTCCTTGTTTGCCACAATAACCTCTTTCTCAATCTACCAGGATGAGCCTGGGGGCCGATATCCTACAATAATCGTCCTCTGGTTACCACGGGAGGAGTAATAGGTATAGAACTTGTCTATTACACTATATTGACGAATTTCTTCTTTTTTAGTAACAGAGTTTCTAGAGATTGTTGCACTGTACTTAGAAGAAAAACGCTGACTCCTCAATCATTTCCTGGAACGAGCAAGAAAAGTATAAGCATAACTTCTACCGAGTATTCGTATAGAAAGTATTTATCCGCCAATCATCGACATACTCCGA
Source organism: uncultured Dictyobacter sp. (assembly GCA_964657925.1). Taxonomy (GTDB): domain Bacteria; phylum Chloroflexota; class Ktedonobacteria; order Ktedonobacterales; family Ktedonobacteraceae; genus Dictyobacter. The sequence goes on from CAZZWK010000040.1 coordinate 32,430, forward strand.
TTGGCGCGTTTAAATCGCTTATCTCCGATATAGTGTTTCAATTCTTTCTTCCATACCGCGTTGTGTAGGGCCTGGGCTACATCCTCATCGCTGGCGTCCGAGCGGATGATGGCGCGTAGATCGGTCTCTTCGGTCGCAAAAAGGCAGGTGCGCAACTGACCGTCGGCGGTCAGACGAATGCGATCGCAGGAGGAGCAGAAGGGTTCGCTTACAGGATTGATAAAACCCACTTCGCCGACACCATCACTAAAAGTGTAACGGCGGGCGGTTTCTGATGGATCGCCGCTTTGAATAGGCTGAAGCGAGCCATAGGCGGACTCGATAATAGCCTTGATCTCGCCACCGGTGAGAATATCTTCTTTACGCCATAGCTGATCAGCATCCAGCGGCATGAACTCGATCCAGCGCATAACGTACGCTTTTTGACGCGCGAAGCGCACGAAGTCGAGCACCTCCGCCTCACTGAAGTCACGCATGGCAACGGCGTTGATTTTGATCGGGTGGATCTGTGGATAGTGCGCTAATACATCCAGGCCCGCAAGCACCTGATCGAGTTGGTCGCGCCGCGTGAGACGCGTGAATTTTTCGCGCAATAGCGAATCAAGACTCACATTGATCCTGGTCAGGCCCGCTTCCGCCAGTGCTCTCGCCTGTTGTTTCAGCAAGATACCATTGGTGGTGATGCTCAAACTTTTGAGGCCCGGCAGACTTTTCAACTCCTGCACCAGCGTGGGCAGATCGCGCCTCACCAGCGGCTCGCCACCGGTCAGGCGGATCTGCTCGATACCCATTGTCACCGCGACGCGTGCGATCCGTGTGATCTCTTCATACGAGAGAATCTCGCTTTTCTTTAACCAGGGAAGGCCCTCGGCAGGCATACAGTACGTGCAGCGGAAGTTGCATTTGTCGGTAACGGAGATACGCATATTTTTGATGCGTCGTCCGTAGCTATCTACGAGAAATTCCATGATGGCCCTCCCTTGAATTAATGATGTGCTTCATCGTCAAGTTCTATAACCGCTCCTTGTCACTCCATAGCGAGGCTATGTCAAGACTCATCAGTGGGCAGTTTGCATATATTTGTGTATAGAGGAAATATGTACACTATAGCACATTCAAATCGATGTGTTCAGGAACCGATTACATAAAGCAGAGAGCAAAGGACGACAGAAAAAAGAAGGAGATCCTGACGGGTCTCCTTCTTTTTTCTGTCGTCCTTCGATACTTCATAATGAAGCAGGAAGCAGTTGTTTATGCGTCGTAGTAGAACGAAAACTCGATAGGAGCTGGACGAAGGCGTACCTGCGCGGCCTGTTCTCGTTTCAGATCAATATACTTTTCGAGCAGGTCGGGTGTGAACACGTCGCCTTCTAGCAGGAACTCGTGATCGTTTTCCAGCGCGTTCAACGACTCTTCCAACGAGCCAGGTACGGAGCGAATCGTGCTCAACTCTTCCGCGGTCATGCTGTAGAGGTCGCGATCGACGGGTCCGTAGCCATGGTCGGAGGGCTCGATCTGGCGGCGAATGCCATCGAGACCAGCCATCAGCAGAGCCGAGAAGAGCAGGTAAGGATTGGCGGTTGCATCCGGTGTACGGAACTCGATACGTTTCGCCTTCGGGCTCTCGGTCAGAGGAATACGGACAGCCGCGCTGCGGTTGCCTTTGGAGAAGACCAGATTCACAGGTGCTTCGAAGCCAGGCACCAGGCGTTTGTAGCTATTGGTCGAAGGGGCCGCGATAGCCAGGACAGCCGGGGCGTGGGTCAGGATGCCACCAATATAGTAGCGTGCCATCTGTGAGATGCCCGCGTAGCCGTCCGCATCCGCGAAGAGCGGTTTCTCCGCTTTCCACAGGCTCTGGTGCGTGTGCATACCTGAGCCATTGTCGCCGAAGACCGGTTTGGGCATGAACGTCACGGATTTGCCGAACTTGCGCGCCGTGTTTTTCACCACATATTTGTAGAGTAGGAGTTTATCCGCTGTCGTCACCAGCGTATCGAACTTGAAGTCGATTTCGCACTGACCGGCGGCACCGACCTCGTGATGGTGGGCCTCGATTTCAATGCCCAGGGCTTCGAGGGCGAGCACCATTTCTGTACGCAGGTCCTGGTAGGTATCGTTAGGTGGCACGGGGAAGTAGCCGCCCTTGACATTCATCAGGTGGCCCAGGCTTTGTTTGTCGTCGCTGCCCGCGCTATTCCACTGCGATTCGACGGAATCGACCTCGGCGTACTGTACATTGTCCTGCGAGGTGTAGCGTACATTGTCGAAGATATAGAATTCGGCTTCAGGACCGAAGAAGGCCGTGTCGGCCAGGCCACTATTGCGCAGATACTCTTCCGCTTTTTGTGCGACGTAGCGCGGGTCGCGGCTGTATGGTTTCTGATCGGGTCCGGGATGCGTGATGTTGCAGGTGAGGCTCAGCGTAGGAACAGCCGTGAAGGGATCGAGAAAAGCAGTATTGGCATCGGGTACGACGATCATATCGCTTTCATTGATGCTCTGGAAGCCGCGCACACTGGAGCCATCGAATGGTAGCCCTTCACTGAATAGATCTTCTGACAAGATGTGCGCGGGTACGCTGAAATGTTGCCAGGTGCCTGGAAGGTCGCAGAACTTGATATCAACGATTTTCACGCCGTTATCTTTTGCCAATTGCAAGACTTCTTCTGGTGTCATGGAATGTACTCTCCTCCTAACATGTGTCCCGGCCTCGTCGCAGGAATAAATGGCGCCACATTGCCATCACAAATAGCGATTTCTTTCAGCTCTTGAGTGATGTCTAGCGAGAGACGTGCCTCTCTCAGAAACCTATGCTCACCCCTCATAATCATATGTTGTTCGATAGGGGCACGACTACAGGCAATTATGCAGAATGTAATACCTACAGAATTGTGCAGTATGCACAAGCTCTAACAATTTCTATGTACTTTTTGCTACCTGTAGAAAGCCTGGTGATAGACAAAAATACCGAAAATACAGGCACTTTGTGGAAACCTTTTGCGCTACCTTGACGTAATAAGGATGAAGAAATGCCTTAATACGTTTTGGGATAGGTCATCAAAGCCCCGTTTTCTTTGTAGAGATCGCTGGAGAAATTTATGTCATATATCGATTCGGAACAACTTGAGCTCATGCAGCGTTATTGGGATGCCACAAATTACCTGACGATTGGACAGATTTATTTGCAGGACAATCCCTTACTGCACGAGCCTCTGCGTCCAGAACACATCAAGCCTCGTCTGCTCGGACACTGGGGAACGTCGCCCGGTCAGAACTTTATTTATGTGCATCTCAACCGCTTGATTCAAAATACCGATGTGGATGCCATCTATCTATCTGGTCCAGGACATGGTGGACCAGCGATTGTGGGTAATGTCTACCTTGAGGGCACATATAGCGAAATCTATCCCAACATCACGCAAGACGAGCCTGGTCTGCGACAATTGTTCCGCCAGTTCTCAACGCCTGGCGGCATTCCCAGCCATGTCAGCGTCACCACTCCTGGCTCCATTCACGAGGGTGGAGAGCTCGGCTATGTGCTGGTGCATGCCTTTGGTGCGGCCTTCGATAACCCGAATCTGCTGGTCGTAGCGGTCGTGGGAGATGGCGAGGCGGAAACGGGTCCACTCTCGGGTTCATGGAAAAGTATCAAGTTTTTGGACCCGATCAGAGATGGCGCGGTGCTGCCCATTCTGCACCTCAATGGCTATAAAATTTCAGGACCCACCATTATGGGCCGCGAGTCTGATGAATCGATCGAGCAGCAGTTGACCGGTTTTGGCTACGAAGTGCATTTTGTGGAGGGCGATGAACCCGCAACTATGCATCAGACGTTTGCAGAGACATTGGACACCTGCTATGCGAAAATTCGTGGCTATCAAGAGGAGGCCAGGAAGAGCGGAAAAGCGATGTTGCCGCGCTGGCCGCTGATCGTCTTGCGTTCGCCAAAAGGGTGGACCGGCCCGAAATTCGTGGATGGTAAGCCGATTGAAGGCACGTTCCGCTCACATCAGGTGCCGATTACGGATGTCAAAACCAACGAGGAGCATTTAAAGCAGCTTGAGGGCTGGATGAAGAGCTACCATCCGGAGACGTTGTTCGATGAGCACGGACGACTGCAGCCAGAGCTGGCCGCGCTGGCACCCAAAGGCGATCGCCGTATGGGTGCTAATCCGCACGCTAATGGCGGCAAACTGGCCGTCGACCTCAATCTTCCGATGTATGCTGACTATGCAATCGATGTTCCACATCCCGCGACTGTACGCAAGGAGTCCACCAAGCAATTGGGCACGTGGTTGCGCGATGTGTTCGTGCAAAACAAAGAGCAGCAGAATTTTCGTATTACCTGCCCCGATGAAACCAACTCCAACCGTCTATCGGATGTGTTCGAGGTAGAAAATCGCACGTTCGAAGAAAAGATTATCCCTATCGATGATCACCTGGCGCAGGATGGACGTGTGATGGAGGTGCTCAGTGAGCATCTGTGCCACGGCTGGTTGGAGGGTTATTCGCTGACCGGTCGCCACGGTATGTTCGTCACCTACGAGTCGTTCGCGATGGTGTCCGCCTCCCAGACGGTGCAGTTTTCTAAATGGTTGGAAGAGGGCATCAAGCTGCCCTGGCGTGCGCCAGTTCCCTCTATGAATATTCTGCTCACTTCTACCTGCTGGCGCAACGACCATAACGGGTTCAGTCACCAGGGACCCGGCCTGATCGATACAGTTCTGACACAAAGGGGCGCTGTTTCGCGCATCTATCTGCCGCCGGACGCGAACTGCCTGCTCTCGGTCGCGGACCACTGCTTGCGCAGTAAAGATTACGTCAATCTGATCGTGATCGATAAACAGCCGCAGTTACAATGGCTCAATATGCATGACGCGATGGAGCACTGCGCACGCGGCCTTTCGACATGGCAGTGGGCCAGTAACGATGGTGGAACAGAACCGGACGTGGTGCTGGGTTGCGCGGGCGATATTCCGACCCTGGAGATCATCGCGGCGACCTGGTGGTTGCGCAAGCATCTCCCCGACCTGAAGGTTCGCGTGGCGAATGTCGTCGATCTCATGACGCTGTTTACGCCCGACGACCATCCGCATGGGGTCGATAACAATACCTTCGTGGACATATTCACCGAGGACAAGCCGGTGATATTCGCCTTCCATGGCTATCAGCGTGCCATCCACGAAATCGTTCACGGTCGACCACAGGCCGAACGCTTCCATGTGCGTGGTTTCAACGAGCAGGGGACAACGACGACGCCATTCAATATGGTCGTCTTGAATGGTATGAGTCGTTACGACCTGATCAAATTGACCTTGCAATACACTCGTAACGTTCCCACGGTCGGAGAACATTTTGATGAATTGGTGGGAGAGTGCGATGCGATGCTGGCAAAAAATCACGAGTACAGCTACCAGCATTTTGAAGACCTGCCCGAAATCAGCAATTGGATCTGGTCGGACTAGTCTTCAGTAACACGAGGAGACGAGCAGTCCAGCATCGGTTCGACGATATTGCAGCATCTCTACATCCTGTAGAATCTCAATATCGTCGATCGTATCAACGTCGAGCGCGAGCCCGATGCTGTTGTAGGTGCCGATAACAAGCCCACGTCTCTGTCCCTCTTGCTGATAGTGCTGAAAGCTGTTGACACCGAAAAGATAAGGAATAACCAGTGGTGGTTGCGCCAGTAAGGCGTTGGTGCCTGTGCCATCTTGCGAGGGGGACAAAACGATATCGTGATAGTTTGCTTGTTCCAGCAGCGCGTGAATCTCCGTGACCTGCAGCAGTGGCAGGTCCGCTGAGATGGTGAGGAGCGCTTCCGTACCCATCTGCCGCTCTCGTTGTGCTGCCGCGGTGAGCGCTGGATTGTGTCCAGCCTGCTCCTCCACCAGTCCTAGTGCGCCCCAGCGTTCCGCGTATTGTAAGACGGTCCTATCTTCGCTTACTACCGCGACATGCGTGAAGGCATGGCTATCACGTAGAACGCACAGCACGTGATGCAGCATATCGAGCACCATCTGCGCGCGTTGTGTGGATGTAAAGTGATCAGCCAGGCGACTTTTCACCTGGCTGAGCGATTTAACTGGAATAAGAGCTGCGTAATTCACGGCTGATACCTTGTGTCCTCAGAATTACTATTTTCAGGAAATTAAACGTTAATTCCTGCTGCCTTCAGGGCTACGCGCGCGAGATTGGCCTTTGCCGCGCTATCGCGCATGATGGTGTCGGTCACCACGGTTGGAATACCGAGATCCTCGATTTCGTCGGCGAGATGCGCATCTTGTTGATCGATGACCATCACATCCAGGAAGTCGCGATAGCAGCGTGCCACGCCCACCGCCGAGACATCCAGGTGCATGCCACGCATCAATTTATCCGCCGGACCCTTGATGGGCGCTCCGCCTACAATCGGGCTCACTGCTACGATCATGCCGCTTGCTTCGTGCAACACATCGTGGATGCCCGGAACAGCCAGAATACTACCGATGCTAACCAGCGGATTGCTGGGCGCGAGCAGGATCGCTTCAGCCTGTTTGAGTGTATTGAGCACATCGGGAGCTGGTTGAGCCTTATCCGCGCCCACAAAGACAATGTCCTGTACTTCGTCAGAACACTGGCGCTTGACCATATATTCCTCAAAGTGTAGCAAACCCGCTGGCGTCTGGATATGCGTCTGGATAGACTGGTCGCTCATGGGCAAGATGTGTAGTTGTAGGCCAAAAAGCCGTCGAAATTCGTCTGCGATCTCGCTGGGCGTTTTGCCTTGCCGTAGCAGGTTGGTGCGGTGAATATGGGTGGCGAGGTCGCGGTCGCCGAGCATAAACCAGTCTTCGTTGCCGTAGCGCGTCAATTGTTGCATCGTGTTGGTCGTGTCACCGCGAATACCCCAACCATTCTGCTCTTCAGCGATGCCCGCCAGCGTATACAGCACAATATCGATATCGGGTGAGACGTGAAGACCGTAAAAATCGCGGTCATCGCCGGTATTGGCGATCACCGTCAGTTGTTCCTGTGGTATAACTTGCACAACGCCCTGTAAAAAACGCGCCGCGCCAACACCACCTGCGAGTACTGCAATCATACCTATCCTTACTCAAAACGAACTATCAAATCTTCTAATGGCAAACGTGGACGCCGTTTGGGGTCCGCTGCCGCGTAGCCTACCGTGATCAACGCGTGAGGAATGAGACGGCTGTCGAGATCGAGCCCCGCGCAGACCACTTCGGGACAAAACAATGGCGCACACATCCAGCCGCTATCCAGGCCCAGGTCATAGGCCATCAATAGCATATTTTGGATCGCCGCGCCCATACTTTGAATCGCCATCGTCGTCTCATCACTCTGCCGCTGTGGATCGGGATAGCGATCCAGTTCTTCCAGATAGAGGCAGGGTATGATGATCGCGGGGGCCGATATGATACGCTGCTCGGATTTTTGCTGGCGTATCGCCACGACTTCTGGCGATTGTCCATCCATCTGTAGATTTTTCTGCCAGTCCGCACCCATCGCGTCTGCCAGGTGTTGTTTCCTATCCTGGCGTGTTAACACGACGAAGCGCCATGGTTGTCTGCCGTGGGGTGAGGGTGCCCACCGAGCAGCCTCGATTATCTGCTCGATCTGCTCGCGCGAGACAGGCCGAGATTGGTACTGACGCACGCTGCGACGGCTGCGCATGAGCGTGGCGAGGTCGTGATCGTAGCGCGATGGTGTGTGTGAGACGAGGGTATCTTGCTGATGTTGGATATCGTTCATGAAAATTTTCTTTGCCTATAGTCTGTTAGTGAGAATGTGTGTACCTGTTGGAAAAGGATCACCGGAACATGTCGGTCGCGCCATCGCGTATGAGGGCGCTCGCATCGCCCTCGCCGACCGCGAAATGATAGCCGCGTATAATAGCGACGGGCACCTGATCAATTTTTCCCATCACTAACTCGGCTGCCGATGCCAGTTCGTCCGCGACCGCGATGATGCTTGCGTGCAGTTCGTAGCCGTAGGGATCAATCTGTCCACGATAGTCGGTCAGCGTGTCAATACCCGCTGATCCAATCGCCATGTTCACCTGCCCATTGCGCCATGGGCGCCCCCAGGTGTCCGAAATGATGACCGCGATCTCTGCTGTATCGTTCGACGATTGATCGGTATGCTGGCGTAGGCTGCTGAGCAGCACGCGTGCGGATGCGTCGGAGTCCAGCGGCAGCAAAGTCAATAGATGTGCGCCATTGACGTTCGATTCATCGACACCCGCGTTCGCGCAAATAAAGCCGTGCTGTGTTTCGCTGATGATGACACCATGATCCATACGCACGATACGTTTACTTTCGCGCAGCACGACCTCTACATGACGTGCATCTTTGCTGTAGCGCTGGGCTATCTGCGTGGCGAACGGCGAAGGCTCGATCGTGTTGAGATCTATGGTACGACCTTCAGCTTTCGAGACAATTTTTTGTGTCACGACCAGCACATCGTGCTGCTGAAGCGTTATTTCTTGAGCATGCAAGGCATCTGCAATCAGTCTTCCCAGATCTGTGCCGGGAGGAATCTCGCCGATACCTTTGACAGGGATAATCTTTAATTCTTCTGTACTCATGATTCACCTCGTGATCATTATACCGCGTTTCGCGGGGGGCTTGGCAAGCAGAAGAAAGGGCCAGTGTGAAGCGGAATAGTCTGATCAACCGAGATAGTATATGAGGGAGCACAATCATGTTGGGACGCTGAAATACGCTGCATATGTCGTGTATCACTGCCCTCGCACCGATTGTAATATGTATGTTACCTGGAGTATCTCTACTATAAAGATTTGTGGAAAGGCAGAATTTGATGTTCAAAACACTTGGACATATATTACTTGGCGGTATATTCATTTTTGGTGGATCGAATACGTTTATGAATCCCGATGGACGTGCAAAAAGGGTCGAGGCTGCTGGTATTCCGTCGGCACGCCCGGCCACTATTCTCAATGGCGCCGTCATGACGGTCGCGGGCACCACCCTCGCGGCAGGCATTTTACCGAAATTGTCCGCGCTGGCTTTGATTGGTACCCTTGTTCCTACTACTTATGTAGGACACCCCTACTGGCAGGAGCAAGAGGCAGGACCGCGCGCGATGCAGCAGACAAATTTCATGAAGAATCTCGCCATGCTGGGTGGCTTATTCCTGGTACTTACCGAAAGCTAAATGCGACTGCGCGCTACATAGGCATGAAAAGTAGAACGGAGATTGAACTCATTGTTATTGTGGCAATGAGCTCAATCTCCGCTTTTTGTCTCTTGCATTGAGCGGCGCTTATGTGACATACTTAGGGATAACAACAGATTCAGAAGCCCATAATGGCCTATGAAGCTGGGAATAGGTAAAGACCTTCGGGGCAGGGTGCAATTCCCGACCGGCGGTGAAACGTCGCCTATAGGTCATCTCTGGGTGAGCGATGTTGAGCCCGCGAGCCGTAAAGTGCAGTACTAAACGCGTTTTGCGACAGATTCGGTGTGATTCCGAAGCCGACGGTACAGTCCGGATGGGAGAAGGTTTATCGTCAGGGCAAGACCCTAAAGATTTTTGCTGGCGCAAAAATGACGTTTCGTCATAGATGCGTGCGTAATTATCCAGGCGTTGGCTGCCCCTGGCCTCCCTTACATGTCCCCCTGGGTTAGTTGCATTGATGACTCCGCGTCACTCTCTTCGAGTCATCAGTAGAGCTAGAACCGAGGGATTTTTTATGCGAATGGTAACATCTTCGTCGGAGCACACGCTGTTTCTCACACGTGAAGAACAGTACACGACGGATGCCATCGAGTCTTCCACGTCCTCGCAGTTGCCAATGCGGCGACGAAACGGACGCGCTGGCGACATCCGTGCGTACAATCGTATCCTCTCCTCCATTCCTCCTTTTGTTTTGGGCGCTATCATCCTGGTCGCGTGGTACCTGGCGACTGTGGGCAACCATACCTACAGCCTGTTGTTGCCCGCGCCTGCTGATGTGGTCGCGCGCCTGGTGAGCGGCATTGGTTCCGGTTTGCTGCTGAGCAACGCCCTGGTAACTATTCAGGAAAGCTTGCTTGGTTTTGTGATCGCGGTAGCTGTGGCGCTGCCCATAGGTTACGCCATCGCCAAGTCGCGTTTCTTCGCCATCACCTTGCAGCCCTATATCGCGGCTGGACAGGCGATTCCATCGATTGTGATCGCGCCATTCCTCTACCTGTGGTTCGGTACCGGAGTGCTTTCCGTGGTAGTCGTCTGTGTGCTGGTCGTGGTGTTCCCCATGATCATTAACACCATCTTAGGCATACAAACCATCGATCACGAAATCCTGGATGCTGCGCGGCTGGATGGCGCTTCTGGCTGGTCTCTGCTCACATACATGGAATTTCCACTGGCCTTGCCCGCCATTCTCGCCGGAGTGCGTACAGGCCTGACGCTATCGATTATTGGTGCCCTGGTCGGTGAATTTTTCTGTAATCCCGATCAAGGACTTGGTGCTCTGGTGCAGATCGCCCTTCACCAATACGATGTCGCGCTCATGTTCGCCGCTATCATCATTCTGGCGGTGCTCGCGGCCATCTATTATGCCGCCTCATGGGTGCTCATCAGGATCGCGGAACTCGTTTATTAACGCTTATGGGAATGATAAGCGAGTGAGCAAGCCGAGTATGAGAATGTTTTAGGCGAAAAACCCCTTGTAGTAGAGGGACAGTTCATTATGCCCGTTTGTGCGGGGACAGAGACGAACTGTCACTGCTCGTTACCCTTTTTTACGAATATCAGGAATGGAGAAAAATAAATGCTGGCTTTACGTCGTCGTGCGTCTTTTGTGTTGCCCTTGATCTCTTTACTTTTTGTGCTGGGTTCGCTGCTGGCTGCGTGCGGAAATAATGCGACCAGTACAGGTACGCAATCAACATCCTCGAAGCCGTTGACCAATATTTCGATTGGTCTGGGCTATAATCCAGATATCCAATTTGCCCCGTTTTATGTTGCCAAGAGCAAAGGCTATTACCAGGATGTCGGCTTGAATGTGACGTTCAATCATGGTATTGTGCCTGACCTCGTCGGAACGATGATCGCGGGCAAAAATACCTTTGTCTTCGCCGGTGGCGACGAAATGTTGCAGGCAATCAACCAGAACAAGAACCTGCAAATTACCGATTTCGCTACCATCTACCAGCAATATCCGGTGAGTTTGATCGTGCCTGCCAACTCCTCGCTCAAAAGCCTTGCCGATATCAAAGGGCACACCATTGGTGTACCCGGTGCCTATGGCTCAACATATACCGGTTTGTTAGCTCTGCTGCACAAAGCGAACCTTACCACATCGGATGTCAAGATACAGACGATCGGGTTCAATCAGGTCGCGGCCTTGCTGGCGCACAAAGTGGACGCGGTAGTCGGTTATTCGAATAACGAACCTTTGCAAATTGCCAGTCATGGATTAGCGGTACGCACCTTCAATGTCGCGGACTACTATCCACTGGTCTCGAATGGTATCATCGCTACGGATGCTACCTACAAAAGCCAGCCGCAGGTGGTGAAAAACTTTGTAGCGGCGACTATTCGTGGCGTGAACGATGTCATCAACGATCCTAGTGGCGCGGTAACGATCAGCGAGAATTATGTGCCTGCGCTCAATACCACGCAAGCCTTGAGCGTATTGAATGCCACCATTCCTGTTTACAAAGGCAATGGCAAGATCGGCTACAACGATAGCACTGTATGGCAGGAAACGGAGCAGTTCCTGGTGCAAGAGAAGATGATTTCTCCCATCGCCAATCTATCGCAATACTACACGAACCTATCCGGTTCGTAACGCTCCGTTATACGTTTCCTCGTACGTAGATAAAAAAAGAGCCAGGTTCAATTTATGAGACCTGGCTCTTTTTTGTCGAGGACAAGCGAGCAGAGGTTTACTGCAACGGATACAGTTCAAAATTATTGAATGTAACCGTTGTGGCTGGTTGGGCGATCAGTCCTACCTTTCCTCCGCTGTAGCCATAGTTACTGAAGGGGTTGCCGACCCGTGTGCCATTGATATACACGTAGAAGTAGTTGTCACCGCGTACAACGATGTCGATCGTGACTGAGCCGGTAAGGAGACCTTGGGTGTTGATACCGCCCGTGACGAGTGTAGGTGTCCCATTCTTGTAGTAATTAAGGTTGAAATTCTGAGCGTTGGGATCGAACATAATCGCATAGCCATTTTGCAAAGAATTGTTTTGCGCGCGGAAGAAAACACCGAAATTTTCTGCTGGATTGACGGTGGTCTGCACCTGGATCAGGTAGTTATCCGGCATTGTTTTACCCGTCGGCAGGCTTTTGAGCAGGACGCCATCGAGCGAACCGGTACTCGAATTATTGATATCCATGCCACCACTGGTGCAAGAGATTTGTGTCTTCGACGTGTTGGACCAGTAATTGCCCTTTTGATCGCAATTGCCAGGAAGCGTTGTTCCATAGGTCATCGCTCCATATGCTGCCGCTGCCGTGATTGAACTGGCGGGCGCGGGTAGTTGCGTTGATGATTGCGATGTTTGTGGTGTTGATGCTGTACTGGCGCTATGCGTAGCAACCGTTTTGGCCGCTTTCGCTGTCGAGTGCGAGGTGATCGCATTAGTGGTTTGCACGGAACTGGTATGGGGTACCAGAACGCGCGTATAGGTGAACACACCGCCAATGATGAAAAGGACCAGCACACAGCCGACAATGACCAGCCACCTGGACTGTGTACTTGTGCGTTGTTGGCTCGGAAGTCTAAGTACATGTTCGTCGGCAAGCGTCTGAAGCGCTAAGTGTTCGCCCTGCTCATCTTCGTGGTTTTCATGTTTCCCCTCGCTGGCGGGCTCTTGTGCTGTCTTATTCTGAGGTAGTGCGTAGTCCGCTACGGTTGCATCCATTGGGGTCTCAACCGTGGTATTTGCGAATACTGGCGCGACGGGTTTGGCTTGTGATGTCTTTTCATCCTGCCTGGTTGAAGCAAGCGGTGCGTTCTGAACGCTGTCCGGTGCGAGAACGGTCGCTGCCGCGTATTCTGGTGATGCCGCAGCCTCTGTTTGGGCGGTCAATTCGGTTGGTGGTCCCTCCGCTTCGACATCACTTGTATCGGGTGTTTCCGGTGTAGAGGTTGTTGGAGTCAGAAATGGCAACGGCGTCGAAAATTTGGGCATGAATGGGCTGTGTGTCCATTCGCCATGAATTGATGGTAGCGAACTACCAGGAATGGCGGCGACCTCTTTATAGAAGGCCAGCGCGAATTCACCGGCGCTGGCGTAACGCTCATTAGGAGATTTCGCCATCGCTTTGAGCACAATACGCTCGATGTTAGCAGGAATGGCGGGATTGAAGCGGGTAATCGGTGGTGGCTCTTCGATCGCGTGTTTGATCGCCACCGCGACCGGCGAGGTGCCTGTGTATGGGACGCGACCCGCGAGCATATGATAGACGACCACGCCGAGCGAATAGACATCGGTACGGTAGTCGATGGCATCACCAGTCCCTTGTTCCGGCGAGAGATATTCGGGTGTGCCCACGATCGTACCTGTGCTGGTGAGGTGACCATTGCCAGTGATAGACTCGGTCGTATCATTGACCACTTTTGCCAGGCCGAAATCGGCGATAAGCACGCGACCATCGGCATGGTAAAGGATATTGCCTGGTTTCAGGTCGCGGTGTACAATGCCTTGCGCATGAGCACTGTCAAGTCCGGCTGCTACCTGTTCAAGGGTTGTCGCGACCTCTTCCAGGGGGAGTGGACCGCGTTTTTCCAGCATCTCGCGCAATGTGCCGCCATTGACGTACGGCATCACGAGAAAAGCGACTTCACCCTGTTCGCCATATTCATAGATGGGCATGATGTTGATGTGATCTAATGAGGCGATAGCATCGGCTTCGCGACGAAAACGGGCCAGAAATTCTTCTCGTGGCCGCTGTTCCGTGATACCCGGTAAAAGCACCTTGACGGCCACAGCACGTCTTGGACGCGATTGTTGAGCGAGGTAAACCGCGCCCATACCCCCACGTCCAATCATGCGTTGCAATGTGCATGTGCCGAGCGTTTGTCCTAGTAAATCATTGCTATTGTTTAGCACGCTCGTCGTTCCTCTCACTGAAATAGTGCAATATATAAGTATTCTGCATGAGAAATTATTTTTTCAAAAACACGTTTTGATAACTACGTATCTATACTCTCTTATTGTAAAACATTGGGCCACCTGTGTGCTGACTACTGACGCACCATTTTTTGCAAGTGTGAGTAATCCTGCGACGGAAAATATGACGTACGAAGGTGACCATGTCTCTGGAAGAAAAAACCGTGATATTCTATTCTCCATTATAATGGACGATTTGTCTACGTCAACTGTTACAAAAAAACACGGACGGCTCTATCCTCTAGCGAAAATGGACCAGTAGTCCCACAGGTAACAAATGATACATGCAGGAACAGCATAGTTGATGTCATCACACAAAACTATAGTTAGTTTTTCTATGACAATGACAGAAGTACTATAAAAAATGGTAATTGACATCTCCGTTCACTGCTGGTATCCTTAGTAGGAACAACAAAATATAACGAAAATCTGACCCGCGTTGAGCGAATATAGTACAGGGTGGATTCCCGACAGCGATCCGATGCTTGGTGAGAGTTCGGAATGGATCAATTGCCCTGGAACCCTTTCGTGAGTGGCCGACCGAAGAAAGTCCAGGTGTCTGTTGTGCTCTCTCTTCTTTGTTTGTGCAAGAGATGGCGCAGGTGATACTGAACAAGTAGGAACGGGTGGGTGGCCCCCATGCAGTATATCGCCGCTAAAAAGTGGTTTTTCCTGACATGTCCCGTCGAATAGTATCCGGTTGATAGGATCAGGAAAGACAATCTGGGTGGTACCACGGAAGAAAAAGCTTTCGTCCCTTTCTTAGAAAAGATGGGGACGAAAGCTTTTTTTATTGTCCTGTTTGCTTGTTGTGAGGTGATAGGTAATGACAACGGTTTCAATTATAAATATAACTAGCTACACAGGTGTCGAACTTTTGCGTTTACTAGCCGGGCATCCACAATTCCGCGTCGTCTCGGTAACCGGACGCAGCGAGGCCGGGAAAAGCCTGGGCGCGGTATTTCCGCATCTGTACGCTGAGCGTTTTATGGGCGGCGAGTCAGGCCCTGCGTTCAGTCCCGATCTTGTCATTACGGAAGAGCCTGAAAAAAGCGAACTGGCCTTTGTGTGTTTGCCACACGCGGCGGCGGCTGAAGCGGCGATGCAACTTTTACAACAAGGCATGAAGGTGGTCGACCTCTCGGCGGACTTCCGTTTGCGCGATGTCGTTGTTTACGAAGAATGGTATAAGCACACGCATCCCGCGCCCGCGTTGCTGGAAACGGCTGTTTATGGTCTCTGCGAACGCTATCGCGAAGCGATTCGGCAGGCCGATCTGGTGGCGAATCCAGGCTGTCATGTGACGGCCTCAGTGCTTGCTTTACTGCCCGCGTTCGCCTCCGGACTGGTCACGGCTGACGTGATTGTCGACTCGAAAACGGGCATCAGCGGTGGTGGACGCAAGCCGACGCAGAGCTACCATTTCGCGGAGGCCGATGAGGATGTGAGCGCGTATGGACTGGCCGGACACCGTCATATGCCGGAGATCGCGCAAGAGATCGAGGCGGTCGCGGTCGATAGCGGACATGCACTGGAAAAAGCGTTGCGCCTCACCTTCGTACCGCATGTGATCCCCATGGTGCGTGGCATTCTCTCGACCAATTATGTTGATATAAAGTCGCATGCAGGCGGAGAATTGCCTACGAACGCCGATGTACTGGCGCTGTACAAACAGTATTACGCCAACGAGCCTTTCGTACATGTGATCGACCAAGCGCCGCATACGAAATGGACTTATGGTAGCAATCATTGTTTTATCTATCCTACCGTCGATACGCGTACTGGTCGTTTGATTGTGGTATCCTGCCTGGATAATCTGGTGAAGGGTGCATCAGGCCAGGCCATTCAGAACGCGAACATTCTGTTTGGCCTGCCAGAAACGGCTGGTTTAGCAGTACTGGGTGTAAATCCATAAAATGTGTAATAGATGTCTGCTTTCATCATCTTTTGTTATTATGAGGAGTTTTTATAGAAATGGCGATCTCTTTTATGACCACACCTGAGGGCGATATTATTAGCGACCATCATCTGATAGCCGAAGTTTTACGCGAGGCACTGCCGTACATTGATTTTCTCAAGGGCAAGACGCTGGTGATCAAACTCGGTGGCAGCACTCTGGATCATCAGCGGCACGTGTTGCAGGACATCATCTGGCTGCATGCTCTGGGTGTCCATCCTGTCCTGGTGCATGGCGGCGGTCCCTACATCAATGAGTGGCTGAATCGTTTGCATATCCCTGTACGCTTCGAAAATGGCCTGCGTGTGACCGATGAAGAGACGCTGAATGTGGTGCGCATGGTCTTGATGGGCCAGGTCAATCAGAATCTGGTGTTGATGGCCTCGCAGATGGGTGGCAAAGCGATCGGTCTGTGTGGTACAGATGGTCGTATGGTGCGCGCGCACATCGCCGATGAGCGTCTGGGCTTTGTCGGCGAGGTCGATTCCGTCGACCCCAAGCCGATCGAGGCTTTGATCAGAGAGGGTTATATTCCCATCATCGCACCGCTGGGCGAGGGCGCGGAGGGCACCTGCTTGAACATCAATGCCGATCTCGTCGCGGCCCATATCGCGGGCGCGTTGAACGCGGAAAAGCTCATCTTCTTGAGCAATGTCGCGGGCATTTGTGACGCCGATGGATCGTTGATCTCCGAGGTAAGCGAGGCGAACGCGAAAAAATTGATTGAGAACGGCGTTATTCGTGGTGGCATGATTCCGAAAGTCACCGCTTGCCTGGATGCTTTAGCCGCTGTCCCACGTGTCCATATCGTGGATGGTCGTGACACGCATATCCTCTTGCGTGAGCTATTCACCGACAAGGGCGCTGGCACGATGATCATTCGTTAATCGCATATCTCTGCTTTTCTACGCACTGAACATTTTACTCTGTTAGCTTGATGGCATTCTTCTCATATACGGAGTAGGCCGCATGTTTGCCCCGTGCGCTGCTACAATCAGCTCGACCGAGTACTCATAAAAAACATGATGGTAAGATAATTGAATACTATAATCGTCTTCGATCTGGATGGCGTAATTACGAGCGAAGAGGCCTACTGGGTAACCGCCGGACTGGTCCTGCACGAACTTCTCTATAGTCCACAGTATTGGAATATTAATACTGCGAGCACATATATCCCTCCACAAACACAGGAGGAGTGTACACGTGTGAGCCGCGAGGTTTTGCCGGAATCTGTGATTCTAAACTTCAAGGCACACTCGGTCAACTCCAACTGGGATACCTGTTACTCGGCTGTAAGTATCTGTTTGATCGACCTGCTGGCGAAAATTCCTGTGGATATGCGCCAGTTTCTTTTTCCTTTGCAGCCCTGGGATAAGGCGTGGATCGCGCGCTTTCGCCTGGCTTTGCGAGATGTGCCGCTTTCTAAAGCGATTACGGGAGAGACCTATGCCCGTCTGCGCTCCCCATTATTTGAGCAGAGCGTGGGGCTTGCGTTCATCGATCATTTCAACGCTTATGCCAGTGAGGTGTTGGGGCAACCAGTTGAGAATGTTTTCGCGCGCTACAGTCCTTCCTGGACCTTTTGTAGTGATTTGTTTCAGGAGTGGTACCTGGGCAACGAGGGATACACGCGCGCATATGGGCATGCACCAGCTCAAAGTGGTAAGATCGGTTGTATCCATTTCGAGCGCCCACTGCTGCCAGTCGAGCAGCTGCGCCCGATGTTGCAAGCATTACGCGACGCGGGCTATACACTCGCTGTCGCGACCGGACGACCAGGACAGGAAGCGATTCTTCCGCTCAAAAGGTATGGTTTATTCGACTATTTTGACTCCGAACGCGTGATTACTCATGCCGATGTGGCGTTAGCGGAAGAGGCGGCGACGGCACGCGGTGAGCATATTTCGCTGGTAAAGCCACACCCCTATCAATTTCTCGCCGCCGCATATCCAGGTTATAAACCGGGTCAACCCGTGCCGGAGAGTGGCTTTATGGTCGTTGGTGATACACCCAGCGATGTATTGGGCGCGCACGCGGCGCATGCGTTAATCATCGCCGTGCTTACAGGTGCGCGTGACGCGGAAACGCTGGCACGCCTGCAACAGAGTCAGCCAGATTTTATCGTGCCGGATGTTACGCATGTGCCCGCGCTGCTAACAAGCCTTGATGACCTGGCAACTATCCAACGCATGCAATTCAGCGAGCGCGAAAAGGCCCAGATGCTTTTGCAACGCTGGTTCGCGCGCCATATGGACCTGTTTGTCGATAGCGTGACATTGACGCCAAAAGCTGTCTCGCTTAACTCGTTCAACGGCGTCTACCGCGTGGATGGCGAGGAGTTCTTTTTCAAGACGCACGTGGAGGAGCAGGGCAGCATCGACGAATACTACCATGCCGAGTTGCTCTACGACGCGGGCTATCGCATCGTCAAACCGTTGCGTACCCTGCATCAGCAGGGGCGGCAGATGGTTATTTATCCGGTCGTCCACGCTCCGGTCATGTTTGACCTATTGCGCGCGGTCGAGCAGGCCGATACACGCGAGGCCAATACCGAGATGCTGGTGATGGCCGAGCAGCGTGAATGTGAGCGTTTGCTGGCTATTTATCGGGAGACGCTAGCGCAAAGTACCGCTACCGAGCACGCTCGTGCGCCCATCCACCAACTCTTCTGGCATCGTCTCACCGGCGGACGCCTGGACAGTTTTTATCACGACCAATTCTTGCCTTTCAGCGAGGACGAGAACGCTGCTGGTATCCACTTTGAGGACCTGCTGGACTGCCGTTGGGTGATCAACGGAGAACCGATAGGTGGCGAGTATGTCACCTTGCGCGCGTTAATTGAGCGTGCGCAAATGGCCTTGCAGCCAGCCCGCGCTATGAGCACGATTATCGGGCACGGTGATGCTCACTTCGGCAATGTGTTTTTGGAGCAGCAGCGCGATTATCGTTACTTCGATCCCGCCTTCGCGGGCAGACATTCGCCGCTACTTGATATCGTTAAGCCACTCTTCCATAATATCTATGCGACATGGATGTATTTCCCTGAGCAGGTCGCGCGTGCCACTCATGTAATGGTGGAACGGCAGGGTGATACGCTTTTTGTAACGCACGATTATATGTTGAGCGCGGTCCGTCAGGCATTATTGGAGACGAAGAGGACCCATTTATTGGAGCCGTTGCTGACACTTTTACGTGAGCGGGACGCGTTACCAGGCGACTGGACTGATATCGTACAATCAGCATTGTTGTGCTGCCCATTACTGACAATCAATTTGCTTGATCGCGGTAAACGGCCTGTAAGCATAAGCTGGCTCGGTTTGACGCAGAGTGTGCAGATGGGTAACTTCCCATTGTGAGAGCAAGAATTGTAAGCTGCAAGTGAGCAGGTAGGATTGCGCAGATTATGATTACAATCATAGACTACGGTGCGGGCAATATTCATAGCATCGAAAAAGCACTAGAATATGTGGGTGCCCAGGTGCGGGTAACTGACGATCCTGGCGTGGTAGCGCGTGGTCAAGCAATCGTGTTACCAGGCGTAGGCTCTGGTGGAGCAGCGATGGAGCGCATGCGTGCGCGCGGCCTGGATGACGCGATTCGCGCGGCAACTTCGCAAGGGAAACCTTTTCTCGGCATTTGTCTGGGTATGCAGTTGCTCGCGGACCATCACGAGGAGGGTGAGGTCGATGGCCTGGGCCTTTTTCGTGGCGCTGTGCGACGCATTCCGGCAGGCCCAAAAATTCCACACATGGGCTGGAATCAGGTGCAGCCCACAAAGACTGCATTGCCTCTTTTCGCAGATGTGCCGGAGCAGGCGTACTTCTACTTCGCGCACTCGTACTACGTTGAACCACAAGATCAGCGCGGCGTCGCGGGCATGACCGATTACGGCTCACCCTATTGTAGTGTAATCGTGACCGAGCAAGTGTGGGGCACACAGTTTCATCCTGAAAAGAGTGGTGATGTCGGCATCCAGGTGTTGCGCAACTTTGTGAAATGGGTGAACGGATAAAACGATGATACTATTACCCGCGATAGATATCAAAGATGGTCGTTGCGTGCGCCTGTTTCAAGGCGATTACAGCCAGGTCACGACGTATGATGACGATCCTGTTCGTGTGGCGCAACGCTGGCAAGAGGCTGGCGCGAACTGGCTGCACGTGGTGGACCTGGATGGTGCGGCCCAGGGTTTTCCAGTCAATGAAGCTTTGATAGCACGTATCCGACAGTCGACACATCTGCATATCGAGGTCGGAGGAGGATTGCGTTCGCTGGCAAGCATAGAACGTATGCTGGCGCTAGGTGTTGATCGTGTTATTCTGGGTACGATCGCGATCACCAATCGCTTGTTACTACGGGAGGCTGTGCAGCGCTGGCAAGAGCGTATTGTTGTTGGTATCGACGCCCGTGATGGACTGGTGGCGATCGCGGGCTGGCGCGAAAGCGCATCCATTCGTGCAACTGAACTCGCGCAAGAACTGTCCGCCGAGGGTGTGCAACGTTTCGTCTATACAGATATCGCGCGCGATGGTGCCTTAAGCGGACCGAACTTTGTAGCGCTTGCCCAGATGCAACGGGCAACTTTTGCGGCTTTGATTGCTTCGGGTGGCGTCAGTTCGCTGACTGATCTGCACCAATTGGCGCGCAGCGGTGTCGAGGGTGCGATCGTGGGCAAAGCTATTTATAGTGGCGATGTGGATCTCGCACAGGCGTTACGCGAGTTGGCGTAAAACGCGTGCAACGAAAAGAGGGCATATGCTGACCAAACGTATTATCCCATGCCTGGATGTGAAGCAGGGGCGTGTCGTGAAGGGCGTAAGCTTTGTCAATCTACGCGACGCGGGCGATCCGGTCGAATTGGCAAAGTTCTACAACCAGGAGGGCGCGGACGAAATTACGTTCCTGGACATCACCGCTTCCTACGAGAATCGCGCTACTATGCTCGATGTGGTCAGGAGAACCGCGCAGCAGGTTTTTATTCCAGTCACGGTCGGCGGAGGCGTGCGTTCGGTTGAAGATATGCGCGCGACACTGAACGCGGGCGCGGACAAAATTTCCTTGAATACAGCGGCAGTGCAGCATCCAGCCCTGATCACGGCGGGTGCGGAACAGTTCGGGGCGCAATGTATTGTGCTGGCGATCGATGCGCGTTCTAATATGGAGATGCCCAGTGGCTATGAAGTGTGCATCCATGGTGGACGAACCGCGACGGGATTGGATGTGTTGCATTGGGCGCGAAAGGGGGTGGAACTCGGCGCAGGCGAAATTCTATTAACCAGTATGGACCGTGATGGCACAAAACAGGGCTACGATCTCGTCCTGACCGCACGTGTTTCGCATGCCGTGACTGTTCCCGTCATCGCGTCAGGTGGCGTGGGCACGCTTGAGCACCTGTACGAGGGTTTTGTGGATGGTTATGCCGATGCCGTGCTCGCGGCTTCCATCTTCCACTTCGGCGAGTTCAGGGTGCGTGAGGCCAAAGAGTATTTGCAGGCAAAAGGGGTGATTGTACGACCATGCTGAAGTTCGATAGACAGGGATTAGTTCCCGCGATAATTGTGGATGATGCTTCCGGCGATGTGCTGATGATGGCCTTTATGAACGAGGAGGCTCTCCAGCGCACGCGCGAGACGGGCGAGGTGCATTTTTTCAGTCGATCGCGCCAGGCCCTGTGGCATAAGGGCGAGCAATCGGGCAATGTGCAGCAGGTGCATGCGATCTTTGTGAACTGTGAGGAAAACAGCCTGCTCGTGCGCGTAACTCAATACGGTGGCGCGGCCTGCCACGAGGGCTATCGCAGTTGCTACTATCGGCGTCTTTTGCCCGATGACAGCTACGAAACGGTAGCGGAACGCGTTTTCGATCCCGCTGATGTCTACTTCGACCAGTCATCGACCTCCACGGCTGGCGATGAGGAGCAGAGCGAAGACGCAAGTGAAGGTTCAGAAGAAGCTTCTCTACTGCAACGGTCAGAACAGTCTCTACGCCAATTGTACGCTGCCTATCTGCTGTTACGCGATCAAGACAAGACCGCGGAATCCAATACCTCGCGCCTGCTACACCAGGATAGCCGTGCCTACCTGCTTTCGCGTCTGTCCGACGAATTCCAGGAACTTGTGGGCGTGCAGACGGGCGAGCACATACACAAGGATCGCCCGACGGACACGCAGTTGGAGGGCAGCCAGGTCGCCTACTGGCTCTTTCTGATCGCTGCAACGGACAACTTGCTCTATGACAATTTCGCGCCTCATGCGTTCATATTGCGTGGTTATGCAGATGGTTACACGGAAGCAGACGTACTGGCAAAACGCCAGGAGTGTTTATCGCTCATAGTGACGAAAGAGTCAGAGCAAGTCATACAAGGACTGAAAATTGGTTTTTCAATTGTAGGTTGGGCCTGCTTGGTCGCCAATATCAGCCCACTCGCGCCCGTAGAGTACGACCTGGCGCAGATGAAACGCAAAGGTCTGGTACCATAATGTTAGGG
>CAZZWK010000041.1:0-11041 GCA_964657925.1 uncultured Dictyobacter sp.
GAGAAGGAGAGAGGGAGAGAGTTGTAAACTTTCTCCCTCTCTCCTTCTCCCTCAACATCAACCCCTCTCATGCCTGTAACCAGATGATGTGAATTTGACGTGGATCGGTGGGAAGTATGTTGTTTTTGCTGTTGGTCGTGATCGCAACATTTTGCAGATCTGGGACTTGTAAGAGCATGGTTGTAGCTTGTGCGGTGCTTCTGCCTGCGACCAGTTCGGCTAACTGTTGCTGCTCATTCTGGCTCATCTGGTAGGCGTAGGTGGCTGCACTCGTCACTTGAAGCATGACGGTGTTCTGGTGCTGGGTCGTGTGCGTGATGGTACTCTGGATCGCTCCGGCCAAGCTGTACCCCTGTCCTAGTTTTGCTGCCTGCTGGTCCATCTGGTGAGTAAGTTGGGTTTGGTATTGCTGAGTGTCGTACACCGTGCCGGTACAGGTCTCGCTGACCGTGATCGTCACCTGTGTAGCTTCGGTTCCTGGCTGGTGATTCGGCGTAATGTTCTCTTGGCAAGGAAGTGGAGTGATCAATGTTTCCGCATTGCTCACCTGCGTTTGCAAGGCGGCTTGCTCACTCTGCATCACGGTTTTCATTAAACTGGCGGCGGCAGTCGTGATGTCCTGCGTCGTCACGGTCGGGTAACTTCTGGCGTTCTGTCCTCCGCGAAAGACACTACTCACGGCGGAGACATTGAGACGACAACAAGGACCGTAGATATCGCCTGCTGCTATGTCGCCTGCGGGTCCTGCCGTAAGTGCATGAGCGAGAACGGTCTTTTCTCCTAACGTGGGATAGCTCACGGCGGGCAGTGTTGCGTCCTGCTCGGTGACGATCTGTGTGCCATCGGTTCCGGTGAGGATCGTTCCGGCGGGAATGACCTGGCTGTAGGTGGCGGCATTGTAGAAGGTGATCAGGCCGTGGGATGCCTGCGCGTCCTGGTGCGCGGTGCCAGTGGTGGCAATGGTTCGCTGTTGACTCATCGTGATCGCTGCGAGCTGGCGCCCTGCAATCTGTGTGGCCTTGGGTGTTTGTCCAGTGATAACGGTGAGCGTGCTGCTCGTTCTCATGGGCTTACTCACGGTGACAATGGTGATCGTTGCCTCTGGTGCCGGAAAGAGGAACGAGCGAAGTGACACGAGGGTAAGCACCGCACCAACCAGGAAAAAGCCAAGCACGGCATACAGGATGTTCAAATTTCGGCGTCGGTTGCGTCGTGGTGCGGCTGGTTCCTGCTCGTTGGGGTTGCTTAGGCTCTCCTGCTCCGGCTGGTCGGGAGTCGGTAGATCGCTCTCTATGGCTGGCAGTTCCTTGATTCCTAGGGGTAAGTCGTAGACATGAATATCAATCAAGCGCGTGGGCTGCTCGTCGGGCATATCGCTTGTGTTTTCTGGTGGGGTGAATTCGTCGGTGTTGTAGATCATTGGGTCACTCCTCCTTGTGGCAAAAGGGGAAGAGCGTTTCCGTTCTTCCCCTGTGGGTGTTACGGCAATGGTTGCGTCTGAAAGGAAACGGTGT
Source organism: uncultured Dictyobacter sp. (assembly GCA_964657925.1). GTDB lineage: Bacteria > Chloroflexota > Ktedonobacteria > Ktedonobacterales > Ktedonobacteraceae > Dictyobacter. The sequence goes on from CAZZWK010000041.1 coordinate 1,515, forward strand.
CAACGGTAAAGTAGTCGAGGAAGTCAGAATCGTTCTTGAGCTTGGTGATGAACCGTTCAGAGATGGGCTTGTTCCAGGTGATGAAGATGAACCCCTGACCGGTTTTCTCGGTGGTACTGTAGATCGCGAGTTCCACGCCTTCAGCTTGCCAGTCGGTCAACTCATCCACAATCGAATGCAGATACTTCTTTCGACAGATGACAATCATCCAGGTTCTCATGATGGTACCCCTTCTGGTGTGGTTGCTGCTGCGTGTGTGGTAGATGTGTGCTCTTGTTCGTCAAGAAAGTCAACGTCCCACCATTCCAGCAGGCACGAGGGATTGACTCTTTTGTGCGCAAGCAGACGGTTTTGTTGGTTCAAGTACATCAGGGCCATACGCATGTGATCGGGAGGTATCCCAAGTTCACAGGCATACGCGACCAGGGGAAGAGAGAACCCATGTGTGTGTGGTGTTCTCACCTGCTCGTAGGTCGCTCGGAGGTGGTGATAGATGTGTTCGTAGGTCATCAGTCTCCCACTCCTTTCAGATTGATCTTGTCGGCGGGGGTCGCTGGTCTGAATCCTCCATTGGCGTTGATGAGCACGGCATGGATATCATGAAAGCTGATGATCATATCAGGCAAGCCGTCCCCGTTGACATCAGCAAAGCGGATGGTAGCGGGGTACTGGTCCACGCCTGCACCTTCAAGGATTGGGCCTTGATACACCTTCGAGTCTGCGAGGTGGTCAGGATGCATCTCGTAAATGATCACCCGTCCATTCAGGTTTTCGACCAGAAAGTGACTGATGCCTCCGTGCTTCACATCGGCGTCCACTTGGTAGGTGCGCGGGTAGCCATAGTGGGCATACTCCCACTCTTGACTCACCCAATTGGACGCCCACGAGAACAGGGCGAGCAGTACGAAGGCAATCGCCATTCCTCCGCCCACATAGGTTAACCAGTGAGCGCGTTTCCAGGGGGATCGTTGTGCTGAGAGCGTCACGGGTTGCTGCGTCATTGGCTCCTGGGTGTGAGTCTGCGTGCTGGTCGTGTGAGATTGACACAATGATGCCCGTTGTATCGGTCGGCCTTGGTGGTGTGTCACACGCATCACGGTGCGTGGCGTCGCAATCGTGGGAACGTAGCGGTCATAGCGGCGTACATTGCTGTGGCTTGGTGTCGTATAGATGTCTTCCATCTCCGTCGTTGTGTCGTCGGGGATCGCGTGAGGTCGGTACTCATTGCTGGAAATGGTGGATGCGCCGACGCGTCCCCGTTGTTCGGAAAGCTGTTCTCTCATGCGTGTACCTCCACCTGTCGATGGGTTGCACATAGGACAGGATGGGCGTGTGCATGGGTCAACGGGGGAAGGTTGTTTTGGCTGAGGCATTCAGGACAATAGAAGAGAATACCGCAATTCGTGCACGTTTGTTCTCCTGGGCGAAAGGTATTTCTGAGAGTATGCTTGCCGTGCTGACAGTTGCGATCTGCCTGGGCCTTCTGCGCTTGGCGTTTCTCCTGGGCGCTTGGCTGCTTTTGCTTCCATCGAGTCATGATTTCCCCCTTTAGATGACCGTGCGACCGTGATAGATGTTATCGAGGTCGGTTGATGAGACTTCCCCACGTTGCCGTGCTTGCTCCAGGTCGTGAATACTCTCCTGGTTCTCGTGGCATTCGTGCTTCATATCCGCACAAAAACCGCTTTGGTTATGTTCGGGGTAGTCTCCATCCTCGTAAGGGATCGGGATTGGCCTATTCATAATGTGCCTTTCTTGACTTTGGCACCCGATGAGCATAGAATCTCATGGGACCGTTTGAGACTTTGTAAGGGGTGCGGGCGGTCCCGCTTGGCTGGCTCCGTCTGGAACACGAAGCCAGCTTTTTAATGCCTCTTTTCACCACCTTTCATAGTATTATTGATAATCTAATATTAGCTATTTTAGTCAATTAAAAGCTAATATTAGCGCCTCAAGAAAATTATAATTAATATCCTTTAGTAAGTCAAGCGTTTATTAGCTATCTTTAGCAATTATTTGCAAAGGAGTTGTTTTATTCGTTCCAATATGATACTATTTGACAAATTATAGAGATTTTATGAGGTTGTATTTATGACAAAGTTTGAGGAACTAAGGACTAATGCGGGTCTAACGATAACTCAACTCTCGATAGAGGCTAAAGTTTCACGCGCAACTATAGAAAACATAGAAAAAGAGAAGGCTATAAGAGCACCTTTGGCGGCTCGTGCTTGCACGGCATTAAGTAGTCATCTCGGCTATCAAGTAACATATCAAGAACTTGGTATAAAAACAGTGAGATAAGCTGAATCTCTGTAATATTTAACTTATAAGCTGATTTGCTATATTCTAGTGAATCAGCTATTTTAATGTTTTACCCGTTTTAATCCCCACTTTTTCTCTTTTTAAGCTCTCTTATAGCTTCCGGTAGTTTCCGGTAGCCTAACGAGAGAACCGGAAACATTCCGGTAGCTCGATGGGCTTGGAAAGCTCAATGAGAAACAATGCACGGGTAAAAACCGGAAACTCGGCGAGTGCTTTATCTTGCACTACCCCCGTAGGGGTGTGCCGCTTCGCGGGGTAGTATGTCGAGCGTCGGTGATAACGTTGAATGTAGTTTGCTGAAGCAAGGTAAGCAATAGAATAAATAGGATAGCTTAAAGGGTAGTGTAAATGGTCGCAAGAATAAATATTCTTGGAAGCTAAGACAAGGTAAACATTCGAGTAAATATTGTTAAGAATAGTAAGTTGGCAGCATCAAGATAATGTAACGAGATTGGTGATAATGAAGGGGATAACAGGTAACTGTCGAGGTGACAAAAAAGCGAGAATGGCAGTAGAGGCAAAGTAGTAGAGCAAGGTAAAGAATGAGAGAGAAAAAAGTAAGGGTATGGGAAGAGAACCCCACTAAAAGCGGTCTAAAGGATAGAATACAGATTTTAATATACTACCCTTTAGACCTCTATTTGACCTAGTAAAACCACTCTAGAAGTGGTCTATTGTGTTGCGACATCAACAGAAGTAATGTTGGGTAAGAACGAATAAAAACACTTCCACACACACAAAAGGAGGCTCATCCCTTCAAAACAAGATGAGCCACCCTCGTTCCCTCTTCTAAACTGCCAATCCTCTACTCACCCGTCGCGATCGTCACTAACCAGCGCCCAAACCAATCCACCAACCCTTGCGCCAGTTGCGTCACCGCGTCCTGACTCTCGAATACATCGCTTACTCCGGATACCAGCGTCAACTGCTGGGTCGCCTTCATCTGCTCCAAAGCATCCTGGTTTGCCTTGACGACCGCTTCATCCCGCGCAGCCACCATCAACAGCGTCGGCGCCAGAATACGCGGTATATACGTTGGTGCCAGGTCTGGTCGCGCGCCCACCGCGACTACCGCCGCTGGAATATCCGGTCGCTCGACCGAGGCCACCAGTGCCCCCACCCCAACAGTCCCGAATCCCAGGTACCCGATCGCGAGATTGTCGGTATCGGGATCGTTGAGAAACCACTCGGCTGTACCGATCAAGCGCTGCTGCATCAGGTCGATATTCTCGCGGAAAAAGCCCGTCTCCTCGTCCAGCTTCTGCTCATCGCTTGAGAAAAGATCCACCTGCAAGGTTGCCAACCCCTGCTTATTGAGCACATCCGTCAACAACACCCCTTGCTGGTGTATCCGCGCGGAAATATCTTGTGTCCCCTCGTGCTCGATACCATGCCCAAGGATAACCAGCCCATGCGCGCCCTCTGGCACATTCAAAATACCGTTCACGTACAATTCATCCCTCATCCCCACCCGTTCCGCTCCAATACGAATCAACCGCCCACCATCGCTACTATTGGCGTGCACCTTCTCCTGCTCATCCGACTGCTCGGTCATAACATTCCCTCCTCTTGAAAACGCGTCGTTTCCTCCGCACTCATTTTTCCTGTATGCAAAGCCACTATAGGCTATACTCTTCTAAAGACTATCACAGATTCACCTATTCGGTCTTCGCATCCCTTCCCCAAAATCTCGTCTCCGTTTCGGGCAGACCTCACACCTGTCCCTCACATCGTACGTAACCTCCACCGCAAAAAAACGTACATGATAGCAATGAGCTATTCCAATAAAAAGAGGGTAGATAAAAAACGTGCCGCGCTGCCTCAATCCACATCTCAGCCAGGGTCACGATAATCCGTATGGCTCCATCAACTGCCGCCTTTGCGATTTTCTCGTGGCGGGCGCGCGTATCAACATCTACGAGGTGCTCTCCTTCATCGGCACCGGCAGTTACGGCCATGTCTATCAGGTGCGCGAGCCCGACCCACTCAATCGCGTACTCGCTCTCAAGGTCCTGCGCCTCGATAAATTCAACGCCAAAGCGCAGGCCAACTTCTTTCAAGAGGTGCGCCAGATCGCGAATATGCAGCATCCCAATATCCTGCCCATCTACAACTTCGGCCTGCTACCCAATAGCCAGCAACCCTACTTCGTGATGGAATACGCGCCACAAACCATCGTCAGCCTTTTTCGTAATCCCGATGGCTCACGTCGCCTGGCCTTCGCCGAGGAACTCGTCCCCTACATCGAACAAGCGGCCAGGGCCTTGCGCTACGTGCACGAGGCCGGTCTCATTCATCAGGATGTCAAACCCGGCAATCTACTTATCGGGCGCAGCGGCCAGGTGCTCTTAGCCGATTTCGGTACCGCGTACTACCTGGGTATGCAAACACACGCCTCCCTCGGTGAGGTTACCGGTACCGCCGCCTTTATGCCGCCGGAACAATGGCAGGGCGCGCCCCGCCGCGAGTCCGACCAGTACGCGCTCGCCATCTGCTGTTACGAACTCCTCTGCGGTCGCCCACCGTTCATCTACACAGACGTGGAAAAAATGTGGCGCGCCCACACAAGCGAACAACCACCCACGCCTCAATATTGGAATCCACGCGTGCCCATCGAGGTCTCGTCCGTGCTGCAACGCGCGCTCGCCAAAGATTATCGCCGCCGCTACCCCAATATCGTCGATTTCGCGGAAAACTATGCCAACGCGGTCCATACCTCACAACAATACTTTCTTTGCCAGGAATGCGGGCTACAAAACCGCACAGGCGCACGCCGTTGCGCCTTTTGCGGCGCGGACCAGCACAATCGTACCTGCCCTTACTGTAGCGCACCCGTGCGCTTCGGTCAACGCTGCTGTAGCCGTTGCGGTCGCCTGACCCTCCCACCCCATCGCATCACCAATAGCCCCTTAATTGGCACCAGCGTCCACCAGGGCCGTTACACCCTCACACAGGTCCTCAAACACTCCGAGGACTCTCATACCATGAGTGCCATCGCTATCGATACGCTGCACAACGAACGCCGCGTGATGCTCAAACGCTGGGAATGTTCCGCTGGCCCGGTCACACAACGCGCCAGCGACATCGCCTACTACGAGCGCGCCACCGCACCGCTCGCGCGTCTGCGCCACCCACTCGTACCCGCCGTTCTGGACCGCTTTGCCGAGGGCCGCTACTACTATATCGTCTACGCCTACATCGACGGTGAGAGTATCGAGGAACGCCTCGCCCGCACCCAGCAACCGCTCCCCGAGCCTCAAATTTTAAACTATATGAACAAATTACTGAACATCCTGCTCGCGCTCGAAAGCCAACGTCCCCCTCTGCGCCACTACGATATCTCACCTGAGAATATACTGATCGAACGACAACGCGGACGTATCTTCCTCACCGGTTTCCAGGTCCCACCTCCCCCAACACCTCGCACCCCTCAACCCACCAGGCAACATAGACGCACCACGCGCAAACTCGTCATCTCTCCCTACCTACCCATCCAGGACAAACCGTTCGATGCCCGCACCTGCATCTACGCGCTCGCTGCCACCATGTATCACGCCCTCACCGCTATCGCGCCTCCTCACTATCCAACGTATCCACCCGTACGCTTGCTCAATCCCGCCATCTCGCTCACACTCGAAACCATCCTCAACCATGCACTCGCAGAGGACAGCCGTGCCCGCTACCAATCCTATCCAGCATTGCAACAGGACATTCAACACCTCCTCGCCCCCATTCCCCTCGCGTAGGGCAAACCACGCCTTTGCCCCCGTTTGCCCAAATTGTACCGATATGTTACACTAGCTCCACAAACGATCATGGCTAGGTTCAACCTCCAACTTCTGAAAGGGGATTTGGCGTGCCCTGGGGCGCTACCAGAACGTTCACGCTCTGTTCTATGAATAAGCTTGCCCATGACGAGGAAGAACAATTGATTATTCGCAGCCAACAAGGCGAGGTCTCGGCCTTCAATCAGTTGGTTCTCCAATATCAACAACTCCTCTATAGCACCGTCTTTCGCTTGCTGGGCGATCCAGAAAGCGCTGCCGATGTGACCCAGGATGCCTTCCTGGCGGCATTCCGTGCTATCAATACCTACCACGGCCCCGCCTCTTTCCGCGCCTGGCTGCTGCGCATCGGCTCCAATATGGCCTGCGACCACTGGCGACGTGTGCAACGCAAACCCGCGTCCTCGCTCGAAGCTATGCTGGAAGATGACGAACACTACACACGCATCGAAAGCGAAGAAAAGAATCTGACCGCCTCGCGCGTCGACGAAAATCCTGAACAAACCTTGCTCTCGCAAGAATTGCACGAACTCATCCAGCACGGCATCTCTCAACTTCCTTTAGAACAACGCACGGCGATCGTTCTCTGCGATGTCCAGGGCCTTTCCTACGAGGAAATCGCGCAGGTCACCGAAACATCGCTGGGCACTGTCCGCTCGCGCATCTCCCGTGGTCGTACACGCCTACGCGACTACCTCAAAGATCATCAGGAACTTTTGCCGCGTGCTTATCGTCTTTCTAATAACAACAATTGATTACATGATGGAGTTCAGTGTGTCCAATTTTGATCGGCATCTAACAAACGAACAACTTTCTTCTCTTCTCGATGACCAGTTCCTGCCCGGCGAACCAATCGAAGAGTATCGTGAGCACCTGCGTTCCTGCTCACAATGCCAGCACATACTCGAAGATTTACGCCAAACCGTCACACTACTCCATAGCCTGCCACAACCCGTGCTGCCGCGCTCCTTCACACTGCCCATCGATACCACGACACCACAACCCTCCGCTTCACACCCACAGGCGTCGCCACTACCAGCAACGCCCGCACCCATCATCTCTATCGCCGACCGACAACGTAGACGCCCCCGCTACTTACGCGATGCCTTACGCATCGTCGCGCTGCTGGTCGCGGCCATCGGCGTACTCCTGATGCTCTCCGGCCTGCTCCCATCTCTATCAGGCACATCAACCAATTCAGCCACTTCCTCAGGTTCTTCATCAGTATCCGTCCCTACCTACGGCTCACAATCAGCCAACAGCAGTGCTCGTTCAGACACGACCCCCACTCCACCTTCCGGTCGTATGGTCAGCACACCTCGCCCCTCGATCATCAAACCAAAGCCTACCGCGCCACCCAACTCACAATCACCACCAGTCAACAACACAACAAATCCGCCCTCAACATTGCTCGCATCTCTCAATACCATGGACAACCGCATCGGCCTGGGTATCCTGCTCTTCTTCCTCGGTGCCATCTGCTTCACTCTCTTCCGACAACGCTAACCCACCGCACCCGCGTAGGGCAAACCACGCGTTTGCCTGTGCGGGTATTTGCCCTAATTGCCCACCCTATTGCATTATCGTGAAGTTTTCTCTATAGTTTAAAAGATGATCTACATATTTTTGTAGTTTTCCGGCTCTCATTTTTTACGTAACTATCTTACCCAGTAAGGGTGATCATCACCAACGCTTTCCAGCTTGTGGCTTTCCTGATTTGAGGTTGTTTAGTTATGAATAGCACACTGCTCATCCTGCCTCCCATCGTCAACGTCATCGTGACCGGGCTGTTCGCGGGTGTCGTCCTACGACAATATATTCAACGCCGCCGCAACTACCAGCTCTACTGGTCCATCGCGCTCGTGATGGCCTTCCTGGCAACGCTCGCCTATATCGGCATGCTCGCGGCCACCCCCACGAGCTCGGTCGGCCTGGCCCTCTTCCTCGTCTACTACGCCCTCGGTGGCACCCTCATGCCCTCCTGGCTCGGTCTCGGCAGCCTCGCCCTGATCAAACCACGACTCGCGGACACCTGCTTTCGCGTCCTCAATGTGCTCAGTGTCGTGGCCTTTTTCGCCGTTTGCTTCGGCGCACTGAATATCGATACGCAGAAACTCAGCACGGTCGCGGGCACTCCCGGCACCGGCGTCCTGCGCACCGGCCTCTGGACAGTCTTCACTATCGTGCTCAATAGCCTGGGCATCATCGCCGTCGCCGGTGTGGCCCTCTACTCCGGCTGGAAACTCTTACAGGAACGCATGCATCTCGATCTCCACTTCAAAATCTCTTTCATCCAATTCCACATCTATAAACAGATACCCTCCACACAAGACGATTTCAGTAAAACCCGTACCCTTCACATCCTCTGGGCCAATGTGCTCATCTTCGTCGGAGCCATCCTCGACGCGGTCGCAGGCAGCCTCGCCCGCTTCTTCGGTGTACAGTCCACCTTCTGGCTGATTATGGCCGTCGGCTGGATCGTCCTCTTCCTCGGCGTCCTGCTCGCCAGCCGCCGCTCACGCGTCGTTACCGTCGCTCCAACCGGGCAACAGACCTCATCTCAAACGATCACTACGCCTCGCTCTCTCGTCTCGCCTACCTCAGATGCTCAAAGGGTCTCCTCAAACACCGTTCTTCCTTCTTCCCAACTGGTCCAACTACAGACAGAACATCAAACACTACAAAATCACCTCACTAGCGCCCAGCATGATCTTCAGGATGCCCTTGCACGCATCGCCACGCTGGAAGAGGAAGGAAGCATCACGCGCCTGCAAAGGGGAAATGAGCTGCTCCAAAGCCAGTTCGATACCCTGCAAGAGGGACTACAACAAGCCCTCACCCGTCTCGCGACCTTAGAGCAAACTCGTAACAACAATTCAATCACTCAACAAAATAATCACTATAGCTACGACGATCGCGCACTCCAACTTAGCCTTCCAAACTACGACAACGACAGCAACTAATAAACATAAAAGAAGTATAGTGCGCAATCAGGAATGATTCTGTCCACAATTCGCACTATACTTCTTTTGTGCATACACCCACACCAAAGAAACAAGCATATGAGCGAGACTATACTCTCTAGACGAAAGGGAACCAATGAAAAGTACATTTATGTTGCTATGGGCACCAGGGCCAGCCTGGCTTCCTGGTAAAACCGTGCGCGAACAACCTTATTGGGATGATCATGCGACTTTCATGGATGCACTTTTTGAAAATGGTATGGTCATTCTGGGTGGCCCCTTCGCGGATACAACGGGATCAGTGGTAATCGTTGAGGCCGACAATGAGCAGGAAGTGGCTGATGTGTTTGCGCAAGATCCCTTTGTGCTACATCATATTTTTACCCGCAGCCTGCTCAAACAGTGGCTCCTTTTTCTGGATGCACGTCACAAAGCATCATAAACAGTTCCAGTTGCC
>CAZZWK010000041.1:11051-21426 GCA_964657925.1 uncultured Dictyobacter sp.
CAAGCGGCCAGAGTTGCTCTGGCCGCTTGTCTGGCAACTGGAACATCATCATTTCATCGATGATGAAGCCTCATTACCTTTAGCTGTACATGCATACCGCTATTGGTACGAAGTCATCGATCCCCTACTGCTGCGACTGCAACTCTCCCAAAGTTACATTGAAACTCATCTGCTGATTGCCACGATAGACCTGTACCGTGACCTTGTCACCAACATTCTTTGAGATCAACGCATCTTGCAGGTCAGCTACCGTGGTGACCGCTGTACTATCGATCTGCACGATCACATCACCCACCTGGATGCCCGCCTTTTGGGCCGCACCACCACTGACGACACCGGCCACCAGGGCGCCATGGTCAACGGCCAGATTATCCTGCGCCTGCACGGTCTGATCTACGTCCACCGCCTGGATACCTAGCGCCGCTCGACCAGTGTGCGACACCTTCCCCGTCTTGATCAACTGTGGCACCACCAGATTCACCCGATTTGACGCCACCGCGAAACCAACACCGCTCGCGGGCGCATTGAACTCCGGATCGACCGCGGTCAGCGTCGGAATCCCTATCAGGTGCCCGGACAGGTCTACCAGCGCACCACCGCTATTGCCTGGATTAATCGGCGCATCCGTCTGCAACGCGTTCGGCAACGTCACCCCATTCTGCTCGCTCACATTACGTCCCACCGCGCTGATAATTCCACTCGTCACCGTTTGCGCGTCACCCAACGGACTCCCGATCGCCAGCACGTCTTGCCCCACCGCCACTTTCGACGAGTCTCCAATCGGCACTGTGGTCAACGTCGTTGGCGGCGTAATCTTGATCACTGCCAGGTCGTCCGCCGGATCGGTGCCCACCAGCGTAGCATTGCGTACCGTCTTGCCATCGTAGAGCACCACCTGATCAATTGAGCGTGCGCCTTGCACAACGTGATTATTCGTCACGATATACCCGTTCTTATCCACGATCACACCCGACCCCAGCGCCTGCCCCTGATCCGTGGTAACGGTAATCTCCACGACCGCCGGGCGCACATCCTCGATCACCGCCTCGCGTACCTGCTGCAAATTACCACTGTTCAAAGTAGGAATGGACACCTTCTGGCTACCCGACTGTTGTAGATTTCCCGCCGATTGCGTCGAATTCGTGCTACCACTGCCCTGATCACGCTTGAATTGCCATCCGGCGAACAATCCAGTTCCGAAGACCAGCAATAACACCAGCACTAACAAAAGCATCGCTCCCGTTCGTAATCCACCCGATCGCCCTCGCGTTTGCGTGGACGCTCCCCCCCACGGCTGCTGACTGCTGCTATTGCCAGTAGCAGCCGCTGCCTGCATGCCAGTCGCCCCATTTTGATATGCTCCGTACCCCCCATTCTGTTGACTGGCGGCTGGAGCATAACTGGTCGCCGGTACTGTATGATACCCTCCCACCGGTTGTCCTGCTTGTTGATTGCTCGTCGAACTTGGCCCATATGCCCCCGCTGCATTAGCAGATGATGCGTCCTCCTCAGCAGAAAACGTCCCTGGCTGCCTCACATAGCCGTTTTCTGCCTCGTTCACACCATACGTTTCTGTCGGCTCGTTTGTTAAAGAAGGACTACCTTGATGAACATGATCTTCCTCCGGCTCCTCTTCTCGATATACCGGTGTCCGCTGGCTGCTCAACGACTGCTCTGGAAATGTTCCTCGCGCAGGCGGCGACCACTGCTCGTACCCTTGCCGAGTCGAATGGGCTTGCGCGGATGATCCTGATTGGGACTCTTGCCAATCGCCATTCTCCGCAGGCCTGGCTATCCGCGTCTTCTCGCTTTCCTCATTATTGTCATCAGTAGGCTGAGTGCCCGGTTGAAACATCTTTCGTCTCCTTCATATACACAAAGCACATAATGGCTCTTTTCTATTTTTTAGCTTCCCCACATAAAGGTAAATCTTGCGTTTACCCTGTGATGATGATTACTATGTTCAGGTCAATCTCTAGTCTACCATAGACACCAACATCCTCTCATCACCCCTTCAGGGCCGCGTAGATCTCGTGCTTGCCTATGCTATTCTACAGCTTCTCTATCTATCCTGCTCCGACTATACTATAGCTGCATGTCACAAACTTTTCTTATGATATTTGTAAAGTTTCTGTACAGATTTTCCACACAAAATATTCACACCACAACACTCCCACTCTTCCACTATCGCTGCTCACCACAGCTAAAAATTCACAGCACGGGAAATCGGGAGACTTGCTCATCTCCGTCGATAATGAGATAATAAACAAAATAGAGCAAGGGATGGAGCGTTTCGCACCTTGGATAAACAATCCACAACAAGCGTAGAGCACAACACACAATCAGACGCACAGCAGGAAGACACAAACAGTTTGAACGATCAACATGCCCAGGACACCCCTGCCTCAAACAAACGTGCACACCTCCGCAAGCAGGCACGAACGCAGCTAGAACATCAACAATGGCAACATGCATGCGAAACATTTGAGCTGCTTCTGCAAGAGGACCCGCAAGACGAAAACGCCCTTCTTGGCCTGGCACAGGCCCTCGATAAAAGCAATCGCTTCGAAGCCCTTGAGAGTATCGCCCAGAAATTGCTCGAACTACGCCCGAATTCGGCTTACGCGCTGGCATACAAAGCTCGTGCACTGCAAAAACTGAACAAAATTTCCGCGGCCACCATCGCGAACGATCAAGCCCTTCTGCTCGATACCCATCTCGGCCTGGCCTGGATCAATCGTGGCGGCCTCCAATTAGTGCAGGGCAAATTTCCAGAAGCCTTGCGTAGCTCTCAACATGCTATCCAGATTGCCCCCGATGACGCTCGCGCCTGGGCCAACTATGGGGTGGCGCTCTTCAATTTCAATCGCCTCGGTGAGGCTCTCGACGTTTTCGACCACTGCCTGGCTCTCGACGGTCAACAACTCTTCGCGCTCCAAATGAAAGGTGAGCTTCTCTGCCGCATCGGACGCATGAAAGAGGCCATTCCTGTGGTACAACGCGCCCTCCATCTCAATCCCAATGACCCCACCATCCTGACACAAGGTATTCAAGCCGTTCGCACACTCGAACTATACGACTCACTGAAAGATCTCTCACTAGCGCTGACCAGACTGATGCCCACCAACCTTTTCGCCTGGGAAAACTATGTCTCCGGCTTGCGCGGCCTCGGCCAGTTCGCAACCGCGAACGAGGCTCTCGACCAGCTCCTCGCCCTCGATTCCTCCAACGTTCGCTATTGGATGCTCAAGGCCGATACCCTCTTCCGCCTCGAACGCTATCGCGAGGCGGTCAATGTCAGCGATCGCGCTCTACGCGTCGATCCGGACTACTATCCGGCCCATCGCATCCATGAAAAATCGCTCAGGATGATGTACCAACGCAAAGAAAAAAAGAACAGTTGAACCGTATAGTTCAACTGTTCTGATTAACCACTTACAACAAAGTCTCCAACGCCGCCAACAACCCTTCCTGCTTCTCCAACACTTTGGGGCGCAACCGATCCGAGACGACAACTCGTATCCGTCGCTGGTGCTGCTCGTAACGCGCCAGGTCGTCCGGCTGCTGACCCGTCACCTCCACCCACTTCATCAACGCCTTCATCCCCACCGGCGGATGCTCGAACGAGATCCACACGTCCATCTCCCACTTCTCCGGTCGTGGAATATCGAACAACACTTCGTAGTCCGCGATCTCCTCGTCCAACATCTCCGCTAACGCGACCGCCAGACTGTGCTCCACTCGCCTCCTGCGTTCCGCATCCCAGAACAACGCCTCCAAACGCGAGAACAAACGACCAGCCGGAGAACTGACTTCGAGCACGACTTTATACGGTCGCCGCAATTCCAGCGCCGCCGCCAGCGCCTGCGTGCTCACCGGCATCTGCGCGTTCTCCAGCAGCGCGAGCAACGAGGCATCCGTCAAATCCATCAACTGCTCACCCGTCAATGCCCCTATACTGATCGCGTCATGCACAGCGCGCACCAGCATAACCTGGAACGCTCGACTGGTATGATGCCAGTAGATGTTATCGAACATCTCCTGCCGCGCGTGCAACAAAGAATTCAACGGGCTGATACCCTTGTGCGAAACCACAATACAGTTCGGCTCCCTGTGCACACGCAGCGCGCTCAGCAGACGCGACACGTCGACACCGCCATACGGCACGTTGCACGCGCGCGCGTCCCTCGGCAGGTAATCAAGCTTGTCCACATCCAACGCGCCACTCAACAGGTGCGCCAGCAACTCATCGTCTACTGGCCGCGCACGCGTCCTCGGCGGATCGATAAAATCAGCCACTCGCTCCGGCGAAAGCTTGTAATCTCGCTCCAGTATGGTGGCGATCTCGCTCTTCTCGATAATCGCCCGACCCGCCTGCTCATGATTCACGATCGGCCCACCCAGATCCTCAATAGTATGCGAGAAAGGATAATGCCCGATGTCGTGCAAAAGCGAGGCCACGATCAGCGTCTGCACACTGCTGGTAGCGATTCCGTCCAATCCCCCTTCGCGCCCGCGTAAAAGCAGCGCGCGCAACGCCCGTATCGCCAGATTGTAACAGCCCAGACTATGCTCATAGCGCGAGTGCGTCGCGCCAGGCCAGATACGATAAACAAAACCTAGCTGCTTCACCTGCTGCAAACGCAAAAACTCTACTGTATTGATAAGCTTCAGTTCACGCTTCCCTAAAGGGATCAGATCGTACAAACTATCGCGCACAGTCCCTACCGGCTGCTCGTCCGGCAACAAAGGATAATCGGCACCGTCCACAAGCGTATCGGTCGCGGGCATATGCACGACACTGGAGGACTGTAGGGGGAATGAATTCTGCATAAATTGAGGTATACTCTCCGCCAATTCAAAGGCCGTCTCTTGTCACATCTCTACTCTTGTTTCTCTCATTGTAGCAGATCCATGAGAATGCTGTCTATAAAGACAAACCTTTCCAGAACGTTCGTTTTCTTTTCCTACACCATAAAATAGCCAAACTAATCCTTACGGATTGTAGCATACAAAAAGGCGGATAAAATGACTGTACCCATAGAATTGATATTCTGCTATACTGTGAGCATAATATGAATGAACATATCGTCTCCTAAATTCTCACCTGACACATCGCTCATGCTTCAAGGGCACCCATAATGATAGATACACATCCGTCGGTCAAACTCATCGCCATCGATATCGATGGTACCCTGCTGAACCCTCAGGGAGGGATCAGCACACAAACACGCCTCGCTATTCGCGAGGCACAGCAGGCAGGCATAGTCATCACCCTGGCGACCGCCCGCCGCTACAGCAATACCTTCCCCTTCGCCAATGAACTCGACATCTCCGTTCCGCTGATCGTCTACGATGGCGCGCTCATCATTCAACATCCCGCACGCCGCATCCTCGCCACCAATCCCTTGTCGCTCGCGGTCGCCCGTCAAGCCATTGCGATTATGGTTGCAAACGCCATCCAACCCGTCGTGCACCATATCATAGCGGGCCAGGAAGAGGTCTGGACCGGCCCCCAACAGTTCGACAATCCAGAAATCCTTACCTACCTCTCGCTCGCACCCGCAATTCGGCGCATGGACTACACAGCCCTCACCGCGGGCGAGGCCGACCCACTGCGCGTCGTAGCTTTCACCAACAATAGCGCTATCTCCATGATCGAACCGCATATTGCCGCGCTCGCTAGCTCCTGGAACCACATCGAACAAGGCAACTACGGCTGCGCCGAACTGGATGTGAAAAACAAAACCTGCTCGAAAGCGAGTGGCGTCGCCGCACTCGCCCATTCCTTGCGTATCCCCCTGACACAGGTCATGGCGATCGGCGATAATGTCAATGACCGCGAAATGCTCCAGACCGTGGGCTGGGGCGTGGCAATGGGTCAGGCCCCTGACGCCATCAAGGCCATCGCCAATGCCGTCACCCTCAGCAATAGCGAGGATGGTGTCGCGCACGCGATCAGGCGCTACGCCTTGCGCCGCTCCGCCAGCACAGCCTCGAATTCACTCAAACGCTGAACCTGTCGCTGGTTGGGAGCCGCCTGCCAGCGCTTCTGCATCACCAGCGACAAGGCCTCGTTCCCACTCATCCCACCATATACCAACGTCGCGCACGTCAACAAGACGCTGCGCCCCACTCCGTGCTCACAATGAATCAGCACTCGCCGCCCCTCGTTGATGCGCTTATCGGCCCATTCCGCTCCCTCCATCAGTTGCTCGACCGACAAGGGATGCGTGTCGGGCGTCGGCAGGTACAACAGGTCGATACCTTCCTTCGCCAACGCCTGCTCATCATCACTGTACTCCGCGCGCGTATCGATCACATCGGTCACACCCACCAGACCCAGTGCCCTGATATCTGCGGGCCGCACCCGCCCACCAACCGCTAACTGCTCCGTCACCCAGCTCATATTGAGTCGATCCGGCAACGGCAGGTGCAATAGACGCGCGATATACTCGCCCTTCGAGTTCTCAGGAAACAAACGCGCCGCGACCCGCGTCCACCACCTGTACACCAGTCTCACCACACCTGTCGTCGCCCAACGGAATAAGGCGAACTTCACAGGTCTGGGCGCACCCACCTCCACCGTATCCACTCCTTCTTGCTGCCCCTCCCTCTCATCAGGAGGAGTAGCCCTTTCAGATGACATAACCTGGCTCTTTCTCTCTTACATACACATATACCAACCTAAAAACCCTATTGTAGGGGCCGGTTTACCGCAGCCCACGCCAATTTATTGGCGCATGGTAATATAATACCCGACTTTCTTTCTTCATCTTCATTATCGGCCCTTTCCACATCCTTCCCCCACCCTAATCCCGCGTCTTCCCCGCCTCGCCAGAGATATCGCGCGTCCTGCGACGAATACGCAGCACCGTACGACGTGCCGTCCTCGGTATCAGTGTCCTCGGCAAACGCCCACGCTGACGACGAATACGAATCGATGAACGTAAACGACCTGACATTCTACGCTTTATCAACAGCGAATCATGCGACTGCCACACACTCGACACGTCGCTCGCCGGTAAATAGCTCAACACCTTTCGCGCGATATCGAACGAAGCAAATGGTCTGCTCAACCTCTGCTCATTCTCCAACGCCTTCTTCGTCTCCATCGATCCCGGCCTCACATAACGCCGCAATTCGTCGATCAATGTACTGGCATTCAGCGCCAGCACACCCATCTCGTTCTTCACAACGTAGTCCACGTTCCCCTCCTCCTGGCCCGGCACATACCCGCTCAGGATGATCGGGAGATGACACGAAAGCGCCTCGCAAATAGTTCCTGGTCCCGCCTTGGTGATAATCACGTCCGCCGCGTGCATGAGTTCCGGCATATTCTGCACAAAGCCAAAAATCTTCGTGGGCACATGCAGACGCTGCCTCGTCCGCTGCAACTGCGCGTACAAACGCTTGTTTCGACCCGTCACGACCAGCAATTGCACCGGTAAACGCGCCTGCGAAATCGCGCGTACCGCCGTTTGCAGTCCGCCCGCGCCATCCCCTCCACCAACCAGCAATACTACCGGCACACCCGGCTGTAACTCGAAACGTTTCCACAATTCCGCTCTCTCGGCGACCGCACGCGTAAATTTTGGATCGATCGGCATGCCCAACATAAACACCCGCTTGGGATCAAGACTACGCTGTATAGAAATCTGCTTCGCCTGCTCCGTCGGTACAATATATGCGTCCGCCCCCTGTGTGAACCAGCTGTGATGAACACTTACCAGATCCGTCACGACAATAATGAATGGAATACGCAGACCAAGTTGCCGTAATGCACGGATCGTGACGAAGTTGACCAGGGGATGCACGGATACGATGATATCGGGCTGGATCGTGGTAATAAGACGCAACAGGCCATTAAAGATAAGCGGAGTCCCCAGAGCGTTTACTGTCTTAATACCAGCTTCTTTATTGCTTTGGTGAAACAACTCACCATATAACCTTGGATTATAGCGAATAGTCGGGCCGTATAGCTTCATTGCCTCGCGCAATGGAAAATGACTGTACTCCTGAAATACATCGACAATTTCTATCCGATAGTTCGGCGGCGCGGACTCCGCAACCATTGCCGCGATCGCTTGATCACCGACATTGCCCACAGGCTCGTCACCCACTTCGGATTTCGTAAGCATACGCTCACGACCCGCTTTCCACTCCGCTTGCTCCTGCTCGGAAATGATACGCATCGCGTTACTGATCGCGTTCGCCGCACTTCGATGGCCCGCACCAGTGTCGGCAATCAGGAAAAGGATGGTTCTTTGTGTCGCATCAGCCAGTTGGCTCACCCCCCTGCTGTTCACTCTATTTTCCTACTCTTTTATAACGAAATAGGGATAAAGGCGAGAACATCTCTTCCTTTATCCCTATACTCTTCTTCACACACTCTCAACTTACTCGTCCTGCAAGTTGAACCGTTTGCGGAAACGATCCACACGACCGGCTGAGTCAAGAATACGCTGCTGCCCCGTGAAAAATGGATGGCATTTTGAGCATACGTCAACTTTCAGGACCGGCTTCGTGCTCATCGTCTCAAATGTATTGCCACACGCACAACTGACGGTGGACTTCACATAATTTGGATGGATTCCAGCTTTCATTGTCTCTCCCCGTAATCACTTGTATTGCTCGTCCTCGAAAAGACGCAAAACTACATATATTCTTGTCGTTCTTCTCGCCTCATAAGACTAGAGCACATATCAATGCACACATGATTGTACATGTAAGCGTCTTCTTCGTCAAGATGTTTTACCACCCCGATCGCGAATCTCCTCGCATTGATACATTGTACCATTGATAACACCCACACCCTCCACTCTATTCCCACTCCCCACATTCGCGCACTTCAGCTATGTGATACACTACATCTGACATCACAGCAGAGCATATTTGCTTGCGCTCATCCTATCTTACTGCCCTTTTCGCTATCTATAACAATAATCCAATCGCGTTTATTCTTTATCACTATTCACACTAGAGGAACGCACTTTCCATGATTGAACGCTACTCCCGACCAGAGATGGCCACCATCTGGTCTACCCACAATAAAACCGAAAAATGGCTTCAGGTAGAACTGCTCGCCTGCGAAGCCTGGGCTATCGAAGGCGTAATCCCACAGCATGCCCTTGAAAAAATTCGTCAAGCAACCTACAACTTCCAACGTATGCAAGAGATTGAACAGGAAACGCACCACGATGTGATCTCGTTCCTGCGCTCCGTCCAGGAAGGTCTCGGACCCGAAGGACGCTTCATCCACCTCGGCCTGACATCGTCCGATGTGCTCGATACCGGCCTGGCCGCCCAGATCAAAGAAGCCGGTGTCCTCCTGACGACTTCCCTGGCAAAACTGACCGATGTGGTAGCCCAACAGGCGGTGAAACATAAATATACCCTGCTCGCTGGTCGCTCCCATGGCATACACGCGGAACCCACCACCTTCGGCCTGAAACTCGCCCTCTGGGTCGATGAACTGCGCCGCAACCAGCAACGTCTGGCTTCCGCGCTCGCGGAAGTCACCGTCGGCAAAATCTCCGGCCCTGTTGGCACCCATGCCTCCGCGCCACCACAAATCGAAGAGTACGTCTGCTCACATATGTACCTGGGCATCGAGCCTATCTCCAGCCAGGTCGTGCAGCGCGATCGACACGCCTACTTCCTTACCACACTCGCGGTCATCGCCAGTTCCCTGGACAAAATGGCTCAGGAGATCCGCCATCTGCAACGTACCGAGGTCAGTGAGGCCTTCGAACCCTTTTCCGCGGGCCAGCAAGGCTCCTCGGCGATGCCCCACAAACGCAATCCAGAACTGTGCGAACGCATCTGCGGCCTGGCACGCGTGCTGCGTGGCTTCTCGGTGACCGCCCTGGAAGATGTGGCCCTCTGGCACGAACGCGACATCAGCCACTCGTCCGCCGAACGCATCATCATCCCCGACGGCATCTCGCTCCTCTACTATATGCTCTACCTCTTCACCAATGTGATGAGTGGCCTTGAAGTGGATTCCGAACGCATGCTCGCCAATCTCAATATGACCGGTGGCCTCGTCTACTCCCAACGCATCCTGCTCGCGCTCATCGATAAAGGTGTCGGCAGACAGGAAGCCTATAAAATGGTGCAACGCAACGCCAAAGAGGTCTGGTCCCAGGCCAGTCACGGACCTATCGCCGGTCCCGCCTTCGTCGAGGCGCTCAGCCACGATCCCGAAGTCTCCCACTATCTTTCACACTCCGACCTCGACGAGCTGACCAACACCGACTACTACATCAAATATATCGACACATCATTCAAACGCATCAACCTGTAATCTGTTTCCTCCCCCCGCGTAGGCGCGTCCCCTTGTGGGCGCGCACCCTCACGCTTGCCCAGCATT
>CAZZWK010000041.1:21526-53618 GCA_964657925.1 uncultured Dictyobacter sp.
CCCCCGCGTAGGCGCGTCCCCTTGTGGGCGCGCACCCTCACGCTTGCCCAGCATTCCTCCACTATCAACACTTCCCCAATTGCATATACTATATTCTGATAACAGAAAAATACTACTGCTAACAAAAACACTACCTTTTGTCACTACTCCAATCGTCAGTAGAAAAGACACACAGAAAGGATCGCGTAATCTGATGCTAGATGAAGTCAAACAGCGCAAAATCGAGCACGTGAATATCGCGCTGGAGCAGAATGTCTCCGTACCCCAATCCGCTAGCTGGCAGGATATCCGTTTTGTCCATCAGGCCTTGCCAGAGGTCGATCTGGACGCCATCGATACCTCCGTGACCTTCCTGGGACACACCCTTCGCTACCCGCTCTTCATGTCTTCTCTGACCGGCGGCCATCCCGATGTGACGAAAATCAATCGCAATCTCGCGCTGGCCGCCGAGCGCTATGGCCTGGCGCTCGGCGTCGGCAGTCAACGCGCCGCGATCGTCGATCCTCGCCTTGCCGACAGTTACGCGATCACCCGCGCCAGCGCGCCCAACGCGTTCCTTATCGCCAATATCGGCGCGCCACAACTCATTCCCCAACCTCACCACGACGCCTTTACGCTACAACAGGTGCAACAGGCCATCGACATGATCGGCGCCAACGCCCTGGCCGTGCATATGAATAGCCTGCAAGAGGCCGCTCAATCCGAGGGCGATCGTCGCGCCCTCGGCGAGGTCGCGGCCCTGAAAAACCTGACCGCGTCCATCGATATTCCAGTTATCAGCAAAGAGACAGGCGCGGGCGTCTGCTATGAGCAAGCACTCCTGCTGCGCTCCTGTGGTGCCTCCGCCATCGATGTCGGTGGCGCGGGCGGTAGCAGCATGGCCGCCCTGGAGGCCGCGCGCTCCCAATCTCACGGCGACTCCCAAACCATGTCCACTGGTCTGCTCTACAGCGATTGGGGCATCCCCACTCCCATCGCGGTCGTCGAAAGCGTGCAGTCCCAACTGCCCATCATCGCTACCGGCGGCGTGCGTAGTGGACTCGACGCCGCCCGCGCCATCGCCCTCGGCGCGACCCTCGTCGGCATCGGCTTCCCCTTCCTGAAAGCCGCCAGCGAAAGCTACGAACGCGTCTGCCAGGTCGTGGAAGACACCATTACCCAGCTTAAAGTCGCTATGCAACTCAGCGGCTCACCATCACTCCCACAGCTTCGCACCTCCGCCATCGTCGTCACCGGCGCCTCACGCGAATGGCTATCCCTACGCGGCTTCGAAGACAACCTCAAAGCCATGGCCCAACGCCGCCGCCACCTCTCACCATCCCCCCCAAACTAATCAAACTGTCCATACCTGGCAAACCACGCGTTTGCCCCTACCTCTCACCATCACCAAATAACGAAACCCTCGTCCGCGTAGGGCAAACCACGCATTTGCCCTCGCCACTACTTCCATCTCACCCGCTCAAAATCACCCGGCGTATTAATGTTGCGAAACGAATGCAACTCCGGCTCAACCCCTCGCAACATGTCCTCATCGACGATTTTCACTTCAACGCTCCTCAAAAGCGCCCTCGGCCCCCGCTCTCCCTCTCGCAACTTTTTAACGACTATAGGAAGAATACTGGCTGCATAAATCGCGCACAACACCTGCGGCGCTCCATCCACCACCGGCAACACAATCTGCTCATCGCCCACCTGCCCCTGCAAAAACATCACCATCTCCCTCGTTACAAACGGCATATCCACCGCTACCACAAAAGCATGGCTGCTATGCATCGCGCTCAATCCACTGTACAATCCCACCATTGGACCTCGTTGAGATGACATGTCCACGTTACCTTGCCCTCGCCTCACTTCACACGACCCATCCACTGCTTGATCGCCTCTATCAGTCACACACAATACATGCTCCGTTATATAAGGCACATATTCGC
Organism: uncultured Dictyobacter sp.; assembly: GCA_964657925.1. GTDB lineage: Bacteria > Chloroflexota > Ktedonobacteria > Ktedonobacterales > Ktedonobacteraceae > Dictyobacter. Next base: position 23,458 of record CAZZWK010000041.1, read on the forward strand.
TCAACTGCTCATGATCATGCGCCACCAGCACAACCTCTTCACAGGTTGCCAACAACACAGCAGTAAGTTGAGTAATAAAAGAGAGGGAATTGGATGAGGTCATACCCACACCAGGATAGGGCAGAAGCGCCTTGTTTTTTCCCATGCGCCTGCTCTGCCCCCCGGCCAAAATAATGCCCGCAGTCTTCCGCCGTATCTCCGTCGTCATAACACTACAATTCTATCAAAACCCGTTTCACACCCCGCTTCATCGCACCACATAAAGTACGGACCCGCTTTATCGCGTCCGCATTCACCGAACCCTAGCGCGACGCCGCGCGTACATTGCGCTTGTTGCTCTTCGGCATATACTGCTGACGCTTCTGATAGGCGATAAAATTCGCTCGCTCCTCCGGATACTTGCGTACTAGATACACAATCCAGGTGATCGCCCACGCCACCAACGCCACTAACCATAGATAACGCCAGAAACGCCAGGCGAAAAAATATCCATCCAGGTACAGACGCGCCGCCAGAATCGGCAAACCCACAAAACAAATCACCGCGAACCAGCCCAGATATCGATCGAACATATATTTGAGCACCGGCTTGTTTTTGACGAAACGCTTGCGACCCTCTACCGAATAATAAAAGGTAACCAACAATCCCGCCAGGCAAAAAATCAACCACGGCCAGGTGAAATGAAACGTCTCCGATCCCGCCGTAACTGGATCGGTAAAAAGCCAGGTAAACAAATTGAAGTGCGCAAAACTAAAGTGCATAATGCACGACTCCCTTCCTCGGGTCTCATGTAGGGGCACCATTCATGGGCCCGCCAGACAATTTATAGCCCGGCCTCAACACTAGTTTACAAACCCACTGATGCTTGACGGAGCAATAATGATAGAGAGAGACAAATAATCGCGCATATGATAGCACGGATCACACGTTCCGTCTAGAGGGTCACAAACAACAACAACCAGTCTAAAACCGCTCGCCGCTTGCTCTCTCCGACAGTACCCGCGTGAAAAGCTTCTCCCTCTCTATCATACAGAACCCGCAATAGCTCCCCACCTCCATCATCATGAACAGAACTACTCATGCTATAATGGCAACTATTCTTTCATCTATTGATTTGTTGATCCACCGCTGCATCGGCCATTATCTACTCACATCAAAATAGAAAGAGGCGACACTTTTATGCGACGCTTAGCCATTTTAGCTGAAGGAGCGTTCCGCTGGCACGACGCCAAAACCGCCACCGGCGTGATTCGCTATAGCCAGGATACGACCGTTGCCGTTATCGATAGCATGACCGCCGGTCAAGACGTGGCCCACGCGCTCGGCGGACCACTCGGTGAGGGCATTCCTGTCGTGACCGATATCCGCGCGGCCCTCGCCTACCAACCCGATACGCTGCTCATCGGCATCGCGCCTCGCGGCGGCAATCTCCCTGAAACCTGGCGCTGGCAACTGCTCGCCGCCATCGAGGCCGGTCTCAATATCGTCAGCGGCCTGCACGTCTTTCTCTCGGATGATGAGGAAATCCGCACCGCCGCCGCCCGCCATAACGTGACCATCTGGGATGTGCGTCGTCCCCCAAAAGAACAACGCGTCTCCGACTTCACCCCACATCGCGCGGGCAGTCACACCATCCTGCTCGTTGGCAGCGATTGCGCCACTGGCAAAATGACTGCGGCCCTCGAACTGGATCGTGAAGCGCGCAAACGCGGACTCGATAGCACCTTCCTCGCCACCGGCCAGACCGGCATTATGATCGCCAATAATGGTCTCCCCGTCGATCGCCTGATCAGCGATTTCACCGCGGGCATGGTCGAGAAAATCGTGCTCGATGCTACCAACCAGCACGAATGGGTCTTCGTAGAAGGCCAGGGCGCGCTCAACCACCCCGGCTACTCGCCCGTGACACTCGGCCTCCTCCACGGCTCGGTACCGGACGCGCTGATCTTTTCCCATCGCGCGGGCGCGACCACCATCGAAGGCTACGAACAATGCCTCCTGCCAACCCTCAACCGCATGATCGCCATGAACGAAGAGGCCATCAGTTGGATTCGACCCGAGCGCAGCAGTAAAGTCCTCGGCCTGGCCCTGGTCACTACCGGCCTCAACGACGATGAAGCTCGCGATGCCCTCAAGCTCGCTGAAAACGAAACCGGACTCCCCGTCACCGACGTGGTCCGCTTCGGCGCTGCTCCCCTCATAGACGCCATCCTCAACCACTTTTCCGCCTGACACCACTCTCACGGTCCGCGTAGGGCAAACCACGCGTTTGCCCCACCTCAATCCCCCACATCCTTCACCGTAATCCCCAACACCCTCACTAACGCCAACGCCTGCCGCAGATCGATCGTCGCACCCCGCAACTCCTGTATACCCACCCTCGCACCGTCCATATTACAACTACTGAGATCAGTGCCCGCTAACTTGCAGCCCGAAAACTCGACCCCCTGCAAATTGCACTCCTCGAAGGCCAGCGCGGAGCAGTCCGCCTGTAGCAGATCGCTCTCCTGCAAATCACAATGCTCGAAACGTACCGACGAAAAACTGGCGAACCGCATCTGCGCCAGATTTATCTTGCACTCCTTGAACAACACATCCTGAAAATGTGTCTCGCCAGCCAGAAAACCAGTCATGAAACAATCGACGAACTGCACACGATGGAACGCAGCCTTGTACCAGTTCGCGCCCACCATGTTGCAATGTTCGAAACGCACATCATCAGCCACCAGTGCTTCGCAGTGCGTATTGGTCAAAAGCACATTCGCGAAAAGTACATCCTCGAACCATGGATGATGCGCCTCCTGCCCGCTGAGATCAAGCCCGGAAAATAAACGTGTCGTATAACGGTCATTGTCCGTTATGCCACCGCTTATCTGCACTGGCTCTCTTTTCTTCGACAACATCGGAGCCTTGACACCCTGCTCGTTTTTAAAAGATCGTTGCTTCATCTGACCTCTTTCTATCTCAACTTTATGCCCATTTCAAATACTGTCATCATTCGCGCCACACAAACCTCCCCTTGCCCTCACATCCACTACGTATGTTACAATTGAGCATAGCTCAACACGCCTGCCCTATTTAAAAACGACTATACCATGCACGACAAGCTTGAAAGGACAGCCTCCACATGCTTCAACTCAGCACCCACCAACTCGACCTTCACCTTACCGTGCCGTTCCGTATCTCACGCGGCGTGCAAAATACATCGCCCAACGCCATCGTCGAACTCCACTATGACGATCTCGTCGGCTACGGCGAGGCCTCGCCATCCGAATACTACGGCGAAACCGTCGCAACCGTACTCGCCTGCCTGCCTCTGCTCTCTGCAGGTCTCGGCGACGATCCCTTCCTGCTCGATGATATCATGCAACGCCTCGACTACACCCTCGGCCTCAATCCGTCCGCGAAGGCGGCCATCAATATGGCGCTCTACGACCTCATTGGCAAAAAATTGCGCATTCCCCTCTACCAACTCCTCGGCCTGAACCCCGACAATACACCCACAACCTCCTTCACTATCGGCATCGATACACCCGAGATCATGGCGCAAAAAGCCTTGCAGGCCAAAGATTACCCCATTCTTAAGATCAAAGTCGGCACACCACATGATCTCGCAATCATCAAAGCCATCCGCGAGGTCTCTTCCGCGACCATTCGCGTCGATGCCAATGGCGCCTGGACTCCCAAAGAGGCCATCCAGCGCATCAACGAGATCGCGCCCTACGACATCGAATTCGTCGAGCAACCCCTGCCCGGCTACGATCTGGCGGGCCTGAAATTCGTGCGCGAACACGTCTCGCTCCCCATTATCGCCGATGAAAGCTGTGTCCATATCACCGACATCCCCCGCTTGAGCGAGTGCGTGGATGGCGTGAACTTCAAACTTATGAAAAGCAACGGCATCACTGATATCCTTAAAATGATTCACACCGCCAGAGCCCACAATCTCAAAACCATGCTCGGCTGCATGATCGAAAGCTCGCTCGCCATTACCGCCGCCGCCCACCTCTCACCACTTGTGGATTATGCCGACCTGGATGGTAACCTTTTGATCAACGATGACCCCTTCACTGGCGTCAAAGTCATCAACGGCAAACTCGTCTTACCCCACACACCCGGCCTCGGCGTCACTCCCATCTGAACCCACCAGGCAAAACACTCATGGTCCGCGTAGGCGCGGTTCCTTGTGGCCGCGCACCTTTGCCCCGATTTGTTCTGCCCATCTATACTCTGCCCATCCATAAATTATAGAATAAACACAATTCAATCTATTTTCACATACCAGGGAAAACATTGAACATACACCTGATCATCGCCACCACATTGCTGCTCATCGTGCTTCTGCTCATCATCGTTCGCCCTCGTGGACTCGATATCGCCTGGACCGCTGGCATCGGCGCGCTGCTCGCCATCGTCTTCGGCCTGCTTCCCCTCGGCGACCTCGTCACTATCTTCAACGATACCTGGGACGCGACGATCACACTGATCGCCCTATTTCTCCTCTCCCAGACGCTCGATAGCAACGGCTTCTTCCGCTGGGCCGCCCTCTTCCTCGCTCGCGCCGCCCACGGCTCCGGATGGCGGCTCTACAGTCTGGTCCTTCTACTCACCTTCGCGGTCGTGGCCCTACTGGCGAACGATGGCGCGGTGCTCATGCTCACCCCCATCTTCGCCCAACTCTTCAAGAAAATTTATCCACGCGCCGACTCACGCCTCCCGTTCTTGTTTGCCGCGGGCCTGTTCGCGGACGCCATGAGTATCATCTTCATCCCCAGCAACCTCACCAACATCATTGTCGCTGACGCCAACGGGCTCAATTTCTTGCGCTTCGCCGAGTGGATGATCCTGCCCACCATCTTCGCCTTCCTCGTGGGTGCCACCGCCTTCGCCCTCCGCTTCCATCAATACATCCGCACTCCCTACGACACTCAACTGCTGGAAGATCCTCAAAGCGCTATTATCGACCGCGCCATGTTCTGGATCGGTTGGATCGCCCTGGCACTGCTCGCGCTCGGCTACGTCATCGGTAGCGGGTTCCACTGGCCCTTCTCGCTGGTCTCCGGCTCGATTGCGCTCGTGATGCTGCTGCTGGTTCGCCTGCGCAATCTACGTCCGCTCGCTCAAATCCTGCGCAAAGCTCCATCGAATATCCTCATCTATGCCCTGGGCATGTTCGTCGTCATCACCGCGGCCTACGATTCGCACGTGCTGGCCTTCCTCATCGATCCCCTCGTCACAAACGTCCACGCCGGTCCAATCGGAGCGCTCCTCTCCGGCAGCATCGTCGCCCTGCTGGCCGCCGCTGTCAATAATCTGCCCGCGACCCTCATCAGCGTACTCGTCTTGCACGTCGCCCACACAGTTCCACACATCGCCATCTATGCCATCATCATCGGCGTCAACATCGGCCCTAAACTCACTCCCTTCGGCTCCCTCGCCACCCTCCTCTGGCTGGGCATCCTCAACGATCACGACATCCATATCTCCTGGGGCCACTATATTCGCGAAAACTGGTGGGTGGTCATCGCTATGCTCACCGCTGCCTTCGCTGGCCTCCTACTCGCAAACCTCCTCCTCACCTGATCATCCGCGTGGTTTGCCCCATGCGTTTGCCCCTACATATTTGTTCTTACAACACTAAACTTTATCGTATTTCAAACGCATCTACCATCTTTAAATCACCTGCACGGCTTATCATCGCTCTACCGCTAGTACTTTCGTATTGACACTGTAAAAAACTTCTGTTATCTATAAATAGAGATACTCGCAATTTCTTTATCTTAACTACTCAGTAAGAATAGAGGGAAGAAGCGAGATATACAAAATCGAAATGTATCTATTTATAATCTATTATTTTCATTAAAAACAGGAACCTTATTTCCTGTTTCACTGAATAAAACAGCTGTTATTCGGTGAAAAGTGTAGCACGCTTGAGGTATTTGATAACATTTATGACAATAGCACATCAACATGCCCTTGACGAACTCATCACTCATGTACGTTCAGGGCGTATAAAACGACGCACGTTCCTCGAAGGGGCGCTCGCGCTCGGTCTGACCAGTACAGCCGCGAGTTCACTGCTTGCCGCCTGCGGCGGCTCCAGCAACAGCTCCGGCGGCAACGGGTCTGCACTCAATATTACCTGGCAATGCGAACATGACAATACTGGCTACTTATATCAAAATCTGGTCGATACCTTCAATAAAACCAACAAGGCTGGCATCTACGTGACTCTCATCGACGGACCCGACAACACCGATCAGCAACACACGATCTTCTTGAATATGCTCAGCACACGCAGCAGTTCCGTCGATATCCTCTCGATGGACATCACCTGGCCCGCCGAATTCGCGCTCAACCAGTGGATCTCCCCCATCACCGACCTCTGGCCCACCAGCGAGCGCACTCACTATCTCCCTGGCCCTATTCAGGGTTGCACCGTCGGCGATCAAATCTGGGCCACCCCTTTTCGTACCGACGTCGGTGTACTCTACTATCGCACCGATGCCGTCTTTGCTCCCCCTCGCACCTGGAACGATCTGACCACGTACGCGCGATCTGCCCAATCGAAAGCAAACACCAAGTATGGCTACGTCTGGCAGGGCGCTTCATACGAAGGACTGGTCTGCGACTTCATCGAGGTCCTCTACGGCTACAACGGCTCCGTCCTCGATGCCCATAATCCACAACTCGTCACGGTGAATTCGCCCCAGGCTGCCGATGCCCTGACCATGATGGTCAACTGGGTCAATACTATTTCCCCTACCGCTGTCACACATTTCGTCGAAAACGATTCGCTCACCTCCTGGCTCAATGGAGATGCCGCTTTCATGCGCAACTGGCCCTACGCCTACTCCCTCTCCAATAAAAACCCATCGAAAATCATCGACAAATTCAACATCAGTAACGTCCCTTCCGGAAACAGCGCTACCCCTGGACATGGGGCCGTTGGTGGCTGGCAGCTCGGCATCAATGCCTTCTCCTCACCCGCTAAACGCGATGCCGCCTGGCAATTCATCCAGTATATGCTCAGCATAGAGCCACAAAAAAGAATCGCGCTCGACGCTTCCAACACTCCCGTCCTGAAAAGCATCTATACCGATCAAGAGGTTCTCACCAAATTGCCGCTCTTCCAAAAGCTAGCACCTATCTTACAGAACGCCCTGCCACGACCCGTCTCATCTCGCTATCCCGATATCTCGCGCGCCATCCAATCTCGCGTCCATAGCGCGCTCACAAAACAAAGTTCGGTCACCGCCGCGTTAACTGCACTTGCGAACGACTTGCAATTTATTGTCACTTTATAACCCTCGCCTTTGCGCGATCATACACTCTGTGCCATCATAAGGGAAACGTTACCAAGGAAGGCAACCTCGCCCTATTCTGAACTTTGCAGGCGAAAACAGGACCAATACAATGGAGTAAATGCTCATGAAGCCACGAGGAATAGAGACACAACGACTCATTGAAATCTTGCAGAGTCTTCAACTCGCTCGCAAAACAGGATTGTTAGAAGTCGAACGCATCAACGCAGATGACACCATTGAACAGGGCACAATCACCCTTTCCAACGGACAAATCATCAACGCTTCCCTCCATCCTTACGATGGACCGAAAGCCTTTGCACTACTCTCCAATTGGACCAACTGCTATTTTACCTTCCATCCCTCTCACGTCGAGAAATCAACTATTCCTTCACCATCTCACCCACCCACCAACACCTGGAGCCCCACACACCCTACCGAGTCTCGCACGATTCCCACCGCACCCTATCGCATTCGCCCAGTCAATGAGGCCCTGACCGCTTTTCCGGCCAGCAAACTCACCCGTGTCCACCGCCAACTCTTTTTATTGGTCAACGGCGAACGCACTATCCAGGATTTCGTTCGCCTGACAGGTCATATCCCAGAAGAGGTCGAGACGCTCCTCCTCGATTTGGAACGCGCCGGTTTTATTCGACGTTAACTCGCTGACAAAAGGATACACTGCTTTATGGCTCAACAAACTTTTATCCAGCCGAGGAAGAAAACCCTTTCTCTCTCCGCCTATATCTCTCTCCTGCTGGCCCTGACTGCTATCGTCCCGCTACTGGCGACTATCATCAGTATCGAGGCGTTCTTACGACCCGAACTGATCAATCAGGTCAACGCTTCCCTCGAACGCGACGCCCAGACCCAGGTCCAACTGATCGATGCCTACCTTACCGAACGCTTGAACGAGGTCCAGGCCCTCAGCCAGTCAACTCCGGTCAGAAACTTTATGGGCGGCGACCAGGCATTTCAATCGCGCGCCTTCGAGGCCCTTTTCAACTCCCAGCACCGCGATGTCGCCAACTATATCAGTTGGTCACTGATCGATACCCACAATCACGTCTCCCTCTCCTATCCCACCGCACCAGATACCCACGGACAATACCTCATCCTGCCCGAAAATATTCAGCAACTCAAAACATTGAATAACGTCTCCGTCTCCCCCGTCTTCTACGATACTGTTAACAACCAGGCATCCATCGATCTCTATGCGCGCATCGTCGATAGCAATTTTCATCTCCTCGGCTACGTGCGCGCCTCCCTTGGCCTGCGCCGCATCTGGTCCCCCGTCGACCAGGAGACACAGGCCAATGGTGCCGGTAGCTATGGCTTCATCCTCGATCAAAATGGCGTTCGTATCGCTTATACCAATACAGACCTCACCCAGGTCCTGCGCCCACCCGACCTGATGAAAGCCATTGCCCCGCCATCGAAAACGCTACAACAACAGATCACCAGCGAAAATCTCTATGGTAGTTCGAGTCAACCTCTCGCCCTTCTCAAGGACCCCAACCTCGCCTCTGTCCAGAGCCAGCAAAACGCACCCGCGACTTTCCAGTTTAATCCAGTCGAACAACAACAGACCTTCGCAGCCGCGCGCTATCGTAGCACCATCGTTCCCTGGACCTACTTCGTCGTGAAACCCCTGAACTCGGTCACCGGCCTCGCCGATCAACAACTCCTGAGCACCTTGCTCATCGCCCTCCTCTTCCTCTTGCTCGCCATCGTCATCGGCCTCTTTACCGGTCGACGCATCACAGCCCCCATTCTGCGCTCCGTCTCCTCGCTGCGCAAAAACACACGCGAACTGAAAGAACTGGCCGACGAGGAACACCGCGTGGTCAACGAACAGACATGGATGGTCGAAGCCTCCCAGATGGGCATGAACTCGGTGAAATACTACACCAATGCCACCACTATCGCCTCCGAACGCATCATCTCACTCTGCACCGATCTACTGCAAAATCCTACTCGCCAGAACCAGGACCCACAAAAAATCCTACATACAACACGCGCCGTGCTCGACGCCGCCACCTACATCCAGAAAGCCACACGCCAACAAGGACAATTAAATGAAAAACTACTGACGACGCTACGCGTGACCGATCAAGTCACCAATCAGCTCACCAAAAGCGCCACATCCTCCGACGATTCCGCCACCCAGCTCGAACAAATCGTCAACCAGCTCACCTCCGTCGTCGGTGAATAATCCCCCGTCCGCGTAGGGCAAACCATGCGTTTGCCCCACCTCCTCCACCATATCTTCTGCACCGATAGAAGAAGTGCTATAATAGCACCTACACGCGGCACCAACCGCTCAACTGCAGTCTAAAACGAGGTGCTTTCCTATGCCAACACGCTCCGACGCCTACCAACTTATGACCAGCCATGTCAAAAGCGAAAGCCTCCAGAAACATATGCTCTCGGTCGAGGCCGCTATGCGCGCCTACGCCCGCAAATTCGGCCAGGACGAAGAGCTTTGGGGCATCGCTGGCCTGCTACACGATAGCGACTACGAAGAATATCCCGATCTGCACGAACATACCCATGTGTCAGCTCAATGGCTGCAAGAGAACGGCTACGACGCACGCATTATTTACGCTATCCTCGCCCACAACGACCTCAATGCACAAACCAATCCCCGCACCGACCTGCTTTCCAAAGCGCTCTACGCCTGCGACGAGATCACTGGCATGATCACCGCAACTGTATTAGTCCGCCCAAACAGAAGCATCCACGGACTCGAAGCATCGTCCGTGCGCAAAAAAATGAAATCGAAAGGCTTTGCCGCTGGCGTCAACCGTGAAGATCTCACCCGTGGCGCGGAAGAACTGGGCGTCGACCTCAACGACCACATCACCTTCGTCATCCAGGCCATGTCCAGTGTCGCCGACACGCTCGGACTCGCGGGCACAACGGTCGAGCAGTCGCAGGAAACCCAGGACTAAACATGAACGTACATACTATAAATAGATCACTGGCAAAGGGATAAAGAAGCCAACACGTCCATGCAACACTTTCTCGACTATGACGACAACCAGAAACCACCGGTCTTCAACGCCACTGAGGTCGCGTCCTACGACTATTGCCCGCTCGTCTGGTGGAATGAGCAGTACGAGCCGCTCGTGCACACGGACAACGAAGAACTCTTCGCGACCCTTGTGGAACTAGAAAACGAACATGGCAATGCGGCTCCCACTCTGCCCGAGTATCAGGTTATCGAGCAAATCCTGATCCGGCGCGGCGCCTTCAACTCCGCAGGCGAACCCGTGGAGCCCGACGAAGATCTCGTCGATATGGACCAGCAGGAAGACTACAACGAGCCAATCATCACGGGCGATAAACTACGCAAAATCCAGGTCCTGGCAGTGAGTACACTGACCATCGCCTTGCTCTTCCTCCTCGTCGCCTGGATCACGGCGGCGTTCCATTGAAATTGAGGCACCATTATGAGCATCAGTAGCATCCTATTCCCACTGGGTATAGCCCTGCTATTATTCTCGCTTGCCCTCTTCCTGCTCCTGTTCAACGAGCGCCGCTCACAACGCCATCTCTTCATCACCCAACATCGCCGCAGCCTGAAACTTCCCCAGGGTGACCTCGTCTACGAGGATATCAACGGGCAGGGCGAGATGCTCACGTCCGATGCCCATCCACTCGTGGGCAAACCCTCCTACGTCATACGCCTCCCCGATGGTCGCTTCGTCCCTATCGCGGTCCAGAAAGAGGCCATCAACACCATGCAGCCCGAAAGCCACCACATCCTACAGGTTGCCGCCTACTGCCTGATCCTCGAAGACTACGCCGAAGAACCCCTCACCCACGGCATCCTCCGCTACCCCGACCGCGAATTCACCGTCGACTACACCCCCGCCCTGCGCAAAAAAGTCATTCGCACCCTCCAGGAAATGGCCGTGTGTAGCGAACAACATCCACCCGCCCTGCAAAAACAAAAAGCCGCCAAGTGTCGCACCTGCACCTTCCAACCCATGTGTCCCGTCGGCCAGGTCGTCAAAGCCAAAAACCCCTGAAAGAGCACCCGTGCTCTTGTTGACTACCCACCAGAAAAAGATTGCCGATTGGTGCTATTGGTAAACTATCAGCAGCACTTCAGCCTCCTTTCCGCTTCTTAGTGGTACATTCGCTCAATACACAGTCTACCCATGTTTGTGCGCCCACAAGGCTACCCGCGTAGCCGCGTCCCCTTGCGGGCGCGCACAGGCTTCGCGTGCTCAACCACGTAGCGAATGCACTACTAACCATAAACATACTACTCTATTGACTTTTATTTAGCCTGCATGATACCATCTGCTTTATTGAATAAAAGTCAATCATCAAAAAGACAATTGTCTGGATGCCGCCTTTCGCGATCAAGGCTAAAGTGGCATTCAGTATCAGGAGGGTTTTTCGTATGTCTGAAGCAATCGCCATCACACATGTCAAGGTGTTTGATGGCAACGCATTGGCCCCTGAACGCACAGTGGTCATCGCTGACGGGATCATCTCCGACGCATCTACAGCCGATACTATATTTGATGGTCAGCACGGTACCTTGCTACCTGGTCTCATCGATTCGCATGTCCATCTTATGAATGTCGCTGATCTAGAGCAAGGCACACAATGGGGCTCTACCACTATGCTCGACATGGCCTCGCCAGCTATGGCGTTGACCGACTCTCTGCGTCATCGCAAAGGATTGGCCGACATACGTGGCGCGGGTAATCCAGCCAGTGGCCCTGGCGGTATGCAGACGACCAGAATGGGCTTTCCAGCTTCGAGCGTGGTGACTGGCCCCACTGACGCGGACCGCTTTGTGGCCGAGCGTATCGCGGAAAAGGCTGACTACATCAAGGTGATTGTTGAAGATCCGGTCAGAATGGGTTCGGCGGCCCTTGACGTGGCAACTATCGCCGCCCTGGTCCAGTCAGCCCATCGAGCAGGTCTGAAAGTGATCGCGCATGTCACTACCCTGGCCGCGCTCACCAATGCTGCCGAAGCGGGAGTCGATATCCTCACGCACGCGCCCCTGGATGCAACTGTTGATGATCGCCTGGTCTCCGCTCTGGCGAAACAAGGCGTCGTTTCGGTACCTACATTAGTCATCATGCAGGCAGCAGCTAGCCGCGCACAACAACTCCCCACCCATGGCACTGGCACGGATTATGCGCACGCTCGCGCGACGGTCACTGCCTTCCATCACGCCGGTATAAAAATCCTGGCAGGAACCGATGCAAACTCCGCACCAGCCTCGCCCGCGCGCATTCCACACGGCGAAGCTCTGCACGACGAACTGCGTCTGCTCGTCGAGGCCGGACTCACACCTGTGGAAGCGCTGCGTTCCGCGACCGTCGAACCTGCCGCCTTCTTTGGTTTCACGGATCGCGGCATCATCGAAACCGGTCGCCGAGCCGATCTGCTGCTCATTGACGGCGACCCCACCCAGGATATCTCCGCCACACGTGCCATTCGTGGCGTCTGGGTCGCGGGCGAAAAGGTTCGCTAACAGACTACTCTACACCGAAAAACGCGTGATGCCAATCCTACCATGCTCCACCATGAAGATAGAAAACAGACAAACAATGAAGATTATTACGCTCGAAGAACATTTTCAAATCGCCGCAATCAAGCAGGCAGTAGCAAAAATTCTCCCGAGTTTTGCCAGTGGATTTCACCTGCCATCATATGATCCACCCGACTCTCAACTGGAAGACCTGGGGGCCGATCGCTTGCAGCATATGGATGCCATGGGCATCGACATGCAGGTTCTTTCCTATCCCTCGTCCGGCATACAGGTGATTCCAGCAGCTGAAGCAGTCCCGCTGGCGCGAGATATCAATGACCGATTAGCCACAGCCATCCAGGCTCATCCTGACCGCTTTGCCGGCTTTGCGGCGTTACCCACACCTGATGCGCAGGCCGCCGCCACCGAACTCGAACGCGCGGTGACCAGACTTGGCTTCAAAGGAGCCATGATCACTGGACGCACCAATGATCGTTTCCTGGATGATCCTTCATTTCATCCTATTCTCGAAGCTGCCGCCGCTCTGGACGTTCCCATCTACCTGCATCCCACCTTTCCGGCCAAAGCGGTGCAGGATGCCTATTATGCTGGCTTTGATCCTGTAATCAGCAACAGCTTTGCCACTTTCGGCTGGGGATGGCACATGGAAACCGGCATTCAAGCATTGCGCATGATCCTGGGCGGCGTTTTCGATCGTTATCCTAACCTGCAGCTCATTCTCGGCCACTGGGGCGAAATGATCCCCTTCTACCTGGCTCGCTTCGATGAAGCATTGAATCCAGTCACAAAACAACTGCAACGACCCGTCGCCGACTACTTCTTGCAACAAATGTATACCACTCCCAGCGGCATGTTTACGCTTCCACCCTTCATGCTCACTTTGCAAATCATGGGCGCGGATCGCATCATGTATGCCGTCGATTATCCCTATATCGAAACCGATCGGGCCAGGACATTTCTGGAGCAAGCTCCGATCAGCCCCACCGACAAAGAGAAAATAGCCCATGAGAACGCTGAAAGAGTGCTCAAACTCTCCCCTATGTGAAAAGAAAATCTAGCGCGATAAAAAGCCTCACTATCCATCTCACGCAAAAAACTTCGTCGCCAACTCTCCACACTCTACTGATCAATCTACCCTTCCATAGCGCCAGGCAAACAGATTACTGTTTGCCTGGCGCTATTTTTGAATGTAAAGTATCCTTGACAAAATAGTTTCTTCATCATACAATATGTAAAGTGAGCTTTGCAAAATAGCAAGCTTCCATTTCAAATACATGCAAGTATTTTTATTCGTTGAGAGGATACTGTCCTATGAAAAAAAGTTTGTCAGCCTCACGCATCTACACCCGCGACTTCCTTATCGCTATGGCCGCCTACGTCATCGTACTGATCATAGCCATATCTTTGATCAATCTTAGCCCTGCCTCTGCCTGGTGGCGTATCCCCCTCGCCATTGTGCCTATCATACCCATCCTCTTCGCAATGCGCGTTTTCATTCGCTTCCTCACACATATGGACGAACTACAACGCCGCATTCAACTCGAAGCCCTGGCCTTCGGCTTCGCAGGCTCCGGTATCCTCACCTTCACCTACGGCTTCCTTGAAAACGTGGGCTTCCCACACATCCCCTGGCTCTTCGTCTTCCCACTCATGATCCTGTTCTGGGGCGTCGGCACCTTTATCGCCTCGCGTAGGTACTCGTGAACATCAATGGAGCTTGCCACTATGCACAACAAACTCAAAGTCCTGCGCGCCATGCATGACTGGTCCCAGAACGATCTCGCCGAACGCTTGAATGTATCGCGCCAGACGGTCACCGCTATCGAAACCGGCAAGTACGATCCTAGCCTGCCGCTCGCGTTCAAAATCGCTCACCTCTTCGAACTCTCGATCGAGGAGATCTTCCAACCCGAACCAAAAGATATTATCTGATCACATCCGATCTACCCACTAACTGAAAGGTTACTTACTCATGAGCATTCTCAACTGGCTCTCGTTCGCCCTTCAGATGATCCTGATGATCCTTTTTCCCATTGGCCTGGCCGTTTTCTTTCATCGTCGCTTCCATACTCCCTGGCCCATCTTCTTCATCGCTGCCGCCTTCTACCTCCTGAACCTGCTCGTCCAGATCCCCTTCCTCTTCGCCTGGTCTAACCTGTTCGCTCATCAACCACTCGCCTACCTGGCCGCGCTCACCCTCACCTACGCTGTCTGCGAGGAAACAATGCGCTACCTCAGTTTCCGCGTCGGTCGCGTCATGCGCTTCAATCAGAATGCTAACGGCGCACTCATGGCCGGTACCGGTCACGGCAGTACCGAGTCTATCGTTTTCGCTCTCGGCGCCATCTCCACCCTACTCCTGGCCTTTTTCGCGCCTCAAGCACTGCACACACAAGGCACAAGTGCAGCCGCGATCCTCAATGCACCCGCCTGGACCTTTCTCGCCAGCGGCCTCAGTCGCATCCTGGCTATCATTGTCCACCTCGGCTGCGCGACCCTCATCGTGCTCGCCTATCGTCGTACCTGGCGCTTCTACCCCCTTGCCATCCTCGCCCACTTCCTGGTCGATTTCACCTCCTTCGGCGCCCAGGATCTTCCCAATGGCACTCTTTGCACCTTCGTCGTCTTCACCATTTGGGCTATCCTCTCCCTCGTTCTACTCATACGCATCCGTCACACCAACATACTCTCCCCCCAACAAAGCCAATCACAATCAGCAGAAAAAATAGCGGCAGTGGAATTGTAATCCACTGCCATCATTCACACTCACATCCCTGGTCACCCCCAAGAACGTATTCTCACCTCCCGATCTGCCCCATCAACCCCACACTCGCCAGCAGGATCTGCGCCCGTGCCTGCTCACGCCCGATCGTCGCCGTGCCATCTCCATCCTGCTGACCATAATCCCCAAAATACGCGTGTATCCCACCTACGATTACGATATACTGCGTGCTCGCTGGCAACAGATGCTTGTTCTCATCGATCTGCTGCGGCGTCGCCAACCCATCGCGTGACCCCGAAATCGACACCACCACCAGCCCCTGCTGCTTCGACATATCGCTCCTGGGGTACGATGCATACAACAACAATCCCCTGATCGCGTGATGCGCCATCACGTAATCACAGGCCGCCACCCCTCCCAGCGAGTGCCCACCTAGCGCCCACTCCTTGATCTCCGGATGCGCCCCGATAATTTCATCCGCCCGGTTCTCCGCCAGCAAAGCGATATTCAACGGCATCTTGGCGATAAACGTCTCATACCCTCGCTCAGCGATCGCCCGCATATACACCGCGTACGCATCCGCTACAACCTTTGCCCCCGGATAAAATATCAGCCCCGCTCGCGCTGCCATCTCCTTCGGCACAAACGAAATATAATCGTTGTTCTGCGTAACCGTCACATTTGAGTCACTCTGCTCCGCCGCGACGGCATCCGAACTCGCGTGATACGGCTGCAACCATATCGCCGCGCCAATCCCCACTACAACAATGATAATCACTAACGTCAGCAAAATAAAACGCCATACTCGCCGCCTTCTCCTCATCACCACCGGTCTCGCACCTCTTCGCATCCTTTTCGTTGCCATACTCGCCGCCTCCTCTTTTCTCCAAACTCTACCACGTTTGCTCGCTCCCTTCAATCTCCCCAACCCTCCTCATTGACATTTCGCAACACTCCGTCTACACTGGCAACAATATATGACTCTTCGGCTCAATCCTAAAATACGGAGTAAAGTGGGTTATCTTATGACAACATTTCATGAAGTGGTGGAACTCAACGGACATATCATCGACTCCTGGACCCTCCCGCGCGTCTGGGACACGATTATGGACCGTGGTGGCAATTTCGATGCCGAAGAGATGCGCATCGGCTCAACCAAAAACGATACCAGCTACGCACGTCTCAAAGTCTCCGCACCCGACCGCGACACCCTCGAACAAATAATCTCCGAACTACAACAACTCGGCGCCGTCCTCCTCCACGCCTCCGACGCTCATACCGACCGCGTCGAACAGGATGGCGTCCTGCCCGCTCGCTTCTACTCCACCACCAATCTCGTGACCCAGGTGCGCCTGCGCGGCCAATGGGTGACGGTCGAAAATATCGAGATGGATGTCGCCATCGCCATCGATTGGCAGCAGCAACGCGCCTACTGCATCCCCATGCACGAAGTCCAAATCGGCGACGAGATCGTCGTCGGACACGATGGTATCCGCGTAATCCCCTACCAGCGCGAACGCGAACGCGAGGACTTCGCCTTCATGCAGAGCGATGTCTCCTCCGAAAAAGTCAAAGTTCTCGCCATCCACAATATCGCGCGCCAGATGCACGAGACACGCGCGAACAACGGCAAAATCCTCTTCGTGCTCGGACCCGCGGTCATCCACACCGGCGCGGGCCGCTATATCGCGGAACTCATCCGCCGCGACTACGTTCAGGTCATCTTCGGCGGCAACGCCATCATCACCCACGATGTCGAGTCCGCCATGTACAATACCTCGCTCGGCGTGGAACTCACTAGTGGCGAACAGGTCGAAGGCGGCCACCGCAACCACCTGCGCGCCATCAACGCCGTTCGCGCCGTTGGCTCGGTGGAAAAAGCCATCGACATCGGCCTGATCAAACGGGGTATTGCCTATGAATCCTACAAACACCATGTCCCCATGGTGCTGGCAGGCTCCATCCGCGATGATGGCCCCATGCCCGGCGTCATCTCGGATATGCAGGTCGCGCAACGCCGCATGCGCGAAGAAGTTCAGAACGGTGTCGACATGGCACTCATGATCTCCTCCATGCTGCACGCCATCGCCACCGGCAACCTGCTGCCCGCCCGCGTGCGCACGGTCGTGGTCGACATCAATCCCGCCGTGGTCACCAAGCTCTCCGATCGTGGCACCTTCCAGGCCGTGGGCCTGGTCACCGACGCCGAACTCTTCTTACGCGAACTGGTAGAAGAACTCTCTTCTATCGAATAAGCTGTTTAGCGTATCACTTTAGAGCATTTTCAGCGCAAATATCGTATACTATACAAAACTTCAAAGTTTGAAACAAACCCGTCCGCGCAGGGCAAAGCTCGCGTTTGCCCCATATCGCTAGTAAGGAACAATCAGGATTATGCACATTCGAGTGGGATGCGAATTCCGGTATGAGGCAACGTGGCCTACTCCGACAGTGATGCAAGTCCAGCCCTATCCGACCAACGCGCACACGGTGCGCCAGGAGGAATGGCATACAACACCGGACCTCTCTATGCATCCATACCACGATCTCTACGGCAATCTCTGCCAGCGTTTCATGCTTCCAACCGGCGAAGACATTCTGTACTACAATGCCATCGTCGAGGTGTCCGACGCGTACGACGAAGTCAAGCCAGACGCCAAACAACTACCAGTGGAGGAGCTGCCGGACGACGTGCTCATCTACACCATGCCCAGCCGCTTCTGCCTCTCCGACATGCTCTCGGATACCGCCTGGCAACTCTTCGGTCAGACCGAGCCCGGCTGGGCACGCGTACAGGCCATCTGCGACTGGGTCCACAACAACATCCGCTTCCAGTACGGCACCAGTTCACCCATCACGACCGCCCTGGATGTCTACCAACAACGTATCGGCGTCTGTCGCGACTTCACCCAGCTCGCGGTGACCTTCTGCCGCGCTATGAATATTCCTACCCGCTACGTCTTTGGCTACATTCCCGATATCGGCGTCCCTCCGCCCGACTCCCCCATGGACTTCTGCGCCTGGATGGAGGTCTATCTGGACAACCGTTGGTGGACCTTCGATCCGCGCAATAACACCCCTCGCGTCGGACGCGTCCTCATCGGTCGCGGTCGCGATGCCATCGATGTCGCGATGATCACTACCTACGGTGGTCCCCTCCTGAAAAGTATGACCGTCTGGGCCGACGAGGTCTCACTAACTCCCGCACCACCAGACGAGCAACACCTGTCCACGCACTGAACTCGTGTTCACATGCTAAACTCAGGTCCGCGTAGGGCAAACATGTGGTTTGCCCTTAACAGAAGAGGGTAATTTTTACGCATGAACGAAAGCTCGCTCACCCTGGAACAGGCAATCGCAACCACCAACGTCATCAACCCACGCCACGTAGAATGGCACCGCATCCAGCGTATCAGCTATCTCATCCGGCAGAGCTTACGCTACACCTACCCTGGTCCTGTCTACGATCTCAACCAACGCCTGATGCTGCTTCCCCCTCCCGCATACGGCAGACAACGCCTGCTCGATCACCGCCTGCATATATCGATACCCACCCATACACTCACGCGTCAACAGGACTGCTTCGGCAACGAGGAAATCAATCTCGTGATTCCTCACGTCGAGCAAACAGTGGATTTCGAGGCCTGCATCCTCGTGGAACGTTCCGCTGAAGACAACCCTCACACTCTCCCCGCGACC
Source organism: uncultured Dictyobacter sp. (assembly GCA_964657925.1). Lineage (GTDB taxonomy): Bacteria > Chloroflexota > Ktedonobacteria > Ktedonobacterales > Ktedonobacteraceae > Dictyobacter. Next base: position 42,710 of record CAZZWK010000041.1, read on the forward strand.
TGGCTCACCGACTCCCGCCTGCTCGCACCATCTCGCCTCACACAACCCGACGATGCATTGCGCGCAGTAGCCACAACCCTCCTCGCTACCGGCAAAGAGCACTCCGCGTTGGCCCTCGAAATCTCCTCCTGGACCCACCATGCCCTGACCTATGCCCACGGCATCACCGATATCCACACAACAGCCTCACAAGCGCTGGCTCTCGGCCATGGCGTCTGCCAGGACTACGCACACATCATGCTCACCCTCTGTCACCTCTGCGCGTTGCCCGCACGCTACGTCTCCGGCCACATGCTCGGCGAAGGCGGCACACATGCCTGGGTCGAGGTGCTTGTCCCTACTCCCGATCAACCCACAGACGCCACCATCCTCGCCTTCGATCCCACCAACGACAAAATGGCCGATCTCAACTATATCTCGATCGCTGTCGGTCGCGACTACTACGATGTCGCCCCCACCTCCGGCACCTTTCGCGCCACCTACCAGGGCACCCTCACCACCCATAAACGCGTCAGCCTGGCCCTCCTTCAATACCTCTCCTGACGCATCTATCCCAAAATTGACCAGTACCTCATCTAATGTACGGACCCGATTTATCGCGTCCGTGGCCCTCGCCGACGATTCCCTCGCTTTATATGTAAACCTGCATTATCGCGTCCGCACTCCCCGCGTCCGTAGCCCTCAATTCCGCTCACTCAAACGCAGAACGTCGTTCGCGATCCCCCTCAATACATCTCGTAACTCCCCTGGCTGCCTCACAACGAATGCACAGCGCAAACCGATCAACACATACGCGATCCACTCCAGATACTCGACATAACAATGCAACAACACACCTTCCTCCACCTGATCCAACAATACAGCTGCGGGCGGCACCAATCGCTGCGCCTCCTCCAACGTAGTCTCCAACAGTACCTCAACACGATACTTCGCGGGCGTGCTGGGGATCGCCCGCAACACGAACTCCAGGCAATCGAAATCTTCTGGCCGCGTAAAACCCTCCTCGCATAACTCGACACTCGTGATGCGATCCAACCGAAAACTCCTCATCGCCTGCCGTAAGTGGCAATAGCCCACCATATACCAGTATCCTGGTCGACACACCAACCCATATGCGTCGATCACCCGCCGCGTCTCCTCTTCACTGTACGCCTGATAACTCATCTCCACACACCGCCGCTGCTGCGCTGCCGCACTCAACGTAACGACAACTGCGTTGCGTGGCAGCGTCCTCGGTGGCTCGAAATCCATCACCAGTGTCTCCTGCACCGCTTGTACCCTCGTCCGCACCGCCTCCGGCAAAACCCTCTGCACCTTGGCGATCGCGCCCTCGACCGCCGGTGCCTCACTCGCTAACCCGATCTTGCGCGCCGCCAACAAACCTAGCACTACCGCCAGTGCCTCGTCATCGGTAAACATCATCGGCGGCAACTTGAACCCCGGTCGCAAATAATATGCCCCATACCTCCCACGTTCCGCCTCCACCGGAATCCCCAGGTCCTGCAACATGGTGATGTAACGCCTGATCGTACGCACATCGACCTCTAACCGCTCCGCCAACTCCTGCCCTCGCAATCTCCTGTGCGATTGCAACATCTCCAGTATCGTCAGCACACGCGTGGTCGGAAAATACATGCTCGTCTCCCCAACACAATTTCTCGCACTTACAAACATTCAATCCTAATCAGGACAACAGATTTCCTCTTTCTATGGTACATTCTAAACGAGCAAAAACACAAACAATCATTCAGCCTACCATCGATGCTCCGCTCCAAAACCTGATCGAACACGTTAATACCACACCATGCGAAAAATCTTCGTGAACGGTCTCAGCCCGACTCGCTTGTAACCTGCTGTATCAGGAACACACTATAGCCCTATCACACAATCGATTGACCTTTGCCACCACTACATGTATACTTTCATCCATCGCACAGTTTATTCATTCACTATGACTGACTACCCAATTCTTCTCTCAATCCACCAGAGAGTCGTCCCGTACCAACACATTTGGAGACCTATCACCATCTTCGTCTCCCCCAAATATCTCTGCTGGTGAGTTGTATATAATAAAGGCATATATATCTAAAGAACGTATCTAAAGAGGCAAAAAGATCACATCATCGGTGCTCGTCGCCACGCCTACCCCTTGACCAACGAAAATAATGAAAAAACATAGCAGAAGAATATAATGGAACCAAGACAGTATCAACGCAGAACCAGACGCTTACCATCGGACGCGCCCGGCCTCGCTCATGAACACTATGACGATCGTCCCTTGCCCGTCGCTACCAGTCGCGTCGCGCACAACGACGAGCGCTCTCCTCAACACCAGGGCATCATGCACGTGCGCATCGAGCATTTCTATTGCACGATGGAAGAAGCTCTTGACCCCTCGCTGCATGGACAAAGCTTCGTCGTCGGTACTGGCACCGGTCGCCCCAGTGAACCCGGTCGCGTTATCGACGCCTCACCAGCCGCGCAACGCCTCGGCCTCACCCCCGGCATGTCTCTCCGCCGCGCCTATCGCGTCGCGCCGCGCACCCGCTTTTTGCCCGCCTCCTACGACGAGTATCAATCAACCCTGCAACACTTGCGCGAACTCTACTCAGGCTACTCACGCGTCGTGGAATCTCTATCTATCTCCGATGCCTTCATCGATCTCTCCACAAGCGATCTCTCGTTCGACACACCCGTGGCACCCGCCGAAGGTCTCTGCGACGAGATCGCCGCCCTCGGCCTGACCGCGCTCATCGGCATCGCCAACGGCAAAACCATCGCGGAACTCGCCGCCCTTATGAGTCGCAAAGATGGCAGACGCGGTGTACTCTACATACCACCCACACGCGAAGCTTCCTTCGTGCAAACCCTCCCGCTCGCACTCCTGCTCCGACTTCGCTCCAACGAGGCCCTACAGACCGAACTCGATGAACAACAGGCCCAGGAGCACACAATCGATAATGGCGTCGATCTGGCCGAGCTGTCCGAAACTATCACCCACCTGCGCGACTTCGGCATCACCACCTTCGCCCAACTCGCTCGCTTAAACGAAGAAGGACTTCAACGCCGCCTCGGCCCAACCGCTATCTGGCTCCATGCCCTCGCCAATGGATCAGACGATAGCATCGTCACACCCAGTGCCGCCCCTGCCAGCCAGAACGCTCGCGTGAGCTTCCATCACCCCGCCGACGCCGATGAGACATGCAATGCCATCCGCAAACTCTCCGATTATCTCAGCGAACGCCTGCAAGAGCAACAGCTTAAAGGCCAGTCCATCGCCCTCATCCTCTGGCCCACCCCCAATCAACGTCTCACTCGCGACCTGACATCCACGACAGCATCCGACAATATTGCTCTTGAAGCAGGCCAGGAAACAATCGGCGGTCAAATGGTTCTCGCTCGCTTCACCGATGAACCCGATGTAATCGCCCACCATAGCCTGATGCTCTTCGCCCACTACCATCGCTCAGGCAGCCGCTATCAGCAGGTCCAATTGCGCATCGGTGACATCGCTGCCACTCTTCCCACACGCACGACCAGCCACCCCACACGCAAACTGTAAGTACGACCACTTTATCCACCAACACAAATCATCACCTAGAGAGGGCAAACGCATGCTTTGCCCTCGATCCTTGTAACGTTAGCCTTGATCCATACGACTTTACCATCGCTACGCCTGAACCATTGTCTATTTTGCTCGCATCTGCTGCAACGCCTTCAACTCCTGGCTACCACGCTGCTCCAACTGCTTCTTCCACGCATCCTTGTGCTCCCGCAACGTCTCTACCAGCGTCTGCGCAATCGCGAAATCGCGATACCACTTGTGGTTCGCGGGCACAATATACCACGGCGCCTCGTCGGTGCTGCACCGACTCAACGCATCCTCATACGCCTGCTGATAGTCGGACCAGTACTTACGCTCGGCAAAATCACTGGCCGAGATCTTCCACGACTTATCCTTGTCATCCACCCTGGCCTGCAATCGCTCGCTCTGCTCCTCATAGCTAATATGCAAAAAGAACTTCATGATAATTGTGTCACTATTCGTCAACAACTTCTCAAAATGATTGATCTCTTTGTAACGCTTGCTCCATACATCTTCGGGCACCAGATTATGCACACGCACCACCAGCACATCCTCATAGTGCGAACGATTGAAAATTCCCATCACCCCTTTCGGCGGTGTCACTGCGTGGATACGCCACAAAAAATCATGTGCCTGTTCTTCCGCCGTGGGTTGCTTGAATGAATGCACACTGCACCCCTGTGGATTCAGATATGAGAACACGTGCCGAATCGTCCCATCCTTGCCACTCGTATCCATCCCCTGCAAAACAATCAACACACTCTGTCGCTGAGCCGCCACCAACAGTTCTTGTAGCTCACCTAGCTCCTTCCCCAGTTTCTTGCTCTCTTCATCCGCCTCCTCGCGCGCATACTTGCCCCTGTAGCCCGCGTCATAGTCCGCCAGCTTCACTTTCGTGCCCTCATCGACCTTCCACAACAACTCTGTACCCATCTCTAACGTTTCCTTTCCTCGTACTCCTGCCGAAAAATACTAAAACTCTCTCAACGTGCTTATAACTAATAACTTTATCATATCCCCGCTCACCTATCGACCACCACATCCCGCGTAGTCGTGTCCCCTTGCGGGCGCGCACCCCTCCTCTTAGTCTTTTGGTACCAAAAATTGACAACAAAAAGCTGTGGTCGTATACTTTTGTTCTATAATGCATCTATCGGAGGTATGGAAGAGCATACTTTGCTCAGGCTCACTCTGGTCATCGACCAGCATTCCCTCTCCTTGAAGCATCACCCGCTTTGATGTATACTGCTCTTGCAAGGAATGTGCAGGTATTTTTTATTGCAATCGTAGAATTTACGATTGTCGGGAAGATTGTGGAAGAGAAGTATTTATGGAACAATCAGCCTTACTCACTATCATACGTACAGAGACAAACTATCGGTTTCGCCTTGATCTTCCCGATAGCCCCACAGGTCAGGAATATGTGACGAACCTTACGACAGAGACCCGCGAACGCCTGCGCCGTATGCTCCAGGCCGTGGCTTCCACTCCCCCTCACCTGGAAACACGCCGCCCAATGCTTAAATCAGGACCTACGTATGACGCGGTTCAAAATCTCGGTCGCTTCCTTTTCGATTCCCTCCTCCCCACTCCCTTACAAGAACACATCCTCGCGCTCGATACCCCCCTCATGATCAACTCCAACGCGCCTGAGATTCCCTGGGAATTGATGCAGGATCATAGCGCGAAGTCTCGTCGCTTCCTGGCCCAGTTGCTCAGCATCGGGCGCACCGGCCAGATTCTCAACGAGCACGTTCATCGCTCCTCTTCAACACATGACCGCGTTATTCGCCGCGCGAGCAAACGCGAGACCCAGGGCCTATCCGTGCTCTTCCTCGTCAACCCCACCGGAGAACGACCGGAGGCCGAGGAAGAGGTCGCCGCCCTCTGCACGAATCTGCCAGAGTCGGTAACTCGCCTGATACTGTATCGTCAACAGGCCAATCAGCTGGAAATGCGCGTCCGCATCGGCTCCGACTCTCCACATGTCATCCACTACGCGGGTCCACTCCCCATCCTCAACACCAATAATGGTGAACCAGCGCTGGCCCTGGCCGGTAACTCTCGCCTCGATCGCAGCGCGATCGAACAACTGCTCCAGAATCTGCCCAAACATCCCCTCATTTTTTTGAGCTACTACGAGGGCGATGCCCCACCCGCTCGCTACGACACAACAACACTGACCGGTCAGCAACATCGCGACGAGCAAATGGAAATACTGGCCGAGCATCTGCTCACCAATGGCGCCAGCGCCGTCATTATGCCCCGTTGGCCGCTCACGACACCACACGCGCGCGAATTTATGACCCTCTTCTATCAAGATGTGGCCGATGGCGTGAGTGTGGGCGAAGCTCTCCGCCGCACCCGTATGGTGATGTCGCAACGCTATAACGAGGACACCTCCTGGATGTCCTTCATCCTCTATGGCGACCCGACCCAATATCTGGTCACCGGCACGCTCACCAATAAAGAACGTCCACTCAACCCACCAAATGATCCTTTCGACGATACGCAGGTGATGTCACCCCTCTTCTCTTCCTCCAATACGCCCGATCGCCGCTTCTTGCGTACTGTGCTGGAGTTCGCACTCACCGAGGCGCGCAATATGCATAAAGACTATCTCGGCACTCCACACCTCTTTATCGCGCTCACCAAACTCGATGGCGGCTGCACACAGGACGCTCTGCGTAGCCTCGGCTTCTCGCCCAAACAGGTACGCGATGTCATTCGGCTCGCACTCGGCTCCGGCAAGGCCAATAACGATACCGCTATCCTGCCCACACGCCGCTGCAAGGAAATCCTTCAAACCGCCGAACGCAACGCCATCGGCTCCGGCGCGTCCGCGGTCGATGAACGCTCTATCGCTCAAGCCGTCTTGAGCGAGGGCGATGGCGTCACCCACGAACTGCTGACCAAACTTGGCATCGAGCCCACACAACTGGTCGAAACAATCATGGCAAGTAGTGCACATGCGCTGCTCGAACTGGTCCCCTCCGCCTCAGCCGATCCAGAGTTGATCGCAGACGACCTTCCTGTGCTCGGCGTCGACAATCCTACCAAAAGCGGTAATTCCTCACTCGAAAAACTCGGTCGCGATCTCACCAAACAGGCCAGCAACAATCAATTAACACCGCTGATCGGTCGTGAAAAAGAGATTCGCCAGTTGATGCAGACACTGATGCTCAAAGATCGCAACAATCCAATTCTCATCGGCGATTCCGGCGTGGGCAAAACAACTATCGTCGCGGGCCTGGCTCAGCGTATCGTGGACAATAAAGTACCACCCGAACTTCGTGGCAAACGCATCATCGAACTCTCGGCCAGTTCCCTGGTCGCGGGCACCAAGTATCGCGGCGAGTTCGAGGAACGCTTGCTCAAAATATTGGACGAGGCCGAAAGTAGTGGCAACATCATTCTCTTCATCGATGAAATGCACCTGCTCATCGGTACCGGGCGCGCAGCCGATGGTAGCATCGACGCCGCAGGCATCCTGAAACCTGCCCTGGCCGGTGGACGCCTGCACTGCATCGGCGCGACCACTCCTCAGGAGTATCGCCTGATCGAAAAAGATGCCGCCATGGAACGCCGCCTGCGCCCCATTATGATCGAGGAACCCTCGCCCGAGAACGCGCTGGTCATCCTCAAAGGTATGCGCGACCTCTACGAACAACACCATCACACCACCATCACCGAGGATGCGCTGCAAGCGGCGGTCCATCTCTCCGTCCAGTATCTTCCCAATCTGCGCCTGCCCGACAAAGCCTGTAGCGTGCTCGACGAAGCCTGCTCACAGGCACGCGTCTTCTCGCTCGAAGATGAGGAAGAGGACATCGATTCAGTTTATGATGAAAGTGCCGAATCTCCCATCATCAACGCGGCCATGATCGCGGATGTAATCTCCGCACGCACCGGCATCCCCGTCCACGCCCCCGGTCGCGAAGAACGCGACCGCCTGCTCAGCCTGGAATCTCGTCTCAAGACGCGCGTCATCGGCCAGGACGAGGCCGTCAAACGCGTCTCACAGGCCATCCAGGTCGCGCGTGCGGGCCTCAAACCACATAATCGGCCCGCGGGCGTCTTCATGTTCTTAGGCCCCACCGGCGTGGGCAAAACTGAACTCGCCCGCGCACTGGCCGCCGAGGTCTTCGGCTCCGACGAGCACTTGATCCGCGTGGATATGTCCGAATATATGGAAAAACACGCCGTCTCACGCATGATCGGTGCCCCTCCCGGCTACGTGGGCTACGACCAGGAAGGACAACTGACCGGCAAGCTGCGCCGCCGTCCGCATAGCGTGGTCCTGCTCGATGAGGTGGAAAAAGCCCACCCCGAGGTCTTCGATCTCTTCCTCCAGGTCTTCGACGCTGGTCGCCTGACCGACGCCCAGGGCCACACCGTGGATGCCCAACATGCCATCTGGATCATGACCTCCAATGTCGGTACCGACATGCTCGGTCGCTCCATGCCCAGCGGCTTCCGCGCCAACAACAAAAATACCGCCGAAGATATGCAACGCGATCGCCTGCTCGAACGCCTGCGCGAAACCTTCCGCCCAGAGTTCCTCAACCGCATCGACGAGGTGGTCATCTTCCACCCCCTCGATCAGCAACAGGCCCACACCATCACCCACATTCAACTCGACGAGTTGGGCGCGCGCCTGCTCGAACAGGGCCTGGTCTTACGCGCCGATGAAAGCGCGGTCGACCTGCTCTGCAAAGAGGGCTTCAGCACAACTCAGGGGGCTCGCCCCTTGCGCCGCGCTATCGAACGCCTGCTCACCGTCCCGCTCAGCCTGCGTATCCTGCTCGCCAATATCCCGCAGCAGGGAGAGGTACTGGTCAGCGCGGTCGATGGTGAGTTGACCATCGACATTCACGAGCAACCATCCCTCCCCGCTACCGTTGATCTCACCCCTACCCGTGGCAACACCGGCGAACTCGAAACCGGCGGCCCCGTCACCCAGATCCCATAAACCCGTCCCCCGTCCGCGTAGGGCAAACCACGCGTTTGCCCCCGCGATTGAGAGCCTCATCATTTCTACATCAAACTCTCGCATACATCTTGGACAGCCTGCTCCAACTGCTAAAAATTGAGCATTTCAGCACTTCTATCCCTTAACTGCCCTCAACACTCGTTTCCTCATACATATCCTTCATAAGGAAACGAAGATGTAAGGACGATATCTCGATAGGCTCATCCTCAGAAAATGTAGCATAGTGCCACCCCGCCGACTCTCGCTGATACACCTCGACTAACCGCTTCTCACTACTAACCAACATATACCCTTGCAAAGTCGCGCAACGTTGATACTTGAGCCACTTTTCCCCCCGGTCGTATGCCGCGGTACCAGGGGACAGCACCTCAATAACAAGATAAGGATGCTTGACCGTCTCTACCTTGCCACGATCCTGCTCGTGACACGTCACTACTACATCAGGATAGGTATAGCGAGAGGCGGAAATATACACACGCATATCAGAGTTGTAGACGCGACAGGAGGTGCCGCGCAAAAGACCGCGTAATATGCCCACGAGATTCAGAGCGATCGTAGAATGATCCGCCGTGCCGCCCGCAAGCATCGTAATCACACCATCCATATACTCATATTTCCGTTCTGGATGGTCCCGCTCGATTTGAAAGTACTCTTCCACACTTGCCCTCGTTTGCCACGGCTGGGCTGTCATCCTGTCACCTTCCTTACCTTAACAGCATAAGAAACTGCAACAAACAATCACCACTATTGTAACATACGTCATTGCGTCTACTGCCCCGCCTTCGCCCCCAACGGATTCGCACCCCACTTATGAATGTATAAACGCGTATCGAACTTCTTCTTCATCCCGTCCGCCGACATATAACGAATCAAACCAAAAATTGGTCTCTCCTTCCATGGTCGATCGTGCAGGCCACAGATCGCCCAGCAGATGCCCACATACCCGTTCGCGTCCCGTCCATCCAGCTCGTACTTGTCATTGAGATATACCGTAACATCGAACGCCTCCTGCGGCGTTTCGCTCCACTCCAGAATCTTTTTCGCCCAGTACATCCTCATATACCCGTGCATGCGGCCCGTCTTCACCATCTGCAACTGACAGGCATTCCACAACTCATCATGCGTCTTCCCCTCCTCGAACTCCTGCCGCGTATACACCCACTCCCGATGATCGTGCGCGTGCTTCTGCAACGTCTTTCGACCCCACTCCGGACCGCCCTCGTATACATCATAATGCGCATTGTAGTACGCGAAGTTGATCGCCAACTCGCGCCGCACAATCAATTCCTCTAAATATGCCGCCTTCCCATCGCTGATATCTACATGCTTACTTCCCGTCTGCTTCGGCCTGTATTGCTCCACTTCCCACGCCAACTGCTGCGCCGATATCTGCCCAAAATGCAGATACGCCGACAACTCGCTCGTACCCACCAGTTCAGGATCGTTACGCTGCTCTGCGTACGCATCCAATCGTTTCTCCAACAACTGCTTCACACTCTTCTGACCCTCGATATATCCCCCATGCGCCTCCTCCACCGCCTTCACACTGCGATCGATCTTCAAACTATCCAGATAGCGCAACGGGTGTTCCGCCTCCCCTGCATCACACGGCGCTTTTCCCAGCGCATGCTCCACGTTGGCGTCCACGATCGGCTGCAAAAAAGTCGGCAATACCTTCTGGATCTTCGGCCTGATCGTCCTCGCCGCGTACTCCATATGTGGAATAGACGCCATCGGCACCACCGTATCCGCATCAACACACAAAAAAGGTACCTGCAAACGCTCCTTCAAATCATTCCGCCACGCTCTCGGCTCCCTCAACTCACACATATCACTCACCACAGCCGCCGCATCCAACTCTTGCGCCAGCTGCGCGACCTCTACAGCGGGCTTTCCACGTCGCATCACAAACGGAATCTTCCGCTCCTTTAACTGCTCCGCCACCACCTCCAATCCCTCTAGCATAAAAGTATAATGCCTCAGATTTGCCTCGGGATAGTCCGTAACCACAAATACAGTAATCACAGGCACATGCAACTCATTTGCCAGCACAATCGCGCTATTCAACGCGTGATTCTCGTGTGCCCTCTGCGCCCGCTGCATCCAGTACAATACACACTTCGCATCCTCAGCACACTCACCCCCTCGCCACACCTGCATACGCGGCTCATTCTCCTGACTATGCACAAACACCTCGATATCAATCATAACGCCTGCTTGAACCTCCACTTTTCCAACCATCTTTCGTTGTTCACTTCCATACAACAAGACGTATCAGCCCTTCCACTCAGGGTAAATTTATGACTACTATCTCCACCATCTCACATATG
>CAZZWK010000042.1:0-4570 GCA_964657925.1 uncultured Dictyobacter sp.
TGCAAGAAATTCTTAGAGAAGTTGGCTCATCTTGTAACATGTTCCAAGACATGTTGCACCCGAGATGCGCTGAGAAAGCCCGTCCGCAACACCTCATCCTCAATCTTACCAGCAAGGTCTTGAACCATACTCACCGCCTGGGCATAGAATTGACCTGCCAGTATCGGTTCTCCCTGTGACTGCTCTAGATCTCCCAGGGTTTCCTGGATCTGCCATCGTTCCTCGGCCAGACCGATCTCCTCAGCGAGCACGCGCGCCTCCTCCAGATGTGAATGAGCCTGCTCTCGATATCCTCCCCACCTCGCCAGTTCCGCGGATGCTCGCAGGTATACCACCCGATCGCGCTGACCATCTCCATTGTATGTATTGAGTCGAGCAAGATGCTCCTGAGCTCTTACCGCATCCCCCCCCTGTAGTAGCGCCTCGGTGACAGACCAATGAGGGATTTCTGTATATATTAGTACATGTTCTCCTACACCTGCCGTTGCTCGTCGTGCATAGCGTTGGGCATCGGCCCATGCTCCAATAAGAACGCAATCCGCGCACAAGACTGATGCAACAATCCCTGTGTAGGAAGGCGATTGCATCGCTTCAGCCAACATCCATGCCTCTAGATCGACCTCCTGTGCCACTGATCCTGCCTGTAGTGCCCGGTAGACCCCCCCTAATTGGATGAGGGCGCGCAACAGCAGCATGTTCACCGGCAATAGGCCTATGGTGAGGACGCGTGCGTTCGCTACCGCTTGCTGTGCTATTGTCAGTGCTTCCGTATAGGCACCACTATCAAGGAGTCCGGCGGTCAGGTCATAACACGCGTTGATCTGCCCCCAGACGTTTTTGATTTCCTGACTGATACGAAGCGCGTTGCGCGCTCGTGTAATACCCAAATGTGGTCGACCACGGTGTAAATGCGCGTGCGCGAGCATGCAAAGTGCATCGGCTTCCATCACGCGGTCTCCCAGCGCAACGTAGCAGGTGTAGATCTCTGTGGCTAATTGCTCATATTCACCCCACACACCTTTCTGCATCACGACCAAGATCAGCGCATCCAGACTTTGCACAATAAGATCCGGTTGTCCACTGCTGCGAGCCACTGCTAATGCCTGTTCCCCATGAATGAGAGCCGTCTGCGTATCGGCAGTAGAGAGACCAAGCATAGACTGATACCAGTGTGTTTTCATCAATCCGATCATCTCGTCATTGCGCGCTGCTCTTTGGAGTAGATAGTCGAGCATAGCTCCAGACAGCGAGTGAACTTGTTCTGGTAACCGGATCAATTCGTAGGCTTGTCCCAACATAACGTAAAGATGGTGGATGTCGTCGGCTGCGATCGTGGTGTGCGGCAAGGGAGTAGTTGGCTGCTTCATCAGCACCTGCCATGCCTGTTCATAGTGTTCAATGGCAACAGGCAAAGCGAAGGCCATTCTCGCCTCATCGCCTGCCTGCATACTCCAACGGAAGGCAGCATCATGCATGCCAGCCGCTAAAGCATGGTGTGCCAGCTTCGCCGCAGGCGCAGCGGTTTCTTGCAAGAGGTGGAGCGCGCGACGGTGAAAGATCCGACTGCGTGTCTCTCCCGCTTCCACCGCGACCACCTCGCCAATCATGGCATGGGTGAAGGGGTAGGGTGGGCCACTCGCCAGTTTCGATTCCTGCACCAGCAGACTTCGTAGCACCTCGTCCAAGGCGCTCAGTCCCTCGTGCTCAGAGAGATCGGCAACCATGCATTGCCAGTCAAAGGTGGCATCTTGCGCGAGCACGGCGCCAGCGACCAGGAAAGCAAACGCGGCTGGACGGAGTCGGTCGAGTTGTATGCTGATCAGTTCGCGCACGCTCGGTGGGAAGAGCCGCGCCGCATCAAGTTCCTTAATCGTCGCTCCCGCATCATCACCAATCTGTGTACCGTCTTCAGAGACCGATGGCGTCAAAAAGCCATGGGCCAGCAGCATCTTGAGCGTTTCTACCAGATAAAAGGGCTGCCCACCTGTTTCAGTGAAGAGTCGTTGTCCAACGCGTTCACAGAAGTTGGCTGGCAGAGGTGTGAGTACACTGGAAGCCTGCGACCGATGTGCCTCTTGCTCCTGGTTGCGTCGTACCAACATCTGGAGCAAATTCACCGTATCCCGTACGGAGAGTGGGCCAAGCGGCACACGGGTCAATGAGACACTGCGTCCCACGTTCGCCCTCCACTCGGCAAGGCGAGTGGTCATCTGTCGTGCCTCGGTGCGTATGCAGAGAAGCAACAGAAGTGGAGTGGTCTGCGTGGCAAAGTATCGGACCAGGTAGTGGAGCAGATCCAACGTGGCACTATCAGCCCAATGCACATCATCAAGAAAAAGGAGTATTGGAGCACGGGCAGCCAGAGCGACCAGCAGACGGGCCACGGCCTCAAAAAGGTGGTTGCGTACCACCGATGGATCGACAATGACGCGGGTTAGGTCGGGATAACGCTCATACAGTTCTGGGAACAAGCGAGCGAGTTCAGCCAACCATACATCATGGAGCAAATCCTCGGGAGCATTTTCCTGGTCGATTCTGGGGCGCAATGCCTCAATAAATGGTTGATACGACAACCGCCTATTGTTTTCGAATGCCTGACCACGCAACACATCGGTCCCTTGTGCGACTGCCCAATCCAGAAACTCAATAGCCAACCGCGTCTTGCCAATGCCTGCTTCCCCTTCTAATAGGACCACCTGTATTTGCCCCTGACAGGCGAGATGATACCGCTCAAGCAAAAGACCATATTCTGGTGCTCGCCCAACAAGAGGAGCCGCGAGCATCGAAGCACTCCTGCTGACTTGTGGTTGTGTATGGCGCGCAGGAGCCGTAGTACGAATACGTTCAGCCAGGGCCACCGTGGTGGGGGTTGGCTCAGCATGAATCTCGGATGCCAACAGCGCCCGTAAGGTCTCATAGACTTGCAACGCAGCGACACGATTGCCCGTCACAAAATGCAGGCGCATCAAGCGCTGCGATGCCTCTTCATTCAAGAAAGTGAGGGCAAGCCAGCGGATGATGACCGCGATGGCTTGTTCGAACTCACCTGCGTCTTCGTACTGGGAGGAGAGGCGGTCGAAGACTAGTTGCATGCGCAGATGCCAGTATTCGCGTTGGGAACGAGCCCAGTCGTCGAATCCCCAGGCATTGTGTAGCGAGAAGCCATCCAGGAACTCTCCACGCGAGAGTCTGGTCGCCTCCAGGAGTTGTGCAAGGTGCGCGCGACGCGTCTGCTCTGACAATGGAGTCGTCAGGCGAACACTCTCGCGTGCAAGCACCCAGGCTGCTTGCAAGATGTGCAGGTCCAGGCTGACTCCCGATGTCATATCAAGGCTCACAGTATCACGATCAATGTGCAAATGGGGAATACGATCTCGCCCCGTTCTCTCCGCCGGGAGAGCGTCCTTCATCAATACATCGCGTAGCTCAAGCACCGTCGTACGGAGTGCTGAGCGTGCATGGGCGGCATCACTCTCAGGCCAGAATAGCTCTGAAAGCGTTTTACGCGCATGCTTTCCCGGTTCCACTGCCAGATAGAGCAGCAGGGCGAGGGCTTTGTGTGAGGGAAAAACCAGCAACTGACCCCCATGATACACCTGTGGTGAGCCAAGGAGGGCAAAATGGAGCATACCCCTGTCCGATGATCCAAGCATAGCGAACATCCTGTTCTTCATGATCTTTCAGGCTTTACATTGACATCCTCTCCATACAGATCATGTAGGGGATTCTTATTTTTACTGCGGTATTTCTATTTCATCAGCATTTTATGATTGCGTCTTCGTTAATGGTGCCCGATATAAATTCAATAGAGCGGTACTGCCCACAAACCTCTTTAAGACCCCACCTGTCACTGTAGAGTATAGGAGATTAGCATTGGACTGTCAATGAGGAACTCGTCGTTCTACTAGACGGAAATAAGCGCGCTGTGCTTATTTGTAATGCGGACTTGATGTTGTAACGGTCAGCGTTTTGCACTGGCAAAAAAGTTTTCACGCATACTCTCACACCTCTTCTCACGCCTATCAGGTATGCTAGAACTACGAACCTTGAGCTTTTGTTCTCTCACCAAAACCTCTTATCAACGTACATCAATCATATAGACACTACGGATCATAAAGAAAAGAAATGGTATGCATAAAACTCACAATAGCCTTCCCGAAGAGCAAAGGACAAAACTGGTCGAGGTATTGAATCGTCGACTTGCCGATAGCATCGACCTGATGTTCCAGACTAAGCAAGCTTACTGGAATGTGAGTGGTCCACAATTCATGATGTTGCATGCTTTATTTGGCTATATCGCTCATAATGTTGAGGAGGACATCGACTTGCTTGCAGAGCGTATTGTCCAGTTGGGAGGGAGTGCTGATGGAACAGTCTCTATCGTCACTCGCAGAACATCGCTCGACAGATATCCACTTGAGGTTGCTAACGGGAATGATCATATCGAGGCTCTGGCGACAGTTCTTGCCTTGTTTGGGAAACATATTCGATACGCGATCGGACAAGCAACAGAATTGATTGATGCAGATAGCGCAGCACTCTTTACTGACATCTCTCGTGACAGCGATAC
>CAZZWK010000042.1:4670-8468 GCA_964657925.1 uncultured Dictyobacter sp.
TCTTTTCCACCTTCATCATGAAGGAAGTGCGGATACTCAACAGGTAATGGCTTTCTTCCTTTTGTCACCACTCGTGTCAAGAAAAAGATCCTTACTACGCCTCTCTTCTATTAGAATGAAAGCCCTAACACTTGTTTGTAACTGTAAAAACATTTACTGTTTTCAAACAGAAAGCACAAAATATGAATGAACATCCAACCACACAAGGTGTATCTTTTCAAGGGTTGACGTTTCGCTACACAGTACGGGGAACATTGCTTATCACACTCGAAGGCACTCTTCAACGAGAATTCAATCCACGAGAGGCTGCTGACTTGCTGATGTATCTGGATAGTTACCAAAACGATCTACTCAAAAATGCGCGTGAAGGTGATATGTCGGCATGGCCGAAGATACCGCTCGACGTGCTCGAAAAGGGTGAGATCGCGAGGAATGTTTTAGACTCCTACGAAATGAAGAATGCCTATTCAGAAGAGAGTACTTAGACAATAGGATAGGAGACACGGAGCAACCACTATTATACAGTCACGCTTCTCGATCCAAGTTCATCCGTATGAAAATACCAGAAAGATGTTTAACCACGACCATTTTCTCCTAACATGGGTGACTCACGGTCGTATTCACGCTCTTTTTCACGCTCTGCCAGTACTATCATGAATAGAGCGAGGAAGGCAGGAGAACCTACCTGATCCTCATATCATACGGGAACTATTCTCGTTCTCGTAGCGAAATCTGCTCAATTTTCTCTGTTTTGTTTTCCAGTTCCTCATGTGATTTTATATACCACATGAGCTAGCTTGCGTTCTAAACATGCTTTCCTCTTTCGCTAGGAGGACATTCCTATGAAATTTTTTAGTAGCAAGCATAGAGAAGGATGATTAGTATGCATAACGGTATCGATTGGTTATCCAAAGATCTCTATGCCTCGTCTGAGGCCATGCTACTTACAACTCTAGCAGGCGAACAGCTCAACAATGTATTACGGTGGGTGCAAGCGTATGTGCACCGATGTATTTATGCAATCTCCTTGCCCAACGAACTATCTGCCATCCCGGTCCACCAGAAATCAGGACTGACACAAACTGCGTCAATATATGACGATGAAACAAGCAAGCATGTGCAACGAGTCATGCAACTTGCTGTTGTTGTCGCTCGTCAATTAGCTCAACGGGAGGAAGAAATTCACCAACTTTGTTTAGCCGCATTCTTTCATGATATTGGCAAAATCGGCATTCCCGCGGAGATTCTCTCCAAACCAGAACCACTGACGCAGGAGGAATGGAGCATTATACGCTGCCATCCAGATATCGGTCGCCAAGTTTTGGAACAGGCTGGAGGTATGTTCCAGCAGGTGGCAAACATTGTAGGAGCACATCATGAACGCTGGGATGGACAAGGCTATCCCAGAGGTATTGCGGCGACAAACATTCCACCGCTTGCTCGTATTTTGACAGTTGTGGACGCCTACGATGCAATGACCTCACAAAGAGCGTATCAGCGAAATCCATGCTCCATCACCCAGGCCCGCAGAGAACTGCAACGGTGTGCAAGCAGCCAGTTTGATCCGTGGGTCGTGCAAGCGTTTTTGCCTCTCCTTGAAAAGCATCCAGCACACGTAGTCAGAAAGAGGATGCAAATATATATGCGTTCTCCTTCATTGCCTAGAATCTATCTCAACCATCCTTTTGTTTACCCTATGTTGACTATATAATCGTTGAAAAAGAGTGAAGAGCTAAGGTGAAAAACTTCTTCAGTTTCGCAAGCCACGAGGAGGCACGTGATGAATCTACTCCTGATATTGAGTATAGGTGGCGCACTCGTACTGCTCCTTATCATCCTCGCATTTTCCGCAATGCGTGTTGTGCAACAGTATGAGCGAGGCGTGATCTTCGTGCTGGGACGATTGATCGGGGCGAAAGGCCCTGGTCTTTTCCTGGTGCCCCCGTTGATTTCACGTATGCGCACCGTTGATCTGCGTACCGTCACTCTGACTGTGCCACCGCAAGAGGTTATCTCACGCGATAACGTGACCCTCAAGGTGACGGCAGTGCTCTACTTCTCTGTGGTCGATCCCATCGCGGCGGTAATCAATGTCGTGAGCTTCAACCAGGCAACGGCACAGATCGGTCAAACAACCCTGCGTAATGTGCTGGGGCAATCCGAATTGGATGAGCTGTTGGCCGAGCGCAACAAGATCAACCGCGATCTACAAACTATCATCGACGAGCAGACCACGCGCTGGGGGGTGAAAGTCAGCGCCGTCGAGATCAAGGACGTAGAGTTACCCGAAACTATGCAGCGAGCAATGGCAAAACAGGCGGAGGCTGAGCGGGAGAAGCGCGCGAAAGTGATCCATGCTCAGGGGGAGTTGCAGGCTTCAACCCAACTGGCGCAAGCTGCTGCCGTGCTTAGTTCGCAACCCGCTGCCCTGCAACTACGCTACCTGCAAACGTTGACCGAGGTCGCGGTCGAGAAGAACTCGACCATCATCTTCCCGCTTCCTCTTGATCTGCTCACGCCGTTGATCCAACTACTGCAACGCAAGAGCAGTGTATCAGTCAAGGAACCGCTCAATGGGTTTTCCAGGAGTGAACCCGTTCCTGCTGAACTCACCGTTATGGCGAAACGACCATAAGCTGGTTCATCGATTCCAATACCTATGCTACGCAGGAGGAGAGAAAACATGAGCGATGCATCAATGCCATTCGAGGAACAGACCTCTGCTTTTTCTGCTGAAGCACTCGAAACATACGAGTCTTTTGCGCTGTCAGAGACTATACCAACGGTGACTGAGGAAAGGACAGAACAAAACGAAGTGCATCTACTTGTAGCATCTGTTCCACAGAGTGATAAAAAAACATTCAGTGCTCTTGTTGATCAATATAGTACATTACTACTGCGTACCGCGACCTTGATTATTGCAGACCATGATATCGCGGAAGAGATCGTTCATGATGCACTTATGCAAGCGTGGTACTGCGTGCCAGATGCACAAGAAGCAGGAGACGTACGTCTGCGGTTAATGCATAGCATTGTCAATCGCTCTATGCGTTCCATGCGTCGTTTTCCTCGTGCAATGGCTTTCATGCGTCTGGCACACTGGACACAAAAAAGAAGCTTGATGACACGGAGAATCGATGATCACAAAGAACATTTCGATCGTGATTGGGACCTTGCACGCGCTATTGAGAACCTGCCAGTAAAACAGCGTGTGATCATCGTCTTGCGTTATTATAATGGAATGACATTATCTGAGATGGCACAAGTACTCCAGGTATCTGAAAAGATACTGAAAAAGCGTAACCGGGCCGCGTTACAGCATCTGTGTCGCGTGCTTCACCTTACTGAAGAGTACGCATTGCTTAAGCAACAATAGGTTCTGAGAAAGGGCATCACTATGGCTGCTACCATCTTCTCTTTACTTCTCCTGGTGATTTTACTCTGTTCATTGTGGTTTCATGATGTATGGTATCCACCTGAGGGACGAGCTGCGAGAAAAAAGGGGTGATAACCAACTCTCAGAAGTATTGACAAGTATAGACGTTTTATGCGAAAGTAGTGACATGAAGTTGAGCACGTACGCTAAACAACACGGCATTAGCTACAAAACCGCGTGGCGCTGGTACAAAGCAGGGACGCTTGACGCCTACAAAACCGCAACCGGCACCGTCATTGTCCGCGATCCACGCCAGATACAGCAGAGCACAGGGCGTATTGCCCTGTATGCCCGTGTATCGTCTGCGGGGCAGAAAGAGGACTTGATCCGCCAACTCGAACGCCTCAAGGATTATGCAGCAG
>CAZZWK010000042.1:8568-52499 GCA_964657925.1 uncultured Dictyobacter sp.
GGACACAAGCATCGGCACGATTGTGGTGGAGAACCGCGACCGCCTCACCCGTTTTGGAAGTCACTATATTGAGACGTTGCTGGAAGCGCAGGGGCGTCACTTGGAGATGGTATTCCCTCGTGACACCGGCGATGAATTGATCGATGACTTCATGGCAGTGATGACGAGCATGTCCGCTCGTATCTACGGGCGGCGGCAAAGTAAACGGCGAGCAGAGAAAATCAAGGCGTGTGTGGAACGGGTGATGCAAAGTGAGGATGGAGAATGCTAACGAAGCAGGGCTTGCGGGTAGAACTGGCCCTCAACAATGAGCAGGTTACGGCATGTTTGCAGCATTGTGGCGCGTCACGATTTGCGTACAACTACGGTCTCAAGCGCAAAGAAGAGGCATACAAAGCGGGGCAGAAAAGCCCGTCCGCCATCGACCTGCATCGTGAAATCAACCTGCTCAAGCGCGACAACCCGTGGATGTACGAGGTCTCCAAGTGCGCCTTTCAGGAAGCCTTGCGTGACCTGGACAACGCATTCGCCCATTTCTTGCGCAAATGCAAACGCAAAAACAGGGACAATGGAAAGGCAAATGTGGCTATCCTCGCTTCAAATCACGCAAGAAAGGTATTGGCAGTGCTCGCTTTACCGGAAGCGTCACGGTGTATGACGACACCATTCACCTCCCTCGCCTGGGCTTGCTGCGTTTGAAGGAGCGTGGGTATCTGCCTATGAATGCGAAGGTGGGGAGTGCGACCATCAGCGAACACGCTGGAAAGTGGTATGTGTCGGTGTGCTTCCACAGGGAGCACGAAGAGACGACACCCGCCACCGGGGAGCCTATTGGCGTGGACTTGGGCATTAAAACGCTGGCGGTGCTCTCTGATGGCAGAACGTTCGAGAACCCGAAAGCCTTGAGAAAGAACATCAACGCCTTGAAACGGGCGTCACGTGCTCATTCGCGGAAAACGAAGGGCAGTAAGAACCGCAAGAAAGCCAAGTCGAGACTTGCTAGACGCCATGCACGCATTGCCACCATTCGACAGGACGCGTTGCACAAAGCGACATCTGCCATCATCGCGAGAACCAAGCCTGATGACGAACGTCCTGCAACCGTCGTCCTGGAGGACCTCAACATCCAGGGCATGCTCAAAAACCGAAAGCTCTCACGAGCAATTGCAATGTGGGCATGTACAAGTTTCGTCGACAAATCGAGTATAAGGCACGCGATGCAGGTGTATCGGTCATCTTTGCTTCCCAGTGGGAACCATCCTCAAAGACGTGTCACACCTGTGGGTGGAAAGACGAGCAGTTGACGCTGGCTGACCGCGTGTTCGTGTGCCACGACTGTGGCAACGTCACTGACCGCGACTATAACGCCGCGTGCAATCTGGCGAAACTCGCATAACAGAACGAACTACCGTGAGTTCCACGGAAAGAGACGCCTGTGGAGATCATGTCAGACTCAGGACCCCGAGCAGTGGTCATTGAAGCAGGAACCGAACATCGAATGCGGCATGTCCACGTTTGGGTCAGTTTCGGAGAACGGTTCATTCTCTTGCAGAAAAGAATAAGTCTAACAGTCGGAATGGCTCGATAGTGCTGCATTCGGATAGCAAATCTAACCGCTATCGATAAAGAAACTACTCGACTTTTATGACCAGGGCAGAAGAAATCATTCATCCGGATATAGGAGGAACTGAATTGCATCATTCATATCTACACATCTTTTGATCGCGCAATTCGGCTCCTCTATATCAGACAGTATTGCTTGTACCCGTTCTGCACAACCAATATTATACTACACACCTTCCTCTACGAAACAGGCACCAGTTGCCACTGCTGATTCCCTCCGCCTACATAATCCCACTGTTGGATCACCGCTCCATTGCTCGTCGATACATTCGTCACGTCCAGCACTTTCCCACTATTCTGATTGACAATTTCGTCGTACCCGCCTCCTACACCTACCACCTGCCATTTCTGATTCGCTCCTCCACCTCCCGTAAATGCCCACTGTTGAATCACCGCTCCATTGCTCGTCGATGCATTCGTCACGTCCAGTACGAGACCGCTATTGCGATTCACAATTTCGTCGTACCCACCTCCCACATCTACCACCTGCCACTGCTGATTCGCTCCGCCTACATAATCCCACTGCTGAATCATCGCTCCATTACTTGTCGATGCATTCGTTACATCCAGCACTTTCCCACTGTTGTGATTCACAATCTCATAGTAGGTGCTTCCTCCACTGGCCTGCGTACCAGACCACTTAAAGGTCACAGCGGACTGCGCGGGCAATGTGTAGGAAAATGCTTCATTGCCCCATTGCACCTGAAACGTATTGGCACTCCCGCTATTCCCATTATAGACAACCAACACCTTGGAGCCATCAGGATTTTTAAAGGCCACATCCTCGATGTTTCCACTGCCAAAGGAATCAGAATCGATGCGATATGCGCCCGGTATGACAAATTTACTGGCCTGCCCCAATCCATAATAGTCCGAGTTGTACGTAACATCACCAGTATTCTGGTCGATCGCGACAACACCACGACAGGTGCTACATGAGTCAGGACTGTTTACATGCGGATTGCCGTTGGGATCAAGCGCCAATCCCCACAATGTAACGGTCTTTGACCAGTTTCGTGTGGAATTGATCAAGAGTTCCATCGTATCCTGAAACTCATTGGGCCAGACCGACCCGTGCCATGTACCACCCGAGCACTCTGTCTCATACGTATCCTTGCTCGGATAGCTATTATGGAACGTCGTCATCTCGTCAGCTGTTCCCCCATAGCAGTGCCATGCGATGCCAGAGGTGTAAGACGCAGCGGTGGCATTACTTAGAATGGTTGTGGGATAGGCTGGAGTATCCCAGTTGTGATCGTATCCCAGAATTTTCGTGCTGATTCCGTTTTGCGCGAACGTTGGCCCCAGGTAGTTCGCGATAAAGTTTGTCTCTTCATCCGCCGTCATCGGCATCGTTGGCATCCGGTTGTCGTTCTGCGGTTCGTTTTGTGGCGTTATCGCGTAAATTGGAATACCTTGTGCCTGGTATGCCTGCACAAACTTCACAAAATAATTGGCATACACCTGGTACGCGCTCGCATTGAGACTCCCTTGCTCCAAACTATCGTTCGACTTCATCCACGCTGGCGCAGTCCAGGGCGTCGCCATGACCTTTATGTTAGGATTAAGACTGAGTGCCTGCTGAAGCAATGGAACAATATAGGCGTTATCATGCGTAATAGAAAATTGACTCAGGCTCGGATCGGTCTGACCCGCCGCTACATCATCGTATGTATACTCGTTAAGCGCCAGATCCGACGACCCCATCGGCTGACGCAAAAAGCTTAAACCAATCCCATTATTGGGATCGAACAAATTGGTCATTAACTGATCTCTCTGGCTCTGACTCATTTTATTAGCAATCAACCAGGCGGAAGAGTCAGTCATCGAAGCGCCAAAACCTACCATCTGCTGATAGGTCTGATTCTCGTTCACGTTGATTGTCGTAGCGTTCGATCCGACAGAACCAAAGGTAAGATTCGCTTGTGGACTGAGCAAATTGGCCTGATCTGGTGTGGTAAGCCATACATTGACCGTCTCCCCCGCGGCCCTTGCTTTCGATCCATGCATAAATGGCAACATAGCTAAACTAGTCATCAAACCAATAAGCACGACCACAAAACTGAATCGTCGCATACGTTGAGACATAAAATCCTCCTTGACTACACATCTCTAGATACTGGCACTACAAGGCAATCATGCTATCATAGCGGTCTACCTACAACACGATTGCCTTTTCAGCATCACAGCCTATGGCTAGAAATTTTTTTACCATCCACGATTACCAGCCGATATTAATAGTCAAACTACTAGGCGCATTCGCGTTAGGCAGGATTTCCACCGAGCTTTGTGAATTCACATCGTCATAGGCAAATCCATAAGCCTTGTGATCTAGACTGATCTGATGCCAGAACGCGGCATACTCGTTGTATACCGAATAAGTGTAGTATGTCGTCGCATCAAACCAATCCGCGGTATTGAGCGCCACACCCCTGTTCAAAGCCGCACACAAATCGGCCCCCAACTCCAATTCTTGAGAAGTCATGCCACCAGATGCTAACGCACCTGAACACGACAAAACATCGTTCGTCGTCGGCTTGTTTAGAAAGAATGGGCCTTCACCATTAAGCGTAAATTGCAACTGCCCATTGACTACTCCTCCCGTGAACGTCTCTCCCTGATGCGTGAGCGTAAATGGATTTGACGCGTAGTAATTCCAGGTCTGATCAATGGAAGACTGTAAATAGTCCGCCTGACTGCCTCCTGGCTGAAAAATTGGGGAGGAATGGGGCGCTAAAATTCTATACGGCGTCTCTAGCGATTGGAACGGCGCGCTAACGGCTGCTGTATACTGTGAATAGACTTGCTCCCTGCTCAATGTGATTCCAACCGTCTGGTCATATCCACTTGTCGTCTGTTGAAGACGAGCAGTCATAGGAAACCCAAACATGTCCACCTGGGTGGTGTTGCCCCCAAACGCGCTCACGCCATATTGATAGGTGAATTCGTACCAGTCAAAATAGACATCCGCGTTCGGATCGTCAGGATTACTAAGATTCGGCCCTCCCCAGCCACTGTCATCGGCTGCAATAGGAATATACATGGGCGACCCCAACGAGATATACATCCTTGCCCCTTGCATTTGAGTCGGCATGATCACTGTACTCGCATCAGCGAGCGTAAAAGACATATTTGCATAATTCACACCATTTTTGGTCAAATGATTGGGCGCGTTAGCATCGAGATGATTGATGTGCACGATCGTCCCATCTGGCTTCAGATACGACCACTGCCCCGGTGTGCTCTGGCCCAGAATCAAAACATAGATCTGATTATTCGCCCACGTTCCATTCGTCGTGTTCTGTAAAATCAAGGGAAATGTTCCACTCGTACCCTCCACACTTGTAGCCGTCGGCGTTATTCCCCCAACGGTCGGAGTAACAGCGGGCGTTGGTGTCTCATTGCCACCATCAGCGGTCCACGTATAGCTACTCGTATCGTACTGTAATCCATCCCTCTGGTAGGTAAATGAGTACGTAATTACCTGCCCTGCACTGATTGCACCTGCCGTGTATTCCCAGCGTGTGGTCGCATCATCATAGCTCATGTTGACATTTTGTTGCGAGGCACTTGCCTGACTATAGTGCAAAATAACATATCCCGCTGTCCAACCTGATGGCTGGAACCAAAATACAGCCTGCTGGGAGTCGCTACTACTTACTCCCTGATTGAAATCATTGCTCGCATCCGCGTAAACACTATGAATTCCCTCTCTCGATGCATACACCAAAGTGACAACCAGGACAAGTGTACACAAACCTAAAATAAGCACACTTCTCCACCGAAAAAGATATCTCTGTGAACGCGTGAGAACATTCTTCTCTTTCTCATTCATTAAGAAGAATCACTCCCCTTCCTATTTGTTCAGACAGAAACGATGCTCGCACATCTAGCCCTGCTCATCTGTCTGCAAAGACTTCTCCGTTAAAAAATAGAAAAACTGAATCTTCGGGGAGAGCCAGCATCTTTTGATGCTAACTCTCCCCACAAAACTAGCACATAAGCCCCATCCATTTATGGATGCGTCCACGTGTACGTTCCCGTATCATACTGAAGCCCATTCTTCTGATATGTGAACGAGTAGGTCACAGAACTTCCTGAACTCATGCCACCTGCTGTATATTGCCAGCTCGCAGCACCGCTGTTATAGCTCATGTTCACATTCTGCTGACCCTGGCCCGCCACCGTGTAGTGCACAATCACATAGCCCGCCGTCCAACCACTGGGCTGAAACGTAAAGAGGGCCTGACTTGATCCCGCGCTACTCACACTCTGCGCAAAACTTCCATTTGACGTGGCTCCAAAGGTGTAACTATACGAACCCGTATCATACTGAAGGCCATTTTGTTGATACGTGAACGAGTAGTTTATAACGTTACCAGGACTCAAACCTCCAATCGTATATTCCCAGCGCGAGGTACTACTGTCATACGTCATGTTTACATTCTGCTGACCCTGGCCCGCCACCGTGTAGTGCGCGATCACGTAGCCCGCTGTCCAACCACTGGGCTGGAAGTATAATTGTGCCTGGTTTGTTCCAACACTACTCGCACCTTGGGTAAACCCGCTACCACCACTCGGTGGAGGCGTCGCGGTCGGCGCGGTCGTCGGTTGTGGCGTCGGCGTCACGCCTCCACCAGAACCACCGGAGACGGAAACCTGTACGTTATCTACCAGCATCGAGTTCCCCGATTGTGTGGCCGAGGTTGGTCCTCCGCCAAATGCACCAGGGAATCCTCCGCCCATCGCCAGGTCGAAGATGATGAAGAAACCGTGATCCACCGCGTTGGCCCAGGTCGTTGGGTCCACCTGATTCGCGCTCACGGTGAAGTAGTTGTTGCCATCGAGGTACCAACGAATCTGCTCGGGCGAGACGCTACGGTCCACAATCACCGAGTAGGTGTGAAACGCCGTCTGGCATCCCGGACAGGCGTGCTGTCCACTGCCGATGCCCGTGGTCTCGTTGCAGGGACCACCCGGATCGACGCCGCAGTGCAGGGTACCAAAGACCGAACTAAGCCCGTTGACATCCTCCATCGTGTCGATCTCCCCATCCTGCGGCCAGTTGCGATCTATACGGTACTGTGCTCCCAGCATCCAGAAGGCGGGCCAGTAGCCTGCCGCCGCGGCGCCCGAGACGTTGGGCTGTTGGATACTGGCACTGACCTGCAACTCACCACCTGCCGGGGCGGCGAAATCAGAACGCTGCGTCTCGATGCGTCCGGAGGTCCAGTTGCCGCTACCATCGCTCAGCGCGGTGATCTTGAGGTGGCCGTTGCCGTCTTGCTGCACGTTAGCGGTGCTGCTGGACATGGTCTCGACCTCGCCGGTGCCCCAACCAGTACCAGTATCGTAGATCCAGTTGGAGGTATTGACGCCCGTGCCCGCCGCACCGCTGAAATCATCGCTCCAGACGGGCGTCCAGGTGGCAGCATGCGCTTTCTGTGCTCCATGTAAAGAAAATACACCGAAAGCCGCAGCAACCATAACAACGATCAACAACAATGTCACACTTGCGAGAATCTTTGGCGCATGGCTCCGTTGAGGAGCATCCGTCTGATTCCCCTGAGGAAACATCTGCATTGATTACCCCTTTTCAAAAAATAGTAACACTCAGCCAAATGACAATTTTTGACACCTCTTTTCAAAAATGCCAGTAAGAGATATCAAAAAAACTGACCATCACTCTTTCGCAAAAACCGTATCAAGAATATAACGACAAAACAACATGACGACATTATTCAACCGCTTTTCTCTTCACCTCCATTCGCAAACGTTCTGCCAGATCCTACATGAACAACCATAGACTAATCAGAATGCTCCTGCACCTCCAACTACACTTGCTTAAGAGCTTTACACTTCTACACTATCGTCCGTGAATGTACAAATACACCTTGATACCAAAACTGTAAACTAGAAACCGGTTTCTGTCAAGGCTTTGGGACCATGAAAACTTTCGCTCTGATCCCTCTTTCTTCTATCTCCCTAATTCATACTTTTTCAGCAACTGGTATAGACATATTGACATATATACCTTCAGTAGTTTATGCTCTCTTACAAATACAGTATTTGCATGTTCTCACTATCTTTCGTTCCCGTAGATTTAGAGTAATAGTGTTGAACTCTCTATGGTCAAAGGAGTTTCTCATGCCAAAACCACAGGTATTACGACTGGGAGCAATCGTAAGCTTACTACTCCTACTGGTCTTGACTATTATTTACAAACCCACTGTCGTGGCTCATGGCGCAGCCAACGATGCCGCTATCACCACACCTACCAATGTGCAAGCGATAACCACCACTTCACAGGCAATCACCCTTTCATGGTCCGCATCTACGGACAACTCGGGGACCGGAGATGTCCCCGCTTACTACGTCTACAATGGTGCCAATGTCGTGGCAACCTCGATGGGAACAACGGTGACGGTGAGTTCCTTGCTCCCTTCGACCCAATACACATTTACCGTCCAGGCTTATGATAAAGATGGCAATACCTCAGCTGTAAGCACGAGCCTGAACACATCAACTGGGATAGCTTCTAACGGTTCCTATCAAAAAATTGCCTACTTCGACCAATGGAGCATCTACGGCAACGCCTACTACCCGTCAACCATCGCTTCATCAGGGGCAGCTACACAACTAACCACCATCATCTACGACTTCGAAAACATCGATCCCACCAATCTCGCGTGCCTGGAAACTATCAAAGCGTCCGATACGACCAATGACAATGATCCCAACGCCGGGGATGGTGCAGGCGACGCCTTCGCCGATTACCAGAAAAGCTATACATCCAACTCCGTCGATGGCTCCTCAGATTCATGGAGTCAACCCATTAAAGGCAATTTTAACCAGCTACGCGAACTGAAAGCAAAATATTCTAACCTCAAAATCCTGCTCTCTATCGGTGGCTGGACCTTCTCCAAATACTTCTCGGATGTAGCCGCAACTGCCTCCTCGCGCCAGAAGTTTGTAAGCTCTTGTATCAGCATGTTCCTCAAAGGCAATCTGCCGACGAATATCAGCGGCGATCCTTCCGGTGGCACTGCGTCAGCAGCTGGTATCTTCGATGGCTTCGACATCGACTGGGAATACCCCGGCACGGCAGGTCATGCAGGCAATCACTACGCACCGCAGGATAAAGCCAACTACACACTCCTGTTGCAGGAATTCCGTAACGAACTGGATAGCTACGGCCAGAGTATCGGCAAACACTTTCAACTCACTGCCGCCATCCCATCTGGACAGGACAAACTCTCAAATATCCAGACCGACCAGATAGGCACATATCTGGACTATGCCGATGTCATGACCTACGACATGCATGGCAGTTGGGAAACGACCGGTCCCACCAATTTCCAGGCTCCACTACATAACGCCCCTAACGATCCGTCACCCGTCATCGTCCCCGGCAACGAAAAATACAACATCGACACCACCTTTCAGGCCTTGACCACCGGTCTCTCCGACTACAACATTCCTGGCGGTTTTCCCACCAGTAAACTCGTTCTTGGCATTCCTTTCTACTATCGCGGCTGGACAGGGGTAACCGCCGGAAATAATCACGGCCTTTACCAAACAGCTACAGGGCCGTCGCCAACCTTCTCCTACAGCCAGACAGCAGGAACCGCGGACTACAAAGAACTGGCAGCAGCAGGCCTGACCAACAACGCCAGCGATGATTTCTTCGATCCCACCACCCAATCAGCGTGGATCTATGATGGCACCAACTTCTATACTGGAGAGACGCCACAATCGATTGCCGCTAAAACGTCATTCATCAAGAGCAACGGTATGGCCGGTGCTATGGTCTTCTCCCTCGATCAGGAAGATTCAGGGGACACATTGCTCAATGCGCTCGCTAATGGCCTGACTGGTGGCACACCACCTACCCCAACTCCCACACCAGTTCCCACGCCTAATCCAACCACCACGCCAATTCCCACCTCGACGCCAAAGCCAACGCCGGTCCCAACATCGACACCAACTCCTACCCCCATTCCCACAGGTGGCAATCTGGTCGTGAATCCAGGCTTCGAGACAGACACATTGAGCAATTGGAGTTGTGACGCTGGCAACACAGTAGTCACCCAACCAGTCCACAGCGGTTCATACGCGCTGCAATTATCACCCACCAACTCCACCACCGGCCAGTGTACCCAGACCATCTCCGTCCAGCCCAATCATACCTACACACTACAAGCCTACGTACAGGGTAACTACGTCTACCTGGGTGTGAACGGAGGCAACAGTACATGGACCAGCAGTAGCAGCTATACCCAGCTTTCGACAAGTATTAGCACCGGTACATCCACGAGCATTACCATTTACGTACACGGCTGGTACGCACAAAGCAATGACTTTGTCGATGATGTTTCACTTCATTGAAAAGATGAGATGGGGAATTTAGTATTCCCCATCTCATCTTCTGCATTCGAATGCTAACTCGTATCGTCATGGATAGACAACGTACGATCTTTGACGCAAACCTACTTCAAAAGGAATTTCATATGCAAGCAAACAAACATTTCGTACTGAAAGCGATGAGCGTCGCCGTTCTAGTGCTCATCTTCCTTTTCGTCATTTTGTCGAACAGGCCTTCTACGGCTAGAGCCAGCAGCAACTCGTATAATGCTGCTCCATACGTGATGCCACTGGCGAATAATCCACCCGACCTGCCCACGGTTATGGCAGCCAGTGGAGTGAAAGCCTTTACCCTGGCATTCGTCGTCGCCAATGGCGGTTGCACTCCCGCATGGGAAGCGGATTCCGGCCTAGACAACGTCTCCTCGGACACACAAATCACCCCCATCATCAATGCTGTACGCGCCGCTGGCGGCGATGTGGTCGTCTCCTTCGGCGGCTACAATGGCAATAAACTGGGGCAAGAATGTGGGTCAGCCCAGGCTACCGCCGCAGCCGAACAAACAGTCATCAGTAAATACGGCCTGCATGCCGTTGATTTCGATCTGGAAGAACCCGAATACGAAAATGCCACTGCTATCGCCAACGAACTGGGAGCCGCCCAGATTCTCCAGGCCAACAATACCAACCTCTACGAATCAATTACCATCCCTGGCACCACAAGCGGCACTGGTTACTTCGGCCAGCAACTCCTTAATGAAGCGAAAACACTCGGCTATACCCCTGATGCGTATGCTATCATGCCCTTCGACGGTGGCTTCAGCGGTGCGAGCAGCCAGATCAGTGCCCTGCAAAGCTTCAACGGCATACTTGTCAATACCTTCGGCTGGAGTAGCGCAAACGCCTACGCTCACGAAGGATTCTCTGGCATGAATGGCCGCACTGACAGCGCCGAATACTTTTATCAATCCGATTTCCAATCGGTCCTACAGTTCGCGCAAAGCAACGGCCTGGCTCGCTTTACTTACTGGTCCGTCAATCGCGATCGCCAATGTAACCCACCAGACAACAACGGCTCGCTCTCCGGCACATGCAGTAGCGTGCCCCAAAACGACTGGGATTTCACCAAAATCGTCGCCCAGTTCGCCGGTGGCTCCTCTTCCAATCCAACACCCACACCAACCAGCGCACCAAATCCTACGCCAACTCCCACCAGCCCTCCAGTCAATGCCTGCTCAGGAGTCGCCGCCTGGAATCCTTCAATCGCCTATGTCGGCGGCAACACAGTCACCTATAACGGCCAGTTATGGCAAGCAAAATGGTGGACCGAAAATGATGTCCCCGGTGGTGCAGCCGGAGTCTGGACCCTCCTGAGAAGTTGTAGCTAATACCCATCCGCCTACCATCCCGCGACTCACGCTTATCATGGCATCCCTCTTTCTGATTGATCAGAAAGAAGGATGCCATTCCCTTCCCTTAATGAACCTATAATTTCAGAGGCCTATCACCCTTAACTGATCATGCTCTACACCCATTCCAGCCACGTTTCGATGCACCTTTTTTTACCAAATCATCCCCTTATAGGAAATATTGATCATAACAAGCATTTCAGCAACAAAACTCGTATCCTATTGCTATAGTACTTTTACATTATAAAATAGAAATACAATACTATACAAAAGAAAAGTATGTTACAGTACTACATAACAAGATATTTTTAGCAGTTTCAACAGAGCTCATGTTGTATGTGTCGCTATTCTTACCCAACATCGACCCAGGAGCCCGGAATATAGCGATCTACAACAACAAGTCAACGCATACAAACAGGAGCTTGACCATCATGAAAACAGTGCAACAATCGGCAATATATCCGTTTTCTTCAATGGTTACACCTCCTAGATTTATAAAAGCAGGCGGTAAATAGGTCAGTCGAGCGAGTGTGCATCGAAATCACGTACTATTGCAGACATCTCTGCCCTTCAATGTATTTCGTTCTCCTGACCTTTTTCACACAAGATGGAAAGAATTATGCAAAAGACATCAGTAGAACAACTCGTTGGACACGTTATCGGACAGTATCGTTGTGAGCTTTTCTTAGGGAAGAGCCGCTTACACACGATCTATCAAGTTCGTCACACAACAACACAACAGGTTGCAGCCCTCGTGCTCACATCCATTCCCACATCCATGTCTCCAACAGCACGACAACGTTTTTTAGCTCGTTTCCATCAAGAAGCCGCATCAATCAAAGCACTCCATCACCCAAACATTGTTCCTCTCTACGATCACGGCGATCTATTTGGCATACCCTACATGGTGATCCCTTCTACCCAAAATACATCCATTACCGAGTATTTTCGTCAGCTCGGCTACCACGACCATGCCGCCATCAGCAATCTGTTGCCACAAATAGTTGCCGGGTTCCACTACGCCCATAATCAAGGTATCGTTCACGGCTCGCTACGACCATCCATGCTCGTCTCCAACGAGCATGGTGAGATACAGATCGCTGGTTTCGGCCTCCTGCGTATGCTCCAGGCAGACCTGGAACAAAATCTTCAACGCTCTGCCCACCTGCTCAGTATCGCGGGCACACTGCTCATCGCTCCCCCCTATGTCGCACCCGAACTGGTCGCCGGACAGGCCATCGATGCGCAAGCCGATGTGTACTCCCTTGGCTGCATTATCTTCGAATTGCTAACAGGCACCCCACCTTTCTCGGGCGAAAACCCACTCAACGTTGCGTATATGCACATCACTCACCCCACTCCGCTCATACGCGACATCAATCCCGCTATCCCTCTCGTCGTATCGTCCGTCGTACAACAAGCCATGGAACGCGAACCCGCGCAACGTTTCAAACAGGTCAATGAATTTTGTGAAGCGTTTGTCCAGGCTTCACAGGGAGCACTCACATCTACCCAAAAGCAGCGCACCTACCAGGACGAAAAACAACCAACCACCAAACGCACAAATAAATCTGGTACAGGAGATCAATTTACCTCGGCATCCAGCGCCGACCCTTTCGATCAATCTACCGCATCCCAAAAACTCACTACCGCAAACAAATTGAACACACCGAAAAAGACACCAGCAAGCCCACAAAAAACTGTGCTGCAAACGCAGGCAACACTCCCTGGTATCCTTGAACCAAATGCTACAAATGACGAACAGGTTACAGCTCAGAACGTAAAAAAACAGTGGCAGCTACAACCACCGCTTGTCTCCGAGAAACTCGCCGCCGTTCGTCGACCTGTTCAAGAACTTCCCATACCAACTATCACACCACAAACCGCCTCACCTATCATCTCATCTGCTGCTCAAGAGAGAACAGCATCATTATGGAACGAGACGCGCGATCCTCATGACGCTCACACAGAAATGTTCTCCCCAACTTCCACACCAACGCCTGCCTATCGCTTACCCGAAAATCCCCACACGATTCATCAGGGAACCAACAATCAGTCACCATCCCTACGACTTCCTCCACCTCCGCCACCAACTGGTCACCCTGACTTCACACCATCTCCGGCAGCAAAAAGGGAACCTGTCCACCAACCATCCAACACGCCTTCGTCGGATGTGAACGAGCAAGAACTTATGCAGAATTTTGCGTGGTGGTCACAGGAAAATCCCGCTCCACTTGCACCCACACGGACCGAACAAGCACGTATTCCTCGTGAAACTGCTCCACCTGCAAATAATTTTTCAGCAGACCCCTGGGCAATGGGTGCCTTCCAACAACCCTCCACATCCTCAAATAGGAAAAATCGAGCCCATTCCGCAAAACGACGCCAGGTCGTCGCATTACTGGCAACCGGTGGCCTCCTCGTCGCCGCTGGCGCAGTCACCGCCCTCGATCTCACCCATAAAGGACTTCCGACACCCAATACAGCCAACACTGCCCCACAGAAAGCCCAAAACAACGCACCTCAGACAAAACCAACCACCCCGAAGACGACAAAAGGGCCAGCAATGGCTCAGCCCGCACAAGGCAAAAGTATTGGCACCACCACCCAGACGCTCAATACCTCGGTCGCCTTCGCAAATCCCACCGATGGGCAGGCCAGCCTGCTCGTCCATCTGCCCAATGGCAACTTTGTAGCTGCCGAACGCGCCTGCACCCACCAGGGCGTCGCCGTCAACTACCACCCCGACACACAAAAACTTGTCTGTCCACTCCACGGATCTATCTTTGATCCCGCCGATAACTTCAAGGTCCTACAAGGTCCCGCAACGTTGCCATTAAAACCAGTGGCAATCAAAGTCAATACCAATGGCACTATCACAACAGTCTAACATCTCACCGATTAAAGGAGCTTACTCGTATGCCAGTACGTACTATTACAACCATTCTTCTCATCCTCGCTTTCTGTCTCTTGCTTGCAGCATTGGCAGTTTTTGTCGCGCAAAACATCCATCTTTTCGCGAACCCTATCATCTCACCCACATCACCGCAACCCACACACCAGGGCCACTGGTAAACTACCAACACGAAAAAGACAAGACGGAGACAATGCATGATCATCTCCGTCTTGCCTGTCTCCAAAAAACAGATCAATCTTCCACCGGTCGATCAATCTTCCCTCTACTACTCTAGCATACCTCGCTTCTTACGCTCCTCGTATTGCTCCTGCAACAACTTTTGCGCATGCTCAACATCAGCTTCAACCGTCTCGGCGTCGATTTTCTTCGCCTGCGCCCCACCCGCATTATTTGCCACACCCCCTTCACTACTATCTTCCCCACGCATGCCAGGAACCATCGCACCTGTACTCTCGGGCTCCTTCGCCTCCTCTTCAGCGCTATTGTACGTACCATCTCGCTTGAAAAGATCCTCAACCTGCTGGCGATGATCATCCGTCTCGACAATAATCACACTATATCCCGCCTCGTATGCATCCTCATAACGGCGCGCGTCGTCTTCACTCAAACCCATACCCGAAAAATCAGGCTTCATCTCTTCCGGTGTCTCTTTTCGTCGCGGGATGGCGTGCGCTACATCCCAGCCCGCTGTCTTCTCCATCCTGTGTATCTGCCGTTCCGCAACCCCCAGCTCATGCAGTTGCTGCACCACCATATCCGCCTTCGCGCTCTCATCAAACATCCCAGCCAGGGCCGATTGTCTCTGCATTTTCTTGCTCTCCTTTTCATCCTCTTTCCAAAAAATTTCTTCGCTCCCCTCCCTCTCACGAATTGAGCAAGAAAAATGGTACACCGCTCCGCCTCTCACCCTCCATCCCGAAAAACTTCAACCACTTCCCTTCCCATCACGCATCAGCCTTCACCACACTTACCACCACCACACCAATATTGTCCGCGCCCCCATTCCTTAACGCCGCTTGCACCAGCCTACCACTCAATTGCGCTGCACCAGTACCTTGACCCATAATAGCCTCAATCTCACTATCGCGCACCATCTCCCACAAACCATCCGAGCATAACAGCAAAAAATCACCTGCTTGCACATCCATCATCGTTGTCTCGACCTCCACCTCCGCTGCGTTGCCCAGACTCCGATACACCTGATTCCGTAAAGGATGCACATACAGATCCTCGCGTGCCATCGCGCCCACCTCAACCAGGCGCATCACCAACGAATGGTCTCGGGTCAGCTGTCGCAAGCCCTCACCTGGTCGATAGAGATACGTCCGACTATCGCCAACATTGACAATAAACGCCCTCTTACCCACCAGCAGCGCCGCCGTAAACGTCGTTCCCATCGAAGTCGACTGCTCACAATTTCGTTGGTACAACGCCACATTTGCACGGCGTACCCCATCCTGCATCAATGCCGTCCACCCATCCTCCTCCTCATCCCCACTGCCAGCAGTCTCATGCAACACGACCGGCAAAATGGCATCACTGGCCGTGCTTACCGCGAGATGACTGGCCTCACACCCCTGCTCATGACCTCCCAGTCCATCCGCGACCATAAAAAGACCCACTGGTTCCGGATCACGACTTGTCATACGTATTCCCGTTGTCGCCAACACACTATCCTCATTCGGCGATCCTTTATGCGTAATTCCCACATCCAGGCCAACACCGAAAAAAAAGGCCATCGGTCCCGCATCTCCTTCGCTTCGCATTCCTTTCTTTCCTGCTCCCACCACGTCACCACCTTCCCGCTCCAAAAAGAAACGCGCGAGATGACCCGGCATCACTTCATCCTCTATCGGCTCCGTAATGAACGGTACATCACTCTCCTCATCCTGCCCCGGCTCGGTCGTGGGCAGCTCATCCTGCATCGTTTGCGTCCACCACTGCTCGCTGCTTTCCTTTCCACTCCTATCCGCATCCGTCCCACCTTCCTCCTGCTGCCACCACTGTTGTCGATCCGGCAATGTACTCCTATCCACGTACTTTTGCTGCTCCTTGCTCAATCCTTCTGACCGTTCATATGCCATCACTAAAACGCCTAATGGTTGCGTCTCCGGCTCCGAGAAACGCGCGTAATATCGCTCGCGCGCCCCTACTATTTGCCGCCCATTCCCACCCATATCGGCGAAAGCATCCGTCATACGATTGGTCTTAACAGAGGATACCTGTTCCTCCTCTCGCTTTACCAATCGCTTCTCACCCATTCTCCTGCTGTATTCGCCCTCGAGCGTTCGTTCATCCACCTGCAATGGCCGCAGTCCCATGATCGGATGCGTCTCTTCGTCATGATCCTTTTTCTGCCAATTTCCCCCATTCCACTCCTCTAATTTGCTACTGGCAAACATACTTTTTACCACCTGCACAAAGAAATACAGCAGCAATATCCACGCCAACAACAGCGAGAGCGCCACCAGCAGGAGCGCACCCAACGCTGGCAGTATCGCTATCCCCTGTGTCTTCCACAGCAATGGCAACTGTGGCAGCATATGCACGAGAAAAACCCAGGGCTGCGGCGGAAAACCGCCCGCGACCGTTACAAGGCCTGCCCCTGCCACAAACATACCCACCACATACAGTATTTTTATCCCTTGCCGTCCCCTGGACGACCCAGCAGCGTTTTTTTCTCGCATAGCTACGATATTCCCCTTACTCTTCTACCATTCATTCTTTTTTGCTTTTATTTCTTCTTATTTACCAGCTCTTGCGCAAGAAACATCGTCACCGTTATCGCCACACCAGGCACCATCACAAAACGCATTCCCGCTCGACCATTCATCAAAGCAGTATCGTTGGCTGTCAGCATCCACCGCTGCGGCTCCACCTGATCACTCGGCCAGACTTTTGCCGCCAACTGTGTCCCACGAACCTGGAAACGCATCGTATAAGAGCGGTCGCCCTCCGTTGCGAACGGTATGGCCTGCAATTCCTCCTGCCGGCCCGCCACACTTTTCAACAGCACAAATTTGCTTCCATCAATATATGCCTTATACCAATTATTGCTATCAATCCAACGCAAAACCACCCCAAAATTGGTTTCGCCCAGCATGAACGAATTGATTGACCCACTCGCCACCACCTGCTCATCCGCGTACATGCCCCCCAAAACCGCATTCACCGTGTCGTGCATCGCCACCACACGACCAACTCCTTCCTTGATAGAAAAATCATGCAACCTATTCGCATCCCCACCCCAATATTCACCATCCGAAGCCCTTCCCCAAAACGGTTGATTCCCACGCCCAAAGGTATCCTTCGCCACCACTTCTGTCGTCAAAAGCGGGGCAGGCGTCGGCGTCACTGCATTCAGCTTCTTGTTATTCCCTCCCCCCTGTTTCTGTTTCGCACCTTGCTGCCCCGTCATGCTTTGCTTCATCATTCCTGGTTGCGACGGTAACGAGATCGTCATCGCATGCATCATCATCGGCACCATCAACGATCGTTGAAGAAAACCCATAAAAAAACTCCCTACACCACCCACAATAATAAGAACTACAAACACTGCCACAAGCAAACGTTCCTTTTGCATATCCTCTTTTCCCCATCGTCGTGTCGTACAATCATAAAATATTATGGCCCCGTCATCTCTGTTCCACCATCCCTTCACCCACTCTGAGAATGTTCATCCCCACCTCTAACACGGTATCTCCTGCCCTATTTTACCAATCACCTCTTCTGAGCTATACAAGAAATACTCAATCATAAGAGCTATTTACGTGATGCTATAATCATAACAACACCGGTCGATCAATCTTCCCTCTACGACGACAATATGGATTTGGAGAAACACGCGATGCTCTCACCATCCCTGGCACAACAACTCGCCTCTTACCAACTGCTCGACCACAGCGAAGGAGCCTTGCGCGAAGCACTCGAACGCCACACAGAAACCTATACCTTAATCAAACTCGCTCCCTGGCCCGCTCGCCGCTGGAAATGCCACTATCGCCTGATGATCGGCCCATCGCTCTACGACGCTCAAAGTCCCTCAGAAGCGTACGCCCTGGCCCTGCTCGCCTTGCTTCGAGCACACATTTCACAAGAACATTTCACAGCAAGTAATTCAGAACAACAATAAGTTGACCGGTTTTTGTCATCAGGCAAAAACCGGTCAATAGAGTTCAAGGAACATCTCCAAAAACTGCCCTTTTCCAAAGGATCTAAAGATGTCCTAAAACGCAATAAAATATGCTATCCTTTCTTAAGAAACCAGTAGTACTCTGTCAAACTTCATTGTGTCCTTTTGCAACAGAGATGGATTCGCCTCTCAAGCCGGTTCCTTGATTCCCAGATGGGTTCAAATGTAGTTTGACAGAGCAATAGGGGCACAATTTATTGGCCCGCCGACAATTCACTGTCTGGTCTCTTATCTGGTCAATCTTGTCAATCCTGCTCATTACCATTCATTATCGGCCCAATTTTTTACCGTAAATGATGAAGGAGACTCCCGCATGTATACGTTGGGCATCAATGCGGTCTACCATGATTCTTCCGCCTGCCTCGTCCACGATGGCCGTGTGATCGCCGCCGCTGAGGAAGAACGCTTCACCCGCATCAAACATGGGAAACGCCCCATCCCCTTCTCAACCTATGAACTCCCCTTCAATGCCATCGATTATTGTCTACGCGCCGCTAGCATTCAATTAACGGATGTCGATCACATCGCCTACTCCTATGACCCCTCTCTTCTCCTCGCACAGCATCAACAGGATGCTACCATCACCCTCCCACTCGAACCAAGCGCGCACCCGGTACCCGAAGAATGGGAGGCTGCCTGGGACCCCTTGTTCCTCTCCTCCATCGTCAATGCTCCTCGTCACCTCGCTGGCGGTGTCCCCCTACACCTACAAGCCCGCTTCCGTGGTTTTCATGCCAGCGGCCCCACCCGCTGGCATTTCGTCGAACATCACCTGGCGCACGCCGCCAGCGCGTTCCTGCCATCTCCTTTCACACAGGCCGCAGTCATGACGCTCGATGGTCGTGGCGAAAAGGCGACAACCACCTACAATAGAGGTATTGACAACACGCTCGAATGCATCGGGCAGGTTAATTTCCCCCACTCGCTCGGCCTGCTCTACGAAGAAGTCACCGATTATCTCGGCTTCCTACGCTCATCTGACGAATACAAAGTAATGGCCCTCGCCTCCTTCGGAAAACCCACCTACCTCTCATATTTTCACGACCTCATTCACCTATCCAACCACGGCCAATACACCATTTCGCCATCTCATCTTTCCAACCACTTCGGCCCACCCAGAAAAAAAGGCGAACCACTGACACAGCACCACTACGATATCGCTCACTCGCTCCAACTGGCTCTAGAAGAAACCGTTCTCACCCTCGTCTCCTGGCTCCATGAAACCACCCAGCAAGATACCCTTTGCCTCGCCGGTGGCGTCGCGCTCAACTGCGTCCTCAACGCCCGCATTCGCAACCACGGCCCCTTCAAACACGTCTGGGTACAACCAGCTTCCGGCGATGATGGCACAGCCTTGGGCGCAGCCCTCCACATCGATGCCCAACAACGACAAACACATGCTCGCGCTTATTGCATGCACGATACGTTTCTCGGTCCCGTCTATTCCGATGATGAAATTGAGGCATTCTTACGCTGGTCCAAACTTCCCTACCGTCGACTCTCCCATGTCGCACAACAAGCCGCGGACTTGCTGGCCGACGACAAAATTATCGGCTGGTTCCAGGGTCGTATGGAATTTGGCCCGCGCGCCCTCGGCGCTCTCTCCATCCTCGCCTCACCTATTCACGCAACCATGCAGGCACGACTCAACGAGATCAAGGACCGCGAGGACTTCCGTCCTGTCGCGCCGGTCGTGCTCGCGGAGCATGCCCCCGCTTGGTTCACGCCCGCGACTCCTTCCCCTTTCATGCTGTTTACTTATGACATCCCAACAGCAAAAGCCTCCTTGATCCCCGCCGTCCGTCACGTAGACGGCTCTGCGCGCATCCAGACCATCGATCACGCACAAAACTCCCTCTACCACGATCTCCTGCAAGCTTTTTATTGTCGCACCGGCATCCCCATCCTCATCAATACCTCCTTCAACACCCGCGGCGAACCCATCGTCTGCACCCCACGCGACGCCATCGAATGCTTCTGGACATCGCCGCTCGATGCCCTCGTGATCGGCTCATTTTTACTAGAGAAACAACCCGATAATATACGCAGGATATCACATGAATAAACAGGTCTCCGTCATCATCCCTACCTACAAACGCCCTGACTACCTGGATCGTTGCATCAAAGCACTCCTGGCCCAAAACTTCGCGCCCGATCAGTGCGAAATTATTATCGTGGACGATGCCGCCAGCGCGTCCACCCAAAAACAGGTGGAAGATTGGTCTACACAAGCAGCTACAGCAGGTTACACCATCCGCTATCTCACCGTCACTGGCCCTCACCATGGCCCCGCCTCCGCTCGCAACCACGGCTGGCGCAACGCCCAGGCCGAACTGCTCGCCTTTACGGACGACGACTGCGTGCCAGAAATGAACTGGCTACAGGCAGGAACACAGGCATTTACCGCCGATGTCGACGCCCTTTCCGGTCGTATTGTCATGCCTATCCCCGCTCGCCCCACCGATTACGAGTACAACTCCTTCCAACTCACCAAAAGTAAATTCGCGACCGCCAACAGCTTCTACCGCCGCTCAGTCCTGGAAACAGTTAATGGCTTCGACGAACGCTTCACCGCCGCCTGGCGCGAGGATAGTGACCTCTTTTTCACCTTACTGGAAAACCAAAAGCAATGTACTCTGGCACCTGATGTTGTAATCATGCACCCACCTCGTAGCGCACCCTGGGGTATCAGCCTGCTTGAGCAACGCAAAAATATTTTCAACGCCCTGCTCTACAAAAAACATCTGGCTCTCTATCGTCAATATATCCAATTTTCACCCCCCTGGCGCTATTACCTCATCATCGTCCTCCTGCTCGTCGCTTTGCTAGGTCTTTGCGTTCCTGGCGTCCCATTCCTGCCGCTGACCATCCCCGCCCTTCTACTCTGGGCCTACTTCACTGGCCGCTTCTGTATCCAACGTCTCCATCGCACCTCGCATACACCCGCTCACATCATCGAAATGATTGTCACTTCTATTTTGATCCCACCGCTCGCTATCTTCTGGCGCCTCTACGGCGCCTTGCGTTTCCGTGTGT
This sequence comes from uncultured Dictyobacter sp., assembly GCA_964657925.1. GTDB lineage: Bacteria > Chloroflexota > Ktedonobacteria > Ktedonobacterales > Ktedonobacteraceae > Dictyobacter. Next base: position 30,110 of record CAZZWK010000042.1, read on the forward strand.
TCTTTCTTTAAATGTACCATCGTTCCCACCTTGCGTGGTACACTGCTTCATGAATACTGCTTTTTATTTCTCCTATTTTTTCACAAAACAACCAGCAGAAAAGGATTATAACTTATGGACGGCATCAAAAACTATCTGTCCGATATGGATGGGGTCATTGTCCAGGGCGACGCCCTGCTCCCTGGCGCAACCGAGTTCGTGCAACGCCTGCGCGAGCAGCATATTCCCTTCCTGATTCTCACCAACAACTCTCTCTACACACCACGCGACCTGCAAATGCGTCTCGCCTACATGGGACTCGATGTGCCGACCGAGTCTATCTTCACCTCCGCGCTCGCTACCGCCCAGTTCCTTCACCAACAACAACCCAACGGTCGCGCATATATCATCGGCGAGTCCGGCTTGACAGTCGCGCTCCACGACATCGGCTACACGCTGACTGATCAAGAGCCTGACTACGTTGTGCTCGGTGAAACAACAACCTACAGTTTCCAACGCATCACTCAGGCCATCCGCTTCGTCAACGCGGGCGCTCGCCTCATCGCGACCAATCCGGACGTGACTGGACCAGGCGTTGGCGGCATCGTCCCCGGCACAGGCGCCGTGGCCGCCCTGATCCGCTCCGCCACAGGAGTCACACCTTATTTCGTTGGCAAACCCAATCCACTCATGATGCGTACCGCCCTGCATACCCTCGGAGCCCACTCCGAAGAGTCTGTGATGATCGGCGACCGCATGGATACCGATATCGTCGCGGGCATCGAAAGCGGCCTGCGCACCATCCTCGTACTCTCTGGCGTGACCAGCCGCAACCAGATCCAGCGCTTCCCCTACCGGCCCACCTGGGTCCTCGACTCCATCGCCGATGTCGAAATCTAACACCCACAAACAAACTCACCCGTCCACCTATGGCACACGCGTGGCGGAGGTGCCGGGGCACCTCTTGCCCTACGCCTTGCCCTCCTGATGCCCAACACCACGAAGCAGCCTTCGTCGATACCCCGCCTGCTGATACACCAACCACGCGCATCCCACCAATGGTGAAAGCCCCATCAACCAACCTAACCATGTTGGAATAGCGTTGGGCGCGGACACCGTCACATCCATCGTCGCGGTCCCCGGCCCACGTGGACCATCCAGATCGATGACAATATGCCACGACCCACGCACTGATAAATGCAGTTCACCGCTCAAAATAGTGCCATTCCCCTGATCTATCCCCAATTGCGCATGTACTGGCACCGCGTCAGTACCCAGACCCGGCTGTCCAGTAAGTTGACCCGAAAATCGGCCTTGACCCAGCACATGCAATGTTACATTCAACGGCTCCTCAACATGCGGCGGATCGGAGGAAAATTGAACCTCAACCTGATATGGACCTACCTGCACACTCGTGTCATGCGCATTGACCGCTTGATCAATCTGCCCTCTACAGCCTCTCTCACTCGCTTGCGCCTGACCGACACTTCCGCCCAAAAACCAGCACATCAGGCCCATCACTATCACTATAGCAAGGCCCAAAATCCGTATCTGGCGTCTGTACGCTATCCATACCATCCATCGCTTCTTCATCTTTTATTCCAACGCCAGATATCCCCAAGTGCCTCACCTAAAAATGCCCCACCAGCTCCCAGCAACACTGCAAATGGCACCGACAAGAATAAACTGCTCCAGGTAAATCCATACACAAAGACAGTGAGAATATCTTTTTGCATCGCTACCCCCGGCAACAGCGTTATGATCTCCCGCACCAGCAAAGCAGGGAAAAAGACCATCACCAACGAAAGCAATCCACCAGGCAACCACCCCCAGCGCAACGACCCATGCTCCCCACCGCGCCTTCGCCACTGCCACAAAGCAAAACCATCCACCATCAATGCCTCAGCCACAACCAGCACAGGCAAGATCGCCAACGTCATATTGAATACGGGTGTGCCCGCGCCCGCACGAAAACTCAGTCCCAGCACATGCGCCGCCACCTTCAAAGCAAATGGCACATATATCTGCGTCACCAATGCGAGTACCCACAGCAGGAACGCGGTCAATGTCGCAGCACCCGGTCGCCGCGTCAGTTGCACCGCGCCAATCAGACTGAAACCCACTGCGCATGCCAGCGGCAATGGATAGGAAACAAGTTGCCAACCACCCAACGAGAACGATGCAAAGGCTGTCAATGCAGGCAACGCGATTTCAATCAGCGCCGCAAAGAATACCAGCGCCCCCCATTCCGCCGCGTTCAAACGACGCCAGATAGGACCTCTGGAGATCTTTCCCTTGCGCTCACGTAAAACGGCGGCCTCCGAAGCAAAAATATAGAGAATACCAATCCCACCGACCAACCCCCCAATGGTTCCCATAATATGAAAAGGAGCCCACAAGGTTACATCGATTCCATACAACTGGTGCCAGTAGTTATCGAGTGGGGCCGCGATAAGATCAATACACGCTCCATACCCCAGAATAAAATATCCCAACGGCGCGTGAAAGCCAAATACGGAAAATGTCGAGCTATCATCAACCCCCGGCTTTCGCTGACGATAGCGCCTGCTATCTATCAGTACCACGATAAGCGCGACTATACCCGCCGCTCCAAAACCCGAGTAAATCAAAATATGCGGGGGAATCCAGAACTGGTCGCGGCCCAGGTAATCATGCCAGTTTCTGTCCCAGGCCAGTCCTAACTCGGCCTGCAACAGCAGGTACAGAATCACAAAAGCACTGATTCGGCGTAGTCTGCGCTCTCCACGGTCACTGTGTGACCGCTCTTCCTTTTCCACCGGCGTTGTTCCTGAGTTGAGAATCGTCATCTGAACGCGTGTCATCTCTCTACTGATAGCGCATCACCTTGCTTTCTCTTTGCCCCAATTTCCTTTTGGCGCCATACCGTCCTTATGCACCCTGCTGTGTGGTACGCTCGGGCTCGATTACCAGCACAACACGCTCATCTCCCGGCTGATGAAACGGATACTTGTCCTGATTTAAATATTCCTTCGTATGCACTGCGAGATGCTGAAATCACTCTTAATCAACACAAAGCTATCAACGATCAGTTGTTAATGACAGGATTTAGGCGCGGACGAAAGTGCTTCACCCATTAAATAACGCTCACTGAACTGACTGATCGCATCCACTACTCCCGCCAGCGCCTGCCCTTTCTCGGTCAAATCGTATTGCACCTGATCCGAAAACAATCAACTGACTCTGCTCATAAAAAAAGTATATCATACTTTTATTCTATTCCTTCCTTGACAAATTTAAATCCCATTGTGTATTTAATTCCGAAAAGGAAATAATAGGAACATAGCCTGCTTCACACGCATCGAAACCAGGCTCCAGGCCTCATACTCAACCTCTAACCCTTGAAACGAAATTTCCTCAACCCCTCAATATTCGTCTGCGCATGAAAAAGATCGCCCGAATCTGGATACTGCACCAGTTGCTCCTCACTCAGGTCTGCCCGCGACGACGAAATAAACAACTCTTTCAGTTCCAATCCACCAAATACACAACTCGTCGGACGATACGCTGGCATCTCTACAACCCGTTCAACATTCCCACGCGGATCATAACGCACAATCCTGGCCCCATTCCAACACGCGCTCCACACATACCCTTCGCTATCGACCGTTAAACCGTCTGGCATGTATCCTTTATCCGCCGTCGACACAAATATCCTCTCATGTGCTAACTCACTTCGCTCGCTATCAAAATCGTACGCAAAAATCGTCTGCCGCGACGAGTCCGTTATATACATAATGCTATTATCCGGACTCCATCCCATCCCATTCGGCACACAAAAACCAGTCAATATACGCTGCACACTTCCATCCGGCTGAAGCCGATACACCGCACCATCTGGCTGAAACTCATCCTCCTCGTTCATCGTGCCCGCCCAAAACCGCCCTCGGCAATCGACCGCGCCATCATTGAAACGCATATTCGCTTTCACCTCCTCCGGCTGCGCAATCACATCCAGCCTTCGCCTATCCACATCCCAGAACGCGAATCCCCGTTTCGTCGCCATCACCAATCCACCCCGCTCACGCATCGCCAGCACACCAATCGGCACCCCTATATGCACCTTCTCATACATGCCGGATGCTGGCTCGAAACGACTATAACTTTCATCCTTGATATCCACCCAGTATAAAACCTGCTCCTCCACACTCCACACCGGCCCCTCACCCAGTTTATTCTGTACAGCTAAAAGCTTCTCTACCTTGTCCATCTCACTCTCCATACTCAATGGAAGCAGCAGGCGCAGAACCGGGTTGAATGCGCTCTAAGGTCTCTGCCCCAAGCTTGGACACATTGTGGATCACGTGAGAGCTTATCCCACATAAGATAAATAGTGCATAGTATAAAAGGGCACGTTCATCTTTGTCGACCATTTTACGCTTTCCCCTTGACGACTAACATTTTAGCATACTAAAGCGAACTCCCGCTCACGATGCAAACTGAGTTGCTCAGCCTGAACCAACCACTTGGGTTCACTCCATTTCATACACAAAAACGGCATACCACTCGACAACATCCCGCAACGTCATCGATCCGCTTGAGCATAGCATAACTCTTGCTGTATACTGGCCTTATACTCCTGAAGTCGTAACATCATCAATCCGCTTGAGCATATCACACGCTCAGTGCGAAAACGCACGTTGGTATTTCGTTAGGAAACCTATTCTCGTCGTCAGGCTCAGAGACTAGGCACGCAGAAAGAGGAAGCGAATGACCGAAACACAAGCGCCGGAAAGAAACTGGGCTGGCAATTACACATACCAGGCAGAAAAACTACATCGACCGACGACGATCGAACAAGTGCAACACATTATCTCTAAGGCCGCCAGCATACGCGTATTGGGCTCGCGCCACTCGTTCAACGATATTGCTGACTCCTCTGAACTGATCTCGTTGGAGAACCTGCCTGCTGATGTAGTCGTCGATCACAAAGCACAAACGGTCTCCTTCGGCGGTTGGATGAAATACGGCAACCTGATCAAGATATTGAACGACGAGGGGGTCGCATTGCACAACCTTGCTTCGCTTCCCCATATCTCCGTCGCTGGCGCTATCGCCACAGCAACCCACGGCTCTGGTGTCACCTGTGGCAATCTAGCCACAGCTGTCGTGGGACTAGAAATGGTGAGGTCCAATGGTGAGATCATCACGGCTTCCAGAGGCGACCCCACCTTTGATGGCTTGGTGGTTGGACTGGGCGCGCTGGGAGCAGTCACCAGGATCACCCTGCAAGTGCAACCTGCCTATCAGGTGCAGCAGCGGGTGTTCGAAGGTCTTAGTTGGAAAACCCTCTACGACCACTTCGACGAGATTACTTCCATCGCCTATAGCGTTAGCGTCTTCACCCGTTGGGGCGAGACGAACGAGCAGGTCTGGGTCAAGAGGCGCATGGATCAACCCGAGCAGGTGGGAAGTGATCTCTTTGGCGCGGTGGCTGCAAAGGTCGATCTCAACCCGATCATCGGACTCGGTGCAGCCGCCTGCACGCCGCAGTTGGGTCGTCCTGGCCTCTGGTCCGACCGCTTATCTCATTTCCGTATGGACCATACACCCAGCAGCGGCGAAGAAATACAGTCAGAGTACCTCATTCCTCGGCGTCACGCCCTCTCAGCGATAGAAGCCGTGCACGCCCTCGCAGATGGGATTCAACCGCTCCTGCTGGTGAGTGAGATTCGCCGAGTAGCCGCAGATCGACTGTGGATGAGTATGAATTACGAGGAAGATTGTGTTGGCATTCACTTCACCTGGAAGCGCCAGCCAGAAGCGGTCCACAAGATCCTCATCCAGATCGAGCAAGCACTCACCCCCTTTAAGGCTCGCCCACACTGGGGAAAAGTCTTCTATGCCAATGCAGAAACAATCGCTCCGCTCTACAAACGCCATTCCGACTTTGTCCGCTTGATGGAACAACTCGACCCACGCGGTGCGTTCCGCAATCGCTGGCTAAAAACCCACGTGCTCGGCGACAAGTAATGAGGCGAATGGTTACCACGTATCAAATACTTCCCTGATTCTACGTTAACGCTAAGCAAACGTAGAGGTTCCGCCTTCCTGATTGGCTTTGAAGGTGCTAAAGAACGCAGGTGGAAGCAGATCCGCTTCTGGAGAATTCCTAGAGTAGGCAGCTGCGATTTTTGCCCAGATTTTCTCCGGCCTGAGCGGCATATCGAGCGTGCGAATTCCCAACGGAGCCAGTGCGTCCAATACAGCGTTGACGATGGCGGGTGGTGCGCCAGTTGCGCCACTTTCGCCTACGCCTTTCACACCCAGAGGATTGACAGGTGAAGGCGTTTCGACAAAAGTGGTCAGGAAAACGGGTATTTGCTCGGCATTTGGCAACGTGTAGTCCATCAGTGAACCGGAGAGCACTTGCCCGTCCTGGCTGTAGACCGTTTCTTCGTAAAGTGCCTGGCCGATGCCCTGAGCAAGCGCGCCATGAATCTGCGCCTCTGCCAGCTGATGATTGAGCACATTGCCACTGTCATCGACCGCCGTATACTGCAGGATATGGATCTCGCCCGTTTCAACATCGATTTCGACAACGGCGAGGTGTGCGCCTGAGCAAACAGTTGCGTTGGCTGGACTAAAGTCGCGCCAGGCTGCCAGACCTTCAATCGGGGTACCATTGACTGGATTGGGCTTTTCACGCTCGATCAGTGCTGGTTGCTCCTCTACCATTGCTGCTAGTTTACCCAGGCTGATTGCGCGCGCGGGGACGCCACGCACACTCACCTGACCGTTGGCTACTTCGAGATCAGCAGGAGATGCTTCCAGTCGGAGCGCGGCGAGGGTCAAAACCTTGTTGCGTGCGGCCTCGGCTGCCAGATGCACAGCGGTACCAGCGATTTGTGTGGTGCGGCTACCAAAGGTGCCGATGCCAAAGGCAGGCAGAGCTGAATCGTTCATCTGCACCTCGACCTGGGCGTCGGGAACAGCGAAAACGGCGGCTGCGATCTGTGCAAAAGCTGTAAAGTGTCCTTGTCCATTGCTTGCCACGCCACTTTGCACCAGAATACTGTCATCGCAGCGCACACGCACCGTTGCCGCCTCGCGTGGTGCGTCTGGACCTCCCATCGCTCCGCCAGAAACCTCGATAAAAGTCGCCAAGCCGAGCCCTAGTAGCCGGGAATGGCCTTGCTTGCGCATCTCCTGCTGTTTCTCGCGCCAGCCCGCATAATCGCCCAGCTCCACGACTTTCTCTAACGCGGCCTGATAATTGCCACTGTCATAGTGCAAGCCAAGCGGGGTAGTATAGGGGAAGGCTTCGGGCGCGATCAAATTGCGGCGACGCACCTCGATGGGATCGAAACCCGTTTCCTGGGCGATACGATCCATGGTACGCTCCAGGATATAGGTAGCTTCAGGCCTGCCCGCGCCCCGGTACGCGGCGGTCGGCACTTTGTTTGTGAAGACGCCGATAACCTGGCTCTCGATGGCTTGGATACGGTACGGGCCATTGAGCATCGAAGCGGTACCGACTGGCACCATGGTTGTCGTATTAGCCAGGAACGCACCTAGATCGCCGATACTGTGCACTTTCAGACCAAGCAAACGACCATCAGCCTGATAGGCAGCCTCGATATAGTTGATCTGTCCACGCCCTTGCGTTTGCGCTTGCAAATTCTCGTTGCGGCCCTCAATCCACTTGACGGGCCGCCCCAGGCGCACAGCCAGCGCTGCCGCTGCGATCTCTTCGCCCACAAAAGCCGACTTGGCACCGAATGCGCCACCTACCTCGGCATTGAAAACGTGAATCTTCTCACGGCTGAGACCCAGGAATTTCGCCAACGTATCCCTGGCGGTATAGATGGCCTGCGATGAGAGCCAGGCACGTAACTCGCCGCTGGCTGGATCGAAATCGAACAGGCAACCGCGTGGTTCCAATGAACTGGGAGCCACGCGCTGGTTAACCACACGCAGGTGCGTGACATGCGTGGCTTGCGCGAAAGCGGCGTCAATATCACCCCCGCCGATCTGCGTCTCGAACGCCAGATTTGAACCAAATTCCTCGTAGAGCACAGGCGCGTCAGAAGCCAGTGCTTCCTCCGGATCAACGACGACAGGTAGCGGCATATAATCAATCTCGACTAGATCATGGGCATCCAGAGCCACAGCTAGACTTTCAGCTACGATGACCGCTACCGGATCGCCCACGTAACGTGCACGCTGCGTGGCTAGCGGTTTACGCGATGGTTTATTCCGCGTACGCGGAACAGGGATACTCTCCATCGCAGGCATTGTCTCAACCAGTTCACTTGCCGAGAACGCCGCCACGACACCAGGCAGAGCTTGAGCATCTTCCAGGTGAATATCCTGAATCTCAGCGTGTGCGTACGGACTGCGCACAACTACCATATGCAGGATTGCAGGTCGCCCCTGCTCTGCCCGCAGATCATCGACATAGCAGGCGTGTCCGGTAATCAGCCGGTAATCTTCGCGTCGTCGTTCTACCGTTGCTGGAATGAACATATCAACCATCAATATCTCCCGTTATACTCCCAGTGCATCGAGACCGCTTACCCCCGGCGATGTTACTTCCTGCCTGCGTCGAATATCTTTGTTAGGGTGGAATTGTTGATTACGCTCAACTGTGAGCTTTGCCACTATTGTCCTTATTCAAGGGTGTCATTGAGCTCATCCGTTCGATTTTCTTCCCTTGACAAATGTCGTATGCATTATGCATACTATACACTATTCCAACCAGTATTGTCTAGAAGGCACCAAGAGAGGAGAGAGGAAACCAGGCTTGGCACGTTGCTTCACCGGCAACTAGTGTTTCATGTATATCATCGATTCATACTAAATCATTGCTTTTTCATCTCCTACCGAAGAGGGTAGGTTGTTTCGAAAATGCCTGCTGCTTTCTGACTAAACAGGATAACAGAAGCGAATCTTTCCTGATTGGACAGATGGCGATGGCCTCTGTTTTGCTCCATCAGTTCGGTTGACTCAGCGTCCTTTCTGAGACTGAGCAGTTGTTGAGCAAAACGCTAAGAAAGGAAAATCCATGACAAGTCACTCAGTCAGCATCGACGCTGGTACCATGAAACTTTCAGGACGCTTTCTTCCAGCGACGAATGGAGACCCAAGAGCTCTGCTCGTTGCAATTCATGGTGGAACGTACACCAGTAAATATTTCGATACCCCCTCATCATCGTTACTCGACTTTTGTGCTTCGTTAGGGTACTCGATCCTCGCACTCGACCGCCCTGGATATGGGTCAGCTACTTCCGTACCTGTTGATCAACTCTCATTCGATGATCAGGTTCCCGTCCTCCAGCGCGCGCTTGAGGTGATTTGGCATGACTATGGGCAGCAATCTGCAGGGATGTTTTTGATTGGTCATTCGATTGGGGGCATGATCTGCTTGCTGCTGGCAGCAGAAAACCCACACGAACGTCTGCTGGGTATGAATATGACCGGTGCGGGAGGCCTCTACAATGAGCAGACAAAAACAGCCTTTGCGTCTTTAGTCAGTGATGCGCCGACAGTGATGATGGACATCGCGATTAAAGTCATGGCTATGTACGGGCCTGCATGGTCCTATCCAGCGGAGCAAGCTCTATATGACCCGGAACGGGATGTCCCCACCGCCGCGATAGAGCTTGCAGAGGCACAAACATGGGGCGCGCGCCTGCCGCAGGTCGCTGCTAATGTGCGCGTTCCTGTCCAGTTCATCGTGCCCGAATACGATCACATCTGGCGTGGTGATTCAGAGGCGCTCAGTCATGTTGCTGAAATATTCACTGCCGCGCCATTTGTCGATATGGGAATACAACGCCTGGCGGGTCATTCGGTAGAGTTGCATACACTGGCTCGTGCCTTCTACATGAAAGTACTCGCTTTTGTTGAGGAATGCATCCTCTATCAAGCCAATCGATCAAGTCTCTAAAACCTTTCATTGAAAGAAGAGCGAGGCTCGATGCGTGGGCCACAATTAATTCAATTTCTCAAGAATATGATCTTGATTGGCGCATTGCTGATGGTGGTTATCGAAAAGCAGGAAACTAGCATGCAGGAACACCAGTGAAAGGTACATACATGAAAATCATTACGATAGAAGAACACTTCCAGCTTGCTGAGATCAAGAAGGCAGTGGCAAAATATTTTCCTGGTCAAAGTGCATCTCACCTGTTGGGCTATAACCCCCCTGACGCTCCACTGGAAGATCTAGGAGCAGGTCGCTTGCAACGCATGGATGCGATGGGCATTGATGTCCAGGTCCTCTCCTACACGCCAGCAGGGCTCCCGGCCATTCCCGCAGCGGAGGCGGTACCGCTAGTCAGAGAGATCAATGACCAACTCGCGGCTACTATCCAGACGCATCCTGACCGCTTTGCTGGGTTTGCGACGTTACCAACACCTGACCCGCAGGCTGCCGCCGTTGAGTTAGAGCGCGCGGTGCAGAAGCTTGGCCTCAAAGGTGCGATGATTGGTGGACGGACCAATGACCTTTTCCTGGACGATCCTCTATTTCAGCCCATTCTAGAAGCAGCGGCGACCCTGGAGGTTCCCATCTATCTGCATCCTTCATACCCACCCAAAGCGGTGTGGGATGCCTGCTATGCTGGTCTTGATCCAGCTGTCAGTGCGCGCTTTGCGACCGCTGGCTGGGGATGGCACCTGGAAACAGGCACCCACGCGCTGCACATGATCCTGGCTGGGGTTTTCGACCGTTATCCCGGTTTACAGCTTATTCTCGGTCACTGGGGCGAGATGATTCCCTATTATCTGGATCGCTTTGCTGAGATGTTAACCCAGACCGCCAAACATCTGCAACGGCCTATCGCGGACTACTTCTTGCAACAAGTGTATGTGACACCCAGCGGAATGTTTACCCTACCCCAATTCTTGCTCACCCTGCAAATTATGGGAGCCGATCGTATCATGTATGCGGTCGATTATCCCTATGCTAAAAGTGAACACGGCAGAACGTTTCTGGAGCAAGCGCCAATCAGTCCTACCGACAGAGCAAAAATCGCGCATGGCAATGCCGAAAGGGTCCTCAAACTTGCACTCAACTAAGCTAAAGGAGCCAGCGCAGGTGAATACGGGTGGTTTGAGACGCGTCATTTTCATGAATGTCCAGTAACATCCGTTCTACATCGTCGTTTTGCATGACCCAAAAAGAGAGCAGTCCGACCCTTCCAAAGGTTTGCTCTGCCCGGTTCTTTGGGTTCAACAGTTCTTGTGCGTTCATCCTCGATTCTATCACTTTGTAAAATGTGGGTAAGAATCAGGGATTTATCCATGGAGTATTGTTGACTCAAGCTAAGACATGAAGTTGTTCGTTGCACCACCATCCATGCTATACTTATCAAGAGTATCAACAACAAAAAGTTCTTACTGGAAGAGATTATTTGGTATGGTAACGCAAAGAGAGCCTCCCCCAATCACAGTAGCAGCATGGCGTGCCCTCGAACAAACGTATCCAGACCGAAAAATTGAGTATATCGACGGTCAAGTTTATTTTATGCCCGGTGGTAGCCTCGCCCATTCACGTATTGGTAGTAACATGGTAAGAGCGCTGGAGGATGCCTTAGGTACTGGAGCAAGCGACGATATAGAACTCACCAGCATCAACGTACACATTCCACTCGACCTGCTTTATCGCGCCACAACCGTAGCGACGATGCCCAATCAACAGGAACAACAACGTGGCTGACAATAGTGCATACTCCTAGAAAGCTGCCGCACATGGCGATCGAATCCGGCAATCCATCCTTCGCGGACGAACTGCTCGCGGAACTCCAGGCCTGGGACGAGTGCCAGGAACAGCTGATCTCATCTCACGCTATCGATCCTCGTCCCGCCACATTTGCGCCCATCGAAACCCGCATTCACGCACTGCTCCCACCTGCCATCCCTGCCCTCTACAGCCACCAGGCTCAGGCACTCCAACTCGCCCTCTCCGGCGAGCATATCACCATCGCCACTCCCACCGCTTCCGGCAAAACGCTGGCCCTCACCCTGCCATCGCGCGTCCGTCGCCTCACCCAGGAGCACGCGACCCTCCTGTGTATCGCCCCCACGCGCGCACTTGTCCAGCAGTGGACCACCCTCCTTCGCGAGTGGGACCCCGCTGTCTGCGTCGAATCCTATACCGGCGATACTCCACAGAGTCAGCGCCGCCCTATGCGCGATCGCGTCCAGTGCCTGGTCACCACACCCGATATGCTACACCGCGGACTTCTACCCTATCACACTCACTGGCATCGCTTCCTCTCATCCTTGCGCGACGTAATCATCGACGAAAGCCACATCTATCGCGGCGTCTTCGGCTCCCACGTCGGACACATCCTGCGCCGCCTGCAACGCATCGTGCGCATCCACCTCGCCCCCGATACCTCACTGCCCACATTTTTGTGCGCCTCGGCCACTATCGGCAACCCCGCCGAACATGCTGAACAACTTCTGCACCTGCCCGCCCACGCTCTCACCGAGGATGGCTCGCCTGGCGGTGGTCGTCGCATGGTCCTGTGGCAACCACCCGACAAACGCAACCACAGCGATGAGGCTGCTGGTCTCATGGCCTTCTTCCTTGCGCGTGGTGTACGCACCATCCTCTTCGGACAAGAACGCCAATCGATCGAACGCATGGTGCGCTACGTCAAACGCCTGCTCCCTATCTCCATTCGCGATCGCGTCATCTCCTACCGCGGCGGCTATATGCCCGAAAAACGCCGCGCGATGCAACAACAACTGGTAACCGGCGAACTCCTGGGTGTGGTAACCACTAACGCGCTTGAACTGGGCATCGACATCGGCGGCATCGATGTCGCGATCCTGGATGGTTTCCCCGGCTCTATCGCTTCGCTCTGGCAACAGGCAGGTCGCGCCGGACGCCGCGAGCGTAGCGCCCTCAACATCTTAGTATTGCGCGAAGACGCGCTCGATCAGTACTTCGCGGCCCACCCCGAAAGCCTCTACGGCCAGCCCGTGGAAAAGGCCATGATCAATATCAGCAACCCCTACATCCTCTCCTCACACCTGCGCTGCGCCGCTCACGAGCATCCCATCAGCACACGCGAAGCCCAACTCTTCGGCCCCCAGGCCACAAATATGCTCGCCAGCCTGACCGAGAAAGGCTTCCTCAAAAAAAGCCTGGGCACCTACATAAGCCGCGAACGCGAAAATCCCGCCTACCACGTCGATCTGCGCCAGATCGGCCAGCGCCTGACCATCCGTACCACCGAACGGGTCATCGAAGAAACAGATACCGCGCACGCCATCATGGAATGCTTCCCCGGTGCGGTCTATTTTAGCCAGGGACGCTCCTACATGGTCGAAGGTCTCGATCTAAAACAGGGCGTCATCCACGTCACCGAACGCGAATCCACCTACTACACCGAGGCCGCAGTAAACACCGAGGTCGAGATCCTGGACATCGAAGAGCAAAAAACGCACAACACCGCCCACCTCTTCATCGGCAACGTCATGATCACACGCTACATAACCGGCTTCGTCAAAAAACATCCCCACTACCACAGCATTCTTGATCGCGCGGACTTCCCCGAGTCCTACGCCACACAGCTTCCCACCAAAGCCGTCTGGCTCACCCTGGACGACGCCCTGATTGCGCAACTCCTAAACCAGAAACTCGATCCCGCGGGCTCCCTGCACGCCGCCGAACACGGCACTATCGCGCTCATCCCGCTCTTCGTCATGGGCGACCGCCGCGATATCGGCGGCGTCTCCATCCTTCCTAACCATCCACAGACCGAGCAGCCAACCATCTTCATCTACGATGGCTATCCCGGCGGCATGGGCTACGCCGAAGAAGCGTACCACCAGTTCCCGGCCCTGGTCCAGGCCACCTACGATACTATCAAAACGTGCCCTTGCGAAACCGGCTGCTACGCCTGCGTCCAATCACCCAAATGCGGCAACCAGAACCGCCCCCTGGATAAACAGGGCGCCCTGGCTCTGCTCCAAACACTCCTGCCACCTTCTCCTCATCTCGATCTTTAGATCTCATCCGTAAAAACCTTGACTTTTCTCCTCTTTTCAGGTACACTCGGTACCATAAAGTTACTTCTACAAAGGAGCACCACTACAGTCATGAGAAGCAGCCGGTAGTAACCTGTTCGTCCCTCTCTTCACGAACACCTGCACCTACGTACGGCTCTCATGCATGGTAGTATCTCAAGCTCCATCCCTTCAACCATTCCACTACTAAGCATCATCCTTTTGCCTGTGAGCACTTCGCACTGCAAGTGAGCATAAAGAGAGCATTCTATCCAAAATGATTCACACGCTCTTCAGAGGTAAATATATGCTTTTATCAGTACGCTCACTCACCAAAACTTTTGGTGCCCTTCCAACCTTGGACGCAATCTCTTTTATAGTCAATTCTCACGAACGTATCGGTATCGTTGGCTCAAATGGCGTCGGCAAATCCACACTCCTACGCCTGCTTACTGGCGAAGAGGAACCTGATGCAGGTACTATCACCTACGCACCCAACGTCGTCTTAGGCTATCTCCCCCAGAGTATTCCATCGTTCTACGGTCGCACCGTGCAAGACTTGTTGCTAGAGGCCGTGGGCCACTTGCGTCAATTGGAAGATCGTATGCGCACCATTGAACGCGACATGTCACGCGTCGACGAAACGCAAGTCGATGCCCTACTTCAGGAATACAACGAGGTCGTTACCCAATTCCAAAATCTCGATGGCTACGAAATCGACAGCAAAATCACTATCGTCTTGCACGGCCTCCATCTCTCCTACCTCCCACAACATCAGCACGTGGACGCACTTTCCGGCGGCGAAAAAGTGCGTCTCCAACTGGCGACACTCCTCTTGCGCTCACCCGACATCCTGCTGCTCGATGAGCCCACCAATCATCTCGACTTCGAGAGCATGGCCTGGCTCGAAAACTACCTCGCAGACTATACAGGCTCTGCGCTGATCGTCTCCCACGATCGCCAGTTCCTCAATCGCGCCATCAACCGTATCTACGAGATCGACGAACACACCCACACCCTCAAAAGCTACGAGGGCAACTACGACGCCTTCGTCCAGGCAAAAACAGCCGAACGCGCACGCTGGCTAGAGGACTACGAACGACAACAGGAAGAAATACAGGATCTACGCAAACGCGTGAAAGAGGCGAAGCAGGCCGCCGCGCGTGTTCACTACAAACCCGCCCGCGATAACGACAAATTCGCCCGCCACTTCTTCGAACAACGCGTACAGGGCACAAGCGCCAGCAAAATCAAAACAGCCGAAACGCTGCTAGCCCGTATTGAGACCGATCCCATCCCCAAACCAGGCGAAATCCTGCGCATCAACTCACAGTTCGCTGATGAGACCATCCGCTCACAGGAGGTCCTGCGCCTGATCAACCTTACGAAAAGCTTTGGCTCCCATTGCCTCTTCAATCACGTGGACTTTATCCTCACCTCCTCCATGCGCATCCTGCTCACAGGTCCCAACGGTGCCGGAAAAACAACCCTCCTGCGCCTGATTATCGGTGAAGAGGAGCCTGATACAGGGAGTATCAAAATCGCCGATAGCGCCCACATCGGCTACCTGCCCCAGGAACCACTCTTGCCCGACGAACATATGACCGTCATTGATGCCTACCGCTTCGGACAAATTGGCTATGAAAGCGACTTTATCGCTCGTTTGATCGGTTACGGCCTGTTTGGACTCGACGATATGCACAAAACTATTCAACACCTAAGCCTGGGACAACGCCGCAAACTGGAACTCGCGCGCCTGATCGCCCAAAAACCCAACGTCCTCCTGCTCGACGAACCAACCAACTACATCAGCCTTGATGTGCTCGAAGCATTCGAAGCCGCCCTGCACGATTTCTCCGGCCCCATCATCGCCATCTCGCATGATCGCTGGTTCATCCAACACTTCAAAGCAGAAATCTGGCAACTGGAGCATCAACAACTAAGAAAACAGGAGGATAACTAGCCCCTAGATATGATATCCTATTCAAAGATGCTCCATGCCACTATGTTGTGCATAATGAAATGGTGAGCTTTTTCATGGCAAGCGCCACTGTCCGCTGTAGAGGACAGATTGATCAACCAGTGGCAAACCACGCGTTTGCACACACTATGGCATCACGTTTTGTAAACGAAACATACTATATATAAGGAGAAGATCATATGTCGACCAATCCAACACACGAAACAATCGTCATCGCCACCTTTCCCGACACTAATTCAGCCGAACAAGCCGTCGAAGCCCTGCACGATGTCGGCTTCACGAGCGACCAGATCCGCTACTCAGAACAGTTCACCAGCGAGAACTTCCTCGAAGGCGTTCGCGACCTGCTCGTTTTCCCACGTGAAGCCCAGGACGAGTCCGAGGACGACCTACGCACTATGCTGATCAATATGGGCATCAGCCGCGAAGAGATCCAATACTACAGCGACGAGTTCAACAACAAACACGCCGTTGTCGTCGTCCGTCAGGACGACCGCGAGAAAGATGCCGCCACAATCCTTCAACAAAACGGCGGCCAGCGCTACCAGGGATAAGATATTCAACCTTACCTAATAAAAAGAGGGAGAAAGCAGGTGGCTATACGGTACGGAAATTTTTCTGCGATGTGCCCACCTGCCCACGAAAAATCTTTTATACTTGCTTTATAAAACAGAGATTGGTTATATGCTAATATTTGAGAGCAGTTACAGAAAGGATGACGATGGCAACTGAGATAACTCCTGGCGCAGAGAATGTGCTTGAGTCTTTGAAGAGATCCATTGATCAAAGCCTGCCCTTAGAAGATCGGTTTGACCCTCATTTCGTGGACCACGATCCTGCAGAGGGGCAGCCGCAAGGTGGTGGTGGGCTCGCCTGGTACTGGGAACAATTCGGAGCTTCATTCTCGGACATTGAAAGGCGAACAATCGAGACTATCGCAACCCCTGGTCACGTCGTAACTGTGATGGACTTGTCCGGAACACACACGGGCGAATGGATGGGTCACGCGCCTACGGGGAAGAGGTTCACGGTCAGAAATGTCCAGGTGGTAGCGCTTAAGGACGGTCGTCCGGTGGGGCGGTGGGGGTCAACGGATCAGCTAGGCATAATGCAACAACTCGGCCTCCTCTAGGCCTCCAACCTGTTAACTGAAGTATAAATTGGAGCTGGCAAAGCACACCGATAAGTGGATTTACCGCAATGCGCTGGACTCTCGGATCGATAATTTGTTGGACGAGAGCTTTAGCGCATTGTTTCGCGTGAATAACAGGAAACGGTCGATCATGAAAAGGGGAAACAGTCGTAGAATGAGCAGACATGGTCCCCAATCGTGGTCAACAGACAGTTCGGTATCAAAAACTAAGCACCTCGCTACCAGGGCCGAGCAAAGCTGCTGCATAACACAAACCCGGAAAAGCACCAGTGAGTAAAGGACACACCAGCTCATGGAAAAAACGACGACTCAACTCAAGGCCAGGTACAAAAACGGGCATAAGCGTTTCTTTCCATCTTTCTTCTCTCATTCCCCATTATTCTCTATTACCGAAACCCACCATTTGAATGAATCACCTGCCCCGTAATCCATCCCGCATCCTCGCTCGCCAAAAAAGCGATCAAGCGCGCAGCATCCTCCGCCTGCCCAATCCGGCCTGTCGGGAAATGCGGCAGAAGCTCCCGCTTGACCTCTTCCGTCATCCAACCCGTGTCCGTAGGTCCTGGATCAACGGCATTCACCGTAATCCCGCGTCCAGCCACCTCAGCCGCGAACGTCACGGTAAAAGCCTCGATCGCCCCCTTCGTCGCAATATACGGCAACTTCCCCGGCATCGGCCCCAGACTCTGCCCCGAGGTGAGATTGATCACCCGTCCACCCAGCGACTTCCCGAAGCGGCGCACGAACTCGATGCTCAGCAACATCGTCGTCCGTATATTCACGTCATAGTACGCGTCCAGCGTCTTCGCATCCAACTGCTCAAATGGCGCGTCAAAATCATCGTGTGTGGCATTGTTGATCAGGATATCTGCCACTCCCAAGCGCGCTTCTACCGCATCCATGATCTTTCCAGCAGCATCGATCTGGCGAAAATTGACAGCCAGGTGTGCTCCGCGCGGCCCTGACGCCTCTATCTGACGCTGCAACTCGTCAGGAAAACTATCCTCTCTCCCCCACGGCATCGTCCGGTCATAGTCGCCCCAATGCGTGAAAAATATATCCATACCACCGCGCGCAAGCGTCAGGCAGGTTGCAGCCCCAATACCCCTGCTCCGACTGGCGCCCGTCACAATCGCTATCCTCCGCTGCATCTCCTGTACTCCCCTCCACCTTTAATATCCCGTAAGGTGAAAGCATACCTCAATATACCGCTATCAAAAAATGTATCTGTTTGCATGGAAGAGGTACACCTTTTGAAAGACAATCAGACTAACCTGAAGGTAGTTGTGTCAAGGTTCATGGTGAGCGTTTGAACCGTGCAATGAAAATTGCACACGGGCGCATGAATGCAGCCCCTACGGGGTCAAGTGTCATCTTGCCCATGCCCTATGGGTATGGGTAGTGAGGAGATAAAAAAAGAGAGACATTCTTTCCTGTATTCTCCCTACAAAAGATTGAGCGGCTTCCCACTGGTACGTGGTGTTGGCTGCGCCTCTTTCGCAACAGTATAACCCGCATCATCCAGAGTTGTTTCAATTTGCTGCATTGAAAGCTGGCTCGGATCGTAGCGCAAGGAAACACTCTTCGTCGGGATATCTGTCGAAACAGCTTCCACACCTGGGAGAGTGCCTAACGCTCCATTCACCGTCTTGACACAATGTTCACAACTGACATCAGGAACGGAAAGTGTAATTTCTTGAATAGCTGCCATATGCATCATGCTCTTTCTTTGAATACCTTAACGATTACCTGCCAGGTTATAGAGTTGGACCAGTTCCGCAATCACTGCCTCGCCCCGCCCCTCGGCAATCCCTTCTGGAACACAGGTATGCAGATGGCTTTCGACTAGCAGTCCTTCCAACTTCTCAATTGCCTTACGTACCGCATAAGTTTGACGCAAGATATCCACACAGTACTTGTCCTCTTCAATCATCTTGCGTATACCACTCAGGTGCCCCTCGATATAATTCATCCGTTTGAGCACCTCTTGCTTATCAGCGTGCATCTGCATACTCCTTTCTTCTCCTACCCGGTGGGTAGGGGTATGATGTCACTATAGCATAGGGAAATAAGCAATGCAAGTCCTGTACAAACCAGCCTGTTTCTTCTGTTCCCATTGACACCCTTGACACCTTTGTTTATACTACCTGTATACCCCCTGGCAGGGGGTATGGGTTATAAAGGCTAGATCGAAAGAGAAGACCGATGGCGATAGAAGCAAACCAGACACACACGTCACCACAAGACACTCGTCACGAGCAGAGCCAGTCCACGAGCCAGGCAACCTTCACCCTTGAGGGTATGACGTGTGCCTCGTGTTCTATGCGTATTGAGAAGGGGCTCAAAAAGGTCCCCGGCGTTCTCGATGCTCAGGTGAATCTCGCCACCGAGCGTGGAACGGTCACGTACGACCCTGAACAGACAGGGATAGAGCAGATGGTCCAGAAAGTGGAGGCGGTTGGATATAAGGCAGCACTAGTAGAGCCACATACCCCACAAGTTGTAGCAACCACAACAGAGAGGAATGGAGCCAGGAGTGCATCTGTCGCATCTCTGACCACGCAACAAGAGCATGAACATGACCAACGCAAGGCAGCTGAGATTGTACGCAAGCGCAACCTCTTACTGCTTGGTGCCGTGCTCTCAATTCCTGTTGTGTTTCTCAGCATGTTCTTTATGAACCGCTTTCCAGGCGAGAACGTACTGCTGCTGGCTCTCACCACCCCCATCTGGGCTGTGGTGGGATGGGAGTTTCATCGCGGTGCGCTCAAAACGTTACGTCACGCAAGCGCGAATATGGATACGTTAGTCTCGCTCGGCTCAACAGCGGCGTATGTGTTGAGTATACAGGCAACCTTCTTTCCGAATGTGGTTGGGGGTGTTACCTTCTACGATTCAACTGCCCTGATCGTGACGCTCATTTTCCTGGGGAAATACCTGGAGGCGCGCGCCAAAGGGCAAACCAACGATGCGATCAAAAAACTGATAGGTCTGCAAGCTCGTAGCGCCCATGTGCTACGGGCAGGGCGCGAGGTCGAGCTTCCGATCGAACAGGTGCAGGTGGGTGATGAACTGATCGTGCGCCCCGGCGAAAAAATTCCTGTCGATGGTGTGGTTGTTGCTGGTCACTCCTCGGTCGATGAGTCGATGATTACCGGGGAAAGCCTTCCTGTTGACAAAGGCGAGGGCGAGACACTGATTGGTGCAACCATCAATCAGCGTGGACTCCTCCGCATGCAGGCAACGAAGGTGGGCGCGGATACCGTTCTGGCAAACATCGTACGTATGGTCGAACAGGCACAAGGCTCGAAGGCACCCATTCAACGGCTCGCAGACACCATTTCCAGCATCTTTGTACCAAGCGTATTAGTCATAGCGTCTCTGACCTTCATCGCATGGGTCATTCTTACCCATTTCTTTGGCATCGGTATCCATACAGATAGCATGATGGGAGCAGCAAATAATCCCTGGATTATCGGGGCTGTCGCGGCTGTCGCGGTGCTGGTCGTCGCCTGTCCTTGCGCGCTTGGTCTTGCCACACCAACTGCTATCATGGTTGGCACAGGCAAAGGCGCGGAGCAAGGCATATTGATCAAAGGTGGTGAAAGCTTAGAGCGTATCCAGGCGGTAAATGCAGTTCTCCTCGACAAAACAGGGACGATCACCAGAGGCAAACCTGAACTGACCGATGTGCTTGCTCTCGACGAGAACACGACCAACGAAATGCTGCGCCTGACGGCGGAGGCAGAGCAGGGTTCTGAACACCCACTCGCCTCAGCGATTGTCGAGGGTGCAAAAGCGCGTGGTTTAGCACTCACAAGCTATCCCCAACGCCTTACCGCACTTGCTGGACGTGGCCTGGAGGCAGGAGCAGAAGGCCACAAGCTGCTGATCGGAACAAGAACGCTCTTGCGCGAACACTCTATCGACCCCTCTGCATTAGAGGGGCAACTGAGCATGCTGGAAAAGCAGGGCAAGACAGCGATGCTCGTTGCTCTCGATGGTAGCATGGCGGGTATAGTTGCCGTCGCTGATACAGTCAAAGTGGGGTCACGAGCAGCGATTCAACAATTACAGGCTCAAGGATTGAGCGTGTGGATGCTGACAGGTGACAATCGTCGCACCGCGCAGGCTATCGCCATGCAGGTTGGTATCGCGCCAGAGCATGTGCTTGCAGAAGTTCTTCCTGAAAACAAAGCTAATCAGGTCGAACGTTTGCAGAAGCAAGGCCTGGTCGTTGCTTTTGCAGGTGATGGTATCAACGATGCGCCCGCGTTGGTCCAGGCAGACGCGGGTATCGCAATGGGAACAGGCACCGACGTAGCGATAGAGGCATCAGACATCACCCTGGTCAAAGGTAATCTCAAGAGCCTTGTGACGGCATTGACACTCTCAAGAGCGACGATGCATACTATTCGACAAAATCTCTTCTGGGCTTTCGCCTACAATGTCATCCTGATCCCATTAGCAATTCTCTCACCGCTCATTCCATTTTTGAAGGAACAGGCACCCATTTTCGCGGCTGCGGCAATGGCACTTTCCTCCGTAACCGTGGTCAGCAATTCCCTACGACTGCGACGCTTTGGACGCCCCTCCCAACACTAAAACAGGACCAGATGAAGAGAACAGGCGTTTCTCTTCGTCTCATGCGGTAAGGTATCCGTTTCATGAAGAAGGGAAAAGACATGCAACTCCTCCAGAGTCTTGCACAGGCCTTGTTTATGGCATTGAGTATGGCGTGGGAAATTCTCTGGCCGCTCATTCTTGGCTTTACGCTCTCAGGCATCGTGCAGGCGGTGGTGTCGCATCAAGCACTGGCAAAAACGCTGGGCTGCAATGGTCCAAAGAGCCTCACACTTGCCACGCTCTTTGGCATTGCTTCAAGTTCGTGTTCTTACGCCGCTGTTGCACTGGCCCGGTCCATCTTTCAAAAAGGGGCAAGCTTTACCGCGTCAATGGCCTTTGAACTGGCCTCCACCAATCTCGTCATCGAGCTAGGCATCATCCTTATTGTGCTGCTCGGCTGGCAGTTTACCGCCGCCGAATTTGTCGGTGGCATCCTGATGGTGGTCTTCATCGCCCTCATCTTCCGACTGACCTTAACACCAAAGCTGATAGAGATGGCAAAAAACCAGGCAGAAAAAGGGCTGATGGGCAGAATGGAGGGGCATGCGGCAATGGATATGAGTGTGCAGGGTCATTCCTTCTTCTCAAAGCTGTTGAGCGGCAAAGGCTTTACCTCCGTCAGCCAGTACTTCGTGATGGATTGG
>CAZZWK010000043.1:0-41454 GCA_964657925.1 uncultured Dictyobacter sp.
GTTAAAAGGAGAAGCATAACACAAACTTCGTGCAATGCTTCTCCTTTTTCCTTTGTCTACCGATTGGAGTGGGCGTTTTTAACTGTTTTGAACACGGTCCCCGCACATTTCTTTGACAGGAGAAGTGACAGGATGAGCTTATTTTTACCTGGCAATCACTGGCATTTTAGGTATGAATTCAATGAAAAGCAACGATGATGAAAGAGAATGAATGGCTCTAATCATCGAACTTACGATCTAAAAAAGACAGAGTTCTTGTGTACGCAAGATTGCCTGTGAGCGAGAGGAAACATTCAATTTGCTATAAATATGGGTGATATGAGCCTCAACAGTTTTGACCGTTATATATAATCTTTTTGAAATGGAGTTATTGTCGTCTCCTTCGAGAATAAGAGCCAGTACCTGCATTTCTCTGGTAGTTAATGATTCTACACTGCCATAAGGAATAGTCAAGCGATCATATACTGCGCGTGAGTGGAAAATATTTCCTGTAGCACAAGCCTCAACAGCGTATTGAAAATCTTGTTCTGTTGAAGAAGCATCAAGGATACCATGGACACCACTTTTAACCAAAAGGCGAGGGATCTCTGGCGTCACACTACTAGTAAATTTTGAGATGGGTGTTTTATGGGAATAGGGTCATTGCGAGGTCTTCAGATCTTGAGAGAATGTTTGTGAGGAAACGTCTTGTTTCCTTTTATTTTACCTCATTTTCTCTTCACGCAACTTGAGGGAGAGCCTCCAAACCGGGACAATTACAGACGCTCACAAATCATCTGAAGAAATGCTTGAAGCAAGCGATAGATGAGACGAATCTCTCTCCCTTTCCTCTGCTAGCCCTTTTCCCTTCGCAGATGTACCGCTAGGTCAATGAGTGCGATCTTTGTGATCTTAGCTCTACCTTTATTTCAAGGATACAGCCTCTTTTCCTCTTTGAGCAGTGCCTGAATAACCTCGGCCTTGAAAGCGGCTATGCGCTGTTTTCTCATCGTGTTCAAATTTCTAGTATTTGAAACATAGAAATCTGATCTTTGCTCACTTTAGGCAAGGTCCAAATGAATGCGACAGTTTGAACGATATGTCAATCTGAAATAAATTCTGAAGCCGCTTAGGGAGCCAACTCAGAATTTATGTGCACCGTTTCGATTGTTCAGAGTTGTCACATTGATTTAAGCTTATTCTGAACCTTGCCTTAAAGGAAAAATGAGAAGAGTACTTCTGTTAATTGGTCATTAGTTGGACTATGAATGGTCTATAAAGAGACCGTTTTTCAGTCTATACTCGAAGTGATTCAATGTTTTCTCTGCTTTTTATTATGTGAAAGGAGAAGAACCATTTAGAATGTAAAAAAGGAGGAGTAAATGAATGCCTCCAGAGTTATCCATCACTTAACAAACCGATGAAAGGGAACAACGATGTATCGGTACAGACAGATCAATGTATGGACGACAGGTTTTACTTTAAGGTTTATCATTTTCGCCTGTCTGTTTGCGTTATTTGCCAATGTAATGAATGCGCAGGCACATGCGGCAGCTTCGCAAGCAGCTTACACTCCGAAGTATTCACGTTTTACTGGCTCTGTAGGGACGGTTCAGTACCAGTACCACACCTCTCAAGCGCCAACGTTTCTTTATAAGTACAATGCCTCAACACATACATTTACTGCCGATCTACAAATTCCTAAGATCGATGTGAGTAGCAATGGAAAGCGTTTTGGCACCTTGCGTGGAGCTACCACAACGTATGGCACGACTGATGAGAATGGGAATATCACTAGAGCTACAGAATCATTCACGTCTCTGTACGTCACTGGTTTTGGTGGAATCGCTGGAACAGATCCCGATGTCAATGCATTTTATACCTGGTATCCCTCTGTTGATCTTCGCAAAGAGGTAGAGAACTGTCCGCTCTATGGCCTGCGAAATGAAAATCAATTTGGACAGGTGTGGTCATTTGATGCATGTTCAGTCGGTAACAATGAACTTATTCATGGACTGGCTTACTCTCATGAACTTGGTTATGGACATCGGTACTACTACAGCACTGACCCCATTTACGCGGCTTTTGGCAGCGCCGCTCAGCGAGCAGAATTCGCCATTAAAAGTCTCTCTGATGGACTGGGATTGGCACCATCTACCAAGGCTGCCAAGGCCGCAAACCTGGTTCCCCTGGCACTTACGGCAAATCAGAAAAAAGCTCTTTACCTACTAACCGCAGGAACCGTCTTGACCGTGAGTGGCAATTTTCTCAAAAATTATTGTGCCCCTACTGATACTGAATGTGTCCAGCAAAATCATTGGCTGGCTCTTCTAGGAGGTGCTCTAGCGGACATTGGCAATTCTGTCACGATTGGAGGCACACTCATTTTTAGCGTTACTCCTGCCATTCAAGAATTGGCGGCTGCTCTTCGCCAGGGTAATATTGGGAACCAGATAGCGAACTACTTCATCCAGCACAACGTTCACAACGCTAATCCCAATCAGGTTCATGATATTGAAAATCAGATTGAAGCAGCAAATCTCCCATTGCGGCTTCATTATGAGTGATGTTTGAAACGCAGTCTACTCTTCTTCTTTGATTGATGCCAGCAGGATTTCATACCGCCAAAGGTGAAATCCTGCTGGCTTAAGAAGATGATTACCCTTTTTCGTTTGTAGAAAGAAAAGAACTATCTATTCAGAGCATTGTTGCTGGGTGGCGTCAGTCAAAAGGTGGTTGTGCCAGGTTTTGACTTCTTCGACCTGCCAATATTCTATGTCTTGCATTGCCTGTAGACAGAGATGGCTTTCCTCAAGTGCCTGTGTTGTATCGCCGAGAGCGGCGGCAGCGCGCGCGAGGCCATAGAGAATTTGTACGCGAAGGAAGGTGTAAGGCTGGGGACACATTGTTTTCGCAGTCTGAAAATGGGCATATGCCTCTGCCGCATGGGTTTGCGCGAGGCAAAGTTCACCTCGGGCCAGATGTGCCGTGATTTTGAGATCGAAGCTCACCGATGAGGAGGAGGGAAACGTAGGAAGAGCGAGCAGTAATTGTTCAGCTTGTGACAGTTGTTGTATGCAGAGAAGTATTCTCGCACCTTCCACGCATATTCTGTAATGTAAATGGATATGATCGCTCTGCTCCACCCCCTCTTTCGCCTGACGTACGCAGTCTGCGGCATCATCATAGTTGCCGAGGCGGCAGGAGATTTGCCCCTGTCGAATGAAGACTGTTACCGTTTCATAAACATCATGGAGTGCTTGGGCCAATGGATGTGCGCGTTGAATATAGCTTGTTGCCTTGTCTATGTGGGATGACCAGTAGAGATAGAGGGAAGCGAGCTCGTAGAGGTAGCCACAGAGCCAGTCTTTGTGATTGGTTTCTTCGCCGAGTGCCAGTCCCTGTTGCCAGAGCTGTTCTGCCTGTTGAAAATGGCCTTGCTCAAAAGCGATGCGCCCCAAATTTTGGTAGGCGGCCAGCCTGGGAAGGGGTGATTCGAGGCTATGAGCGATCACTGATACCTGTTGGTAGTATGTTTGTGCTTGCAGGAGCTGTCCCTGGATACCCGCGAGCATACCCAGACCGTTGAGTGCACGTGCTTGATAGAGAACAAGGCCGTGTTGCTGTGCTTGTTGCAGGAGAGCTTGCTTGAAGAATATCGCCTGCTGCACCTGTCCGAGCACGGTATGGTGTGATGAAATAGTATGAAGAATGGTGCAGATGACAAGCGCATCCTGTTGTTTTTGTGCAATATCGAAAGCGAGTTGCAGACGCGATAGTGCTAGATGATGGTGCCCCTGAGCGGACCAGAAGCCATCCATATGAAGCGTGAGATTGAGCAGGTCATCATTCCAGTCGTGTTGTCGAGCCATCTCCCAGGCTTGTTCGAGCACCACCAGTTCTTGCAGGAACACGGCATGATCATTGGTATGTTGTTGCGTGAAGTCTAGCGCGTAGCCAACGAGTTGTTGATAGGGGCGCTTGTTGTGGAGGTGCAGGTGAGCATAGTCATGGATGCTTTGATGAAGGCGATAGCGGCCTTCTCCAGCGCCTTCGAGTAATCCGGCATCTAGAAGTTGATCGAGGACCGTGATGCTTTCTTCACAAACCATTAAGGCCGCGGCCTCAGAGAAACTGGCAGGTTTGGGAGGCAGGACTGAGAGGGCTTGCAGGGCCTGATGCGCATGTGGGGGCAAATACTCGTTGCTGACATCGATAATAGTTGTCAGGGACTGCAAGCTTGAGGAAAAGGGCGCATCTGCGCTACGAAAAATGACATTGCGAGGGACAGGAAGTGAGAGACGTGTAGCTGCATCTGAGAATTGAGTCAGAGCGGTGAGCAGTCTGCGGCGTTGTCCACCGATTGCCTGTTTGCGCAGGAAGAGGCCGAGCAGGGTGATTGAGAGGGGTAATCCTCCTGTGACTTGGAGCGCGCTATGTAATAGGTCCTGGTCTTCATGATACGAGGCGAGTTGAGGAACCAGATAAGACAGGAGGGTCTGGCTTTGTTCTATGGTCAGTTCTGGAATATTGAGAGGGTGGGCATAGGGCAACGCAAAGGCAAGCTCGGGTAGGCGTGTCGTGAGTAAGTGAGCGACGTGCGGGCCTCCAATGAGCAGAGGTTGCAGTGTTTCTATATTCCAGACATCGTCGAGAATGAGCAGAAGGTGGTGCTCGGCCAGCCGCTGGTGAATGGCGTGCGAAAGGGTGGGAAGATCGGAGGGCTGACCACGTTTGTCTTCAGAAATGTTGAGCATGGTTGCGATACGCAAGAGTTCGTGATGGATATTGGGTGATGGTCCGAGGTTGATCCACACAATGCCATCGGGAAAAGGATGAGGGGATAGATGAGGTAGCTGTGAAGCCAGTAGCTGAGCCAGCGTGGTTTTGCCAACGCCTGGCAAGCCGTACAGGATGCAGGTAGTCATGTTCGTCAAGATTGCAATGATCTCATCGAGAAGAGATTGTCGCACGATGACCCTTTCTGCTGGCAGCACGAGGCGGAGGCGATCGACATCGAGCAATGGGACCGTTGTATGAAGAGATGAACTGCTTGTAGGAAGCAGGCCCAATGCTTGGGCATCGAGATTGAAAAGGTGGCAGAGCTGGGTGCGGAAGTGCGGTGAGGGGGATGTAACACCTCGCTCCCAGCGACCAACAGATCTGGCGTCCGTGCCCAATTCGCGCGCGACGTAAGCCTGTGACCATCCATGTCGTTCGCGCTCGCGTCGCAATGTAGCATTTGGAAACATTACGTTTTTCTCTGTAGTGTAGTATTTTTTGTGTGAGTAGGATAGGTGAGAAAATGCTGTGTGAAACAAAAATATATGTGTATTTCGATATAATCGCATACAGTAGATGTAATGTCAACGATGGTTGCAGGGCTTTTGGGCATTCCTGAAGGTTCCGAAAAAAGAAACCGTTTTTTTGCGAAAATAGGAAAATCATGATGCTGTTGGTGCTGGCAAAGTTGGTAGGAGAGACAAGCATCAATAGAGTAGCCCCGACCATATCATGACGGTATATGTTGCTTTTTTACGCCTTTTCCCTTCGATGATCGCCTTCTTTCACACATCTTGTGTCATTGACCCGCTTTCGTAGCTCTTCCGCTGAGGCCAGTTTTGTAGGGAGATTTGCATTGCCTCATCAAGAATCTCTCTTTTAGGGTAGTGTGTACGGTTTTTTTATTGTAACTAATCAGGTCGAGTTGAAAGAAGGGAGAGTGGGTTGACCACGGAAGGTTGCCTCCAAAGCATTCAGCAAGTGGAGACCTTGTTTGCGCAACGTCGAAAGATAGCCACGAATGTGGCAAAACCCAACGGCCCCTTGCTGACTACGAAAGGTGCCCGACACTTTTTGCTGGACTTTGAGCATGCGCACGTCGCGCTCGGCCAAATTGTGGTTCTCCCTCACTTTTGACACTGTTGGGAAACTTCTTTAAGCTGCATGGGAAAGCCTTTGGAAGGCCGAGACACGTGTGGGAGCTAGCTCATCCCCATCAAGCCAGGCTCCCACACGAATCACGTTCATCGCAGCAGCAATCCCAAGGTGGTGCAAATGCGTTTTTGCAAAGCCAATAGAACGGGAGCGACGCATACCGAAAGCACGAACTCCCTGGGACATGGTAGCCTCGATGCCTTCTCGCAGAGCATACTTTTTGGCAAAGCCGGGCGTCTTTTGTCGACGGCGAGCAGCTTGAAGCGCTTCATATTGGGCTTGTGGCTGGATCGTAAGAGTGCGCCGCTTGTACTTCTTTGCCGAGCGGATACAGTCAAGCTGACGAGAACAACGACCACAATCGGTGGAGGAGAACTTGATCTTGATCACTTCGTTCTTCCGGTCGTCGATGGCTGGAGTCCAATTGATACTGTGCTGTTCCTCGGGACAGGTGGCGTACTGATGGTACCAATCGATAACAAATTGGCTGGCATCAATGCCCTGCTCCGTCTTCGCTTGCCATTTCACATCACCCCGAGCGGGCCCAATCACTTCAATACCATGCTGTCGCTGACTGCTGACGAGAATGGGGGCGGTAATAGAGCCAGAACCCTCGCAGGTGTTGACGAGGAGTGAGACCCGCTTGCTGAAGGTCCGTATGAATCGTTTCTGTCAGTACTCCGTCGGTGGTGGCAGCGGTGGTCGTCGCCACATGCGTGATCAGATGAGGTGCATCTTTCTCACACGTCTCGGTGATGTGAACGGATGTCACCTGTCCAGCGCGTCTCTCGCTTTTTGCCATAGCGGACCTCTTGATCATAGGGCGAGTTGATAAACTGCTTACCCGCAAGAAGATCCTCGTTACCGCGCCAGCGAAGCTGGCCCTCGGTCCAGACGTCGTTTTGCACCCATATGTGTCGTAAGATCTGCACCGCGGGGATCTCACGCAAGAAGAGAGGAGCATTGACAGCATAGACATCGGTTAACAAAATCGAGCCATCCCGACTGATGAGCTCAGCAATAGTCACGCGTTCCTGCTGGCCGTGTGGGAGATAGGTCTCTTCAACTCGATGCCCATAGCGATCAACCCATTCAGGATCGCTGTGGGTGAGGAGCCATCCCCCAGCAACAATGGCAATGCTGTTGAGAGCAAAGCGCATAGCCTCGCCGACACACATGAGTCGATTGAGTGCACGTACTTTTGCGAGCACGTGAGTCGAGTCACTACGCTGACGTTGGTGTTCCTTGAGCCAGCCGCGCTCTTGAAATAAAAGCACCAGTGCATCTAACAGCACGTGTTCGGCCTTCCCTTCCACCAGATGTTTGCGAAAATCAGAGAGAATGGTAGAGTCAAAGCCGGAATCAGTGAGTTCTAAGCCCAAGGCATACTTCAAATCGATTCTTCCGCGTACCGCATCTGCTGCCTGTCGATCGGGCAATCCTTCGATGAATGGCACAATGGGAATGAATGCCAACCGCCAAGGAGCCTCAACAGGGCGTCCATTCTGTGGAAACACATGAGCAAAGGCTTCATCCTGATAGATGGTTCCTAAGGCATCGCGCACCTTCAATATATCTCTTGATCATCGCCTCTGGTCAGTATGCGAATATCTTCTTGGAATGGTTCAGTTTTGTATGCTGTGGCCGTACGGCCACAGCATACAAAACTGAACCATTCCGAGCGCGATCTCCTCCATCATCCTGCCTTGATCTTCATCTCATGCCGCTTGCTTCTTGCATCTCTGTCAAAACCAGTGTATCCTTTTTCATGGAGAAGCGCAGGTGGGCCGCTCCCAACTGGAAACGATTCTGGAGAACCCTTCAACGCTTTGGAGTTCGACTCTTGAAAAAAATTTGGGGGGCGTGTTCGCACACCTGATATGAGGTTGAAGCCATACTTCTCGTCCAAAGTTGGTAGAGACACGCCCATAGAATCGTGCTTCTCCACTCCACAAAGCAATGGTGAGACCGGAAGCGATGGGCGCGACGCGCAGGGATGTGAGAAGGATGCTCATGACTCATGCGACATACCATCATCGCTCATCCTGCATCAGGACTTACTCCGCTGCCCGGCTACGAAATGGTCTATGTTGGAATTGATATTGGCAAACGGTCTCATGTGGCTGGATTCCTCTCGAATGCCCTGCTCGCTCGCCACCAGCGCTTTGAACACTGCCCCGCGTTGTCCTTCGAGAACTCGCGTGAAGGGTTTCGCTCGCTCATTGATCGGATGCAGACATTCGTGCCACTCACCCAGGTGCAGGTGCTTCTGGAAGTGACCGGCCATTATCATCGTGCGTTGATGCAATACCTACAAGACCTCGATATTCCTGTCTACATTATCCACGTTCAGAAGCGGCGAGAGGGCCTGCTCAAGTCCGATAAACGAGATGCACTCGGTCTGGCGAACCATCTGTACAATCACTTGGAAAAAGCGATCCAGGTGGATGATCCTCTTCAAGCCGTTCGCCAGCTCGCTCCTGCGACGGAAGCGGCAACCCACCTGCGTGGCATGGTCCAGCATCACGCCGAGTTGGTCGTCGAGTGTACGCAGCGCAAGAACAGGCTAACCTCGATCTGTGATGAACTCTTTCCCGAATTCACGCGCTTGCTGAAGAATCCCAACTTGCCGACAGCACTTGCCTTACGCACACGTTTTCCGACTCCAGCTCTGCTGGCAGGGGCAAGCTTTGATGAACTGCGTGAAGCCAGAGGGCGAACCTGTAGCGTCTCCGATGCCAAATTGAGCGAGCTCCGACAGCTTGCATCGCACAGTATTGGAGTAAACGATCCTGCTCGCGTTAATGGGCTCATCTTCGAGCAAAAGCAACTCATGGCAGAACTCAACCTTCTTGGAGAGCATCTAGAGCAGATAGAGCAAGAAATCATACAAATCGTTGAAGGGTCACGCGAGGGCAAAATTCTCACCTCCATTCCAGGAATTGGCCCGCAAGCCGCAGCAGTGCTCATTGCGACGATCGGCACCATTGCGAATTTTGAGCGTCCGGCCCAACTCAAGTCGTATTTCGGCTGGGTTCCTAAAATCGCGCAATCGGGATCAAGCCTGGATTGGAGTCGTCTCACCCCTCGTGGGGTTCGGGCCATGAAGCAAACTATGTACCTGATTGTGTGGCGAGCCATTCAATGGGATACGGATTGGAAAGAGGTGTATGAGCGTCTGGTGGCCCGCAAGTGCCATACTGACGAGCGCACGCGCCGCCTGGTTGGTCGAGAGAAAGTGATCGGGCGACTGGCCGGACAAATGACCTCGGTGATCTTCGTTCTGCTCAAAAAGGATCAGGAAGTGCTGGAGCACTTAGCACCAGGAACCGAGCCTCCGGAACCTCAACTTTATGACGCTGAGTTGCATCGCAAACACCGTCAGGGGAACTATCAACCAGTGAGGTCGAGAGAAACGCCAAAAGGCGAGATTCAATTGGTTCCCCATTAGCTCATCAAGGAGAGATTCTCTATGAGGTTTTTTTAGGATATCGTGCTCCATGCGGGTGACCTCCAACTCTCGTTTGAGCTGGCGGAGTTCTTCCTCTTCTGGTCGTTGATGTCCACTGCCAGGAAAGGCTGCCGAGCCATGATCATTCGCTTGCTGAAACCAGCGGCTCAGATTGCTCTCGGCAATGCCCAGATCGGCTGCCACTTGTGCGGCTGTTTTCCCGCTCTTTTGAACCAAACGAACGGCTTCTTGCTTGAATTCCTTTGAATAGTTTCGATGCCCATTTGACATTGGGTTTCTCCTCTTCTTCCACCTTCCCTTCCAATTTACACCCTCCACCAAATCGGGTCACCCACAGATTTCAAATTCTTTCACTATTACCGGAAACATTTCCTCATGTCATCTCAATTATGATGGATGAGAAAACATTGCACACATTTTCCAACTTTTGGGTTGAAGGCACTCCATACATGGCTCAGCAGCTCTCTCACCTAACAACAGAGGAGTACATCCTTTTTCAGCATCTCGCGCGAGAGAATCTTCGCTGCTCCCACATCCTTCATGAGATATCGCACTGGTGTTCCCAAATGACCAGGGCACATTGATCGTCTCCGTAGCACGGGTGAAACGAACGGAGAGTGTGCGCGAAGCCAGAGACTCCTGAAGCACAATGGAACGCCGCAATCTTACTCACGGGTACAATTTCTCATGAGGGAATGCGCGCACGCACGTCTAAGTGCTGTACTAGTACTGAGGCTGGCACACGAAAAAGCGAAAAGGGGAAGGTGTTCTTCGTGTTTCGCTACACTGCAAATCTGCCGCGTGTAGGATTTTTTGGAAATCTTCGGCGCTCCGTTCGCGTCCTCCAAATAGCACGAGCATTTGAAGCGACTGAAATCCTACGAATGGATCGTATCCCTTTTCCGGAATGGTCGTGCTAGGAGGATTGGGGAACATTTCAGCAATCAGTAAGCGACTATCTGGCTGCATCGCCTTTCGACAGCACTGCAAAATACGTATGGCCTGTTCATCATTCCAGGTGTGGAGCACTTGCTTGAGTATATAAAGGTCAGCCCCTGCTGGTACAGCTTCTAAGTAATCGCCAGCCACCAATGTGCAACGGTCTACGGCCTGAAACGTACGGAGTGTGCTGGCTGCTGATGCCATTGTAGACTCAAGCTCTAAAAGTGTTCCGTGAAGATGAGGATATGTCTGTAGGAGTGTATAAAGGAAGCTTCCTTGCCCACCACCAACGTCTACCACGTGATGTATGGTAGAAAAATCGTATGCATTCGCCAGTTCTTGATCGAAAAGTTCCGAGAGGTTCATTGTTGCTTTATCGAATAGCAGCTTTTCCTGGTCATGAGAGGCGAAATATTGCCAGATGTTCTCACCATGCGAATGCGTAAAGCTCGACGCTCCAGTTTGCATGCTGTACTCCATCGTATCCCATGCATCTTGATTCCAGGAACTTCCCTCCATCAGCAACGTGTAATACAGGGAAAATGGAACGTCGGAGCGCAAGAAGTAGGAGAGATCATTGTGCTCGAAATACCCTTGCTTTACCTCTTTGAAGATGCCAGAATAGGCAAGAAATTGGAACAGGAGATACAAAGAGGAAGGATCTGTGTGCGTTTTCTCTGCCAGCTCATCAACAGTCATTGCACGATCAACCAATAAGACATCTCCTAATTTGAGACGTGCGGCCTGCACCAGTGCAGACCATTTCCAGCGAAAACCCATCAGATCATTGAGTTTCTTGTACGCCGCCTTCTGCACATTTGTTGATTTTGTGTGCCCTGGATTTTCCATTGTTCTTCTCCTTAAAGCTCAACCCTCTAAAAGACAGTACATTTTTGTATGAACGATGTCCTGCCCTCTCGATCATGAAAGATATGGTGATTCGTTTGTATGTTGTGGTGCGAAACGTTCGAACCAGGTTTGAAGCGCTTGAAACCAGCAATGAGCAATCGCGAGATAGCCGCTGTTATCTACATGAATTTTGTCGTGAATCATACTTGTGGAGACCGCACTGTAGATATCGACAGATTGTATTGCTCGTCCCTCATCTATTTTGTTCTGAACTATGTGGGGAATGAGCTGGTTGTACATACAAAGCTTTGAGTTCAACGCTTGAAAGCCCAGAGGTGTGATCTTTGCCACGAAGACATGAACGGATGGCGTCTCCTCATAAATGCAGTCGAGAAGTTGCTTGAGACGCGCAATAGCTGTTGTAACACTGCAACCATGAAGGATATCGTTTGTGCCAATATGGAGTAGAATCACGTCGGGTTGGTAGTAGCTGACGTGCGGTTTTATGTAGGAACACAGTTCATCGATACGCCACCCATAATGACCTTCATGGCTCCATAGCTTTTGTTCATCCGCTTCATCCTGCAATGAGCCGACGAAACGAATCGACCAACTCGCTAGCTCTGCAAGGTTTAACAAAAAACTACGATATCCTCTGAGATCGCTCGAGGTAAAACCTTGCGTTATCGAGTCTCCCATTGGCATAATTTTTATGTACGAGTCACTCATCACCGTAACAGGCTCCTAGCTAGAAATCACGACGAATCTTTTCACATTCGATTTTTCTCGTTGGAAGCTGTTCAACATCTCGACCATTGAGTCATGCTCTGGTGATTTCAACCAGCGATAAAACGATTGTGTTTTCCATCTGCTCACGATGGTGTAAGATGTAGCATCATTTTCAGCACGAACTAACATTTCTCCCAGGTGCCCTGAGAAATTTTCTTGCTGGGGCAGATACTCGCGATATGCACTTTCAAATGCTTCGCTGTTGCCGCCAATCACAAAGCTATAAAGAACGAGCAGAATATCCTCCATGTTATTCCTCCAGCATCACATGACCTAGTTCAGGACGAGGTGCTAGTGGAGTCGAAAAAAAGATTATGGAACATGCTGATGTCCCGCTATTGTGCAAGCTATGGTGAGTGTTTTTGGGAATGAAAGCCGCCGAACCACCATCGATCACGCGCGTCGTTTCTCCATCTAGGATACTTACCTGTCCGCTTATGACGTAAACATACTCGTCGCTATAGGGATGATAGTGCTTCCCATAAGATTCGTTAGGTTGTAGTATCAATGTGCCCATGAAGCCAGATGTCGTCTCTACAGTACGTGGGCTGAGGAGCACTCTCATTGCTCCACCACGATCCTGCTTCGCCGTAATGTCATGCTCGCGAATGATTGCTATTGTCATTGTTGTAGTCTCCTATGATAGAAAAACTATCTCTGTGTTGCTCATGATCGAAGTACGCTAAAAGTGTACTGGATTGCATTCAAGCAGGCGGTATGGTGAGCGAGTATGGATGACTTGCGTCAATTGTAGGTCAGCCTGTGCAAGAAGTTCTCTAAAATCTTGTTCGTTGCGTTCTTTACCACCAAACAGCACCATCATCTGTAACTGTAAAAAGCCTATGAATGGTGGAAAGCCTTCTGGAGGAGTATGACCAACTGGCCGAGGAAACATTTCTATAATGAGTAAGCGGCTTGTTTCATGCATCGCTTTTCGGCACGTACGCAGAATGGAAAGAGCCTGTGCGTCGTTCCAGTCGTGAAGAATTTGTTTCAAAAGGTAAACGTCTCCACCTGAAGGAACCGACTCAAAAAAATTTCCACTTTGCGTTGTACACCTTCCCGATTGGCGTAGTGCAATCGAGGGTGAGGCATCCTCGACAGTAGAAGGCATGTCGAACACTGTTCCACGAAGATGATCGTTACGCCGCAAGATCTCCTCAAGTAAAGCGCCACGCCCGCCACCGATGTCGATAACTGTTTTTATGGAGCCAAAATCGTATGCTTCGACGATCTGTGGCGTAAAGACACGCGAAACGTCGTCCATTACCTGATCAAAAACACGTTTTTCTGTTGGATGTTCGTCAAGATACTGCCAGATTCCTTTGTTATGAACGTGAGGAAAAGCAGGTTCTCCTGTACGAAGGCTGTAGCCAAGTTGCTCCCAGGAATGCGTATGCCAGGGACTGCTCTGCATAAGCAAAAGGTTGTACACGGAACCAGGCACATCGGCACGTAAGTAGTGCGAGAGCGGTGTTTGCGCAAAACGCCTGGGTGATATCTCCTCAAATATATGAGAGTAGGCAAGAAATTGGAGCAGATAGTAGAGTGACAATGACTGTGCTCCAGATTTTGTCGCTATCTCCTCGACTGTCAGTGGCCCATCTTCAAGAAGCGAGGCGATATTCAAACGAACGGCTTCCACCAGGGCCGCCCATTTCCAGCGGTGTCCAATAAGGTCAATAAGGTGCTGGTACGTCTGTTGCTGACTTGTCTCGATCTCTTTTTCGCTCGTACTCATTTGCGAAACCTCCATGAATCACACCACTCTTGTGTGGTCATCGTAAAAAAGTTGCTGATTGTTTGCCTCTTCTGTTCACCTACAAGGGGGTGATGAACAGGGGTAGGGGATCAAGCGAGTTGGGTCAAAAGGTTTGTTCGTGAAAATGCGATTGTTTCTACCTTCTGCATCGTGTCGGCTGAAGCAATAAAAAGTTGTTGTGCGGCAACTTTATTCGTGATACTTCGCACCAGTTTGGTAAGGACATTGCCCGATCCTAGTTCGATAAACGTGCTACAGCCAGCCTCAAGCAATGTGTTTATGCAGTCTCGCCAGTAAACAGGGGCGCATATCTGTGATATCAATGATTGATGAACCTCTTCCTGCCTGCTTAAAAGTTGGCCGGATGTGTTTGCTACAACAGGAACTTGTGGATCGTTCCATTTTAGAGAATTCATGACATCAGTAAGAGCGGTTTGCATAGGCCGCATGAGAGGAGAGTGAAATGCGCCACCCACAGCAAGGCGAGTAAACATGATTTTCTGTGGCAAGACTGAGAGTTTATCGAATATTCTCCCAATTGCGTCCTGGGTACCCGAGACAACAAACTGTGTATAAGAGTTTTGATTTGCTAGTACAAGTGCATCAGTCGAATCAATCGAGGCGCACAGATCATGGATTTCTTCTTCCGCCAGGCCTGTTATCGCAAGCATAGCACCAGGTGATTCCGACTGAACCATGAGTGAGAGCTTGCCACGCATAGCTACCAGGTGTAGACCATCCTCGAAGGAAAGTACCCCGGCAGAGGTCGCCGCGGTGTACTCTCCAAGGCTATGGCCCGCAATAAAATCAGCTTGAATACCTAGCTCGCGTGCGTATTCTGTCAACGCGAGCGAATGGGCAAAGAGTGCTGGCTGTGCAACAGACGTTTGGTTCAACGAAGCAGACGGTCCCTCGATACAATACTGGGCAACCGGAAGGCCAACCGCATCATTACATCGATCAAGATATTTTGCAAAGAGATCGGGTCGCCGTGTTTGTAGATCTCCTCCCATACCTATTTTCTGTGAACCCTGTCCAGGGTAGAGAAATGCAACTTTGCTCATGAATGGTGCTCCTTATGAACAATAGAGAAGCTGTATGTCTTCGCATACTATGGAAGGGAAAGATTACCTGTAAATTACTAAAGGTGTAATCATTCATATGGATTGGTTTTTGATGATTTTTTCTGTAAAAGAGTTACTCTTTTAGTAAGTTGAAGGTAAGTTCCACTTCTTATATAGTTGATAACTGGTCTGTCAAGTGTATGTTGTTCGCGAGTTTCAAAGGAAAGCAAAGAACGTGGAGCATCGTGTAGTAATAACAGGCGTAGGAGTCGTCGCGCCGGGCGGCATTGGAAGAGAAGCATTCTGGAAGACACTTGTTGAAGGGATATCTACGAGTGATAAGCTCGCCATCGATCAACCGGAACGCTTTCGTTCTCAAGTCGCGGCTGCCGTTTCAGATTGGCAGCCGTCTAGATATGGAATTTCCGATGAAGAGAGTAAGCAGCTTGACCTTCACATTCAGTTTGCGCTTGTCTCTGCGCAGGAGGCGTGGAACGATGCCGGTTTAGAGGCTTCGCAACTTGTACCACACAACGTTGGCGTTTCTGTTGGAACGGCAATTGGCTCGTCTGCACTGCTGGAGAAGGAATATTTCGTAGTGAGCAAGCACGCAACTGACTTCAACACAGCGCCAGAACTGGCACAGCCTTATCTCTTCGACGCCTTTAACCCTTCCTATTTGAGCGCGAGCATTGCCACCCATTTTAGAGCGAAAGGACCTGTGGAAACAATCTCAAGCGGCTGTACAGCCGGTATCGATGCAATCGCCCAGGCATACGAATGGATACAGGCGGGCGAGGCCGAAATAGCGCTAGCTGGTGCGTCAGAGGCAGGCATTTGTCCGATCAACATAGCATCCTTTGACGCCATCAAGGCTACCTCGCCAAGCAACGACGACCCGAAAAAAGCGTCGCGCCCATTCGATAAGAAAAGAAACGGGTTTGTGCTAGGTGAAGGAAGCGCATTCCTCGTCCTCGAACGATTGGAAAATGCGCAGCAGAGAAACGCGCACATTTATGGCGAGATCGTTGGTTACGGCAGTGCTATGAATGCCTATCATATGACAGGATTGCCACAGAATGGACTTGATATGGTGCAAGCCATCTGTTCAGCAATAGATGATGCTGGAATTACTCCCAGCGATATCCACTATATCAATGCGCATGGCTCCTCAACTCCACAGAATGATGTACACGAGACAAACGCTTTTAAAGCGGTTTGGAAAGACAACATCTATAACGTTCCCATAAGCTCAATCAAATCTATGGTTGGACATTCTTTGGGCGCGATTGGTGCCATTGAGCTAGCGGCATGTGCGCTTGTGCTTGATAGAAACATTGTGCCACCAACAATCAACTACGAGAATGTAGATCCCGCCTGTGATTTAGACTATATCCCGAACCACGCACGCCCATTGGACGTAAAAACCGTGATCTCAACGGCAAGTGGTTTCGGCGGCTTTCAATCGGCAATGATCATGTCAAAAGTGGAGGCATAAGTGAAATGGCTGATACGGCAGTAATTACTGGCATTGGCGTCGTGTCGCCTGCCGGTATTGGGTTGAATGACTTCTGGAATGGTATGAAAAGTGGTAAATCATTTATTCGACCAATAACTCGTTTCGAAACCGAACAATTCGAGAGCAAAGTTGCTGGTATGGTAGAGCCGTTCCAGGCAACAGACTACCTGGACCCGCGCATTGTTGCCCAGACTGATCGTTGGACCCATTTCGACCTGATAAGCGCGAGGCAAGCCGTAGAGGACGCGTGTCTGGACATCCGTGCAGAAGATCCCGCACGTGTCGCGGCCATCT
Source organism: uncultured Dictyobacter sp. (assembly GCA_964657925.1). Classification (GTDB taxonomy): domain Bacteria; phylum Chloroflexota; class Ktedonobacteria; order Ktedonobacterales; family Ktedonobacteraceae; genus Dictyobacter. The sequence continues at coordinate 16,608 of CAZZWK010000043.1, forward strand.
TCTCGGCTGGATCGGGTGGAAATGAATTTGGGCAGCATCAACTTCACACGTGCTGGAGCCAGGGGCCAAATTTCGTAAGCGCGTACCTTTCCATCGCCTGGTTTTATGCGGCAAGTATTGGGCAGGTGTCGATCAACCAGGGTATACGAGGATATGGGCGAAATATATGCGCGGAGGCAGCCGGAGGATTGATCGCTTTGTCACAGGCAAGCAAGGCAATCATGAGAGGAGTCTGTGATATCGCTATCGTTGGGGGATCGGAAGCATGTATTTCACCCTATGCGTTTGCATGTCACCAGGCTTCATCCTTAATCTCTTCCGATACCAGCGCACATCCCTATCGGCCTTTTGATGCGCAACGTTCTGGAACGATCATCGGAGAAGGCGGAGCAGTGTTTTGTGTTGAAAGTAAGGAGCACGCGCTGCGCCGAAATGCCAGGATCTATGCTGAAATCAGTGGCTGGGGACAATCATTTGATGGCACGTACACACGCGAACCAACGCGCGATGGCAAGGAATATGCTCGTGCGATTTCTACTGCTCTGAATGTTGCGCACCTTAGCCCGGAGGATATTGATTGGATTGTTTGTGATGGGCTTGGTACGCCCTGCGGAGATATCGCAGAAGTTTATGCGCTTACACAGGCATTCGGTGATTCCTTGCCATCGATTCCAGCTTCAGCACCCAAATCGATGATCGGGCGCTTGTTCAATGGAGCTTCAACGGTGGATGTTGCGGCGGCTGTGATGGGTATGACTCATGACACAATTTTGCCTACAGTTGGATATGAAATACCTGATCCGCTCTGTACCATTGACTGCGTGCCAAATAGCGCACGTTCGCAGCCTGTGCAACATGTCCTGGTTGGTGCACGCGGGACAGGTGGTTTCAATGCCGCTCTCGTATTACGAAAACTGCAATAGCGCTTGTAAACTAGATTAAATTTTTCAGAGAGGGTTAAATGCTTAAAGAAATAGTTGATTCCCCTGTTGTTCAACAAACAAGCTCAACAAGCATTGAGCGTCCTCTTCCTGTGAATCTGGTGGTGAAATGTCCTCAATGCAAAGATATCATCTATGGACGTGACTTGATAAAAAATTTCAAAGTATGCCCACGATGTAACCACCATTTTAAGCTTACTGCACAGGAAAGAATCAAACTTCTGGTTGATCCTGATAGTTTTGTCGAGACCGATGCCGATATAATTCCAGTTGATCCTCTTGCATTCTCTGTTCGTGAACAATCATACTCATGCAAGGCCCAGGAGGAACGCAAGAAGACAGGCTTAAACGAAGCTGTAATCACTGGTCATGCCACAATCGAAACAAGACCACTCGCAATGGCTGTCATGGATTTCCATTTCATTGGAGGGAGTATGAGTTCTGCGGTTGGAGAAAAGATTACACGAGCGATCGAACTGGGTATCGAGAAACGACTCCCAGTACTGATCGTTGCAGCATCTGGTGGCGCACGCATGCAAGAGGGCGTCTACTCGCTTATGCAGTTGCCAAAAACTACCGCGGCACTGATCAAATTAAAGGAGGCAAAACTTCCTTTTATCAGCTTCTTAACTGATCCTACCTCTGGTGGGGTGACGGCAAGCTTCGCGATGCTGGGAGATGTCATTCTCGCCGAGCCGAAAGCACTTGTATGTTTTGCAGGGCCAAGAGTTATCGAGGACTTCATGCACATCAAATTGCCTGAAGGCACAGCAAGCTCAGAATTTGCGTATCAGCATGGTATGATCGACGGAGTTGTACACAGAAAAGATTTGCGACAAACGCTCAGTCGTTTGCTACGCTTCTTTGCCTGAAGAGACCACATATACAAGACAAATAGAGGATAGAGTATCATGGCGTACGATCTTGAATTTGAGAAGCCTCTCGCCGCGTTAGAGCAAAAGATTCTTGACTTACAGAATGAAGGCGATTGTTTGCCTGAAGAGGAACGGCAGCGCTTGCAAGATTTGCAAAATGAACTACAGCGATGTACCAGGGAAATATATGTGCGTCTTTCTTCATGGGAAACCCTGCAAGTTGTAAGGCATAAAGACCGTCCCTATGCTGCTGACTATATACGTCTCATCTTCGATGACTTTTTTGAATTGCATGGCGATCGTTTATTCAAAGACGACCCTGCAATTATTGCAGGCTTAGCATCGCTCAATGGCAAGACAGTGATGCTCATATGCAATCAAAAAGGGCGAGATACGAAAGAGAAGATTTTTCGCAACTCTGGCATGCCTCATCCAGAAGGGTACAGGAAAGCCAATCGCCTTATGCGAAAAGCGGCCACTCTTGGTATGGCAGTCGTTACCTTCATAGATACTTCTGGTGCCTCGATTATGCTGGAAGATGAAGAGAGAGGGCAGGCTACATCTATTGCTGAAAATCTCTCCGTCATGCTACAACTACAGACGCCTATCATCGCCTCTATCATCGGTGAGGGGGGAAGCGGAGGAGCTTTAGCTCTTGGTGTTGCCGATCACCTACTAATGTTAGAGCATTCCACCTATAGTGTCGCAGCACCGGAAGCTGCGGCCTCTATTTTGTGTCGTGATTCCAAATTCGCACCTCAGATGGCTCATGCTATGCGCATCAGCGCTAAAGAGTTGAAGTCCATGGATATTGTAGATGAGATTGTTCCAGAACCCCTGGGTGGTGCACATCGTGACCACGAACAGGCCGCCAGGAACCTTAAAGCTGCTCTTCTCAGGAATCTTGAGGAGCTACAACAAATACCAACAAAAAATCTCTTAGAGAACCGCTATCAAAAGTATCGCTCTATGGGGGTGTTCGACAGTAGTAACGAATGCTACTCGTAGGTGAAGGCTTGGCTACTCTTCTTCTCGACATAATAGGGGACCTTAGACAGATGTGCCGAGAAATCAATCCTCCTGATCCTCTTCCATGTTTTCCAACCACTGGTATAAAAGAGATAATGGTGAACTTTTCCTTGTAGAGCAAATCTGCCAGGAAAAGTTCACCATTATGTATGCGAGCAGAGCGTATGGTAAGTAGCCGACGGTATTTTCCCACAAGAAGCTAGCCCCAGGATGACTAATTTTATACTTTGTTTCTTTCCATAGGTTGCATGCTGCTTCATGGAGTACATTTGTGCGCCAGTAAAGCACGACAGCTTTGAAAGCGAAACGAAAGGAGCGATTATCAAAAGGATCGCCTCCTTGATGAAAATATACACAGTGTTCCGACAAAAAAAGCTTCCGATGAGATACTGAAAGAATAGTCTCATTGTTTCAGCATCTCATCGGAATGCTTCTCTTATGTATGGCTTAGAGTGTTACACCGTTTGAAATAGTGTAAAGCCAAGCCAGGCACTAGAAGATGGCCCCTGTTTGTTGATCGGTTAGTTGGCTAAAGTGTTGCAAGCGGACAGAACAGCAACCATAGGAACGAGCAGAGCACTCAGGGCCAGGATATGTCGGAAGTTCTGACGAGCGAACTGCCGAAGATTGGTGCTAGTCAGGGCAAAAGCACCCACGAAGAGAAGCACGCCAGCGATGGCGAAAAGAATAACCATGCTCATTTGAAATCTCCTTTTCTTGCTCACTCAATGGAGCGAAAGCATATCGTTACTACTCTAGAGTACTCTGGCATGCGGACAAAATGACGACCGCAGGAACGAGCAGGGCGCTCAATGCAACGAAGTATTTGTAGTTCCGCTGAACGAACTGTTTGATGTTTGTGCCAGTCAAAGCGAAGACGCTCAAACCAAGAATTACGGCAACGGCAAGGATAATGATCAGGCTCATGTGAGAGTTCCTTTCTTAACAAGGTAATCTTAACAAAGTAGTCTTAACAAGGTGGTTTATTATTTTCGACGACGATCAGCTTAACCATAAGCGAGTGTTCATGTTTCGTTATACTTTACGCTCCTGTTGGGTGGAGCCCTTGCCTTGCTCGGCCATTTCCCATTATTCATAACGTAAGACCTCCAATGGCCGAACACGTACAGAATTCAACGCTACAAGGGCTGCGACAAACATGGCTAATACGGCAGAGCCAATGACAAGCCCCAGCGTTATGAGGCTGCTGACATCAAAGTTGGACTTGAAAACGAAGACGCTGAGCACACTGGTTGCCAGGGTTATAAGGATGATTGCAAATAAAGCTCCAAGCCCACCAACAAGACCGTTTTCGATGAGTACTTCCCACAACAGAGTACTGCTCGTATAACCCAGCGACTTAAGAATGCCTAGCTCGCGTCTCCTTTCCAGCATAGACAGCGCGACGGCATTAGCTATGATAATTACGCCGGCAAGGAGTGCCAGTGAGGCTATCGTGGTCAGCATAACAAGCGCATCATTTAAGAATGTGTTGATGATATTGCCAATATTGGCAATATCCGCCACGAATGCGTTCGGTACCGCATCTCCGATCTGATCTATTGCAAGGTTTACCTTCGTGGGTTCAATTTTCATATAGCTTACGGATTGATCAAAGCCAATGGGACTTAAATCTTTCACCGTGTCAGCAGGTCCCAGCACAGGATTGAGGTTGGAGCCTATTGCCAGTTGCTGGTAGGAGCCCACGATAGTCAGGGTCCTGGTCGTCCTGTGGTCGATACTGACGACTGTAAAGGTGTCTCCGATCTTCAAATGAAGAGGTGCATCGACAAGCAGTAAGTTATTTACCAGGACATTATTCGTGCCAGCATCGGTAGGAGTAAGATTGCGTCCTTGTTCGATAGACAGAACCTGTGTATTCGGTAGCTGGTTGTTGCCAACATCGAAGCCTTCGATTGCGCTAAGGTAGTAGAGTGTTCCGCTACGCCCTAAATTTGCCTGAGATGCCTGGGTGTCGTCTTTAGGAAGAACTGCTTGAATAGGCTTTCCATTGACCTGAATAGGTGCAAGTGCCGCCAGATCGTGTTGCTGCGATACAACAAGTCCTGGAACAGAACGCATATCGCTCTGGAGAGCTTGAGTATCTTTACCCGACGTAATCGAGATCACATTGAAGTTCAATGAGTTTGCAAGCACACTACTGATCTTGTCGTGAAGATCCTGGTTGAGTACGAGAATGAGTCCAATCGTGAAAACGCCTATGAATAGAGAGAGCATTGTCGTTGTAGTACGTCCACGAGAGCGATTAAGATTTCGTAAGGCCATCTTCAGCGCTACTTTTGTCTCGTTAGGCAAAAAGATGATCATGAGTTGGCTAAGCGACAGGATCAACGCGACCAGTCCCATAGTCAACGAGAACCTGAAGAGAAGAGCTGAAATCGCCAAGCCTACGACAACAAGACCACATGACACTATATTCAGATGCTCTGGAACCGGCACTTTGCTCGTCAAGAAGATGACAAAGAGTAAGAAGAAGCTGAGCAACAAGAGAAAGGCGAATGTACCATAGACCGATACCAGACCGAGCAGTACATTGTTGTTGAGAATGATGACCGCAAGCCCACAGAATAAGAGCGAAAGCACTATGAGTAAAAAGAGTCTGAGAAATATTTCGCCGAAATTGCGACGGTTTGTTATGTCACGAATGACGCTCAACGGACGAATATTTGCTGCTTGTACAATTGGTAAAATGCCGAAGATAAGTGCTGTTGCACAGCCGATTACCACGCCACCCGCAAGAGTAACTGGGTCCAGCAGAAAAGGAATAGTGAGTTCAAAGGTTTGATTGACCAGATTTCGTACAAGATAGCTCACGAATGTTGCTGCAACAACCCCTATCGAGCCACCGACGAAACCGAGCAGTCCTGCCTCTAAACCAAAAAGCAGATAAAGGTTAAGATGAGTGTATCCTGCCGTTTTAAGCATCGCGATTTCGGTTTTGCGCCTCAGCAGAAGTACCTGCATCGTATGAATAATGCCAATCCCTCCGATAAGAAGTGCGAGCAGCCCCGCTATTGCTAGAAAGTCTCTGATACTGTCGACCTGGGTCTGTTCCTGGCGCAGCGCTGTCGACGAAGTCAGTGGTGTTGCGACAGGGAAGGCCTGCTGGATATCCTTTGCGACCTGATCCGCCTGGGACGGAGTTGCGGTTGCTATGTCGATAGTGTCATATGTCACTGGAATGTTACTCGCCGCCTTTTGATAGTCTGTAAGTGAGATAAGCACCAAGCTACCAGCCTGTGTCAGTATTCCAGTCTCAGAGATAATGCCTGCTATTTTTACATGGAGCGTGCGGCCCGTTATTTGAGACGTAGAGGCTTGTATAGCCAATTCACTGCCTATTTGTTTATGATATTGAGCCATGAAAGAAGGTGTAACAACTACTCGATTGTTTTTAAGCAAATCTGCTATGCTCTTGTCCTGCGGAGCGAGCACCGTCGGCGGAGTCACCACAGGATATGTCGTAGGGTCAACTGCACGAGTCGCGAATGTTTGACGATGCGAATTGGAGAGGCTAATTCTCCCGGTATCATTCACAACTGGTGTGTAGCTAAGAATCTTTTTCTCCGACTTCAACTTCTCGAAATATGCAAGGTCGCTTGGTGTAAAAGGTTGATATTGTGAGGTAACAGCGATATCACCACCATTGATGTCACGGATGTTGGTTGTAAAGGCCTTGTTGATCATGACTCCTACGAGTTGTAGAGCTACGATTGCCATGACACCTACTGCGATACAAAATAATGCAAGCAATGTACGCTGCCCTCCGCGCAGCAGTGAACGTGAGGTATAGCGCCAGTACATAGATGTTTTCATCATTGCATAGTTCTCCCATGTACTTGAGTGGTTGTCGCTACTAAACCATCGACAATGCGAATGGTGCGGTCAGCGTGGCATGCCACCTCGGGATCGTGTGTTGCGATGATGAACGTCTTGTCAGTATGCGTGCGTAAATCTGAGATAAGCTGGAGAATGTTTTCACCATTCTTCGCATCGAGGTTGCCTGTTGGCTCGTCTGCAATGACAATGGCTGGATCGGTTGCCAGAGCTCGTGCGATGGCGACACGTTGTTGTTCTCCCCCCGACAGTTGAGTGGGTAGATGTTTTAGGCGATGGGACAGGCCAACTAGTGCGAGCAGCTCTTTCGCGCGTGTAGATGGAAGCCCCTTATGTTTTCCAACATAGAGAGGTACTTCGACATTTTCTTGGGCTGTAAGTGTAGGAATAAGGTTGTATGCTTGAAAAACCATGCCAATCTTCGAGTTGCGTATAGCCGCCAGTCGCCTCTCGCTCATTTTAGAAATATCTATGTTATCTATAAGCACCTGACCTGTCGTAGGATTGTCTAATCCCGCGATAATACCCAGTAAAGTACTTTTCCCAGAACCAGAGGGACCGATAATTCCCACAAATTCTCCGCTGCACACTTCAAAACTAATACCTCTAAGGATGGCAATCTGTTCGCGTCCCAGCGGCAAACTTTTCGTAAGTGCCCTTACATCCATCACAACCTGGCGGCTGGAGCTACTCGAAGCCATTTCAACTGAGTGTATTGCTGCTTCTGAAATCGTTTCTATCTTTTCCATAATGCCCTAACTGCCTTTTCTTCACTTGAGTACATCGAACACGCTGGCCCTCGGCTTTTTTCTCTACTGCTAGGTAAGCTCTTTTGCTAAATGAATGAGTTGTTCGTTCTGGAGCAGTGCATGAATACGTACGCCGATGCCTTTTTCTGTCCATGCGAGCACCGTATTCGTATACGAATGAAAGATGGTTGCTGTAGTTCCACGCATTTTTACCTGCTGCCCGGAATAGGTCATAAAGGAAAGCGACCTTCCTTGCTCAATCGTGATTGCCGTCTCTTTTTCTCTATAGCTCAATGTGTATATTTGGTTGCCAGCGCTACCTGTTACACCAATGGCGTCTAAGACATAGCCCAACTCACTTACTGGAATACTGAGCAAGTGGTATCCAGCCTGTTGCTGAATCTGCGCAACTGCAGGCATAAGCTGCATTGAAGGAGGATTCGTAACGCTACAGGCGGCGAGCAAAAAGAGCGTCGCAAGTGTGAGAAGAGCAGTAACTTTCAGGTGACAGCGTTCCATTTTTCCCTCCTTCTGTTATGATGCAAACGTCAGCCGGACTTTGGTACACTATCTAACGACGATGGTAAGATTCATTCCTGGATGCACTGTGCAAAAGAGGTAGTATGTTCCAGCGGTGGTAAATGGTCCAATTATCAAGCTCTTTCCCGGACCGACAACTTCCATATCGTTGACGACAGGTTGGTTGATCTTGTGCCGAACCACCGCCTGTCCTTTTGACCACGAACCATTGGCAATGATATGCGTGTAGTTGCCATCATTCACGAGCTTCAAACTTTTCCCCTTGCTTACTACCATGATGGTCTGATCAAAATTGGTTGCGCTCATGTGAACAATGCCATCGCCACTTCCATCGATTGTGGCTACTGCACTCCCTGGTTGTATAATTGCGGCGATCAGTATCGCACCAAGCAGTAAACCAATTGTTCCAGCCAGGAGAGAGGCAAACCAGCGTGGCATAGCTGTTTGTCCAGGTCTGAGATAATTCTGCATGCCGGTGCTTATTCCCATCCACGCGCCCGTCGCCATGAACCAGATAAAACTCAGGACGATAACAAATACCTCGTAGGAAAACCATATGCCGGTATCGGTATCTTTAGGATGTGCTATGTGATTGATGGCAAAGGGACTTGGAACAAGCATGAAATACAGGAAACAGAGACAAATCGCGCTACTGAGAAATGGCACCCAGCGTATCCTGGTGAAAATGAGCGCGGCACAAATCACCATGATGGCACCCATAACAATAAAGAATGGAAGATCTTTGACGGAAAGCCACATCAGTATACCCAAAGCAGCCACTCCAATGAGTGCTGCAATTGTGCTTTTACTCAATGTGGATAGTGGTCTGTGCAGGAAGCCCTGTGCTCTTGAAAAATTTAAGTACATTTTTCATCCCTTTCTTGAGCGGATATTGCTTTCCTGTGAAGAATAATTTTTTATGCTTGCCTGACTCTTACATGTAAAAGAATTGATTAGTAAGATACGGGGATGGCGGTAGAAACTCCTTTGATCTTATCAGCCATGAAGGTATAGGTTCGCAAAGGAAGAAGCCGGTGAGTAGAGGGAAAGAAAAGTCCATTTTGTGCTGGGAGGCTTGCTTGTGGATGAAGTTGATGCAGATAATCTTTGCCGTTCAACCAGTTTAGGTAAGATCTCTACAGAGAAAAATAGTCTACTGTCTTCTTCAGTATCACTGTTTGAGATGAGTATTTTGTTTTTGTACAGCGACACTGTAGTTACTTAACGTGAGTTCGATACTGTTGGCGAATCTCAAATGGGCGCTCACGCTGAACATGAAAGCCATTCCCTTTTGAGTTTGAAGAACCAATTTGCCAGCAGTATCGAACTCACGTTATTTAGAAATATTGTGCCTGGACAACTGCAAAGTGAATAGTGAGGTTCAAGGAAAGGGTACGATACTTGTCAAAGAGGATTATCGACGAGAGAGAAATTACCTGTGTGGTAAGCCATGAGAAGAGCGTCTCGCTCTGTGTGAACACCAAGTTGGTCATAGATATGTTGTTTATGCTTTTTTACTGTGGCCGGAGAAATGCTTAAGATTTCAGCTATTTCATCCTGGGTGTATCCGCGGCACATCAGCAACACAACTTCGCTCTCTCGTTTGGTCAACTCTATACTCTCACGAGCAGTCAATTGTTTACATTGCCCCTCGATGAAGGCTGCTTGTTCTAGCGAATATAAAAGCCAACTGCAAATTTGAACCAAAAGATGAACGATGAGGTCTGGTATTGCCAGGCTTTCGGGGTTCTTGCTGCATTTTTCGACTGTCAAGATGCCATAAATAGTGTTGCGAAACTGAAGAGGAAAAATCGATGTAGTGTATGAAGAATGTTTGTTACGCTTTGCGAATTTTTTTCGACTTACCGAGAGATGTACTAGCCCCTGGGTGATACGCGCTACTTCCTGACAAAGATGCTCTACTCCACCATCTGGTTGACCACACCATGTTTGACTTATACGCAGCAAGTTAATGACCAGTTGTATATCTTGCAAAGCGTCAACTCCTGCAATATGGTCTGCATCTTTCTTAAAGACCTGGTGAGCATCTTTTTTCATTTCTCATACCTCCTACATCTCCAAAACTAGTACAACATTTCGTCGAGAGCTAGCGTGTTAAGCGTGACTGAAAAACAGGAAAGAGTATTTTGGCATCTGATACAGCTTGTACGAGAGAAGATCACTACTCACTAGAAATGTACATGCTCTACCAACGGTATGATCGGAAAAAGAGATACATCTAGAAATCAGTGTAATTCGATGTACCATGCATTTTTTCGAATTTTATGAGAACGAGTGGAGAAATGCTTGTCCGAGAAAACCCCTCCTCGAACAGGAGATGCGTGAGCTATATGAGTTTTGTGCCTGAGGCAATTAGTGAGAGAAACTTCATGTGAGTGGTCACCGAAAAACAGTCCACAATGGAGTATTTTCTGTGATGAGTTCATTCTGTTACCTCTTCCAATGTGTTTGTTTATCGCATCCTTTCGCAATCTCAGCAAAAATCCTTTTTTGCTCTTGCTCAATTTCGTTTTACACCAGTATGCCACATGACGAAATATTATTAGTCTCATTAGTCTCATTTGTCTTTTTGCAAAAGTATAATCGCAAAAAAAACCTTTGTCAATCGTTGCAACAGGTTTGTTCTCTAGTTGTATCAACAATTTAAAGGGTTGTTGAGATCAGGCCCCCCTCTTTCGCGGGAGCTACCCGGTGGGTTCGTCTTCGTTAGGAACGCTGCCACTTGCGGACTTTTCAGGGTTCTCACGAGCATGTTCACCTGGCTGTTGATGGCAAAACGCTGGGGGCGACCAGATCCTAAGAGCACCCGATGCATCTGCTGAGTCGCTACGATATGAAGACCGGAACGGCGCTCTGGCACTACGATGTCGCCGACAAACAGTAGGCTGAATTAACTTTGTGGAAAGTGTTTCGATTATAATGAAATGTAAGCTGAACTGCTTACCTGTTTCATAGATGAAACATACATACAGGTTCAAGCAACTTTTCAAAAACTATACCACTGTGATTGCTGAGAGGAGGGTAAAAATGAGCGAAAAATATTACACTGCGAGCGAAGCGCAAGCAAAGCTTGGTTTATCAAGAGCCGTGTTTTTTCGCAAAGTGAGTTTAGGACTCATCCCGAAGATTGTGCAACCAGGGATGAAGCATGGGCTGTATCCCAAAAGGGATATAGATGCTCTTGCATACTCCATGAATTTTGAGAATGAGCAAGATAATAAAATTGTTTTTGGTCAGTCGACGCCTGCCGATCAGGTCGAAGAAATGAATATCAGTGTTCGTTGCTTCGGACGCAACTTCACCACTCCTCTGTCTGAGCGTATTACTTTTCAGCAGAAATCAGAGTATTCATTTCATTCTCTAAAAATTGATGGACATGTCGTGGGATACGTTTCATTATTCCGCTTCTCTGAGACATTTCTTGATGCCCTCCTTACGGGAACCAAAATTGAAAGTGACATCACGCCAAAAGAGGTGATGCCGTTTATGAGGTTGGAGCCTTTCGATGTGTATATCGATGTTATCGCTATGGACCCGGATTTACCAGTTCACTTTCGTTCACTCTGTGCTGGTATTCTGATTTCTCGCTTCATTGATTTTTTGAACAGCTTAAAAAAAAATGGGTATGAGATTAGGCGTGTTTATACAGTAACATCAACAGCGGAGGGCGAAAGATTGGTGAACAAACTCGGATTTCAGCGCCTGGATGAAAAATCTGTTGTTTCGAGTCGTACCGCTTATTGCTACAGCCTTGATGAATCTCATCCCTATTCTTTGAAAAAACTTAGTACTAGAGGGCGTACCTATGGTTAAGCAGAAATGCGTCAGCAATAAATGAGCAATGAAAAGGCAGTAAATCTCACTGTACGTGCATGTAGACTATATGCACATATGTGACATTAGCCTGAAAAACCTGTCAGCTCTCACTTAATATAGTCGTGTTCACACCTTCTGTGTTTCTTTTATTTACTTTTATCTAATAATATATGAATACTATCATACGTATGTACTATCCTCTTCACTGCCTCTCTGCCAGGTGTTAAGGCTGCATGGAATACAACGAGTATTACAAATAATAAGGTGTTTTCATCATTAAGATCGCACGTTTGAAAAATACGACAGAAGGGGCAAGACAAAAGTGCGTTTGTTAGGTAGCCTCTTTTATGAGAACCCAATACGAAAACGCCTGCACCAGAACTATGAAAGTTCCAGGGGCTGGTCAACCTTCTGTGTTTCGTTTTGTTTGCTAGCAGCGTAGGTGATCACATTTTGTCAAACGCTGTATTTTCGAGCAGTTACTGACAAGCAAAAGGGAAAGGTGAGAGATGTTTTTACGACGATCAGTGAATTCTTTATCGCAAAATGTTAGTTTCACTCATCCTTGTGAACGAGAGCAAGATGCAAAACATCGTGTGTACTTATTTGGACAGTTCAGGCTTTTTCGAGAGTCGCAGCTGCTAGGTGAGCCGATTTGGCGACGAAACAAGGCAAAGTCGCTTTTAAAATGGTTTATCTTGAATCCAAGTAAGCTCTGTTCAGCAGATCAGCTTATAGATCTCTTCTGGCCTGACCTGCCATTAGAAACGGGCGTTGGCAATCTTCACGTAACAATCCATTATCTGCGACATTTGCTTGAACCCCATTTGCCTCCCAGGGCTGATTCCTCCTTTGTACGTCGCAATTCAAACAATTTTTACTGGTTTCAGATGGACGAAACCTGGTGGGCAGATGTTCTGGATGTTCAAATGTTGCTGGAGACCGCTCAAAAACTCGATAAAAGTGATGATCTTCTCGGAGCTGCCTTTCATTACCGAAAAATCGTAAACTATTGTCAGACAGGCTTTTTGCTGGAAGATGCGTATGAGGACTGGCTACAACCTTATCGCCATCAATACAACTACATTTACTCGCAGGTGCTCGTTCGGTTGATCGAGATCCATTTGAAAAGAAAAGAACTGTACGAGGTGATGGACTATGCACACCAGGCGCTAGCTGTGGACGCCTACTGCGAACCCGCTATGAAGGCTATCATTTCGGTTTACCTGGAGCAGGGAAATATTTCCAGCGCTATTCGCAAGTTAGACGATTTCCAACTCTTCTTGAAACGAGAGTTGGGGATGGCACCGAGTAAAGAACTTCTCGCATTGCGTGAAAAAATCATACGGACTGCTTAGATGGGATGCCAGGGAAACGTGAAACATGGTTGAAATTGACGATTGATTACGTTTCCCATCACGCCAAAATATGATATCTTCGAGCCGCCAGCATATGTCGTGGTCCTTGTCACAGTAGGAACATCTCCCCCAGTTCACCTCCCTCTGAAAACAGACGTATAGCAATCTGTATCGACGCGTGTTTGCATGACGTGTGCTGCGTACATAGCTCTCTCCCACCTATTATTAACAATCAAGTAATTAGCCGGTAATTGATCTGATATTCAATATGCTTACTGGCTTTGTCGTGATACCAATTGTAACACAATGATGCTGTGGAAGGAGATACTATCATGGTTTATAGAATTGTGCTCTTCGCTCATATCATTGGGGCACTAAGCCTTTTCGTCGGCGTGGCTGGTATAGTGATTGGGATGTATGGGATGCGGAAGGCACAAACCGTCAAGCAGTTTCGCGAATGGTCCTGGCTGGCAATCACTACTGACAAAGCGATGCCGTTCATCGCCCTACTGATCATCGTACCAGGCTCTTACCTGGTGTTTACTTCATGGGGATGGCATACCGCCTGGGCTGATGTCGCACTTGGTACATTTGTGGCGATAGTTGCTCTTGGACCTATTTTTATTGGACCAAGATTGGCCCGACTCGAAAAAACGGTTAAAGCCGCTCCACAGGATGCCATCGTCTCGTCTGAACTTCGCTCATATATTCTCGATCCGCTGCTCTGGACAACAGCGTCTGTTTTCGCAACGGTGACACTTGGTATCGTTTTTCTCATGGCTGTGAAACCTGACATAATTGGTGCTTTTGTGACCATCGGTTTGTGCATACTGTTTGGTCTCGTACTCGCGTTGCCATCTCTAATAGTGAAGCAAGCAAAGGTGCCAGAGACGCAAAGGTCTCTACAGTTGAAGCCAGGTGCAGCCAAGCAACCATAGCACAAAGTATTCCTCGGTTTCTTCATATGCGTGATGCAAAAACTGAAGACACCACAAATGGAGCGTAGATTACCTCGCTAATAAGTTGCAGGTAACAACTACATCTCATACTTCAATTAGTCCGAGAGCGAAGAACGCAAACACTTTTTAGTGCCATTTCTGTGATAACACTACTTCCTTCGATAGTGAGATAATGAGAAAGGTAGATACTGTGAAAGAAGAAAAGCAGCAATTCAATGTGTACCTTTTACCAGATACAATTAAACAGATGAAACATCTTTCCGTCGACGAGCAAATTTCTTTGTCCGAACTGGTGGAAAAGGTGTTGACGGACTATATAGCGCAGAAATCCAGTACCCTTGACGAGGAGAAGCAAGCGACCAGGAAGAGCAAGGTTGAGAAACACAAAGCTGAGCAGCATGAATCAGGAACGCCAGAAAAACAAGAAGTGGCAAAGATTACGCTGCAGCCGATGCTTCATGTCAAAAACATGGGGAAATCCCTGGACTTTTACGACCAGCTCGGCGCGACTGTTCTGAACGGAAGCCGAGACGACGACTGGGTTTTACTCCGCTTTGGCGCAACTGAGCTTGGTTTACTCGCGCATCCAGAGAACCCTGAGCAAAATGAAGGAAAGGTAGAACTCAATTTCGAGTACGAAGCTTCATTAGAAAAACTAGAGGAAAAACTACGTGAAGCTGGTGTAAAGATCGCTCGTCCTGCTGGTGATGAAGGCTTCGGCTCTCAACTGCAGCTTGAAAGCCCTGACGGCATACTTGTTAAAATCAACCAGCTTGATCCTGAGCTTTACCGTTAAGTCAACAGGAAACCAACATATAGGAGCCGAGCAAGGAGTCCTGTGACTTTATTGCTTGCTCGGCTCTTGTGCTATCTAAAGAACGTTGCGAAGAGCCTGCCCGGTGTAGGAATGCTTGACCTTTGCCAGCTGTTCAGGAGTTCCTTCAGCAACGATGTTTCCGCCAGCCGCTCCTCCTTCAGGCCCCATGTCGATAACCCAATCAGAGGACTTGATAATGTCCAGGTTATGTTCTATCACAATGACTGTATTGCCAGCTTCCACCAGTCCTTGTAGCACGATGAGAAGCCTTGCCACATCATCGACATGTAAGCCAGTCGTCGGCTCATCCAGTAGATACAGCGTGTGATCGGTCGCCTTGCGTGATAGCTCCTTCGCGAGCTTGATCCTCTGGGCTTCACCTCCAGAAAGAGTTGTTGCAGGCTGACCCAGTCGAAGATATCCAAGGCCAACACTGACCAGCAGGGATAATTTCGCTGCCACTGATGGTACATCCTGGAAGAGTGTGTTCGCTTGCAGGATAGTCATATCCAGTACATCAGCGATGCTATGTCCCTGGTACTTCACCGCAAGTGTCTCTGCGTTGAAGCGACGCCCCTGGCAAACGGGGCAGCGAACAAAGGCACCGGGTAAAAATTGCATTTTGACCGTCAATACACCTGCGCCCTGGCAATGGTCGCATCGGCCACTGGCAGAGTTGAATGAGAAATGCTCGACTTTGAACTTCAGGCGTCGAGCTTCATCTGTTGCAGCAAACACTTTACGAATAGGATCGAAGGCTTCGGTGTATGTCGCCGCGTTCGACCGATTTGTTCGCCCAACGGGCAACTGGTCTATGGTAATGATCTTATCTATGTGCTCTAAGCCTTCGAGTGAATCGAACCTGTCTGATACACTTGTCGTGTTGTAAAGGCAATGACGTATGGCTGGATCGAGTACGTCCAGGAGGAGGGTCGATTTGCCAGAACCTGATACACCGGTGAGCGATACGAAACCTCCCAAAGGCAAACGAAGCGTTACATCCTTCAGATTGAACGCTCGTGCGCCACGCATAAGCAGTTGTGGAGCGGTAGACAAATTTCGTCGTTCTGGTATCGAAATGGTTTTTTCCCCTGAGAGATACTGTCCCGTAATAGACGCTTTACATGCTTCGATCTGCTTAGGGGTACCTGTAAAGGTAACTTCCCCACCTTCTTCACCAGCACCTGGCCCTAGCTCAATTATATAGTCAGCAGCCTGGACAATGTCTAAATCGTGTTCGATAACAATGACGGTGTTTCCCAGGTTACGTAGTCTTTCGAGCGATGCGATGAGGAGAGCGTTGTCACGAGGATGCAAGCCGGTGGTCGGCTCATCCAGTACGTAGAGTACACTGGTGAGACCAGAGCCTAACAGTGATGCCATCCGTATGCGTTGTGACTCACCCGGCGAGAGGGTGGGCATCGAGCGTTCCAGGGTTAAATACCCTACACCGACATTTACGAGCCGTTGAGCAAAGTGTTCAAGGTTCGTTATGATGATATCGGCCACCGTAGCTTCTCTGGAAGGCAAGGTTTCGGCAAGTCCTTTCAACCATTTTACTAAGTCTGATAGAGAGAGGCGTGATGCTGAGAGAATAGAATGCTTATCGATGGTTACTTGCAAGCTTTCCGGTCGCAGCCGATCTCCATGGCATGCCGGACACACACTCAGCGTCATTGACTTTTCCATTTCCGCACGATATTCAGCGTCGTTGGCGCGTTCCTGGTAACGTCGTTGAAACACTGGTAGAACGCCCTCGAATTTTCCTTCACTTGCCGTTCGTGGAGGCTTGATGCCTGGATAATGCCGCTGAAATTCGGGACTACTTACGCCGTAAATGAGGAGGTCGCGTTGAGTTTGCCCAAGTTCTTTGACTGGTTTGTGTGCATCAAAGGAGAAGCCATAGTGTTTTCCCGCGTTTTGAATTTCTTTGACCTGTGTAGAGAGCATTGGTGTCGACCAGATTGCCGATACAGCACCATCGAGCACGCCTTTCGATTGGTCGATAATCGAATCTGTATTCACCTGGGAGACTGTACCTAAGCCAGTGCAGGTCTCGCAGGCTCCTGCGGGAGTATTGAAAGAAAAGTTGCTCATAGTGAGTTGAGGTACTTTCTTTCCGCAGTGTGGACAGCTATTTTCATTGCTCTCAGCGCCCCCGTCCTCTGGCTGCTCTGCGTCGGGTACGTCGTCCCAGAGTGTGTCGACACTCGTTGTATCGAATGAAGGTGGAATATCCTTTCCGCACCTGGGGCAGGGGCGATGACCAATGCGCCCATACAGGAGGCGAAGATAGGTAAAGATAGCGGTTTCGGTGCCAACGGTTGAGCGAGGATTGAGATTGAGCGTTTGTTGTTCTATCGCGATAGCGGGCATGAGTCCTTCTATTTCATCGACCAGGGGTTTCTGCATCATATCTGCTGAGAGCCCCATTGATTCCATGTATTGACGTTTGCCTTCGGCATACAGAATATCAAAGACCAGCGTAGACTTTCCTGAGCCGGAAAGGCCAGTTGCGACGATGAATTTTCCCTTTGGTAGTGTAGCGGTAACGTTTTTCAAATTATGCAGGCGTGCGCCTTTAATAGTGATCTGGTTATGTGTATTTATTTCGTTACTGCCTTTTGTTACCATCTTCAAACTTCCCTCACTTTAATACATAATTAGTACATAGCATGTAAGCCCTGGAGAGCGATGTGACAAGAGAAACATGTAAAGTTCTTGTATCGTTCTCCAGGGCATTGCCTCTCCTGTGCAGATTGTATTGTGTTCTGTTGCTGCATGAATACCTATGAGTGTTGCTGTCCAACACTAGAAGGTTGTTGGCTGGAACTGGCAAGAGCTTGACCTGGATTGAATGGAGACTGACCAGCGTTAGCCTCCTGCTGTTGATGAGCACGAATTGACGGAAGAGACAGACAAATTGCCAGGATCGCGAAGATGACGGTTACAGCTGAGCCCACGAAAGGAATGCCTCTTCCAAAGTTGCTGTATACCTCACCGCCAGCCAGCGGACCAATGATACGAGTGATCGATTGCAGGGCCAGGTTTCCACCCTGGACTCGCCCCTGTTCTCTTCCACTCACCAGCTGCGAAATCAAGCCTCCCACCGATGGAATCACGAGTGCGTCACCTAGTGTGACAATGAAGATGCTCACTACGATGAGCATCACATTGGCAGTTGTGGCTCCGACGAATAGCATAATGAAACCTGCAACTTCACCTGAAAGACCGATGAAGGCGAGCGACATATCACCTATTTTAGGCTGTAAAAACCTGACAATGACTCCTTGACCAAGGATGTCTGTGAGTCCAGCGATCAAGAAGATGACGCCTATAGTCTCCGCGTTCCAATGAACGGCATCTTTGCCAAGCACGGGAATAATGGTCTGGAAAGCCATAATGGCTATAGAGAACAGGAAACTGGCAATCAGGAGCCATCTGAGTTGTGCCATAGAAAACACAGCACGAAGAATGCTGAAAGGATTGATCTTCGCGAGACGTATATCCGCGTTCCGATACTCTTGTGGGAGCGTTTCGGGGAAGAAGATAAAGCCTGCGAGAAGGTTGACGAAGATGAGGCCAGCTATAACAAAAAGTGGTGCTCGATATCCTAGCAGAACAGTCAATGCTCCGATGCCTGGTCCAACCATGAAACCTATACCGGAGGCGGCCCCTATCATGCCATAGTATTTGCCACGCTCACGAGGCGGAGTGCTATCTGCGAGAGAGGCATAGAGTATGCTCACATTGCCACCTGTGACACCATCGACAATTCTGCCAAGGAAGAGTATCCAGAGTCCTCCTCCTATACCAAAGATCGCATATCCCAGGGCGGAGCCAAGCAGACAAATGAGGAGCAAAGGACGGCGACCGTATCGATCACTGAGCGCGCCAAGCATTGGCGAGGCAAAAAAGGCACAGAACGCGTACGTTGCCGATAAGGCACCGACAATCTCGCCTACCTGTACTGGACTTGTATAACCCTGGACTAGAAATGGTACTACCGGCACAACCAGGCCAATTCCCACAGCATTTAAAAAGGCCGTGAAAATTAAAAAGAATACGGCTTTGCGATTAAGGGTTTTTGCTTTGCTCAAAGTGAGCCTCCTAGTCTCGTGGTGGTATACTTCACGTATAAAGCATCACTATGTAACTCTTCTGTAAACAACTCTTTAAATGAGGCGTCCTCTATTTGAAATATCTGCTGCTCGATGCTCTATATTTTATGAGCCAACGGGATGCTCCAAAGATGCTTTGAGAGATATTTCTAACCCCTCACTCAAGACGCGTGATACAGGACAAATCGCTTCGGCCTTCCGGGCTGCTTGCTCGAACGTTGCCTGATCTATCTGGGGAACACAACCAGAAACCACAAGCACCATTTTCGTGATTTTAGGTCCTTTTTGTGTCGTTTCCAGGCTGCATTCAGCATGAACAGTCAGTTGTGCCGGGGTTATACCCATATTCGACAGCACATGAGAGAGTCCCATGACATAACATTGAGCATGCGCACCAGCGAGCAATTCCTCAGGGCTCGTTTGGGTGGTAGCCTGCTCTACTCGTGACACGCGAGAAAAAGACAGGTCCTGTAGTGCACTACTGGTACTATAGGTGATCAGTCCTTGACCATCGTCAAGGTCTCCTTTCCAGATAACCGAAGTCCGACGTTTCTGCTCTGGCATATACACCTCGACCTTGTACTTGATGAGCGACAGCAACTTTTGTCAACCGTCACCGCGAGTGGAGTAGATGAATAGTGTCTACACAAGTTCTATGGCGATTGGCAGTTGCTTCACACCAAAAAGCATGAGACTGTCAAGTGGCTCTAAATGCGACTCATGAATGCAATGGAATGTTGCGATAGACGCGAGCAGGAGTTCCAGCACAACTTTTGTTTCTAACCGTGCCAGCGCTGAACCTAGACAGGAGTGGATGCCATACCCGAAGCTCAGGTGTCGCCCCCCTTCGCGTTGTAAGACGATTTTGTCAGGTTCCGCAAATTGCCGTTCGTCACGATTGGCGGAGCCAACCCAGGCACAAATCGGCTGACGGGCCGCTATCGTCTGAGTGCCCAGCACAACCTCCTCCATCGTCACCCGCGTGATCGCTTTCAAGGGAGCATAGTAACGCATGATTTCTTCGATCGCCGCCGATACGAGTGTTTTGTGTTGCTGAAGCTCTGTCCAGAGACCAGGGTTTTGATGGAGACACAACATGATGTTGCCGATAAGACAGGTCGTCGTTTCGTGACCGGCTATCAGCAAGAGGATGCAAAACGCGATCAGATCGTCCTCTTCAAGCTTTTTCCCCTGTTCCTGCGCTGCGAGTAATATGCTAAGCAGGTCGTTTTGTGGATTTGCCCTGCGCTGAGCGAGCAGCTTTTCGAAGTAGTCTGCCATCTCCAGTGTGATACGCTGACGTTCTCGTGCGAACTGACCGATTGTTTCGAAATTGCCAGCAACTAGTTTGTCCGCCCACGCTTTCAACTGTTTACTATCATCCCTGGGTATTCCAAGCAAATAGCCGAGCGTCAGCATTGGAAGAGGATAGGCAATATCTTTAATCACCTCCATCTCATTCTTCTCCAGGCCCGGTTGAATCAAGTCCCTGGCGATATCCCGAATATGTGGCTCCAACTGCTGAATCGTGGCTGGAGTGAATGCCTGGGCCATAATCAGTCTTAGTTCGCGATGTTTGGGGGGATCAATGCCAATAAGGCTGGTGTATTTTTGTAAGGATACGTTCTCTCTTTGTTGTACCAGGAAAGTGCGGTCAGATGAGAATCTTCTATGGTCTGATAGCACTTTTTCGGCCTCATTATAGCGAAAGACGTGCCACATCTGACGAACCTCATCATAGGCGACAGGTTCTCTATCACGCATCTCGCGGTACTCTTCAAAGGGTGTGAGGGTAGCTTTTGGATGAATACGTGGCTGCATTTCGAATCTCCATTCTCTAACACCTCTGCATAAGGAGTAGGATGACGCAATTAGAAGATTTTATCTTACGTGGAATATGTATCTCTTACTCATTACCTCTAAATTACTTTCTCTGTAAATGACCAGTAAGGAAACAACATATGCTAATGCCTAGTTGTTAACTAGCTTTAGTCACAAGGAAGGATCACAAATCATGAACGTGTGCACAATTGAAACAGTAGTAAGGATTTTCCACGAGAAGGTCGGAGTGCCGCTCACCATTCCAGACATTGCCCAGGCATCCTGGGACGATTTGGGGGTCGAATCTCTCGGACAAGCTGAGGTATTGGCAACCTTAGAAAACACCATCCATGTGCATGTCGAGTTCGAGCATATCCTCGAAACCAGAAACATCACCGAGTTTGTACACGCCATCAATGCCATAATGGCTGAAAGTATTGTGAGGTAACAGAGAAGATGGGCTATACTCGCAACGCAATTGTCGTAAATGCTCCGATCGCTGATGTATTTCGCCTGACCAATGACATTGGGCTCTGGCCTGAGCTATTCACCGAATATCAAAGCGCCGAGATCGTCGAGCAAGATAATGAGAGTGTCACCTTCCGCCTGACGACACGACCAGACGCTGATGGGCAGCAATGGAGCTGGGTATCGCGCCGCTGGGCTAATCATGATCGTATG
Source organism: uncultured Dictyobacter sp. (assembly GCA_964657925.1). Lineage (GTDB taxonomy): Bacteria > Chloroflexota > Ktedonobacteria > Ktedonobacterales > Ktedonobacteraceae > Dictyobacter. The sequence continues at coordinate 38,194 of CAZZWK010000043.1, forward strand.
TCGACGTACTCTGAACGAATAACCATCTCGCTTCCTTTTGAGCGCATGGTCATTCGCTGGTGGTATGACGCAATCGACGAGCACCACACAATCATGACGTGGGAACAGGAATTTACGTTGAGTACGAAAGCACAGGTCACGGAGCAGCAGGTCACAGACTTCCTCAATCGTCAAACGAAGGCACAGCAAAAATCCGTAAAGCACAGTGTTGAAAAGAAACTGGACATTGTTGATGAGAACCACAAAACCCAGGATATCTACAGAGGCGTAATTATTGCCCGTTACGAGCCTGGAACAGAAGACAAGCTTGCCGATGCTTTCCGCCGCTCTGACGAGACAGAATTGCCTCGCAGAGTAGGGGTAGTCTCGCGTAACCTGTGGGTTCTGGGTAATGTAGAAGTTCATCTGGTTGAGGCTGTACGCCCGCTTCCTCAGATCATTCGCGAATTCGCAAACGACGAGCTCTTTACGGAGATAAAAGCTGAGGCGGATCAATATGTGAAGCCTTTGGCACCAGAGTTGAATCCAGGCGTTGGAAAAGAAATTTATTGCTGGCGTAACCCTGGCTATGAGCTTGTATCGAAATAGCGAGAGTAACGAGAAGAGGTAAGCATGTACAAAAAGCATGTACAGGGAGAGATACAGGCTCTTGGATGGCGAGAAGGGGCAAGTGGCAAGCTGACTGGCGATCTTGAAGGACTCTTCCAGGGCTACCGCTTGAACCAGGGTTCAGCAAGTACAACGAACGACTATACGTTAGAGATCGAGAACAGCACCTTAGCTCTCACAATGTGTCAAGAGGTACATATACGTCATCCCTTGCCTTCCCGTCCACAGGAGCATCCTTTCAAGAATGGGAATGATCCCTTTCAAGGAGTTGAACTGCTGGCTCCTCGCCTACCCGAATTGCTAGCAGGTACCGAGGTCCAGCAATCGAGACGCAATATGTCTACCGTGGTGAAACTCGTGATCGATCCATTTCGCAGTACCGGCAAATTCGCTGGTGCGCAAGGTGAGATGAACGTGGCACTTGCTGACCCAAAAGTGAATGGTTGCATGACGATAGAGACGGATGATGGGACCATTGAACTTACGTACAGAGAGCACATGGAGAACGCACAAGTTTTCAACTCTCTATGGGTCGAGGGAGAGAAAAGCACTGGGATATATAAAGACGCAAAAGGTGAGTTGCACTTCCAAGTTTCGATCTATCCTCCTAACTTCTCAAAAGGAACCTATACAGGAGAGCTGTGGATTGAAGACTGATCGATGAGCTTTTTCTTATGAAGAACTACACGGAATCCTATAGCAGAAAAAGAGGTGAACAACATGATTCAGTCGCAAAAAACTATAGACATCAACGCGAGCGTTCAGAGCGTCTGGAATTTCCTGATGGACTTTCCGAGGTATCCGCTGTGGATGACCGACGTTGTAGAGGTTACGGTAGAGTCTGAACCTGTAGAGCGTGGTACATATATCAATATCATACGCTTGTATGGAAACCGGCGCGTAAACGGAGTTGAGAAGATAACAGAATTCGAACCTCTCAAATGTCTTCGCCTACAGACTCCATCAGGCTCGTTTATTGCCGATGCCATATATACACTGGAAGCGCAAGAGGGGGGTACCCAACTTCACTATGCTGTAAACATCGTGGGTCATGGCTTCGGCAAATTTTTGGAATGGTTTATCAAGTCCAACTTCCAAAAACTGGTAGACAACGAATTCAAACGTATCAAAACACTCCTGGAGAGCAAACAAGTCGCTGCCTAAAGAACACATATCCAGTGCTCAACAACTGAATACAAGCTACTCAACGTACTCGTTTTGATATACTCAAGGAGAACAGCTATGTTAGCTTCAGCCGAACAGGTAAAACACTTCGTGAGCGAAAAGCTCGTGCAGATAATCAACGAACACAGATCGGACCTTATCCCTCAAGTTGTTGCCGATACATTCGTCTTCAGGACTATTCCAGGTTTGCCTCATGGGCCGATGGCCTTTCAGATGAGTATCGGGATGTACCAGAGAGCCTTTCCTGACATCCAGGTAACGATCGATGATGTTATAGCGGAAGGTGACAAAGTGGTTGTGAGACAAACATTCAGAGGAACTCATGAAGGTCCTATGGGCAGTATAGATCCTACTGGCAAGTTTGTAACGTTTTCGGGTATCTTTATCTTCCGCATCGAGAATGAGAAGTTTGTCGAGGAATGGGCGATTTTAGATGGACTGGCCCTTCAAAATCAGCTGGGCCAAGCTCTCTACTTTCAAGCCCACTAGAACCAGAAGGTGTACAGATCGTCATATAGCAGGATCTGTACACCTTCATACTACTGGCTGGCGATATATTTCAACGAAATTGAACAAAACGAACAATGAAGCTCTTCTCCGATGATAGCTGGCGTATATTCATTTGTTAACGTGCAGTATTGTATGCCGATCCCATATATTCCTATATGAGGAACGATTTCTGTCACTATTGATAAAGGTCAGGATCAATTTGATTGATTTTTACCAGCATACCATCACTGTCTTCGAGCTGGAGTTGCTCGCCGAAACCTTCATCGCCCGTCGAGCGAGCAATAGTCACTTGAGCCTCACGGAGCTTTTCCTCGAAATCCTTCAGTGAGCCTGAGTACTCAAAATTAAGCTCAACTCTTCCTTCATTTTGCTCTTCGTTGGCGGGATGGGCTAGCAAGCCTAATTCGGTATTTCCGATACGAAGCAAGGCCCAGTCGCTGTCTCGGCTCCCATTGAGCACAGAAGCGCCCAGCTTACTATAAAAGTTCAGCGCCTTCTCCATGTTTTCTACGTGGACCATTGGTTGTAATGTAAGTGCGCTTTCTTGCTGTATTTGCTGCGCTTGTGGCTCCGCTTTTATCTGCTTCGTTTTTGGCTCTGCATTTTTCTGCACTGGCTGTGATAGGTATGCATCGAACACTTTCTCCACTAAGTCCGACAGCGATAACTGCTCATCGACAGAATGGTGTTTCATTCGTTTAATAAGCTTGGGAGTCAGGTAGACATTGAACTGCTGTTTCTCTTCTTTCATTATTGCCTCCTTTTAATAGTTTACTAGTATATTAGTATTATAGCTTGTTACCATGCTAATGTCAAGTGAAGATATTCGATAAAGGCAAAGAAAATATGTGCATTCTATTTTCTATGGTCTATTACCTGTTATAGGGAGTGGATTTGCGGCAAAGGTATGAAAGGGCCTTACCTGGGGAGGAAAATCAATGAAGTGGGGGGGGGGGG
>CAZZWK010000043.1:41464-52210 GCA_964657925.1 uncultured Dictyobacter sp.
TTGTTGTCAGTAAAAACTGGCTGTTTTTACCGACAACAACGCCACTTCGAGTAGAAAGAAGCCTCAATGTTTCACACTAAAAAGATTGGGCAAGGAAGAATGTCTTCAAGAGAGCAGCCCTACTTCAAACTTTCTGCGATACTTTCTGTCTGCTGACTATCCAGGCTCGAAGTAATACGGATACCAACGCCGCTTTCAGTCCAGTACAGCGTTGTATTTCCATCAGCGCTTGAAGTTATGGCGGCCAGGCCGCGCACGTGTACCTGTTGACCCGTTACGGGGAGATTTGAGAGTGATTTTCCTTCCGCAATTGTGAAAACATTGTTTCCTTTCATATAGTTGAGTGTGTATGTCTGGTTCCCTGGAGGGCCGAGTGCGTCTACTCCATCCAGAGTAACATCATAATTGTTTGCTGGAATGCTTAACAGATGATATCCTGCTTGCTGCTGTGCCTGTACAAAGGTCATTTTTCCACTATCAGAGCCGGAGGTGGCGTTGAGTTGTGAGAAGGGCAGAATCTTTGCATGTGGTGGTTCCACAAAGGTAAATGTTGTATTCGAGATCGGTTGATTCAATTCGAGGGTAAGAAGATTCATAATAACACTGCCAAACCCTTGAATTTGTAGATTGACCTGGATTGGATGCAGTGTATTTTCATCGAGGTACACATCTCCGGTGTAGGTGAAGCCGGGTGAAGCTGTCGTGTTCGTACTATTGCTTGCCGGAACAACGCCTATATCGTATGTCGTGTGGCCCTCGACGTGAACCTGCGAAGACTTCAGCGTTCCGGCACTGTGTGTCAAAACATTCTGCATAAGGTCGAGGAGAAAAAGGCTCTGATTACTTTCTCCATTGCCAAAAATGCTCTGCTGGCTAGAAGTATCAGTAGTCGACGAGGTGATCTTACCCTTATAGATAACTTTTTGTGCTGGGTCATACTCCCACTGTTGTTTGCCATCGGCCACAGTAATCGTTCCCGTAGCAGGCTGAATGAGGGACGAACGCAGTACAACTGTTCGGCTTTTACCTGGAACAGCATCCCACACTTCTGTCTTTAGATTTCCATTGATGGTTTCCCCCGTGATCGACAGATCAAAGATTCCATGAAGTGTTCGCGCAGAGTTGAGCGAATGAGACATAGTGTCAAGCAGCTTTTGACCTTGCGTCGAGACAGGTGTGGGTATCATATTCACTGTTGGTACTGGCGTTGATGGGTGAGGTACTGAAGATACAGTACCAGTGCCACAACTCGCCAAAAGGAGCATAACTCCAATTGCTAGAAAGGCTACGTCTAGCCTTCTTGTATGTGAAAGGACCATAAAGACTCCTTTTAGCGTAAAGGGTGCGTCGTTATGTAGGCATGTATCGCTACCCTGCCAGATGGAAGATGAATAGAGTGACGCCGAAGCTGTCTAAACTACTTCACGATAATAGTCAGATTCATATCTGGATGTACTGTACAAAGCAAATGATAGGTACCTGCATTCGTAAATGGTCCAATGGTGATGCTCGTCCCATTCGCGATGCTTACATTTTTGACAGCTGGCCCACCGGCTGTATTTTGTAAGACAGGTTGCCCGTTTATCCAGGAACCATTGGATAAAATATGGTAACTAGAACTATCATTGACAAGCTTCAGGCGACCTCCTTTGGCAATCGTGACTGAGGGCTGGCTAAAGCTAGTCTGCTCCATGTGAACAACGACATTACTACTTATATTGGGTGTTGTAACTGTAGAGGATTTCGATTGCGTTATTGTGCTGGTGGACTGTGTCGAGGCACTGCTATTGCTGACGAGTGTTTCATGTGATGGGCTGACCGAGCCAAGTAGAAGCGCGCCGACCAAAATACCTATCATGCCAGTAAGCAGAAATGGATACCATGAAGGGGCATCTAGCATCTGCCTGCTTCGATAATTGTATATACCGGCACTGATTCCAACTATGGCTGTTGTCAGCATGCACCATACCGCCCCAGCGACTATAGAAAACATGATAAATGAGATCCAGGGGTTGCTGTTAATGCTTCTGGGATAGATAAAATGAGCGAAGGCAAAAGGAGTTGGAATAAGTAACAAGTATAAGAAAGCACCACACACTACGCTACTTATAAACGGCATCCAACGAATCTTCGTGAAAACTAACCCAGCACATGCGAGTGTTATCGCGATCATGAGCAGGAAAAATGGTACGGCTCGAATAACCGACCAGATAAGCAGGAAAAAAACTGCGACTCCGAATAGCCCTGTTACTGTACTTCTACCCAAAGTGGACAACGAACGCTGAGAGGAAGTATGACCTCTTGTTATACTAGTATCCATTTTCTGTTCCTTTCTTAAGAAACGATCAGTGCTAGTAAAAACAGGTACATCACTATGTTTACCTGCTAATTACCATGAAAGAAACAGCAGCAGACTTGCGCGATAGAGCGAGAGCTGGCGAACAAAATCAGAGTAAGCACCTGGTCGATCCATCAGAGATTACCGAAAGAGTAAGGAATTGGTAACGTGAGACCCATACAGTTCTCCTAGCAGAACGGAAGATATTTCTAAAAAAATGAAGAGCGATCAAGCGCGTTTACTCCAAGGATGTACTTGATTAAGCTTCGCTAGTAGCATGAGGAATGGAGAGTATGACGCAAAACAAATCCGTAATGGTATGGAACAAGAAGATTCCTCCGCAATTTCCTGGATACAATCCTCTTAAAGTTGGAGATCCAATCTTCAATGAGATGCGTAAGACGTGGCTTGTATTGCGCTATAAAGATGTACAACAGGTGCTTCTTGACTATCAAACCTTCTCTAGCCGACGCGGAGGACTGACACCAGCCACCAGCCTGGAGCGAAATCCCGGCGCAAATATGATTACCATGGACCCACCACAGCATCAGCACCACAGGATGTTTTTCAACGAAGCATTTTATTTAGAGTCATTGACTAACCTCATACCACAGGTCGAGGCTGACGCTCATCGCCTCCTCGATGGGGTAATTGAGCAAGGATCGATGGATGTTATTTACGATTATGCACATGCCCTGAGCCTGAATGCGATCACCAAGTTGCTCGGCATCCCTATCGAAGATCATGAGCACTTCAAGAAAATGTCCGATGTTGAGATCACATCCCCAGGCTCAGCTCAGGTCCAACAAGAGTTGGAAAAGCTGTTCGCGCCCGTCCTTGCACAGCGTCGAAAGGAGCCAAAGAATGATCTTATAAGCACACTCATGGCGGCACAAATGAAGGGTGAGCAACTCAGCGATGCCGAAATTATCAGCTCCTGCGGCCTGATACTTATGGCGGGACATCGGAGTCCGCGCAACTTAATTGGAAATGCCATCATGTGTCTTGACGCCTTTCCCGAACTGCAGAAGGAGATAAAGCAAGATATGAACTTACTTCCAGGCTTTGTCGAGGAGGTAATTCGGTATGTGCCAGCCTTTATTTCGGCACCACGTATAGCAACGGTCGATACCTATATAGGAAACGTAGAGATCAAGCGTGGGCAGTGGGTAATGCCTCAGCTTGGCTCCGCTAATCGTGACCCCGAAATTTTTGCAAATCCCGATGATTTCGATATTCGTCGCAATCCGAATCCCTACGTCTCTTTTGGTCATGGCGTTCATCTTTGTGTCGCGCGACCTCTCGCACGCCTTGACACTACTATAGGTGTGCGTGTGTTACTTGAACGCCTCTCGAATATCAAAGTGGTGCGCACAGTTGAGCCGGAGCCAGTGATTAGCCCGGTAGTGTATGGTATGAAACATTTACCTGTGACATTTGACAATCGGTCCAGTTAACACCTGTTTGTGTAATAGTCTTGTTGAAGGGAGCTGTAACGATGCGTGTAGGACTACAAATATCCACGTTTAAATGGTCAGGTAGCCCACAAAATATGGGCACAAAATTGGCCGAGATCGCCCATACCGCAGACGAAGTTGGTTTTGCCAGCATCTGGACAATGGATCATTTTTTCCAGTCAGGTTTTCTTGGCCCTGCCGAAGATCCCATGCTTGAGGCATATACCACACTTGGATACCTGGCGGCTGTGACCCAAAAGGCAAAGCTTGGCACGATGGTCACAGGAGTGATCTATCGAAATCCTGGCGTGTTGATCAAAACATTGACAACGCTCGATGTCATTTCGGGAGGAAGAGCATATCTGGGTATTGGAGCAGCTTCGCATGAAAGAGAAGCTCTTGCTATGGGTACAGGATTTCCTCCAATGAAACAACGCTTTGAGCAATTAGAGGAAACGCTTCAAATTGCCCACCAGATGTGGTCCGACAACAACGCATCCTATGAAGGAAAGCATTATCAGCTCGCCGAGACGCTTAATCAACCACAACCCCTCAGCACCCCTCATCCACCAATCATTGTAGGAGGGATGGGAGAGCAAAAGACATTACGCCTGGTCGCAAAATATGCCGATGGATGTAATCTCTTTTCACAGGCTGGCGAGCATGTTATGCGCCAGAAACTTGCGACACTGAAACGCTATTGCGAAGAGCTGGGAAGACCTTTCGATGAGATCGAAATAACCGCTATGGCTATGCCTGGAAGTCCAGAGCGGTTCATTGAGCAATGCCGCACATTAGCTGGGCTGGGAGTTCAGCATGTCATTGTTGCTTTTCGCAATGCTCACGAAATTACACCCCTTGAAGTGTATGGACGAGAGGTCATCCCCGCTATTGCAGATCTTTAAGGAGTTTTGTTGAGGGCCGGACTTTCCATGATGAGAGGACCGCTAAGCGATTGTGCAGGTAGAACGCAGGAACAGATAGTTCTCAGAGAAAGAAAGATGATGAAAATAGATAAGCGTGCGATTCGGTTTTTCTTTCTGTCCTGTATGCTGGCATTCCTAATGGTTGCCTGTGGCGGAGAAAATACGAGTACTACCCTGGCTCAACATCCCCTGGTCTCGACACAAGGAAGCTCAGCCCAACAAATAATAGATGGTCAGATAACCTATGTAGCACTGGGTGCTTCTGACGCGGTCGGTGTTGGTAGCAAGCAACCTGGTTCCCAGGGATATGTGCCGCTCATAGCAGCGCACCTGCAAAAAGGTTCGCACATGATCGATCTTGGCATAAGTGGTATTCAACTCCATGCAGCCTTGAGCCAGGAATTGCCACTTGCCCTGGGTACCGACCCAAAGCTTATCACTATCTGGCTGGTCACAAATGATTTCGTCGCCGATGTGTCGTATAGTCAGTACATGCATGATTTGAATAGCCTTTTGCAGCAATTACGTGCTGGCACAAAGGCGTTTATTGTGATAGCTAATCTACCAGATTTAACACGTCTTCCTCTCTTCAAGGGACAATCAGATGAGGCTAGAGAGAAGATGATAACAAAGATTGAGCTGTGGAACGGGATGATAGCTAAGATAGCAGCGCAATACAAGGTAACTCTTGTAGATTTATTTAGTCACCAGAGCCAACTCACGCATCATCCAGAGTACATCAGTAGCGATGGCTTTCATCCAAGTCCGGCGGGATATGTACAACTATCGAACTTCTTCTGGGATGCAATACAAGCAAAGTGAAGTCTAGGAGCGGTGACCAGGTCTGAAGGAAAATGTGTAAGCGCTTTCGTGGGAGGTGCCAGGCATGATACAGAAATCTCAAGCATACATTGCTCAAGGAAATGATATAGCTCTACAAAGCAAAGAAAACCCGCTACATGAAGACAACCGCAAAGGTACGTCTGATGTTGCATCGAATGCTACCTCGAAGCCGATTCTCGTTGTGACGCACTGGTTCGATCCTGACGAGCTATCCACTTTTTCTCCAGTCGTGGTGAAATTTACTGGTCAGCGCACTCATGTCGATGGGACGCTCACTAAGCTAGATCAGTTTGTGAAAGAAGAGGTTATCGAGAATGTTTCTGCTGGGTGTGGACCCGTGTCGATTACTACTCGCGTACCCAATGTGAATCCAGGGGAGTGGAGCGTTACTGCTCATGTGCAGCGGACAGGAACTTCTGTAACAGAGATAGCGTCAGTAGCTGCATCGAACACTCATCTTCATCATGCAAATACTCACTTCTGGCGGCGCTGGGCACCATCGGTCGAGGACGTTGAAACTATTCAAACGTGTCTTATTCCCTTTGCTCGCGTGCCAGGAGTGTTCTCAGGTTTCTGGGGTGTGATGGTGATTGTAGGGATTATCGTTGCGCTGATCCTACAATCGTTCGTTATGGCAAGCATTCACCTGATGGTAATTTCTCCCTGGATAATTTCGCTTGTTGCAATCATATTCGGAATCGCCGGATCAAAGTGTTTGTATATTATTCTCTACCGTCGAATGGTAGGGTGGTGCATACAGGGGTTTGTGATCGGCGCATCTCTTTCACTTATCTTGCTTCTCCTGTTATTTCGTATCCCTGTTGGAGCTTTCCTTGATGCTACAGTGCCAGCCCTTTTTATCGCAATGACCATTGGAAGAATCGGATGTTTCTTTGGTGGGTGTTGTGGAGGACCGATCACCTCAGCTCGCTGGGGAGTATGGTCATCTGATCAACGTATAGGTGCACGTCGCGTCCCTACTCAGCTTATGGAATTGCTTCTTGCAGGAATAGTAGGAATAGGAGTGTTAGCCCTGCTATTGACGCATGGCACACGGGGAGGAGCACTCTTTGTTGGGAGTATTGCCTCCTATACTCTGGTGCGACAGGGCATTCTCAATTTACGGGCTGAACCCTGTAAATCAAAGTTGGGAAGAAATATGACTGTAATTGTATCTACACTCGTTCTCGTCCTCACTCTGGGAATACTTGCTTGAATGTTTTCTCCATAGATATTCGATTTGTAATGGCTGTTGTCTTAGCAAAATACTATTCATCTAACGAAGAGGAAAGAATGGCAGCAAAACAACTTTCATGTATTTCACAAGCTTCCCCAACTTCCAGAACTCATACGTGCAATATGCCACAGGTGCACTGGAACATTCAACTTCATACTTATCCTGGTATAGTTCTCTTCCTATACGCCTGTAGATGGCAGATCAACGTTATTGGCGAGTTGGTGAGGAAAAATTTACAGACAAGAAAAATAGAGAGAACGTTATTGTAGCGATTGAATATTTTCTAGAGAGCATAAGCCCGTAAGAGGAAAAAGCTTCCTCTATGTGTAAAACAGGTTGTACTACTGAAAAGAAGAAGGATGTCATGAGCACAAAAGTTGTCAATAAAGTTACTGTCTATGATTTTTCCACTCTAATCGTATCACTGACAGTGGTTCTGGTTGATCTGTTTACCAAATCGTTGGTCGTAATGTATTTGAGTCCTCCTAAAAGCAAAAGTGTTTCAATCCTGGGCCAATACCTTCTGCTCTTTTACGTAAAAAATAGTGCGGCGGCCTTCAGTTTGCTGAAGAACACATCAGTACTTATCGTTTGTATTTGTCTTGCGCTGCTAGCAGTAGGCTATGTTTATTACCGCTTTTCAAACATTGGCCCCTGGTACTACAAAGTAGTTCTGGGATTGATCATTGGAGGTGCGTTTGGCAACATCATCGATAGAATACGAAATGGAGGATACGTTATAGACTTTATTTCGTTTCGTATTCCACAACTCAAATTTTACTTTGCGGTGTTCAACGTTGCTGATGCATGTATTACTTCAGGCGTGTGTGCTCTCTTCTTGCTTATCTTCTTTATAAAGAATCCTTTAAAGCATCTGTAGAAGTCTCCTATTGATCGATTTGGCTCGACAAAGAGTACGTACATTGAGAATCCCCTACTTCAGGCTCGAAAAACAGTCCAATTATCAGTCCATTTTGACTGAGAGGAAGGAAGAAATACTTCCTCCCGATCGCAAGTGGTGGATACCAGGACCACAGGTTCCACGTAGCGTACTAGGGCGAGTCTATAGTTGCATAGCCATGACCCGCGCCGATTCATTATCTTTTTTCTCTTGGTTTAGCTATTGAGTTAAGAGGTATCTAAATTAGCTCAGCGCTCAACCGGCGCTGGCAGGTGCGTAATGGCCCGCCGGTTGAGCGCTAACATAAGCCCTTTTTTCAGGCAAGAAAGAAATGACCATTTTTCTCTTCAATGGCACCGCATTACCTCATGAGAGATGTTGTATCATTGACCTGCTTTCGTAGAAGCAGAAAGTTGAAAGTCTATGATCGTAATAATTCGAACTGTAGTGGATTATGGTATGCTAATGTAGGATATTTTTGAAATACATTATAAAAACTGTAAGTGTATTTAAAAACGTTGAAATGAACATGCTTATGATTTTGAGGGATATCGTATGAAATGTATTCTCTTTTGGGAATAACCTATAATCGTTACATCACAACTCTGTCAGTTAATTGCCTCTGAACCATTAGTATTCTTATAGCAGAAAAGCAGAGCTTAGTAGAAACGATAAATTTAAAAAGCTTACGGCAAATCATACGACAAATATACCGTTCAACCAGGATTCACAGCAATGTGGAACGAACAAACCTTGCAGAATTGAGCACACAAGCAACTGATGAAGCATACTGACGAACAAAGAAGGCTGCCTCTCTCCTCTGGTATCAAAAGTCGTAGAGACAGAGGCCCGAAAGGGGGTAATGGACTAAGCTTTAGGGCTAACTCTCGTGCTAGCGTCATGCTCATTGATGTTCCTCATTTTTCTCCAAGCTGCTCTTCCCGGTTCTTTTCCGATTGCTTGCTGGTCGTGTTCCCGTTTTTCTGCTCATCGCTTGAGTATACTTGCGTTCGTGGTGATCATACGTGGTTATCCATCACTTGCACAATGATGTGAAGAGTATGGTGGAAAGCCATAGAATGAAGTACTCAAGAAAGGAGGAATCCTCTGGAACAGCACGACACATCAGTTTCTCTCTCGTTACTCTGGACCATCCCCCAGGTTGCTAAAGCGCTCAATCTCGGCAAAACGAAGATTTATGAGCTCATCTGGAAAGAGGGATTGCCTGTCCAGAAGTTTGGACGAGCGACACGCGTTTCCCCTATAGAACTTCAACAGTGGTTAGAAGAACGAGAGCGCTGACGAATTAGTTTTGTTAGCCAGGGTCAATAAAGTAGGCAGCCATTGTCGTCAATTATTCTGTGATTCCTAGCAAAGTTGTTTTGAGGATACATCCCCCAAAACAACCTTGCTTCGCTTGAAATGGTAATATTTTGTAATTATTTATCATCATTCTGCTGGAATGGTCATAGCATCTCCATTTCCAATGCTCATCCCTCCTCTGAAAACCACTTGCGGATACAACAAGAAAAGCTGCCCATCAGGTCCTGTTTCTCTGTCTAACGCATTGAGACCTACGAAACAGAACTATCAGTTTAGGGCCATCTATTGTCTTACGACAATGCCTTAAAAACCGAACGTATGCGTTTGTGGGACAGGTGTTCACATCGGCAAAATGTCGTGGTATGGTACTGATCGGTGCGAATGCGCATCGAGAATTGTTTGAAAAAGGAGCCCAATTTATGGGTAAACGCGGAAATGGAGAAGGTTCCATTTATCAACGCACTGACGGTCGATGGACCGCTACGCTGTCTCTGGAAGGGGAGGGAGGCCGAAGACGCAAATCGTTTTATGGCAGAACACGAAAGGAGGTACAAGAACAGTTAAAGGTTGCTTTGCGCGAACAACAGCAAGGAACGTTGATCGCGACCCCGCAGCAAACGGTCGAGCAGTTTCTTACGCAGTGGCTGGCGGATCACAAAGCGGCGTTGCGTATCCGTTCGTACGAGCTATATGAAGAACTGTGCCGTTTGCATATCATTCCTGTGCTTGGGCATCACCGATTGCAGAAGTTGATGCCACAGCACGTTCAGTCCTTCTACACAAAAAAGCTCAACGAAGGACTTTCCGCAACGACCGTCAATTGTCTGCATGCGGTGCTGCATAAAGCATTAAAGAATGCGGTTCGTTTCAATTTACTTGCACGGAACGTCTGTGATGCTGTTTCAGCACCACGCCGAGGGCACTATGAGATTCAGCCTTTCTCTATTGAACAGGCACAGCAGTTTCTCACCATTGTCAAAGGACATTCGCTGGAAGCACTTTTTGTCCTTGCAATCACGAGTGGAATGCGGAGAGGCGAAATTCTGGCGCTCAAATGGCAGGATATCAACTTCTCGAACAATACGATCCAGATTCGACGTGTGTTTACATGAAGACCTGGCAATAAATATATTGAAGCGGAGCCGAAAACTGAGAAGAGCAGGCGAAGCATTCTGCTTGCACCTATCGTTGTCACCTTGCTCAAGCAACATCATACACATCAACTTGAGGCAAAGTTACAAGCAGGTTCACAGTGGCAAGAGCATGAACTCGTTTTTTGTACCTCATTGGGAACACCGCTCAATCCAACGAAAGTCGTGGATCGATTCAAAACGGTGTTAAAGAGAGGGAAGCTTCCTCTTATTCGCTTTCACGATTTGAGGCATAGCGCGGCCACCATCTTGCTCGGCTTAGATGTGCATCCGAAAGTGGTCCAGGAGCTGCTTGGGCATAACCAGATCAGTATGACGATGGACATCTATAGCCATGTCTTACCGAGCATTCAGAAGGACGCGATGACGAGGCTCAATGAGGCGTTGCAAACACCGTTAGGGCAAGAAGAAGGAGGAAATGGAGTGCCATCAGAAAGGAGGAATGAACGACATTTTGGATAAGAATTTGGCGTTGCTGTCAACGTTGTTGTCAAACCCCTACCCCTCCCAAATGTAAAACCGCTCAAGCGGCTGTACATGCGGCTTGAGCGGTCGTCGTACGAATACGGG
>CAZZWK010000044.1:0-50897 GCA_964657925.1 uncultured Dictyobacter sp.
AACTCGGAATCGTTGCAGACGAAGTGCTTGATGGTCGAGCTTACGCCCTGGCTCTGCACACCATTGATATAGGCGATGGCGATGCGACCCGTGAGATAAGGGTCTTCCGAATAGCACTCGAAATTGCGCCCGTTCAACGGTGAACGATGGATATTGACGGTCGGCGCTAGATGCACACGCGCGCCCTTGGCGAGTACCTCCTGTCCCAATGCCAGCCCCACGCGCTCCACAAGTTCGGTATTCCAACTTGCCGCCAGCGCGATTCCGACCGGAAAGCAGGCCGCTTTAGTGCCATCGCTGAATTTCGCGCCGCGTGCACCGTTAGGTCCATCAGTCACTTTAATCGAGGGAATGCCAAGGTGCTCGATAGGCACAGTATGCCAGAAATCAGCCCCAGCGAGCAGCGAGACTTTCTCTTGCAGGGTCATTCGTGCGAGCAGATCATCAATTGAATCAGGCATGGTACGCTCCATCTCTCATCATATAAAATAGTGGGTGGCTAAAAATGCTATATAATAGTGCTTTCTTAGTATACGAGATAGAGGTGAGGATGAGTGGGTGGACACAGAAGAAAAACGATGCTCTACTGGAAAGAGGAGATGCACCATCAAGGCCGAGTTCGGCTTTGATGGTGCATCTCCTCTTTCTGAACTATAGATGTTAAACAGTACATTTCATAGACCTACGCCTGATTGCCCACTGGTTCTCGTTCCTCCTGGCGGAAGATACCGCGTTCCTCCTGGTAGGAGAAGAGTTCGGCGTAGCGGCCCCAGTTGATGGCGGTCTCCAGTTGCGACCAGGCCTCGCCCTCGCTGAAGTGTTCCTGTAATTCGCTAAGGAAGTGCTCTTCTGGCAAAGTGTGGCTGGGCTCATGTTCGAGATCGCGCACGATATGGCGTAGCATAGTTACGTTGGCGATGGCCTGCTTGCGGAAAAGCTCTTTTTCCTCCAGCACGCCTGCCTCCGCGAAATGTTTGCCGATGTCAGTCAGCACAAGGTCACCCTCTTTGGTATCGGCGAAATCAAGGATGTCGGCGGCCTCGATCATAGGGAAAAGATCGTCCACCTCAAGTTGGTAGGCACGCCCGAGTTGGTAGAGGTCTTCGCGGTCGCCGCGACTGTGCACCAGTTCGATCAGGCCAGTCACATCGCTGATGGCGACGTGTGGTAATGTCTGGTAGGGAGATTTAGGAACCGCCGGGGCAGGCACGAGTTTGCCGGTCTTCAGCGTGAGCTGCTTGGGCAATAGATTCGCGATATCCTCATGGGGCGTGGTCATGATACGATAGATCACATCGACCATATTCGTATGTTCCAGCGCCTGTGGTTTACGCTGTTCGAACGGTAGACCCTGGATCTCCACGCGGATACGACCAGGATTGGCGCCGAGCACGATGATGCGATCAGCCATCGATACTGCGTCATCAATGTTATGCGTTACCATTACGATCGCACGCGTAGGAATTTTGTGCTCACGCCACAACCCGAGCAATTCTTTGCGCAAGTTCGCCGCCGTAAGCACATCAAGTGCACTGAATGGCTCATCCATAAACAGCAATTCTGGTTCGACTACTAATGCGCGCGCGAACCCGACGCGCTGGCGCATACCGCCGGAAAGCTCTTTGGGGTAGGCATCCTCAAAACCATCCAGACCGATAGTGTCGATCACATTCAACGAGCGGCGCAAGCGCTGTGTGCGTGGTACCTCCTGCGCCTCCAGACCGAGCTCTACATTTTGCAGCACCGTCAGCCAGGGAAAGAGGGCGAAAGACTGAAAAACGATCGCCAGGTGCGGATTAGGACCATACTGTGGTACGCCCTTGAACAGAACCTCGCCCTCCGTTTGACGAAGTAGACCGGCGAGAATACGCAGCAAAGTCGATTTCCCAGAGCCTGATGGGCCGAGGATAGCGACGAACTCGCCCGCCGAGATCTGAAAATTGATATTTTCCAGCACAGTGGGAGCACTGGCACCGTGCGGCTTGCCATCCATATCATAGATTTTCTTCACATTTTGCGCTTGCAGCAACACTTCGTCACCTGTTTGAATAGTGTTTGCCATTGATCTATTTCTCCTTCCGAAAAGAGTTAGCCTAGCGTATAGCGGCGTTCGGCCAATGCGTAAAGACGTTTCCACAAAAGACGATTGATAATCACCACCACCACAGCCATTAACAGAGTCGCCGCCAATAGGATCGCGAAATGGTTGGCTTTATCGGACGCCGCAGCGATAGCGATCTGCGCGCCGAGGCCAAACGTGTTTGCAGTATGATTATTGAAGGTAACATATTCAGAAACAATACTTGCATTCCATGCTCCTCCACTGGCTGTCAGCATGCCAGTCACCAGGTAGGGGAAGATGGCGGGCAAGATTAGCGTGCGCCAACGCCGCCAACGCGTTACATGATAGATCGTTGTCGCTTCCTTCAAATCGGATGGGATTGCCATTGCGCCCGCAATCACATTGAAGAGAATATACCATTGCGTGCCCAGTAACATCAGCAGAATAGCGGCCAACGAGAGTCCACCAGGCAGATCGATCAAGGCCAGCAACAATATGGGAAAGAGCGCGGTCGCAGGAATGGAAGCGATGACCTGCACAACCGGCTGCAAGCGCCTTGACCATTTCGGGGACATACCGATCGCCACACCCACTGGAACAGTCCAGGCGATACCGATGGTCAGCGCGACCATCGTGCGCAGCCAGGTAGCCCCCGCCGCCAGGATCAGTGTTCCCCACGTCGCGAGATCAACCTGAACGAGTAAACGCACCATCTGCCAGAGACCGTACAAAACGAAAACGCAAGCCAGCAAGCCAAAAAGCCAACCCACGACGCGACGAACGGTGATACGTGAGGCAGTTCGGGAGGTGAGTTGTTTGCCAGCATACTCGCTCGGCAGCGGTTGCAGACGATTCAGGATGCGGCTACACAACTCTCCGATTGGATGAAAGACACGTTTACTGATGAACTCAAGCAATGCCGAGTTGCGGATAATATCCAGGACAGGGGATGTGGGAGGATCGTTCTCGCTATCCATCTCGATTTTGAATTTGTCGGCCCAGGCCACCAGTGGACGCCAGAAAAAGAAATCAAGCAGGATGATAAGCACGATCAACGTGCCCAGTCCCAGCAGTAGAGCAACTGTATTGCCGCGACTGGCCGCCGCCTGTAAGTAGGAACCCAGACCAGGCAGTTGAAACGAATGCGCACCCAGCGTAAATTGCTCGGCGGCAATCAGAAAAAACCAGCCACCGGCCCAGCTCATCATACTGTTCCAGATCAGGCCGATCATCGACGCAGGCACCTCTAACTTGAGGAAACGCTGCCAGGGTCGCAGGCGGGTGATATCGCTGACCTCGCGCAGATCTTTCGGCAACGTACGCGCGGAATGGTAGAAGCTGAAGGTCATATTCCATGCCTGGCTGGTAAAGATCAGGATCACGCTGGATAGCTCTAAGCCGACATTCGAGTGCGGGAAAATCGCGATCAGGGCCAGCACGACAGTAGGCAGAAACGACAGGATCGGAATACTCTGCAAGATATCCAGAATAGGTACCATCACAGCGCGCGCACGCCGGTTCGTCGCGGCGATATGCCCGTATGTGAATGTGAAAAGCAATGAGAGCGCGTACGCGAGCAGCATACGCAAGAGCGAGTAGCCCGCGTAGACGGGCAGTACGGCGGGCGATAAATCGATTTTAATTGAGGGGTTCAACGGCGCGGCCCAACGCGAGGCCGCGGTAATCACCAGTGTAATGGCCGCGATAATGATAATCGCGACACCCAGATCAATAACGCTGAAACGTTTGCGTTCCTGCGGCTCGGTCTCTTCCTGGCGTGGCGGGCGAACCGTCTTTACAGGACTGGTTCCTCCCTGAAGTTGCTCACGTTCAGGTGCGCTCTCGGGTATGTAAACCTGAGCCATCTCAGTACCTCCATGGATGCTTTACAAAGTGCAGGCAGCATCGATGAAAGCACTGGAGACCTGGATGATTACGTCCGGTAGGAGGTATACAGGAGGTCGTGCAGAACTATCATCTTGCCTGCCCGCAGAAGTGGCAGTCGAAGAGAAAAGACATCACATCGTTGTTCAGGATCGGCTTTCACGCCGTATCACCTTCTCTTTCCTTCACTCATGCTGTATTGGCGAGAACAATAAAAACGTCTGTACAATGAAAAACACTACCAATAACGAAAAGGAGGACATAAAAAAACCACCCTTGAAGGTGGCACAACTTTATAGAACAGAGAGCTATCTACGCAACTACGATTGCATCACGTACATCCTCTGCTGAAAGCGAGCCACAAAGACAGGATATGTAGATGGGGGCATGTCCCTGATTAAAAGAGTAACACAAGCATCACCGAAGCGATGCCATCGACTAGGAGCAGGGCCAGCGTCCATAAGAATTACGTCTTCCTTTCCTGAATATGAAAACATACTATCCTTGTTGACTATACCGTTAGTTTCAGGTTCTTGTCAAGTTTACACTAAGATTTCGACCATTTGCCATCCATTTTTGTGTAGTACAATAGAGATGTCTTCTCAGTGATGAACGAAAAAGGGGGAATGGATGGTCAAGCAGATAGAGGCCTGGCAACATCGAGATATTATCACTAATGGCATACGTATGCACTACGTCACGCTTGGAAACGGACCGCTGGTCGTCTTATTGCATGGCTTTCCCGAATTCTGGTATTCCTGGCGGCATCAGATACCATTTATCGCTGACCTGGGATATCAGGTAGTCGCACCAGATCTACGTGGCTATAATGATAGCGAGAAGCCGCGCACAGGCTATGATATACCAACACTATTACGTGACATCGTCGGCCTCATTCGGGGACTGGGCTACGAAAAAGCCACTATCGTCGGCCACGACTGGGGTGGAGTACTGGCATGGGCATTCGCCGCGGATTATCCTGAGATGACCGAGCGTTTAGTTGTTATGAATGCGCCCCATCCAGCGATCTTTTTGCGCGAACTGGGCACGTGGAAGCAATTGCGCAAAAGCTGGTACGTGTTTGCGTTTCAGATCCCCTATCTACCAGAATATCTGGCGGGCCGACGACACGCGGAACTGATCGGTCGGATGATCTACGAAGCGGCGGTACGCAAAGAGGCATTTCCACCGAGCGTATTGGCGCGTTATCGCGACGCGATGAGTAAGCCCGGTGCGCTACATGCCAGCATCAATTACTATCGTTCATTGGTGCGCCACTCTCTTCGATCGATAGGCGCGATGCGACCACAGCAAAAAATCATGCTTCCTACCATGCTGATATGGGGAGAACAGGATATCGCATTGGACCTATCACTTACCGAAGGTGTGGAACAGTGGGTACCAGCGATTCAGATTCGTCGTATTGCGGATAGCGGGCACTGGGTACAACAGGAACAGCCCGAACAAGTAAACACCTATTTGCACGATTTTTTGCCTTAAACACCGTGCTGCTTTTTTCATAGTTGAACTATATATTTACTGCTGCTGCTTATTGAAGTCCTGTGGATTAGCAAAAAGCTGGGTATAACCACAACTGGTGCAAACAAGCGCTTGTAGCGGCGAACCTATGATAGCGTGCGCGTCAGAGCGGACACGCAGGCCACCTTCGGTAAGAAGATCGCGCCACACGCGATACTCGCCATGACAGTTCGGGCAGGGGTAAGTAGTCGAATCATCCAACATGTGATGTCTCTCTTCAATGGAGTTTGAACAGGCGCAATTTCAGCATAGATTTGTTTTAGATACTTTTCTTGCGCGTATCAAGTGTGGAGAAAACCGTCGTTGTAGTTGGCGCGCCAGCGAAGCAGTAGCTTCTTGCTTCTCTCGGCTTTTTTTCTCAATGCAACACTCGATAGTATCCTGTTTATAGCACTCGGGCGAGTCGGATAGGGCTAGTTGTTCCATACACTGCATCGCGCAGACCTCGCAGATACCGTGGCTTGCTTCATAAAGTTTCGGTTTGGGCAAAGGGGAGAGACGATCTCCCTCACTATTAATCAAGCGCAAACACCATGCGCACTGTCGCAGCATATAGACCCATCCTTTCCAGGCAGAATAGCCGTGGTTGTACTTCCTCTTCCACATTTCATCATTTCAGGTTGTCGTATTTGCACGTGCGAGTGCATAGGTGCGCTGAGGTATGCCATTCCTATCTATTATAATCGATATGAGACGTAATTGCGAGTAAAATAGCCTGAATACTTTGCCAATTTAGAGTAGCTGAGAAAATTGCGCCAAAAAAGATCCGTCAACGAATAACACAGTGCATAAGATAAAATACCCTACGCACTGTGATTCATTTCAAGACAAGTAAACAAGCACAATTTATCTCAAGAAGCTTTGACCGTTACGCTATCATATCCGGAAGAGCCGTCGGGTAGAGGTGGTGCAGTATGTGGGTCCTGTACATTGCCTTGCAGATCGATCGCCCGCACAAGGACAGTATAAATTCCGACTTTTGGTTGCCAGGCGATTTCCCAGAGCACCCAGGTCAGATCCGAGAATGGACGCTGCAACGTGGCACGTTGCCATGATTGCCCACTATCAAAACTTACGTCAACCTCGCTGATTCCTTTGTTACCTGAAAAAGCGACGCCTGCTATGTACGTTTCTTTGTTTGCCGCAACCGTCGCATTTTGCAGTGGCGTATCGATACGCGAGGTCATACGCACATTCGCGCTATCGCTCCAACCACTTTGCTGCCAGTAGCCCTGAAAATCGTAATTCACAACCTCGATGTGCGTCAGCCATTTGGCGTGTTTCATGCCATAGATGCCCGGCACGAGCATACGAGCAGGGAAACCATGTCCCTGTGGCAACGTTTCACCATTCATGCGTACCGCCATCATGGTCGTTGGTTCCAGCGCTTTAGCCAAGTGAATGCTATCACTGTAATCGTCCGCAGAGTAGAAAACGACCTTGGTCGAGCCTGGTTTGACACCGCCAGCACGTTCCAACAGGTCACGCAGAGGGATACCTTCCCAATAGGCGTTACTCATATATGGTCCACCCACATCATTGCTGACACACATCAGACTTTCGTACTGGCCTTTGCGCGGCAAGGCCAGTACTTCATCATAGCTGAGCGTATAGGGATGGAGCACATCGCCATTGACTTGCAATTGCCAGGTAGCACCATCGACAGTGGGATCGGAGACGAAGTTTTTTGATACCACATAAAACTGATCGTTCGGAGTGATGGCAGGCGAAAGATTGGGTATGCGTTCGATCATCCCATAGTTCGGTGCAGGAGCGGGAACCTTGCTTTTATAATGGCTGATCAAACTACTTTCGGCATCCTGCGAAATGTTACCAGTGATCGCGCCCGCGATGAAACGCCAGGCAGCCCAGCCAATGACTCCGAGTCCCAATACGATCAGCCCTCGCCGCAAAAGAAGATTTCTTTTATCGGTCTCTTCATCGATCCTTGCCTGCTCACCGGGACTCCTCTCTCCCTGACGAATGAGACGCAATTCGAGCCAGTTATGGATGAAGATGAAAAGTAGACCGAAGATCAATCCGACAACGGCCAGGCTGAGCATCGTATTGAGCGTTCCCGTCACCAGGCTCGCGCCGAAAAGACCACCACCTATCAGTGGTAAGAATAGCAAGCCGGTGAGCAGCCAGAGCACAAGTGCCAGCACTGGCCCCAGATACCAGCGCAACAGTCCCTGCTCATCGCGCAAATGGCTGAATTTCCAATTAGCGCCAGGACGCACCAGCAGGCTGCACAGTCCACCACAAAAGGCAAAAACGATGCATTGCCCGACCAGCACGATATAGAAAAGATAATATTTCGCATCTCCACCGATAAGCTGGTGCAGAAAGTTGAAAATGGGCAGAGGCATCGCCAGGGCGATGGCGGAGCCGAGAGCGGCGGGCAGCGACGTGCCACCAGTAGTAATGCTCAGGAGAATCATCAACGCGGATGCGATCGCGCCCGCGATAAGTCCAGCCAGGAAACCCAGGCGGAAGCGACTTTTATTGGATACAAGCAATGTCTGCATAGAGCGTTCTTCTTTTGAAAATGGGGGGGAAAGTCCTTTTATCCTCATTTGACACGATAATGCTAAAGTATTTTTACGAGTTTTTCTACTTACAGATTATAGTCTTTTATGAAAGAGAATGTGAGTACTTTATGCTATGATACACGAGAAATGAAGAGAGGGGAAAGTTTTAGCAGAGAGCGAACGATCAGACAGAGACAAGGTATGTGAAGCACTGGCAAGAGGAGGTGACCATGGCCCTACCAGAATACCCTAAAATGAGTGTCAAGGACTATCTGATCCTCGCCAATAACGCTACTGATGCCTGCTACGAATATCTGGATGGCGAGTTGCGGATGCTGGTGGGTGGCACAAGTTATCATGGAAAAATCGCCATGAATATCGCGGGCATGCTCTACGCAGGTCTACACGATGGACCGTGCAGCATCTATAGTTCTGATGTGCGCCTGCAACTTTCCGAGTCTCACTACGTCTATCCGGACCTCTCTGTCAGTTGTGACCCTCGGGATGATCAGCAAGAGGATATGATTCGTTATCCTCGTCTAATAATCGAAGTGCTTTCTCCCAGTACAGAAATGATCGATAGAGTAAAAAAGCTTGCTTACTACCAGGCATGTGACTCTATCCAGGAATACGTCATGATCGATTCGCAGAAGTATCTTATTGAAGTGTATCACCGCGAAAGCGAGAAAAAATGGATATATGAGAAGTTGGGATTGAAAGATACGCTTGAGCTGGAAAGTCTCCACCTACAAATAGCGGTGAAAGAGATCTATAGGAAAGTAACATTCGCATAATCAGTGATCAATCACGAGACACAGCCGTGGGCACAAAACCTGTGCCAGGCTGGTAATCCGGCGATTGATGGCGGAAGTAGGTATTGTAGAGATCGGCGTAATGACCACCTTGGAGTAACAGGTCGTCGTGCGTCCCCTCCTCGACCACGCGGCCATGACTGAGCACAACGATGCGGTCGGCATGGCGGATGGTGGACAATCGGTGCGCGATAACGATCGCAGTGCGATTCGCGAGCGCGAGGTCCAGCCCTTCCTGAAGCTGCGCTTCGGTAAGCGGGTCGATGCTCGCAGTGGCCTCATCCATGATAATGATCGAAGGTTGTTGTAACAGCACACGTGCCAGCGCTACCAACTGGCGTTGCCCCATAGAAAGCGCCTTGCCCGTCTCTCCTACCTGGGTATCCAGACCATCGGGTAGCCCTTCAAGCCAATCGCCCGCACCGATATTGCGTGCCACCATCTCGACCTCCTCATCTGTTGCTTCCGGTCGCGCGTAACGAATATTGTCCGCGACCGTGCCAGAGAAAAGAAACGGTATCTGCGGCACGATCCCCAGTCGTTGATGATAATCGTGCAGATCAAACGTACGAATATCGCGATCATCGATGAGCAGTTGACCACCCTGGAATTCATAGAAGCGCGCGATCAGCTTGCCAATGCTGGACTTGCCCGCGCCCGTATGACCCACAAATGCGATCGTCTCACCCGCTGGAATGGTCAGGCTGAAGTCTGTCAGCACATTCTCGCGCTGGTCATAACTGAAGAAGAGGTTTTGAAAACGAATCTTGCCGCGCAAATCATCAACTGGCTGCTGTGCCGTTTGTACCACACGTGGCTCCGCATCAAGTAACGCGAAAATACGTTCGCTGGCGGCCAGTCCCAACTGAAACTGGCTCCAGAAGGACGCGATATTGGTCAGCGGTATCCACAGCAGCATGATACTCTGCAAAAAGAGGAACCAATCGCCGGTCGAGATCACGTGGCCGAGTGCTTCGAGACCACCAAAGTAGACTACGATGACCGTGCCGATGTTGGCGATAAAGGCCAGCACTGGAAAGATACCGTTGTACAGAAAGCCTGTACGCAAGTTCACATGGTATGATTGCGTATTGATTTCTTTGAACTGGTCGTACATGTGCTGTTCCTGCCGAAAATTTTTCGCGATAGTGATACCGCTGACGGATTCCTGTACATTCGCGTTCACACGCGCCAGCGAACGCTGGGCCTTCTGCGTATAACTGCGCGCGATATGACGAAACGCCAATGCGACCACGACAATCGCTGGTGTGATCGTCAGCGTCAATAGCGCGAGTTGCCAGCTGCGAAAGAAGAGCACCGTCGCAATGATCACGAAGAGCAACACCTGGCTCAGTAGATTGAGCGTCAGCGTCACCACGGTGGCGAAACTATCGGTGTCGGAGGTAATACGGCTGACAATCTTGCCGGAGGAGAACTCATCGAAGAAGGACATATCGCGCGCCATCATCGACGTAAACGCCTCCTGCCGTAGTTGGAGCACGACATTGCCGACCGCTCGCGCGGTGAGGCGTTGTCGAAACAGGTTACATACCCAGGAAAGCACGGCGGTGAGCAGGATGATGCCCACCAGAATAAGCGCAGTCTGAAAGGCATGTGAGCTACTGAGCGTGTCGATACTGTTGGCGATTAGAATAGGTGACACGGCATCTAGAGAGGAAGAAAGCACCACCAGCACCGTGACCGCGAGCACAAGCGAGACCTGTGGTTTGAAGTACGTGCTGATTCGTCCGACCAGTTGACGATCACTGTATTTACGATCGTACGCCTCCGCATCCAGGCCATCCATAATGAAGCCCATAAAAAGATTGCTCCTTTCCTATTCTGACTACGCCCGTGGCATCGATATTTCGCTCTACGCGGTTTTAGAGCTATCCTGCTTCGAATCATAGTGAGCAAAGATGCGCCGGTAGAGATCACAGCGCTGTAGCAGTTCCTCATGCGTGCCTTGATCGACCAGTTGTCCCTGGCGCAAAACCAGAATACTGTCGGCCCAACGAATCTGCGAGATGCGATGCGTAATCAAGAGCGTCGTGCGATCTTGCAGCACGCGTCGAATGGCTTTCTGAATCTCGTCCTCAGTCGCGCTATCGATCGCGCTCGTTGAATCATCGAGAATCAAGATGCGTGGATCGGTCAACAAAGCGCGGGCAATAGCCAGGCGCTGGCGCTGTCCACCGGAGAGCGTGACACCACGCTCTCCGATCTCAGTTTCATAGCCCTCAGAAAACTGCTCAATGAAAGTGTGAGCCTGGGCATCCTTTGCCGCGCGCTCGATCGCTTCCTGATCGGTCTGTTGACCAAGCCCATAGGCAATATTTTCAGCAATGGTGCGCGAGAAAAGAAACACGTCCTGCTCGATGGTCGAGATCTGCGAGCGCAAGGCATCCATATTCCAGTCGCGCACATCGACGCCATCGATAAGCACACGCCCCTCGTTGGCATCGTAGATACGGTTGACAAGCTTCGTCAACGTGCTCTTGCCCGATCCGGTCTGTCCTACGATCGCGATCGTTTGTCCTGGTCGCGCATGAAACGACACATCTTTGAGCACTGGAGTCGCGCCATAGCTAAAAGTGACGTGATCGAAGACAATATCACCACGGATGGTACCACTATGCCCCCGCTCATTCTCGTCGAGTTCCGTCTCCTCGCGCATCAAGGATAAGATACGCCGTGAGCCGGAGATGCCGAGTTGCAGCAAACTAAAATTCCAGGTCGAGACCGAAGTCACAAAGCGCAGGTTCGCCACCAGTCCCATGAACGCGATGAGATCTCCGATATTGATTTGTCCATGCAGGAACAGGTAGAGGCCATGCAGAAAAGCCAATGCAATGGCGACACCGAGCAGCAATGTGGGCAGATAAAAGCCCTGAATCTTGCCATTGCGCACGTAGAGGTCACGATAGCGACGCGCCCCGCGCGTGAATTTCTTGATCTCCTGTGCCTCTTGCGCGGTCGCTTTAACCACCTCGATGCCCGAAACAGCCTCATTCAACGTCGCGTTGGTCGCGCCGAATTGTTCGCGCATGGCATCCGAAACAGGACCGAGTTGACGCGAATAGAGGCGTAACGCGATTGCGAACACGAAAATATAGAGCACAGGTACCAACAAAAGCTGAACGTTGAGAAAACCGATAAAAAAGAGATTGGTCGCGACACTGCTGAAAGAATCAACGATCGAATCGAGCGCGGGCGAGATCATATTGTTCAACTGTTGCATATCATTGGTCGCGCGCGCCATGATGTCACCCACACTCTGTCGATTATGGAACGTCTGACTTTTGCTCAACAGACTGAGATACAGCTCTGAACGTGCATCTCTTGAGACGCGATTACAAAGCAGCTCCGCCGAGAGACGCGCGCTGATATCAGAAAAACTCTGCACGAGCACGATAACCAGCAGTGACAGGGTGACCGTGATCAACCTACTGCGTCCAGCTTGACCCAATAGAACAGCATTAAATGCCTGACCGGTAAGAATCGGATTCAGTGAAAAGAATATGTTCGTGCCGCTTGAGAGCAAGAGGAATAGCAGGGTCAGCAGTGGATAGCGGAAAAGATGGGATATGATCCAGCGCAAAGGACCCGCGTAGTTATAATGATACTCGTCCTGCACAGAGAACTCGCGGTTGGCAGTTGTGGTACGTTCGGCAAGCAAAAGGATACCCCCTCCCAATAGCAAACAGAGCTGAAGATCGCGCTAAAACGCACAGAAAATACAACATTGTCACAGGG
This sequence comes from uncultured Dictyobacter sp., assembly GCA_964657925.1. Classification (GTDB taxonomy): domain Bacteria; phylum Chloroflexota; class Ktedonobacteria; order Ktedonobacterales; family Ktedonobacteraceae; genus Dictyobacter. The sequence goes on from CAZZWK010000044.1 coordinate 12,585, forward strand.
CAATGAATCGCAACAAACTCAAAATCGCGCATAGCAAACCACGTGGTTGCTGCGCACTATCATCATAGTAGGCGAATCAGGAACACGGCCTGTTTCTCGCCGTGTCTTATTCTTAAGCGGGATGTACAAAGCGGAAAAGAGGCTCTTTGAGCCTTACCTGATGCGGCTGTTAGCTAAATTCTTTCATCTGCTCTCTTCTCATTTCAACGCTTGCATAGGTGGAGTAGTGCTGACACAGCATATCATCTTACCGGGTCGCCTTCTATTGTGTCAGAAAAAAACACGTTTTGTAAAGGATGATATCGACATAGTTTTTTGTTAGAGGCTGTGAATTTGTGAATTGTGCGCAATACTGCATAAGCTACCGGAAATTTGACGGGTATGGGTGAAAGAGCTATAATTGCTTGATTCTAAAATAAATAATCTAGAGACAACCTATAATTGAAAGTTCTTTTGTCGAAAACTCTTGTCGCCGGGAGGCTTCATGGCAGCCTGCCCCTGTTTTCCCTCCTCGCCACGTTTTACTAAGGATGTAGACGATGCCAAAAATGTATGGATGGGTGCGTGAGGTCGTGCCTGAAAGTCCCGCCGATCGTGCAGGGCTAGAGCCAGGAGATTTAGTACACACAATCAATGGTCATACTATTCGTGACCTCGTGGATTATCGTTTCTATGTGGCCGATGAAGAGCTACTGATCGGCTATAAACGCCAACAAGACGAACACGAAGTACACATCACGAAAAGTATCGACGAAAACCTGGGTGTGTTATTTGGTGAGGAACCAACGCCATTCATCCGGCAATGTGCGAACAAATGTGTGTTTTGTTTTATTCAGGGTTTACCGGAACGTTTCTCTTCGCAGCCAGGCATGCCGCACGGCATGCGTTCCTCGCTTTATATTAAAGACGACGACTACCGCTACTCGTTCTTGTTCGGCAACTTCATCACGCTGACCAACCTGAAAGAGAAGGATTGGCAGCGACTGGACGAGCAAAAGCTGACCCCGTTATACGTCTCGGTACACGCGACAGATCCAGATTTGCGCCGCCGATTAGTAGACGGACCGCGTGCTGGCGAAATCATCGAGCATATTCAACGCCTGGGCGATATGAATATCACCTGCCATACGCAGTTAGTGCTGCTGCCAGGCATCAACGACGGCGTGGAACTCGAACGCAGTATTCGCGACCTGATCGCGCTCCGTCCTATCGTCGAGTCCATCTCGGCGGTGCCGGTGGGCTTGACCAAGTATAACAATATGATGAAAACTGGAGATTTGCCACCTCTGCGACCGTATACCAGGCAGGAGGCTGAGGCGATCATCGAGCAAGTCGAGCACTTCCAACGCGAGTTCGCGGCCAACGATCCCGATGGCAACCCGTTCGTATATCTTTCGGACGAATGGTACTACCTTACGCAACGTGAGTTTCCAGCCGCCAGCCACTATGGATTGTACTCACAGATTGAAAACGGCGTTGGTATGACGCGTTTCCTGATCGACCAGTGGGCAAAAACGAAACGACGCCTGCCAGGCATGATGCCCCAACCACAACGTGTCACGCTGATCACCAGCGCGATGGCCGAACCCGTCATTCGTGATCTCGCGGCAGATATAGAAAAAATTGCTGCTCTCGACGTGCAGGTGCTACCAGTCATCAACAAGTTCTTTGGGCCGGAGGTCACCGTCGCGGGTCTGCTATGCGGGCAAGACGTACTGGAAGCGCTCTATGAGAGCAGCGAGCGCAGCGATCTCATCCTGCTACCACGCGTCATGCTGGATAACGAGGGTGTGCGCTTTCTGGATGATATGACGGTCGAAGAGTTCAAAGAGAAACTGGCACCCGCGCGCGTCGAGTTCGTACGCAACGCGCAAGAAACTATCGATGCCATCCGCTCGCTGGCCGGTCTGATCAGAGGTGGCGAACGCAAACTGGTACGCGTGCAATCGCGATTGTAAATCATCGCGTGAGGCAAACGCCTGGTTTGCCCTACGCGATTTTTTCAATAGGTGAAAACTGCGGGTGTTACTCAGATTTAATCAGACGCACCAGTTGCCACGCGCTGGGCAACAGAGCCACTGCGATGACCAGTTTGACGAGGTCGCCAGGTAGGAAGGGGAGCCAACCTAGCAGAAAAGCCTGTCCAAGCCCAATATGCAATAAAACGGCTAGCCAGCAAAAACCGATGATTTCGATGATCAGCGTGCCAGGCAGCATTGCCAGAGCTACAGTAAGATAACTGCGATCGAGACCGCGCTCACAGAGAAAACCAGTCATAAAAGCCGCGATCGGGAAAGCCCACAGATAGCCAGCGGTAACTCCTGACAGATAACTGATACCAGCAGTGCCACCATGGAAAAACGGCAGCCCAGCTGCACCCTCGGCCAGATACAGTAGAACGGCCAATGTTCCACGTTTTTTGCCAAGTGCCGCTCCGATAAGTAGTACCGCGAGAGTTTGTAGCGTGATGGGCACAGGTGTAAACGGCAAGGGGAAAGATAGCTGGGCGCATAGCGCGAGCAGGAGGCTAGAGCCTATCACGAGTAGACTATCTTTCACAAGATTCCCACTGCGTGAAGCCCTGGCGGGGACGATATAATCGACGAGTGTCATGCCCGAGGCATTGGTCATGATGCAACGCTCCTTTTGCATACTAAAAATATGTTGAAGACATTGCCTATTATATCTCATCGCTATTTCGTCATGGGCACCCTTACTACTTCGGCGAAGTTTACAACCTCTAAATCCCAGGCATACGCAAGCATTCCCCGCACGCGCTTTTGAAGACGATGAACCCTGGCAGAATACTGACCTCAGATATTCCTGCGAACGCTGGCCCGTCCAGCCAGATATCAGGCAATCAAGGCCGCATCATCGCGCTTTGGATCGTTTACCAGCCGTGATACCGGACGCGTTGCCATCTCATCGGTGGCATATGGAGCGAGCAGGTGCAAGAGGTCCTGGTCGTCCTGCATAGCTGGATCGAGCCATACTTTCCGCGCATCAGGCGTCAGAATTGCGGGCATACGATTGTGAATAGGCGCAACAACAGCATTGGGCTCAGTCGTGATGATTGTGCAGGTAGTAAGTTGTTGACCATCAGAATCACGCCAGCTATCCCAGAGACCGGCGAACGTGAAGAGATCCTGGTCTTTCATCGTGATGTACATCGGTGTTTTCGTTTTGCTGTTAGGGGCCTGCGCCCATTCGTAAAAACCATCGGCAACCACCAAGCAACGACGGGTACGCAGAAGTCGCTTGAAACTGGGCTTTTCGGCCAGCGTCTCCGCGCGCGCGTTGATCATGCGCGAGCCGATGCTCTCATCCTTCGCCCAGGATGGAATAAGTCCCCAGCGTAGCAGTGCCAGATGGTTGTTCTGGTCATCATGCATCACCGTCACCACATTTTGCGTCGGAGCAACATTGTAACGCGGAACAGTTTGTAAGGATGGAGGTACAGCTACCTGTAGTGTTGACGCGATATCGGGCAGAGAATGGATGAGAGTATAACGACCACACATAATTTCCTCCTTCAGAGTTTACTGTAGAGTTTACCGAGACCCTTGTTTGGTTGTCTGTCTATCTTCTTCTTTTTTATACGTAAAAAACGGTCATACAGACACTTATGGCCTTCCTGCATAGAGCTTGCAGTGTGGACGAAGCAAAGAAAGTAGTGTAAAATAGTGCTTAACAAGGGTTTAATCCGCTTCATTGTAGCTAGAATGAATATTTTGGGGACGAACGCTCACCTGATAGATTTAGCCTACCAGGAAATTGTACATGGGCACCAAAGGGATCAGTAGAAAGCGTACTTGATCGGATTAAGAGGATAGGGGAAAGAATGTCGAACGAGAACAGAGAGCGACGCACGTATCGTAAAAGTCCAGGACGACAGTATACGTATGAGCACGACCCGTTGCATAACGGCAACAATGCCCCGCAAAGATCGCATCACAGCAACTCCCGGTCAGGACCACTGGTAGAGCGCCCCGATCCCAGGCGCACACGACAACTACTCCGGCAGGGTATTCTAGCAAGCAAGCGACCAACAGAAGAAACGGCTGACCACATCGATTATCACGAACGCAATTATCAGGAGAGGCGTCCCATTGTAGACGCAGACCCATACATACACTCCTCGTCACTCCAACCACGTCAACTGGGGCAAGAAGCCAATATGTCCGATTACCCTCCTCGCTTGAATAGTGGGATCAGGCGACGGTCAGCCGCCAACGCGCGCACCGCACAAGATCCATACCAGGGCCGCTACAATAACTATGACAACTATAGTGGCTACGAGGAAGATGAAGCCAATTACGAGGCTCTGGATGACTGGCAAGATCCAAATGAGGAAGAAGAGATACTGGATGAAGAAGCCGAGGTAGATGATGGTTATGAGGCGGAAAATAACCACAACTACTACCAGGATGTTGATGACTACGAGAGCGAATATGATAGTGATGACGAAGACTACGAGAGCGAACCCGAAGCTATCGCGATAGCCCCTTCACGTCGATCACGAGGTGTGCAACGTTCACCGAAAGCGACGCTTAAACTTGAAGAAGATGCAGAGGAATATCCGCTGGAGTACCCGGCTGAAGATGACAACTACATCTACGAATACGAGGAAGAAAATCCTTCCGTGCGCCCATCCAGGAAGAGGAAAAAAGGCGTATCGAGACGTGGACTCCTGCTGGGAGCTGGCGCGGCTGCGGTCGTCGGGGTCGGATTCGCGGTACATGATCTCGTACCAAATACACCGGCGATACCGGGTACGAAAAGTGGTGCTAATATTGAACAACAGGTGCAAAACGCCTTCAACCAGGGTATGACCCAGGGCGCGAACCAGGCTCGCAAAGAGCTACTGGAGAGCCTGGATACAATCGAGGGTTTCACATTAAATGGCGCGATCGCAGCAGCACAACTCACGCGTAAAGCATACGACGTGTTCGTCTCACCGATCATCAAGTTCGGTTCGGTGGTTACCAGCGATTTTCTGACGGGCATGCTCAACGCATTCAAGACGGCGCGCTCGTGGCTGAGCAGTATCAACCAGGACAACGAGACACTGGGAGCGATCCAGAACGTGTTGGAATCATGGGTGCAACAGGTCTCGGTCCTGCCCACCCAGCTCGATCAGATCACAGAGACCGATCTGGATGGCGCGCAAGCGTATCTGCGTGTGTTGGAGCAAAAAATCAATGCTGAAAAAGCACAGTTGAACGTGACGCCAACTTCGGTGGCGCAACCGCAGGCAACACCAAGCAAAAAAGCAACACCATAAATATGTCATAACAATATGGTGGCAAAATATAGTACAACGAATCGAAATACTGAATTAATGACTACGGAACAAGATATAGCGCCACGAGTTTTGCGCATCGATGACCTGGCACGTATCGCGGATATGCCGAGCCGAACGATTCGTTTTTATAATACGCAAGGATTGCTCCCTGCACCGATCATGCGTGGGCGCACCGCGTATTACAACCAGGAACACCTGCTCGTTTTGGGCATCATTCGCGAGTTGCGAGAACAATATCACCTGCCGCTGGAGACAATCAAAAAACTGCTAGAAATTCGCGCCCAGCAAGGTGATATGCAGATGAGCCTGGCACTCAAGCAGCGGTCACTACGCGCGTTCGGTGGTCAACAGGTATGGATGACGAAAGAAGAAGTACTGCGCCAGTCGGGCGCGAGCGATCAGTACCTGGATACACTGCTCCAACAGGACCTCCTTTTCCCCACAACAAACGAAAAAGGCATACAGCTTTTCACAGGTGATGACCTACTCCTGATCAACATTTATACGAGTATGGAAAAACTCGGCCTCCCACTCGCACTACCAGCATTAATGCGCTTCCAATTGCGTCAACTCGTTCGCAGCGAAATTGCCTCGTGCGAACAATACATGCTACCGCAATGGCGTGAGCAAGGAATGACACTCGAACAACAAACGGCACAGTTCGAAAAAATTCTGGCGCTTACCGATACATTGATCTCGACTATGCATCGAAAGCTGCTTTACCAGGACTAAGCGCAGAGAAGTCGTGTCATTTGCATGATGCAACCTGACTACTACCGTTGGTGACTACACCTTAACTCATTATCTTATCAACCTTCTCCTCTATATATTTATCGATTTCATAAATAATATAATCTGTGATAAAATCAGTAGACAGCCAAATAATTTATTATTAGAAATAGGTTATAGGTGCTTGTGTCGATGGTCGAAGGGGAAAATATGGAACAACGCGTGCAAGACATAGCAAGGTTTTCGTACGAGCCAACCGCTCCACTTGTGGATAGTACCATAGCGCGACCAGGACTTGAGTTGCATCTCGATGCAGGCTTGCAACGACCACTGATGCTTGTTACAGGACCTGCTGGTGCGGGTAAGACTACGGCGGTGCAAAACTGGATGCGGATGAGGGCGCTACAAAAGCCCGCTATCATCGCGTCCTGGATTACACTTGAGGAAACGCACAACGACGCTGAGCTTTTCTGGCAAGAGTTGATAAGGGCGCTCAGGCAACTGCAACGCCCGCATAGTAGTCACACTCTCTTCACCATTGATGAGAAAACGCTATCATACCCAAACCCTGACAGTAAAGCGGGCATAGCATCCTTTCTCACTTCACTCTCAGCAGAAACAGGACAAGAAATTGTCATCATATTTGATAATTATCAGGAGATACAAGAGAAAACAGTTCAGCGTGCGGTACTTTCCCTTGTCGAGCATGCCTCGTCTCACATCCACTTCGTGCTTATTTCCCGTGTTGATCCGCCACTTCCATTAGCGCGTTGGCATGTGCAGGAAAAATTGGCAGAGGTCGAGGCGGAACAACTGCGTTTTAGTAGAGACGAGGCCGCGCTTTTTGCTTTGCAAAGCCTGGGGCGTGTGATCAATAGCGAGATAATAGATGAGCTACATCAACGTACCGAGGGATGGGCAGCAGGCTTAAAATTAGCGCTGCTGGCAATGCAGACGAAAACAAGTCAGGCCAGTATGAAAGCGTACGTCAAATCGTTCAGTGGTTCTGATCACTACGTCGCTCGCTACTTAGAAGAGGAAGTCTTCGCGCCTCTGGCGGAAGATACGCAGCGATTCCTGCTTTTCACCTCTATACTGGAACAAATGCACGGCGAGTTATGTGATGCTATCACCGAACGTGAAGACAGCTTTGCTATGCTAGAATCGTTCCATCGTTCCCATCTTTTTGTGCACCTGCTAGAAAATTATCGGTATCGCTACGATCGTTTTTTCGTCGAACTCCTACGGGCACGGCTCTATCAGCTTCACCCCCAGATTATTGATACGCTGCATCAACGAGCAAGCGTATGGTACGAACAACACGCTCTCCACGAGGATGCTCTCAAACATCGTTTAGCGATCACCAGAAGGCAGACACAATACGAAAAGAATCACGCAACTATCTTTTTTACAGATACGTTAAGCGATCGAGAACTGATGGTGTTGAATTTGATTGCCAGGGGCCTGTCAAATCAAGAGGTTGCGCGTACCCTTGTAGTTAGTATCAGCACGGTAAAAACACATCTCAACAGCATTTATGAAAAGCTACATGTGCATACACGTCTCCAGGCCGTTAATCGCGGCTACGAGCTCCAACTGTTGCGAGGGCAAGAGCCGGCGAGTTGAGCAAGCTGTTATAGCGGGATGGAGACAAAAGAGGAAAATGATTAAATAGCAATGTATGATCTTTTTCTTCATTATTATAATGATAATACAGGAGTAAAAGATGTTCGCATGCCTTTTTAAAGAAATGCCTTTTTTCTATTTTTAGCGATTTCTTCTCTATGTCATATCTTTCTATCACGGAGGGAAATACGGGACAATCTCCACTGAAAAGAAAGATCGAGCAAAGCAAAGATGCAAAAAGTCATAAAAGGGTGCGCTCTTTTAGCAGGTGCTTTGTGGAACCAGCGTTCCTGTCATTTGATGAACGATCTTACATCGGTAGAACCGATCTGTTCTTGTACAGATCAGCTGGAGCTATGCATATAGCCCAATAGCCCTTGTAAGAAGAATGTGATATGGATACTTGTAAGCTGTGGCCGTATGCTCACCTTTTGTACAGGGAAGTTACCTGGGTTATCAGATCAGTGAGCATAGTGGAGCTTGAAAATGAAGGAGATCTCATGCAACAAACGGACGAACTGTTAACAGTACGGGAAGTCGCGCGTCGTTTACGTGTCGACGACACAACCGTACGCCGTTGGATCAAACATGGAACCCTAGAGGCAGTATCACTGCCACACGTGGGGAAACGCCAGGCGTACCGTGTGCGGCAAAGCACGATCGATAGCTTGCTTAGCCAACCAGCATTGCCCGCCTAGCTCGCTTTTTATTCCAGAGCAATAGATTGCGTAAGAAACTTTACGTACACCAGAGGCAAGAATCGCATGTATCAGCGATCTATCGTCTCTGAAGATCGATGGAACAGTAGAGTACGAAAAGCTGCTTGCGTCTTCGCTGCTGAAGACGCAAGCAGCTTTTCTGTCGTATTTCAACCTATTCACACACTTGCTCCTGTAGCAGGACGCGCAATTTGCTGCAAGCACGGTAGTAATAGGTCTTCGCGGTCGTCATAGGCATCTCTAAGATCAATCCTATATCTGAAAAGCTGTAGCGATGAAGGTAGCGCAATAGGACCACCGAGCGGAATTTGAGCGGTAGAGCATCGATTGCCAGGCGCAGCATGTGCTGTAGATCGTGGTATTCGGCGAGTTCTTCTGGCAAAGGCCTGGTATCAGCCAACAGTGCCAACGGTGCTACCTCCTCACCATCAGGCCATTGCAGCAAAGAAAACGGAACACTATGATCTCTACGGCGTTTGCGCAATTCATCGCGACAACAATTTTGGGCGACCCGAAAAAGCCAGGGTCTAAGCTGATCGCTTACAGGTAGATGAGGGAGGGCAATGTAGAGCTTTAAAAATACTTGCTGTACAACATCATAGGCCTGCTCATAATCTCCCAGGTAGCGATACGCGAAGTGGTAGAGCACCGTGGAGTAGCGCTCCACAAGTGCTGTGAATGCTGGTTGGTTTCCGGCCAGAATCTGTTGCACCAGGCCACCATCACACGTTTCTTTTAAAGAAAAATACGTCAATTCTTGTTTCTGCATGAAGACGATCCTTTCTATCCTATGCAGCCTTTACACCTGATTAATACCCTTTCTTTTTCTTTATCTCCACACTCATTACTAAATGATAGTATGCCTATAACGTGAAAGGATTCATTCCGAGGATAGCGGTAGCGGTAACTATCATCTGCTCCAAGTATCTACGCGAATAATGCTCGCTTCCAGCGTCTACCTACTGGGTAGTTACCCAAAGAATAACGTATCCTTGCTCATTTGTGATCGACCAAAAGGTTGATTTATTTTTGGTAGCTGTGGCACGTCTTTCTAAAAGGAAGAGCACTATCGATTGGCTTCATGTAAACGGTTTGTGGACGTTTTCAGAGGTTTGCAGGATAAGCAAAAGAATAGATTGAGCCAAAAATTCTTACGAAATCTCTCTTTATTCACTTTACATTGATGGTAATGTATTATACAATAATTGATATTGCATTCCTATATACCGATCATTAACCTTTTTTTCCTACATAGATACTTTTCATGGAGGAATCCCAACGGGGATCGAGAATGTTATATGATCAAGGTTTTACAGCAGGGAATTTGCCAGGGTGAGAAAAATTTGGAGACAGAAAGAAAGGAAGAAAGTATGAGTGATGATTTACTAACGGTTTCCGAAGTTGCGCGTATTTTACGCGTAGACGATGCAACAGTCCGGCGTTGGGTAAAACAGGGCGTGCTTGAGGCAGTTGTATTGCCGCATGTCAATTCAAGACAAGTCTACCGCATCAAACGTGAGACGCTCAGCCGCGTGCTCGGAGAAAATGATGTACAGGCATAATGTTGAAAGGCTGTAATATTATTTGCCTTTTATCGTTTCTTTTGACACGACAGAACGAGAATGTTGTAGAGTAATACTCTTGCTCTCTCGCTGACTGTACGATGAACAACTTACTCATTATTTTTGCCAGGGGATACGTCGTAAAAAATGGCATCGCTTGCGCTTAGTTTCTTGAAGGCCTATAATCGATATAAGCGAGGACATATAGCGGTATTGTAGAGAGTGGGGAGTTTGATCAACGAGCGGCGATTGAAAGGCAATAGAGTGAGTAATCATTTTCCAGAAGGATCAGAGAGCGAGAAAGAGAGAATCAACGGCACTCAAGCAGTCCGTCACAGCGACTATACCAATCACGATACACGCTCCGGAAGTGATACGACTGGAGCGCTTCCTGCATTAGGGATAACGAATTTTGAACGTAGCAGGTATACCAGTTTCGATTTCGATGGCATGATCCATTCTTTACATGATCTTTTCGAGCAGGATCGTCAGATAGCAAGCCAACAAGATGCCACCCGTTGCGGTTTGTGCTACCTTCACTTCCAGATGAACGAACTGCACTATCGTGAGGAAGGCTTCTACGTCTGTCAAAACTGTGAAGCGACGTTGAGCAATCAGCGCATCTCCATGCTGCATAGACAGCAAAAGTTATAACTCTCCATGCCAAATAAGCAGGCCTGGAAGAACTGTATTTTATCTACACGATAGATGTTCTTCCAGGCTTTTTTCTATTTATGCTTCTAAAATTTCGACTTCGTAGCAAGATAGAGCAACTACTCGATAAGTGCTGGCTGCTCATCTTCTTCGAGATCGTCCTCGCGTACCTCACGCAGATCTCTGGGATCATCCAGCCGATCGAGGAAAAGAACACCATCGAGATGGTCGATCTCGTGCTGCAAAACACGCGCGAACCAGCCTTCAGCGGGCACACGAATCGGTTTTCCGCGCACATCTTGCCCTTTCACCAACACTTTGCTGGCACGGCGGATGTTCTCGCCGACATAGCCAGGAATACTCAAGCAGCCCTCGGTCCCCAGCTCCTCGCCCTCTGCCTTCACGATCTCTGGATTAAAGACGGCAACTTTGTGATCTTCGAACTCGGCCACGAAGACACGGATTGATTGCGCTATCTGTGGCGCGGCAAGACCAACACCATTTGCCTCATGCATCGTCTCAAACATATCATCCACTAACTTTTGCAGAGAAGGGTCGAAACGATGCACCTTTTTCGCCTTCTGGCGCAATATTGGATTCTCTGTCGTAATAATTTTGCGAATAGTCATAGTATTTTTTCAAACCCCAGTAGTCAGTCAAACCACCATCATGTTCATGCTATAATGAACCTCTATCGTACCATATAAAACGTGACAGGTGCAAACAGGGGCGTTGCGCGAGTGGCTGTGCCAACTACTGCGCGGCCCTGACCTCTCATATATAGCGCGACAGTCAAAAAAAGTGAGAGCCGGTGGAAATATCATTTGAGAGTAACGATTCACTCATCGCAACCGTAGACGCGTTTATAGCGCATCAGCAACTTTTGCAGGAATGTGGACGCATTGTCGTCGCGGTATCTGGGGGAGCGGATTCGCTCTGTTTGCTCCACCTATTACATCAGTTGTGTGGGCCAGGCAAGCATTACCCCAAAATTGAACTACACGTGGCCCACCTGGACCACCAGTTGCGCGCGAGCAGCCAGTATGAGGCGGCACAGATCGAACGATTGGCGAAGGACTGGGGGCTGGCGGTTACCATCGGTCAGCGTGATGTCGCGTCGCTGGCGCAACGCGAGCACCACTCGTTAGAAGAGGCCGCGCGCCTGGCCCGATACGATTTCCTGCGCCAGGTCGCGCGAGGGGATCGTATAGCAGTTGCCCATCACGCGGATGACCAGGCCGAAACGCTTTTATTGCACATGCTGCGTGGCGGTGGGCTGGCGAGTCTGGTCGGACTGCAACCACGGCAAAACGATATCATCCGACCACTGTTGTGCGCGACCCACGCAGACACGCTGGCATATTGCGCGCGTCATCGGCTTCATCCCTTCGAGGATGAGAGCAACAATGATCCACGCTTCTTGCGCAACCGTATTCGCCACGAGCTTTTGCCACTTTTGACATCGATGAATACAGGCATGCGAGAAACGCTGGTGCGTAACGCGCAGGTGATTAGCGTTGATCTTGCATGGGTAGAAGAGCAAGTCGACAGGGCCTGGTCGTCAGTCGTGCTACAAGAAGATGATCAGCATGCTACATTACACATATCCGCGCTACAAGCACTATCATTGAGTCTGCAAAGACATCTACTGCGTCGAGTCTGCGCACATCTTTGTGGTGGACAGGCACCATTAGAGCTGCGCCACTATCAACTTATCGAAGATGCTATGCGACGAGCACATCAACACCGAGCGGTCGTCTTACATATGCCGCGACAACTGGTGATCGAATATGTAGATGATATACTGGTGTTTAAACGTGCCGATAAACATGCAGACAGCTATCCCGCCTCTGCTACAGAGGATGTGATAAAGAACGAAGAGATCGTTTTACCGGTCCCTGCATGCGTACCAGTACCTGGCACTCCCTGGCTAGCGAGCGCGGAAGTTTTGCAGGCGGCGCTCTGCGAACAGGTAGGACAGGCGCTCTCACAAGAGGACTGGGCCAGTGTCTGGCGCTTGCTGCCACGCGCGAGTACGGTTGCCTACATCGATGCCGCGGTGCTGGGTATTTCGCAGCAGAATCAAGCCGTGCACGACATCCTGGTTCGAACCAGGCGACCAGGAGACCGCATTCAATTATTGGGCATGGCGCACGAAAAGAAAGTGAAGGATGTGTTGATCGACGAGCATATTCCCTATGAACAGAGACAATACATGCCCCTTTTTTTTTCGTCCGACCACTGCTTATGGATAGGTGGGGTGAGGCTGGATGAGCGCGCTCGTTTGCGTCGCCATACACGTCGAATCATTCGTTTAGCGATTATCAAACGGACGGATGTGTAATACCCATAAGATCATAAGTTATATTTCATAGTCGCATAGAAGAGAGCAGCGAGGAGACCATGCACCAGGATATTGAGGAAATACTCATCACTGAAGAACAACTTCATAGCAAAGTTATGGAACTGGGTGCGCAAATTACCGGTGACTACCAGGACAAAAATCTTCTGCTACTGGGAACGCTGAAAGGCGCGGTTCCCTTTATCGCCGACCTGGCACGAGCGATCGAACTTCCACTCGAAATCGACTATATGGCTGTGGCAAGCTATGGCGATAGCACCCAATCGAGCGGGATCGTGCGTATTATCAAAGATCTGGAGGGACCGGTCGACCAGAAACACATTCTGATCATCGAAGACATCATTGATAGTGGACTCACGCTCCACTATCTTATCGACCTGCTTACTCGTCGTCATCCCTTGAGTCTGCGCATCTGCTCGCTGCTCAACAAGGAACGTGAGCGGCTCAGGAATGTGCCGGTCGACTACAGCGGTTTCACTATTCCCGATAAATTCGTGGTTGGCTATGGACTCGACTACGCCCAACGCTACCGCAACTTACCATATATCGGTATTTTGAAGTCAGAGGTTTATGCGGGCACCAGCGAACCACAAAATAAGCATAAGAGCGCGGCAGAAGAGAGATAAAGGGAGAAATTTCAATCACGCGGAAGTTCGAGCGTTTGTCCACTTTTGAGATCGCTTTCGCCTGCCGCGACCCTGACGATTTCTTGCGCAACATATTCCGGCGAGAGCAACTGATCGGCGCGTGCCTGGCCGAAAAGCGTATGATAAAGCTCTGTGTCCACGCCATGAGGGCAGATGCAATAAACCATAATACCGTAACGGCGTACCTCTTTAGCGAGCGCCTCGTTGAAGGCGATGATAGCCGCCTTCGTTGCGCTATAGATGGCGAGATTGGGAAAACCATTGCGTGCGATTGCCGCCGATAGATTAATGATCACACCGGAGCGCCGCTCGATCATCTGCGGCAAAAACGCTTGCGTAACCTGGAACATGCCGTAGAGGTTGACATTGATCATATTCTCCCAGTCGGCTCGGCTCGTCTGCGCGAACGGCTTCAATACCGCACTGGCCGCATTATTGATCAGAATATCGATCGGGCCATAAAGTTGATCGACCTGTTGCCGCGCCTCCTGGACCGCTGAGGGGTCAGTAATGTCCGTGGGCACAGCCACGACATCAGCACCCTCGGCCAGCAACCGATCCTCCAACTCTTCAAGCACCTCGATCCTGCGCGCAAGCAAAGCAACCTTCGCATTTTGTCCCGCGAACGCCTCGACAATCGCTTTGCCGATACCCTGGCTCGCACCTGTCACTGCAACGACTTTATTGTGTACCGACATATCGTATGCTCCTACTACTAAAAAGTTAAACTTCCGGTAAATAAACAACTCAGAATAAGCAGAGCCGTGAAGTATTCCGTCATAGGACGAAGAGGTATAGCAATTTGGGTACCGGTCAGAGAAGGTGAGTGTAAGCCTTCAGCTTCTATGTTACAATGACGATGTCAAAAAACGAATAGTGAAAGAATCAGGTTAAATAGTCATGAGAGCTGTCGGTGTCATCGGGAGCGGTGCGTGGGGCACGACCCTGGCGCTTTTGCTCGCGCGTAACGGAATCGAAACAGTACTCTGGGAGCATCGTAAAGATCGCGCTTCCATGATGGAGGCACAACGCGAGAATAACCTGTTTTTGCCTGGTGTCGTCTTTCCCGCGCAACTTCATATAACAGCGGAAATGAAAGAAGCTGTACATATGAAAGAGATGGTGTTGCTGGTAACGCCCGCGCAGCGATTGCGTGAAAACTTGCGTTTACTGGCACCTCATAGAGAAACGAACACCGTGTTCGTATGCGCGAGCAAGGGCATTGAAGTAGCCAGCTTGAAACGGATGAGCGAGATTACCGCGGAGGAGATGCCGCAGGCGCGCGAAAATATTGCGGTGCTCAGCGGCCCAAACCTTTCGCACGAGGTGGTACAGGAACAACCAGGAGCAGCAGTCGTGGCCGCCAGTCGAGACGATGTCGCGGTCCATGTACGCTCGTTGCTCAGCACACATGCATTTCGCGTGTACACATCACAGGATGTGATCGGTGTTGAGCTGGGTGGCGCACTCAAGAATATCATCGCCATCGGTACGGGCATCAACGATGGACTGGGGTATGGTGATAATGCCAAAGCGGCGATCATTACTCGCGGACTGGCGGAGATGTCTCGCCTGGGCGTGGCGGCGGGCGCGCATGCGCTCACCTTTGCAGGCCTGGCGGGACTGGGCGATCTGGTAGCTACCTGTGCCAGCCCACTCAGTCGTAACCGACAACTAGGCTATCGGCTCGCGAAGGGCGAGAAATTGGACGACATCTTACGCTCGATGCATACTGTGGCCGAAGGTGTCACAACCACTCAGGCCGCGCTCCGACTTGCCAGCAGCTACCATGTCGAGATGCCCATCACAAAACAATTGAATGCAGTTCTCTTTGAAGGATTTGATCCTCGGCAGGCGGTATCAGAATTGATGACGCGAGATCCAAAAGGGGAATTGGAAGGGATTTTCTGAGGAGAGAGATAAATGATGACCGAGTATGCCCAGATACAAACATACGCGTCTTGCACGCCTGATGCATTTCCACAGGTACTCAAACGCTATCGCGACGCACTGATCGACCTGGGTTGTGTGGATGAGAACGTCCTGAACTGGTTAGGAGACATCCGCTGGCCGCAGTCGGAAGAAGATGGCCTGGGCGATATTTATGCTGCGCCCGTTGTTTTGTCACCCACAGGTGAGAAAGCTATTACCAGCGCGGGCATCGAAGTTTCACTTTACGTAGATCTAGCTGTCCTCAGTATGGAAGATTTACCCGTCTGGATTGGTTTTAATATTTTGTTGGAGACAGCTCACCTACATGATAGCCTGGAGTTGCCATATAGAGTGGCAGATGGACGATCGATCTGGGACATCCTGCTGAAACTCTATTCCGCATTTCCTGAAGTGGGCGTTTATTTTACCGATGAATGGCAAGAGAATCAAGTCTGGCGCGTTATTGTGGAACATCAGGGAGATCCATGGATATTTGAACTGGGAGTTTTTCCACGCATCCTCGCCGCGCAGTTTGCGGAAGTTCCCGAGGGTTTTCAAGGCACGGTTATCGATGAAGGGTTCGGCTTCGCTCAAACCAATCGTTGGGAACGTCTTCCGTGGCAGGATAGGACAGAGTAATTGATGAAAAAAGTCGAAATACTACGTGCATTGTAGCCGATTTCGCAGAGGAGAACGTATGGAACAAACTATCCTGGTAGTAGATGACGACGAAGGCATCGTCGAAGTTGTGCGTATCGTACTGGAGGGTGAGGGATACCATGTACGTGTAAGTATGAATGGAGATTTTATCCATAGCCTGGCCGAAGATCTTCCAGACCTTATTTTACTTGACGTACTCATATCGGGCGTCGATGGGCGCGATATCTGCCGTGCAATCAAAAGCGATGAGAAAACAAGTTCCGTTCCAGTGATCATACTCTCCGCCCACTCCGACGCGCACAAAATAGCCCAAACCAGCGGGGCGGACGGCTTTCTCGAAAAACCTTTCGACGTAGATGTCTTAATTGATGTCATTGCGAAACACCTCTCCGCAACCGAAACTGCTTAACGTTCCTCACTAAGAATATATTCATCAAAGTCCCGAAAAAGAGAGACGCTGCGCCTTTTTTCGCCAGAAAACAATTGACTTCTACCCAAAGTATCATTTATACTATTCTTAATTGATTAGGAACAACATGATATAAAGCTCGCTTTGTTCCAAGATCAAGCGATGTATACTTGTAATTAGAAGCAAAAAATGCTGGATTCTCTTTTCCTCAAACAGCATTTCACTCAATGATGCTCAAGAGAGGGTAAGCCAGCCGTTTTACTTCAAGTATTGTCGAACTAAAAAGACTGGTTTGTCGTAGGGCTTTTAGACCGTCTACCGAACGACCGGTGGACAGCTTCTAGTAAGGACGTTTTATCAGTTGGATGAACGTGCCTTCATCAGCAACGTGTTCATGCAATGATGCAAAGGAGTATTTAAACATGGATGAGCAGCAGAGACTCTTTCGTTTCCCACCGTTGGGAGAGATTCGTCGCCGTGATTTCCTCAAAATGGCCGCCGCTCTCGGTATTTCCGCGGCCACGCTAGACACACTTTTCTTCCCTCCACATACCGCGCATGCAGCAACACCAGGTCTCGTTGGTTATTGGCCGCTCGATAACGGGAGCGGTAATACTGCGACAGACACATCTGGTGGTCATAACGGTACCTTGAACAACGGGCCAGCCTGGACGACCGGAAAAATTGGTACCGCATTGAGTTTCAATGGCAGCAATACTAGCGTTGATATCAACCACAACGTTGTCAACACCAGTGGCAGCTATTCAGTGGCGGCATGGGTACAACTAGCATCTTTAAGTAATTGGTCAACCGCCGTAAGCCAGGATGGCTCGAATGTCAGCGGCTTCTTCTTACAGTACACCAGTCCTTCGGCGGGTGCGGATGGTGGTAAATTTGCGTTTAGCCTGCTCAGTTCGGATTCGACATCCGCGAACGTGGTACGCGCCACTTCGCCATTCTCACCAATCGCGAATACATGGTATCATCTAGTCGGTGTTTATGATGCGGGCAGCGGACAGAGCCAATTATATGTCAATGGTGCCCTGGTCGCGACACGCGCGGTCAGCGCACCCTGGAATGCTACAGGTGAAACGGTCATCGGTCGAGCCAGGTATAACGCTGGACCGGTAGACTTCTGGCCCGGTTTGATCGACGATGTGCAGATTTCCAACCAGGCGTTGAGCGCCTCCGACGTGACGACGTTGTATCAAAGCGCATCAGCGTTAACTCCATTGCGTGCGCCCTCTGTACCGCTGATTGTACGTAGTCCCTACGTCAGCACATGGCAGAACTCAGATGTCGCGCCAGGCAACTGGTCCACTTTCTGGAATGGTGGGGGAAATGTCAAAGCGATTACTGGCATTGTGCGTGTCGATGGCAGTTCATACGTCTTCTTTGGCGCGCCCGGTGGCATCGGTTCCGTGCAAAACGCAACCCAGGTACAGCTAGAAATCACCTCAACCCAGTCTCGCTATACCTTCCAGGCTGGTCCCGTAACCCTTTATGTCAATTTCCTCTCGCCAATTGAGGCGACCAATCTGCAACTGCTCTCGATTCCGTTTGGATATATCTTCGTGCAGGCGCAGAGCAGCGACGGCAATACCCATACAGTGAGTGTTTATATGGACATCTCCGGCGAGTGGGCACATGGCACGAACACTACGCCAATCAACTGGGCGTATCAGACCATCAACACCGGCACACAGAATGTCAATGCCTTCTCCGTCACACCGAACTCCCCGACCGTCCTCGCCGAAACCAACGACTACCCGTCGTGGGGAACAGCGGTATGGGCAACGAATGGTCCTGGCTTCAGCTATCAGAGTGGGCCGGATACCACTGTACGTTCGCTAGCGGTCTCGCAGGGTAGCCTGAATAATACGATGGATACTAACATGCCACGCGCGATCAACAATCAATGGCCGGTATTTGGCTTCAACTTCAACCTAGGTAGTGTGAGTGGTGGAGCGACCGCGCCCATTGTCTTCGTGCTAGGTCACGTACGTCAACCTGCGGTAAGTTATCAGGGAAATCAGATAGCGCCGCTATGGCAATCCTACTGGTCGAACTGGCAGCAGATGCTTGGCGCCACATACAACGACGCCACCTCACAGGCTATTCTCACTCGCGCCAATACATTGGACGGTTCTATCGCGCAGGCAGCGGTCACCGCAGGTGGCGCGCACTATGCTGCGCTCTGTGCCCTTGCCGCTCGTCAGGCCA
The DNA here is from genome assembly GCA_964657925.1 of uncultured Dictyobacter sp. GTDB lineage: Bacteria > Chloroflexota > Ktedonobacteria > Ktedonobacterales > Ktedonobacteraceae > Dictyobacter. The sequence goes on from CAZZWK010000044.1 coordinate 31,413, forward strand.
TCGCAGGCACCGAATTGGTGAACACCTCTAGCACACCATGGCTCTTCTTGAAAGAGATCAGTAGTGATGGCAATGTTTCTACCGTGGATGTCATCTACCCGTCATTCCCCATACTCTACTATCTCAATCCTGACCTGATCAACCTGATCCTGGCCCCGATACTGACCTATGTAGAAAGCGGACTGTGGCCGGAGACCTACTGTGTACATGACCTTGGTTCCTCGTATCCTAATGCTAACGGCCATAATGATGGAGGTGGCGAAAATATGCAGGTCGAAGAGACATCCAATATGTTGATTATGGCTGCCGCATATATTCAACAGGCCAATGCGACCGATGCCGCCAACTACAGCAACGCACATTATAAAATTTTTCACCAGTGGGCCGACTACCTCAATGCTCCCAACGGCGGCAATCCCAGTCGTCCCAATGCCCTGGACCCACTTTTGCAGAACCAGACCGACGACTTCACGGGCTCGATTGCTCACAGCACCAACCTCGCGCTTAAAGGTATTCTGGGAATCGGCGCTATGAGTATTATTGCGCAGGCGGCGGGCAATAGTTCCGATCAGCAATTTTACTCCAGCACAGCCTCCAACCTGATCGGGCAGTGGGCACAGTTAGGACAGGACCCCTCTGAAGCACACCTCGACATCGCCTATATCGAGTCGGATACGGCTTCAGGCACAGGACAGGGGACGTATAGCTTGAAATACAATGCGTTCCCCGATCGTTTGCTCGGATTGAATCTCGTGCCCACATCTGTACGGCAGGAAGAGGCGAACTGGTATAGTCAGAAGGAGAATCAATACGGTATTCCTCTGGACTCGCGCCATACCTATACCAAGTCCGATTGGGAGTTGTGGACAGCGGCCTCGACGGATAACACACAATTGCGTCAATACTTTATTGACGCCCTCTATGCCTTCGCCAATACCTCTCCATCGCGCGTACCATTTACTGACTGGTACGATACCATCAACGACACACAGAACGGCTTCCAGGCGCGTCCTGTGATTGGTGGCCTCTTCTCCGTCCTTGCTCGTATCAAAAGCGGGCATTAATGAGCAGACACAGGGCAACGGTTTTGCTGTTTAAAACCGTTGCCCTGTACTTTTTTTATTAAAAAAGAGGGATAGCACATGCTATCTGCTGACACATACAAGGTTTGCCCTATATGAACGAAGGGTTATCCGCGTAGAACAAAGCTTGCATGTTTCCGAATATCTATCCCAGTGCCTGGCTCTGCCGCAACTTTTTCTGCTGCGAGAGGCGCGTTTGCAGGATCACCACGATAAACAGGAACGCGCCACGAATCACAGTCTCCCAGTAAGAGCTGAGCGTGATCCAGCCGTAGCCATTCTCGAAATTGAGAATGTTGAGGATCAATCCGAGCAGTAGAGCACCCACCAGCGAGCCAAAAATAGAGCCTTTTCCACCCGTCAAGAGCGTTCCACCCACGATCACCGCCGCGATCGCGTTCAGTTCCCAGCCTACAGCCTCATTCGGATTTCCGGCGAATGTTTCTGAGGCCAGCAATAGACCGGCCAGACCCGCCATCATACCGTTGATCATATAGACGAGCATTTTCGTGCGGTCTACGGGCATTCCCATCAAGCGCGTGGCCTCTTCATTGCCGCCGATCGCCAGTACACGACGACCAAAGCGCGTATAGTTGAGGACGACGACCGCGAGCACGAATGCCGCAAGTAACATCCATACTGGAATAGGAATACCCAGAAAACTATTGCCGTAGATATTGGGAAAATCATTGTTCGAATCGGCGGATATCGTAGCATTGCCGGATACAATCAGGGCCAGGCCACGCACACCGATCTGTGTTGCCAGCGTCACGATAAAGGGAGGAATACGCAAGCGAGTAATGGCCCAGCCATTGATGGCACCGGTTAGCGCACCAACAAAGATTACCGCTATCAGCGCGGGGAAAAGACCATAGTGACTCATGCGAGCAGCCACCACAGCGCATAACGCCGCTTGAGAGCCAACCGAAATATCGATGCCACCCGTCATAATCACAAACGTCTGGCCCAGTGCCAGCAACACAAAAATAGTATTGTAAGAGAAAAATGTGGTGAGATTATAGTCCGACAGGAAACCATCGTAGCGTACCGAAGCGAAAATGAAGAGCAGAATCAATACCAACAGTGGAACCTGTTGTCGTAAGATGCTCCACGCGCGTTTCCATGTCGCGCTCATGCCCTGGCTCCGCGTCTGAGCCGAAGAAATTTGTGCCATAACTCCTCCCAAGTGGTTATCATCGTCATCAAACTCAACGTCACGAGAACAGGGATCATGCTTTGCGCTGTGTCTGCAAATAGACCGCACCGAGAATAATGACCGCGTTGACTACCAATGAAACAGCCTGCGGCACGTTGTTTCCGACCAGGGCTGTATAAATGAGCTGGACGATCAAAGCACCTAAAAAGGTGCCGACAATCTTTGCCTGTCCACCAATCAGCGATGTCCCACCGATCGCGACGGCGGCGATCGCGTTGAGTTCGTAGTTCAGACCAACCGAGCTAGGATCGGAATTAGCGTTGAGTGAGACCACGATCAGTCCCGCTAGCCCCGCTAGCAGACCCGTAATGACATAGCAGATCAACTTGGTGCGTGCAACCGGTACACCCGCCAGGCGCGCCGCTGAAGCGTTGCCTCCGGTAGCACGAATGTAGCGTCCGAAGGTGGTACGTTGCACCATCAGGGTGAACACGACGACCAGGATCACCATGATATAGGCCTGCACGGGCAAGCCAAGAATTGATCCTTGCCCCAGCCATTCAAAACCATTGTTCGAGAATGGTTGCGCCGCTCCGTTTGTGAGTACCTGGGCTATGCCACGGCCCGCGATAAATAGAATCAATGTCGCGATAATGGGCTGAATATTGAAACGCGAGACGAGCCAGCCATTGAAAAGTCCACACAGGCCAGCGAAGATCATAGCAACGACTACGCCGAGAATGGTTCCGTACACAGAATTGTTCATACGCAAAAAAATCAGCGGCGCGATCGTGCCCGCGATCGCCATCACAGATCCAACGGAAAGATCGATGCCGCCAGTGCCGATCACCAGCGTCATACCAATAGCAACGATGGTGATAGTTGTCATCTGCTGCAAGTTCAAACCCAGTGTCTGAAACGAGAGAAAATGGGGTGTGAACAGACAATTAAAAATCAAGAGTACGATACACGCGATCAGCGCCCCGTAGTTTTGGCCCAATGTACGCATCCCTTTAGGAAGCAATACGCGACGGGCTGGTGAGTTTGTGGTAGTAGGAGTCATCGTAGCTGGATCAAGCTTCGCCATGCTGCACCTCCTCTTGCTGAGCTGTTGTGACAAAACCAGGATCGTTGCCCTGAGCCATCGCGGCCATAAGCGTATCCTGGCTGATTTCTGATCGTGAGAGTTCCGCTACGCTTTCACCATCGCGCAATACAACGATACGATCACACCCTTCGGTCAGCTCTTCTAATTCTGAAGAGATCATCAGCACGCCCAGGCCACGCTCGGCCAATTCATTGATCAACGATTGGATCTCAGCTTTCGCGCCGACATCAATGCCACGCGTGGGTTCATCGAGGATTAAAAGTTTTGGATTCAAACAAAGCCAGCGCGCGAGTAAAACCTTCTGCTGGTTTCCGCCCGATAGCTCGCGAATGGGTTGATCAGGTCCAGCCGTTTTGATATCCAGTCGTTGGATGTAACGATCGACGATTTCCTGCTGCTTACTGCGCGACACGATACCATTGCGTGCTAATGTAGGTAAAGCTGCCAGAGTCAAATTTTCACGCACGGAAAGATAGGGAATGATGCCATCCGCTTTACGATCTTCCGAGCAAAAACCGATACCGGCGCGAATAGCATCGGCGGGCGAATGAAAATGGACAGGCTTCCCCTCAATCGTGACCTCACCAGCATCGATCGAGTCGGCTCCAAAAATGGCGCGTGCGGTCTCACTGCGACCTGAGCCGAGCAGACCGCCCAGGCCGACAATCTCACCCTCGTGTACGCTGACACTTACATCCTTGAGCACCGGTTCGTGACGCAGATCACGGGCCGCCAGGATAACTTCATCATTCGCGCTATGCTCGCTGGCAGAAAAACTTGTTTGTCCATGTTGACGCACATCGGTCAAATCTTTGCCCAGCATTTTCGCGACCAATTCAACGCGTGAAAGCGAGTTCATCTCGTATGTGCCAACCGTACGTCCATCGCGCATGACGGTGACACGATCACAGATAGCGTACAGCTCATCCAGGCGATGGCCGACAAAGATAACAGAAACACCCTCGGACTTCAACTGGCGGATAATGCCGAAAAGCGTCTCGACCTCGTTTTCGTTGAGCGACGAAGTAGGCTCGTCCATGATCACCAGCTTGCTATCGAAGGAGATGGCGCGCGCGATGGCAACCATCTGCTGGATAGCGATATTGTAATCCTGCAATGGCCTGGTAACATCGATAGAGATCGAGAGGCGTTCGAGCAGTTTGTTAGTCTCGGTATGCATCTTTCGCCAATCAATCAATCCCCAGCGTCGTGGCTCCTTGCCCATGAAGACATTTTCCGCCACCGAGCGTAAAGGCACCAGATTGATCTCCTGGTAGATGGTGCTGATACCGTTGTTCTGCGCCTGCTGTGGACTCTGAAAATTGACCGAATGACCGTTGAAAATAATATTTCCACCTTCACGTGTATAGGCACCGGTCAGTATTTTGATCAACGTCGATTTCCCCGCGCCATTTTCACCTACTAGCGCATGCACCTCTCCAGGCAGCACACTTAGATTGGCGTCGACAAGTGCGATAACACCTGGGAACGACTTGGAAATATGCTCTAGCGAGAGCAATTGGTTTGTCTGGATCATTCCAGTATCCCTCTGTAAAACTACCTCTGTTTTCAAATTGCATCGAGTATTCTCCTCCCGGCGACGATCTATCAAAGGACGGGGAGAGAGCATGAGGATAAAAATTGTTGCCATCTAGAGAACAGTATAATAGAAAAATCGTTGAATAACAGGTTTCGGCAAGGTTTTTTCATGCCTTGCCGAAACAAAATGAGCGGGGTAAGGGGCTTTCCTAGAATCCAAGACCCTGGGAATAAGCCTGCTGAGCGTTAGCGGCTGTGTATTGATTATCAGTGATGACGATCCAGGGGGCAATCGTCTGACCATTTGCATAATTCTGAATAACTTTGTACGCATCCGGACCCATACGAGGATTGGATTGCACGATAGTGCCCTCTTCTCCAGCGATGATCGCCTGAAGGCCTGCATTCTCACCGTCAATGGAGACGACGGTCACATCCTTACCTGGTTGTTTGCCCGCAGCTTTGAGAGCCTTAATGGCACCCAACGCCATCTCGTCGTTTTCAGCATAGACAGCGTCGACGTTCGGATGTGATTGCAGCAAAGTCTGCATGACTTTCAAACCGGTAGCCTGGTCGAAGTTCGCGTCCTGGGCTGCGATAATTTTCATGCCTGGGTGAGATTTGATCTCGTTGTTGAAGCCGTTGGTACGATTAATCGCGGGGGAAGAACCGGTGGTACCTTGCAATTCGATAATATTGGCGGTCCCTTTTTTATCCTGAATCAACCAATCGGCAACCCGTTGGCCCTGTTTGACGAAGTCTGAGCCAATGAATGTTACATAATCCTTGCCCGGTGCAACCTGTGAATGATCGGCATCGCGGTCGAGCAGAATGACTGGAATACAAGCCTTAGCCGCCTGTTTGATTGCGGATACCTCACCGTTCTCGGTGAGCGGTGAAATGATCAGGACATCAGGATGCTGAGCAATAATGCTTTGGATATCAGAAACCTGCTTACTATCAGAGTTGTTGGCATCGGTGAAAATGGGGGTATCACCATGGCTCTTTATCTGACCCAAAACACTATTCGTTTCGGCGATACGCCAGGGCGCGTTGTTGACCTGTTGAGAAAAGCCGACTTTGTAGTGAGTTTTTTTTGCTAATTTTGGTGGAGAAGAGCAGCCACCGCTGCCTGTGGATGTACTGCCGCCGCTACCTGTAGAGCCACAGGCTGCGAGCAGGCTACCAAGAATGAAGAGTCCCATGAGCATTGACATGCTCGTGCGCAAAAATTTTCCATGCCCCATACGAAATATTCCTCCATTGGCATACTAGAATCAAGATCAGACCTAGCGATGAAAACCTACAATACTTACGTGCTGCGATGAACAAAACATTGTAGTCCAAACAAATTTGGGCGACGCGACTAAGAATCTTCCTCCTTCAGGTAAAATATGATACAGTTTGTAGGGAACAAACAGAATTGTGTGCAGCGTTCATGAGTACACCCTCAAAGAACGTTGTCTGGTTCCTTTCCATCACTATTTCCTTAGACATATCGTTTTAAACGACTTCGATTCATACTTTCCCTAACCAAACAACTATAGTATAAGAGAGTCGAAGTCAATTGTCAAGCATTTTATGGTCTTTTCAAATGGTTTCTTCACAAGAGAAGAGCAATAGTCAGGGTTGAAAGCATATCATATTAACGAAAAAGGGACAGAATAAGCAAGTGACGAAGAGGGAAAAAGACGCAAGGAAGTGCTTACTATTGACACAACGATGAGGTATTCATTATACTTCCTTTACATCGATTAGAAATGTGCCAAAGTAAAACGAAATAGGAGCATGCCTACCCTTCTCTATTCTGCAAATTCTCTATGGTCTGCGTGATTGGATGGCTATGATAGGAAAAGTGCTACTTTTAAATCTTTCTGATGACAGCGACACTGCGCTTGCATTACTCAAGGCACTCAGTTCGGAGACGCGGCTGGCAATATTGAAATACCTTGGGGATCGCACGGTCAATATTAACGAGATTGCGGAGGCATTACAGATTGCGCCTTCTTCCGCGACGACTCATATTCAAATCCTGGAGAAGGCAGATCTTATTCGCACAAAAGTGATTCCCGCAACGCATGGATTGCAAAAACTCTGTGCTCGCACATATGATGACGTACATATACGCATCGAACATAGTCGTAGTTTACATGATTCGTTCAGTATCACTATGCCGATCGGGCAGTACTATGATTTCGATGTGTACCCGACATGTGGACTGGCAAATGAAAATCGCCTGATTGGCTTGCTTGATAGCCCATCAAGTTTCTACGAGCCTGATCATGTCAGCGCACAACTGCTCTGGTTCGGCGCAGGCTACGTGACCTATCGTTTTCCCAATCATCTCCCCATGGGCACACACGCATGGCGGCTCGACCTGAGTGCTGAAATCTGCTCCGAGGCTCCACTCCATCACTTGAACTGGCCCTCCGATATCACGTTATGGATAAACGGGCTGGAAGTAGGCACCTGGACCAGCCCCGCAGACTTCGGGGGCGAACGAGGCTTGTTGACACCAGACTGGTGGGAAACCAAGGATAGCCAGTACGGCATGCTTAAAGTCTGGTCTGTGCAACAGGATGGTAGCTTCATCGACGGAACACGCATCAGCGAGGTGCAGATCAATGACCTGCGCCTCAGCGAGCGGCCATTCATCGAGGTACGTATGGGCGTCAAACCGGATGCGTTCAATACCGGCGGCATGAACCTCTTCGGCGAACGTTTCGGCAACTACCCACAACCCATCATCATGAAAGTTAACTTCGAGCACACCAAAAATGAACGTGCGCAAATGATGAATATAGAATGATACAAAAGAGGCCCAGGCAAGCTCTGAACTTGCCTGGGCCTCTTTTGTATCATTCTATCTAGAGCCGGCGATGGGACTCGAACCCGCGACCGACGGTTTACAAAACCGTTGCTCTACCACTGAGCTACACCGGCTAGCAAAACGCATTATACCTGCACTGGTGCAGATTGTCAATACTCAAAACAGCCTTAACAATCTTTTCCTCCACCTCTTCCACATAACCGTCTGTCTCCTGCCCCTTTTAGGAATTTTGGTTGATCGTCTTTGTAACATAAGTACTCTTCTTTTCAGCAAAAATTAATCTAAAACAAGGGGAAAAACATATACGTAACGAAACCGATCGCGTAATTAGGCCGTACTTAGCTTATAGGGTTCTTTACTCATATGAGAAGATAGAGAACCTTATAGAGTTAGGGGGTGAACATGCAGACCACGAAAAAAGAAACATCAAATAGCAGAAATTTAATTGATCATAAAACGATTCTGGTGATAGAAGATGATGAGAGCATCGGAGCACTGATCACGGAGGTCCTTCTACAGGAAACCCATTACGACGTTCTACTCGCGACGGATGGCTTCCAGGCACTGCATATCGTCGATCATGTCAAGCCCAGCTTGCTGATCACTGATTATCGTCTGCCACTTATGGATGGCATCGAACTCTACGATCGCCTTCACTCGTTGCAGGCTCTCAGTGACACACCCGTCATCATCATGAGTGCCCACCTGCCAATGGAGGAAGTGAGCAAACGCAAACTCGTTAGTATGGACAAACCGTTCGACCTGGACGACTTGTTAGAGAAAGTGGCAGGAGCACTGTGTGCATAGAAAAAAGTATTGCATTGATCGCGATCAGTAATAGCAGACTTGCGTAAAGATGCAAGTCTGCTTTTTTTATGTCATTTTCCCTTTACAGCGATGGCTCCGGAGCAGTTGTCAGGTAAACAGCATCCAACTCTTTCATCAAATCAGAAATCTGCTCAGCGAGCGCGGGCAAAACATTATTCCACCCCAGCAAAAAGTACAGACTGCGCAGAAAATTCTTAGCGTTGGTTAGCCGCGTCCAGGCAATCACATCCGGCTCGCGACTCACTACACAGTGCTGAATCCACTCCTGCACATAGGCATCATCCACCTGCTTTCCGAGGATAATGTGGAATGCGATAGTCGCGAGCCGAATATCTTCCTCATGGTACAGAGATATAGGAAACTTCACCAGTGGAATCAGCAGGGTCAGCACATCCTGGCGGTCCTGTTTCGTCATAGTCGGGTGTTGCGCGCACTGATCCAATGCATCCGCCAGATGGGCCATCGCATGTGCCCAGCCTTTGCCCTCGACATACCCACGCCAATCTTTCTCTTCCTGCGCATAACGAAAAAGCTCCTCTTTTACTTTATGCACAGTTTCTGCTGAAAAAGATGGTTGCAAACCATCGCTATAGAGGATAGCAGCGACAATCAAGTTGGAAAAACTACGCATAAAAACCGAATCGGTATGATTTTCGCCGATATGCCAGAAAAGATGGTTCTGGTCCAGTACAGCGGCCAGCAGCTTTTGTAGCTCTTCGGATGTCAATTTTTGCTGGCCGATGATGCCGTTAGTCAGAATCGTATACGTCAGATCATCGCGTAACTCGCCATCATTTGAAGCCAGATTGGGCAAAAGCGCCTCGGCGAAAGCAAACGGCGGAATGTTGTCCGGTAGTGTATAATCGTTCTCAACGATTGAGAGCAGAAAATTCCGATTCGTGGTTTGCTCGCGCAAAGTATTCATATATGGCTCCTTCTTTCAATGGCATCTAGATAGTAATTTCCTCTGTACTGAATAATACTTCAGACGCTAAAGAGTAGTTTCATTATCACCGCCCGGCAATTCGCGCCGATGCCAATCGGTCAACTGCTGGTACGCATGCGCGATACGCAATACGGTAGCCTCTTCGAAAGGCTTTCCCGCCACCTGCAAACCAATGGGCAGGCCAGCAGCCGTAAAACCAGCGGGAAATGAAATAGCGGGCAATCCCGAGAGATTGAAGGGCATAGTGAGACGCAGGTAGGCCACGGTCGCCTCTTCACTGATACCATCGATCGTAATTTTCTGCCCCACCTGCTCCAGGGGGATAGCGGTCGTCGGCAGAGTGGGTAAGACAAAGGCATCTACACGTTGCATGATCGTGCGCAACATGCTGGAAAAGAGGCGGCGTTCATTGAGCGCACTTAAATAATCAATTGCGGGAATAGTTTGTCCCTCGGTAAGCCGTGTGCGGACCAGCTCGCTATATAAATCGCTATGCGCCGGAAACCAACCCTTCTGCATATGTGCGAGCGTCGCCTCGGGCTTTTGAATCGTACGATAAAGATCCAACGAGGGACGTGGCAATTCAACCTCGACGATTTCCGCGCCCTCTTCCTCCAGCACGTGCAACGCGGCACGCCAGGTCGAACGCACATCTGCGTCAAGGGGAGCCACAAAAGTGTCCTGAGGCACGCCTAGCCGAATACCTTGCAAAGAGAGTGGACCACGCCCCTCGCCTCCGTTAATAAGACTGATCGTACCCCGATTCGATGCGCCCGCTGGACCCGAGACACTGTTAGGGTCGCGCGGGTCATAGCGCGCGATAGCATCGAACAGAATGGCGCAATCCTCCGCGCTTCGTCCCATCGGTCCAACGTGATCAAGCGACCAGCTCAATGGGATGACACCAAAGCAACTGACACGTCCATATGTAGGTTTAAGGCCGGTGATACCACAGCATGCCGCTGGAATACGGATAGAGCCACCAGTATCAGTGCCGATCGCACCCAGGCTCATGCCACTGACGACCGCCGCCGCCGAGCCACCACTTGAACCTCCCGTCGTGCGTGTATGATCCCAGGGATTGCGCGTGGGCGGCGCATACGGACCATAGGCAAACTCATAGGTGTTCGTTTTCCCGATGATGATCGCTCCATTGCTGCGCAAAAACTCGACGACAGCCGCATCCTCGTGTGAAACATGATCGGCCAGGACGCGTGAACTCGCGGTCGTGCGCACTCCCTTCACCGCGATCAAGTCTTTTATGGCGATAGGAATACCATGCAGCATGCTACGGTAGAGGCCAGTACGAATTTCACGTTCGGCCTGATCGGCGGCCTGCAAAGCCTCCTCGCGCAAAACTGTCACGAACGCCTGGATGTCTTCTTCCTGCGCATCGATCTGCGCCAGGGTTTCCAGTACCATTTCGGTTGGTGTAATAAGTCCTGAATGAATCTCTTCGGCGGCCTCACGTATAGACGTATATGCCATGTCGATCAACTTTCTGCTCAATAGAAATAAAGCTCCTGGTAATACTACTACATAAGGGTCCTTAATGATTCATTCTACTATAATCGATGAACACAAAGTGGGGATATTAGGGACAAAGTGGGAAGAACAGAAAACAAAAAACAGCAGAAGATGACAGACGTATTACAAAAATTTTTCGTAATACGTCTGTCATCTTACACGAGTATTTTAGATTGGAGCCATGCTATGTTGTTGCTGCCACATATGCCAGTAGCTACCTTCACACTGTAGCAAATTTTGATGCGTGCCATGTTCGGCAACGCAACCAGCCTGAAGCACCAGAATCTCGTCGGCGATCTCCATCGCCGTCAACCGATGGGTGATGATAAAGGTAGTACGATCCCGCCGGAGCTTATCGAGTGCTTGCAGGATGGCCTGCTCATTGATGGCATCCAGGTTAACGGTAGGCTCGTCCAAAATCAGTACAGGCGCGTTTTTCAGAAAAGCGCGCGCGATGGCGACCCGCTGGCGTTCACCTCCGCTCAGACGTAAACCCTGCTCCCCAACCTGCGTGTCATAGCCCTGTGGCAATGTCTGCACAAAATCGTGCAAGTGGGCCTGCTTACTGGCCTCGATCATCTCCTCTTCCGTGGCCTCCGATCGCGCCAGGCGCAGGTTCTCGCGAATCGTTGTGTTGAAAAGATGGGTATCCTGCTCGATTACGCTGACATATTTATATAGATCTTCCTGGCGATACGCGCGCAAATCGTGACTGCCGAACCGAATACAGCCCTGCTGGTAGTCCCAATAGCGCAGCAACAGATGTGCCAGTGTCGATTTGCCGGAGCCGCTCGGTCCCACGACTGCGAGCGAATGGCCTGGTCGCAGTGATAGATTGATATCATGCAGTACAGCGGGTTCCTCAGGGCTATAGCGAAACGTCAGATGCTCGACCTCAATCGAATAATCCTGTGGCTCCGGCGAAACTTGCTGGCTATCCTGCACGACTGGCCTGGCATCGACGATCTCGAAGAGCCGTTGCGCGGCCTTCAGGTTGCCTCCAACCTGTTGAAAGGTCGCGGGCAGAGGCGAGACGATCTCGAAACTGGCGAGGGCCGAGAGCACCAGCAAGGCGAGGAAAACGCCATTGAACTGTCCATGCACCACCAGTGGAAGCGCGACCAGCAACATCGTCCACGCCGTCAAATTTTCCAACAAATTGATCAATGATCCCTGTAGTCCACTGATAAAGGCTGTCGTCATCTGAAGACGATTGAGCTTCTTGTTGAGTGACTGTATCTCGTCCACCTGGCGCTGCTCCTGTCCAAAAGCCACCAGATCCGCGATGCCCTGCACGCTATCCACCAGTTGCACCTGGAGGTCCGCCCTGGTGGTCACCATCTGCCCACTCACCACACGACCCAGCCGGTACGCCAGCCAGGGTACACAAACGCTGGAGAGCAGGAAAAAGGCGATAAACACCAGACCGAAGACAGCACCGAACGCACCCAGGAAGATCCACATTGCGATCGCGACCAGCGCGGCGATCATCGGAGGAGCCAGCACGCGGATATAGAAGTTTTGCAGCATATCGATATCGGAGACCGCGCGGCGCAGGATATCGCCACTACGTAGCGCCCGCGTCCCACCGTCGCTGGCCGTGAAGAGGCGCGCGGGCACAAGCGGCTCCAACGCGCGATAGAACCACACACGCAGATCGGCCAGCAGACGGAACGTGGCGCGGTGCGAGGTCAGGCGTTCGCTATAGCGAAAGACGCCGCGCGCGATACCAAAGAAGCGCACACCGACGATAGCGATACTCAGTGCCGCGACCGAAGGATGCAGAGCGGCGACCGAGATAAGATAGGCCGACGTAGCCAATAGCCCGATCCCGCTCAACACGGTCAAAACGCCCAGTAGAGCGGCCAACACCATCCAGTTTTTAATAGGCCATGCTAATGAAAGCAGGCGTCGAAAAGTGCTATTCATATGCTTGCTCCTTCATAAGCATGAACAAGCTCGTGGTATAGTGGAGAGCGAGTCAACAAATCCTCGTGCGTGCCCTGATCCACCACACGTCCTTCTTGCAAAACGACGATATGGTCCGCCCCGCTGATCGTATGCATACGATGCGCGATGATCAGAACGATGCGCTCGGGCAACACTCGTTCGATAGCCTGAAGAATGTGTGTCTCGCTATCCGCGTCCAACGTTGAGGTCGCCTCGTCCAGAATCAGGATGGGAGCATTTTTCAAAAAGACGCGCGCCAGACTCAACCTCTGCACCTGACCACCACTCAAACGCGCACCACGTTCACCGATGATCGTATCGTATCCATCAGGCAAGGTCATAATGAAATCATGCAGGTCAGCATTCTTTGCCGCCTCCACCACCTGTGCCATCGTTGCTTCCGCATTGCCAAGACGGATATTTTCGGCGAGCGTCGTATTGAATACGTAGGGATTCTGCGGCTGCCAGGCAATCAATTTACGCCAATCTTGCGGGCTGAACGCCTGGATTGAACGATCATCGATCGTTATCGACCCCCGATGCGGCTCCATAAAGCGTAGCAACAACTGCGTGATCGTCGTCTTGCCCGCGCCACTCTGTCCTACCAGCGCCACTTTCTGGCCCGCGCGCAACTGGAAAGAGACATCCGTCAGCACCTCGTGCTCAGGCTCACTCGTTGTTGGATAGCTATAGTGAATATCGTGCAAAGCGAGCGTCTCTATCCTGGTCGGCAAAACGCTACTCTTCTCTGTGTTAGCTGCGAGCGGTGTTTCGAGAATGTCGAAGATACGCTCAGCGCCCGCCGCGCTCTCGATACTGGCATGAAACTGGCTGCCCAGCGAACGTAGCGGCAGATAAAATTCAGGTGTCAGCAGCAGGATAAAAAAGGCGGGCTCGAAAGGGATATCGCCATAGAGCAAACGCAAGCCGATCTCGACCGCGATGATTGCGTTACTGATCGTCGCACCCATCTCCATCACCAGCGAGGACAAAAACGCCACCCGCAGCACCCTCATCGTCGTATCACCATAGCGGTCGCTGATACGGCGAATCGTCTCTTCCTGCACATGACTGCGTCCGAAGAGCTTGAGTATGGTTAAACCCTGCATTACATCGAGAAAATGGGCACTTAACTGACTGAGCAAGAGCCAGCGATGCTCTGTCATCGCATTGGCCTGCTTACCGATCAAAATCATGAAGAAGGGCAATATAGGCCAGGTGAGCAGCAAGACAATGCCTGAAAGCAGGTCGAAACGGAAGACAATGATCAAGATGAGCGTGGGAATGATCGCGGTCGCACATACCTGTGGGAAAAACAGTGTGAAGTAGGCATCAAGTGCCTCCACCCCATCGGTCGTCGTATTCGCGATCTCGGCACTATTCTCGCGTCGTGTGTAAAGCGGGCCAAGACGAAAGATGTGTGTGAAAAGGCGATGACGCAGTTCACTTTTCACACGGCCAGAAACGAAATTCGTCGTTACCTCATTGCCCCAGATGATCGCGGCTCGCACAATCAGCACCGCCAGTAGAATGAACAATGCACTCGACAACTGCGCCAGTGGTTGATGGGCGAGAAACGCTCCGTTAATAATCGATGCGATCAAACCGTTCTGAAGCACGATACATAACGCGGTCAGCAGGCTCAAAAAACCCACGATCACGACATACACTCGCATCGTCTTCACATATTGTAAAAGCCTTTTATTGATATTCATATCATCCACCATCCATCCTCGGTGAGCAATCAGAGTATACGGAACCCGTCACCCACCGATGAAAAACGGGAAGAGGCAAATCATATAGAAATGTTAGTAGTGTCCAATCGTATGTGGCTGGAGACGTTTGCGAAAAACCCAGTAATTCCACGCCTGGTAGAGCAGAACGAATGGTACAACCGTCAACGCGATCCAACTGATAACCGTCATCGTGTATGGGCTGGATGATGCGTTCATGATAGTCAGACTCCAGACAGGATTGAGGCTGGAGATAGCCAGGGTCGGGAACGCGCCCACACCCAGCGTCACACCAGACAACACAATCACGATCGAGGTCATCGCGAAGGTCCAGCCACTGTGTCCACGACGCATCAATAGCGGGATTGAGAGCAGCGCCGCCAGCACCATATAGCCCAATGGAATCATCCTTGGTTCGAGCAACAAGTACTTGAAGACATTCGTCGCGTAAAAACCTACCGTGACCAGGGCCAGGAATAGGATCAGCGTCGGTGCCCACAGAAACGTGACGACGCGTTGCGCACGCTTCATCAGGTCACCAGTGACGCGCAAGCTCAGGAAGATGGCTCCGTGCAGCGCGAACAACACAGTGAACGTCAGACCCGTGAGCAGCGCAAACGGCTGAAATGGTGTCAGGATGGTACCCACGTAATCCATTTGCGCGTTGATCGGCGCGCCATGGATCAAGTTCGCGATGACGACACCCCAGAAAAAGCCAGGCATGACGCTGCTGATGCAGATAGCCCAATCGCAAATGGAACGCCAGCGTCGGTCCTCGTGCAAACTGCGAAACTCGAAGGCAGCGCCGCGCACGATCAACGCGAACAAGATCAAAAACATCTCCGGGTAAAATCCACTTAGCAGGGTCGCGTAGAGCTGTGGAAACGCGCCGAACATCGTGCCACCAGCGGCGATCAACCAAACCTCGTTACCATCCCAGAAAGGTCCAATCGAATTCATCACCAGGCGTCGCTCGTTATCGCTCTTACCCAGAAAGGGTAAGAGGATACCGACACCATAATCAAAGCCCTCCAGCACGAAGAAACCGGTCAACAGAAAGGCGATGATGACAAACCAGAGCGTTTGTAGTGCCATAAGAATTCCTCCTATCAGCTGATAAATCCAGCCTCTACAGCCTGAAATCAGTAGCTCACTACGAGCTGCCGTTCCTTCTGCTCCTCTTCGGAGGTCTCCGAAGAATCGATACCCTTCTTCGCGTATTTCGAGAGCACAAAGACATCGGCCACGCCGAGGATAATATACAGGACAATAAACGCGCTGATCGTCACCAGCACCTCGGACGCGCTCACCGAGGGCGAAAATGAGTTGGCGGTCTTCAACAATCCGACAATAGTCCAGGGTTGACGACCCACTTCACCGAGAATCCAACCAAACGTATTCGCGATATAAGGAGTCGCAATCGAGGCCAGCAGTCCACGCAATACCCAGCGATTCTGGAAGAGCCGATCCTTGTGATAGAGGAAAAGACCCAGGGCTGAGAGTGCAATCATCACAATCGCCATCGCCATCATCAAACGGAAACTGTAGTAGCTCAGGTTGACATCCGGAATGTAGTTGCCAGGTCCGTACTCCTTCACATACTGCAACTGCAACTGGTTGATACCAAGCACCTTGCCCGTGAAATTGTTGTATGAGAGAAAGCTCAATAGGCGCGGAATCTCGATCGAAAAGATCACATGATGCGTCTGCTCATTGCTGATGCTGATCAGCGAGAGTGGCGCGGGCTGCGCCGTATTCCATAACGCTTCCGCCGCCGCCATCTTCATCGGCTGATTGATCACCTGATGTTGACCATAAATGTGGCCCGCGATCGCGGTCACAATGCTACTGATAAACGCGACAATCAGTCCGATATGCATCGAGCGTTTGAAGGCATCAGTCGCCTGCGTCTTACGCAAAAAGTGATAAGCGCTGATACCGATCACGAAGAACGCGCCAGTCGCGATACCACCCGCCAGCACGTGCGGGAACTGATACCACAGATTGGGGTTCGTCAGTAATGCGCCGAAACTAGTCATCTCCGCACGGCCATTCTTGATGGTATAGCCGACAGGCTCCTGCATGAACGAATTCGCGACCAGAATCCAGAAGGTTGATAGGTAGGAACCAACAACAACCAGCCAGTTCGTCGCCAGGTGCAGTTTCGGTGAGAGCCGATCCCAACCAAAGATCCAGATGCCCAGAAACGTGGACTCCAGGAAGAATGAGAGTAGCGTCTCCATCGCGAGTGGCGCGCCGATAATATCACCGATGAAACGCGAGTAGGCCGACCAGTTCATGCCGAACTGGAACTCCTGTACAATACCGGTCGCGGTACCTATCGCGAAGTTAATCAAGAATAATTTGCCCCAGAACTGTGCCATCTGCTTGTAAACAGGGTTCTTCTTCGCGACGTAGAGCGACTCCATGATCGCGATGAGTAGCGCCAGGCCCAGGGTAAGCGGGACAAAAAAGTAGTGGTACACGATGGTAGTACCGAATTGTAGACGATCTAGTGTTACAGCATCCATTGATGCGCTCCTTCAAATCTGTTTACCAAATGGTCAGTCATATTGTCATGAGGCACCAGGGATACATCTATGTATAGGTGGTTCGTTGGTGGATGGCCGCTCAGGCCATGTTATCCTGCCAGGTGACTGGCCTTACGAGGATCTGTCCTCGTACGTTTTTACTCTTTTACTTACGTTCATAGTATGCCACTGAAGAGGGGGGAAGGACATCAGCGCTTTTCCGTATTCGTCACCTGATTTCTGTTACGCTTTCAATCGCTCAATAGAGGTAGGAAGAGATAGAAAGGCGAAATGGCTAAGGTTTTCTCCGATTTCTTTCGCCTCACATAATGCTCCAAAATAGCGTTTGATAGAATTCAGCATGCAATAACAGTTTTATTCGCAAAGTATATGATCCATAAAACCAACATAGAAGCCATTTGAGCAAACCTTAGTGTACCCTATACACTTTATCTGATACCCTAGTGAGAGGATACAGCACCATAGCTACCCTACTCATTTTTTACCCTTACCCCTACCAGCAAATGGCTGGTCTGGTGCTGAGTTTTCCATAACGCATTGTCCCTCGACATTGCTCACGATGAAGGATATAGTTGGAAATGAGGGGTGGAGGAGGATGACTATTATTGAGTATTTTAAGAGGAAGAGAATGCTGTTGTTCTCTCCTATTTCAAAGGTGAAACACAGAGAGGAGCATAGGTATGAGTGTTGCATGGGACAAACAGTTTGCACATCGTGTACAATACATGAGGCCATCAGCCATTCGCGAACTGTTGAAAGTGACGCAAAATCCGCAAGTGATCTCGTTCGCCGGTGGCTTGCCCGCCGCTGAACTCTTTCCCATTCCAGAGATCGATGCGGCCACACATAAAATCTTGACTGAGCATGGCACACAGGCATTGCAGTACGGAACGGCGGAGGGGTACCAGCCTTTGCGTGAACATATCGCCCGCATGCTTTCGGTCGATGGCCTGCTGTTGACCGCTGACAATATATTGATTACATCGGGCGCGCAGCAAGGCCTGGATCTCGTGGGCAAAGTTTTGCTGGATGAAGGGGACACGGTACTGGTAGACGCGCCAACCTATATGAGCGCGTTGCAGGCCTGGAACATCTTTGGAACAAAGTATCGCACCACCCCCATCGAGGGCGATATCGTCCGTGTAGATGAATTGAACGGCATGTTAGCGCAAGGTGCCAAGTGGATCTATGCTATGCCGAATTTCCAGAATCCAACTGGGCTGACGCTCACCCTGGAGCAAAGGCAACAGCTGGTTGCCGCGACCAATCGCCACCATTCATTGATCGTCGAAGACGATCCTTATCAACGCCTGCGCTTTGAAGGTGAGGCGTTGCCTTCTTTGATGCAACTGGCAAATCGCTTGCAGGAACCAGGGATACAATACCAGGGCAACGTCATCTACCTGGGCACGTTCTCGAAAATTATGGCACCTGGCTTGCGTGTGGGCTGGATCGCAGCGCCCGCCACCTTGATCGATAAGCTCGTATTAGCAAAACAGGGCACAGACTTACAGGCATCCACCTTCACACAGATGTTAGTGTATGAATTCACGCATAGTGAGTTGCAAGAAAAACATATCGAGCGCATCTGCACCATCTATCGCGAGCGACGAGACTACATGCTGGACGCCATGCAACGCCACTTTCCCGATAATGTGCGCTGGACAAAGCCCAAAGGCGGCATGTTCCTCTGGGTGGTCCTGCCGGAAGGCATCAACGCTAATGAACTCCTAAAGGAGGCTTTGCAGAATAACGTCGCCTTCGTCCCCGGCACCACCTTCTTCACGGAACCGGGCCATGACAACACGCTCCGGCTGAACTTTTCCTACTCCAACACAGACACAATCGAGGAAGGCATCAAACGGTTAGGGCGGGTATTCGCGCACATGAGCATAGAAAAGGTGAGGGGTTAAACATACAGCAAGGGCTAACCGTAAAGATTAGCCCTTTTATCGAAATAAAAAGTATTCATACGGTGACGTAGTTGTGCTACTATAGTACAACTACATAGACAGAATAGAAATAAGATGTTCTCGCCAGGATGAGAAGAAGGAGTTTGAGGATGACTCTCATCAAGGTAGTGATTATCAGCATTCTAGCGATCTGCGATATTGTGATGTGGCTGATGGCATGGCGGAACATCTCGGAATCGGAAAAGGACCGGAATACATCGATAGGGATTGCGGCCCTCCTGCTGCTGATACTCAGCGGCCTGGCTTTCTTTACGCTGGAAT
>CAZZWK010000045.1:0-50660 GCA_964657925.1 uncultured Dictyobacter sp.
AAGGGGACGCGCCTACGCGGGTTAGGCTATCAAATATGTTGGGATTATTATGGGCGAGGTAACGATGTGACAATGCTGAATTTGTAGGAATAAGCCGCTACATTGTGTTGACATGTCGGTACGACTTTTGGTACAATGATGGTAAGGTACGAGAAAAAAGAAAGGGTGTCGGCTATGACGATTGATTGTAAACTGCGTGTGTTGCTGGCGCGTGCGAACGTCGAACGGGCGAAACAGGGCAGACCGGCCTTGAGTTTACGGCGACTCGCCCATGAAAGTGGAGTCTCGCTCAGTGTCATTGCCGCGCTGCATACGGGCAAAAATCAGAGGATCGATTACACTACCATCGATCAGCTTCTCAACTACTTCGATCAGTATTTTCAGGTCACGATCGATGATCTACTCAGCTGGGTGAGTAGTGAGACGGGCGATGTAGATGCGATGGCGATAATGAAATTTCAAGAGCAAGGTGGGCGAGAGAGGGCAGGCGTCAGGAAATGAAGGCCTTCACAGGCAATGAATTGCGTGCGGGCGCATGAATGCTGCCCCTACTGTGAAATTTCATTGGTGAAGTGCGAATAGCAGATAGAGAGGATGTTATGGCTGTTTTACTTAAGTCGCGCAAAGAGATCGCGCAACTTCGTGAATCCGGACGATTGGTCGCGGAGACGTTCGAGGTGTTACGTCCCTATGTGAAAGCGGGAGTAACGACGAAGGAACTGGATACAATCGCGGAAGATTATATTCGAGGGAAGGGCGCGATCCCTCTGTACAAGGGATATGGGGCGCACCCGGCGATGCATGGTCGGCCAGCGATACCGCCATTTCCGGCCACGATTTGTGCTTCGGTGAACGAGGAGATCTGTCACGGCATCCCTAGCGACAAAAGAGTGTTGCAGGAAGGTGACATTATCGGAGTAGATATCGGCGTCAACTACCGAGGCTGGGCAGGTGACTCGTGTATGACCTATGCGGTCGGCAAGCTGGACGAGACCTCGCAAAAGCTGGTTGATGTCACCTATCGCAGTATACAACTGGGCATCGAGCAGGCACGAGCAGGCAATCGCCTGGGAGATATCGGTGCGGCGATTCAAAGCTACGCGGAATCACAGGGCTTTTCGGTCGTGCGCGATCTGGTGGGCCATGGCATCGGGCGTTCGTTGCACGAAGATCCAAGCATTTCGCACGTGGGAAAGCCAGGCACGGGGCTGCGTATTCAGACGGGCATGGTTTTCACCATTGAGCCGATGATCGATGTCGGCACCTATCAGATCAAAACGTTGCCCGATCGCTGGACGATTGTCACAGCCGATGGCTCACGCTCCGCGCAATTCGAGCACTCGTTAGCAATTACCGATGGCGCGCCTGAACTGCTCACCGTCGTTTAAGGTCAGATGCTACTATCATGAGATGATCACAAGTCAACATTTGAGAGGATAAGGGACGCGAGAAAGAGCAGTCGCGTCCCTTGCCAGCAGCATTGTTAGCTGCGAGTATTAGTCTAAGTGGAGCATTCGCTACGTAGGTGAGTGAACGCAAGCGAAGTTCCAGCGCGCACCCACAAGGGGATGCGCCTACGCGGGGGCTTGCAGATTGAGCGAATGCTCCACTAAGGTCGAAGGATATCAGGAGTCTCAACCATTTTCTGGGTGTATCGTTCCTGCAATTGATTGAGGAGTTCTTGTTGGTGCTGAGAATCGGGTTGCATCGACAGATCTTTTGGAGGGAGCGTCCTGCTCTGAGCAGGTGTTCCCATTTGTACGATGAAACGGTCAAGGGCAGCAGGTGCGTAAAAGTTGAGAATGCGCGCCGTTTCACTGTCGACGCGGAAGTTATGAATTGTGCCGCGAGGAATGGAAACAAATGAGCCGGCCTGAGCCTTGATGATCTGGTCTCCTGCGCGAAAGGTGACTTCTCCTGCAACAATGTAAATTGCTTCGTCTTGCCACTCATGCACATGAGGAGGTGGTCCAGAATCCTTGGGGCAAAGTTCTTCGATAAAAGAGTAGTCGCCCCCGGTCTGATCTCCGGTAGCAAGCATAGTCCAGAGAATACCCTGTTGCCAGAAAGCGGGAGCAGTCATATTGCTTGTAATATATGCTTGCGGCGAAAGAGAAGAGTTTTCTACAGTGTTTTCCATAATAGACTCCTTATATCTTATCAACGGAACGAAACAAACGCTCACCATGGGAAGAAGATACTTTCCTTTTGGAGTGTATCCTGCTTACATGCCTCTGTCTATCATGTTCTTGCTGTCTCGCACATATTGTATCGGGGTGACACCAACAAGCCGCCTAAAATGCATGCTAAAGTGACTTTGACTGGTAAAACCAGTTGCCAGGGCAACCTGTGCAATCGATTGTTGTTGAGCAAGCAAGACCTTCGCACGAGCGATACGTAACTGTGTCTGATAAACGTGAGGAGGGATGCCGATTTCAGCCCGAAAGATATGACTCAAATGGAACAAACTAAGATGGGCCACTAACGACAATTGCGCAAGAGAGACCGGTTCGGCGTAGTGAGCGTGCAAATACTCCTGAACCTGCTTCATAGCTGCATGTTCTTTCTTAAATGATCGTCGAGTGTACTGTTCCTGATAAAGGCGCATAATCAGTTGACCAAGTGTATCAAGAAGCAGTTCCTCCTGTTCCAGTTGGGAAGCTTCTTGTTTCCTCAATGTTGCATGAAGTTGTATCAGTGCAGTAGAAAGCGCTTCATCAACGATAAGTGGATTGACAAAGTGTGGTGTCGCATCTCCATATCTATTCATCTCACTGCTCATGCTTTGAATGAAGGCTGGAGCAATTCGTAATGCAAGAAAGATGTTCTCTCCTGAGGTAGACGCTATATGTACTTCGCCTGGTGTAGTTACCAGCGCGAT
Organism: uncultured Dictyobacter sp.; assembly: GCA_964657925.1. Classification (GTDB taxonomy): domain Bacteria; phylum Chloroflexota; class Ktedonobacteria; order Ktedonobacterales; family Ktedonobacteraceae; genus Dictyobacter. Next base: position 2,882 of record CAZZWK010000045.1, read on the forward strand.
ACAAGCAGGAACAAAGTAGCTGCCGCCTCGTGAGGAGTAGGTCCAAGCTCTTTTTTGATTAATCGAGATTTCCAGGTCTTCGTGAAAATGGCGAGGAGTCGAATAAGAAGCGTAGGTCCCATAGACGAGTTCAATATCCTGCATAGCTTGAGGCCGCCACACTTTTAATTCACGAGGAGGATGTGTTTTCATAGTTGTTTTTTCCAAAATATGTGAGTTGATAGAGTATGAGTAAAAATACGCTCATTCTTCATTCCTTCTCTACATAAGCACCGGCTACCCTCTTTTTTATTTCTTCCAGGGCTGTGGATATGGAAGAGACGCAGCATGTCGTTTCCTGCGCGACCAATTGGCGTCCCAGTTCTTGACCACGACCACCTGTATAATCTGGATAACCTATAGAATCTGGATAAGCGCTGATCGAAAAATCGCTGGCGTGGGAGCTGGATTGCTCGTCATCGGGCGCGCAAACTGTTGACTTAGCTGTGTTGAGAAGGAAAACGGGCAGGCCATTTTGCGCGGCACGCAACGCTTCCGTGAACAAAACGAGGTTGCCGGGTCCGATAGCGGTAGGACAGATCAGCAGCAAAGAGACCTTTTGCAGGCTAGCACGCACCTGCGAGGCTACCTGAGGTGAAATTGGTGCGTAGGGTTGCTCCGTGATTACTTCCTGTGCCAGGCGTAGCGCGAGGGTATGGTCGCTATCGCCAATGTTGAGCGCACCGGCGACGAATGGCAGGTGCGCGTCCGCCAACGCACGCATGGCTAGCTCGCCAGAGCCACCACCGGCGATGACATGAATACGTGGATAGGGTTGATGTTCGATTAGAGGAGATGCGGTATTATGCGCAGGTGGCAGAACGCTCAGATGCTCGGCACCGCGCAAAATGCCGACCTGGACAGCCACACCGTAGACACGACCGAGCAGCGCAGGCTCCAGCACCTCGGCGGGACTGGCGTCGGCCACAACGCCGCGCTGGAAGAGCAACAGGCGTGGAAAGTAGCGGGCGGCGAGATTAAGGTCGTGCATGGCCGCCACAATCGTCATGCAACGCTCGCGATTCAACTGTTGCACCAGTTCCAGCGTCTCGACCTGATATTTGATGTCGAGGTGAGAGGTCGGCTCGTCCAGCAGCAAAACGGATGGCTGTTGCGCCAGGGCCATGGCGATCATCACGCGCTGGCGTTCGCCACCGCTCAATTCGTTGAAGATGTGATTGGATAACGAGGCGATACCGGTAGCGGTCAGGGCATCATGTACAATTTCATGATCGTCTGCCGAGCGAGTGCGCCAGAAAGAGGTGTCAAAGGGAGTACGACCAAGGGCAACCATTTGCTCGACAGTAAAGGCGAAGGGCATGTGCAATTCCTGCGGGACGACCGCGACACGGCGCGCGACCTGGCGGCGTCCCCACTGCGCGAGTGCGCGCCCTTCCAACTCTACCTGTCCTTGCTGAGGGCGCAACGTGCCACTCAAGAGCCGCAGCAGGGTCGTCTTGCCCGATCCGTTAGGTCCGAGCAGTCCCAGCATTTCGCCACGTGTGATGGTGAGCGAGACATCGTAGAGCAAGGCGTGTTGATGATAGCCGAAGGAGATATGATGCATGCGTAGCAGTGGTGTCTGAGGCGATATCCCATCCTGCTGATTTACCACGTGTACTCTCGCTTTCCGCCACGCAACAGAGCCAGGAAGAAGGGTGCACCTACCAGAGCGGTAAAGACTCCGACCGGTAGCACCGTTTGCGGGATCAGCGTACGGGCCAATAGGTCCGCGAGCATCAGGAAGATCGCGCCCACCAGCGCGGAGGCAGGCAGCAGGACACGATGCCGTGGACCGAGCAACAGGCGCACGAGATGGGGTGTAACAAGACCGACAAAACCGACCAGGCCGCTGATAGACACCGCGGCGGCGGTGAGCAAAGATGCCAGAATCACAATCAAAAATTTTGAACGCTCAACGTGTAAACCAAGATGAGCGGCTCCCTCTTCACCGAGCGCGAACACATCCAAAACGTTGGCGAGCAAGCAAGAGAGAATGATGCCAGTCAGGACAATAAGCGCGATGATGGCGAGCGAAGACCAGTCCTCGCTGGCAACACCACCGGCGAGCCAGTTGAAGAGGCTGATGAAACGGTCAAGATTGTCGGAGGGCCACAGGGTCAATATCAGCGTTTGCAATGCATCCAATACCGCGTTCATCACGACGCCAGCCAGCAAGAGGGTAACGACGGGTGTACGGCCACCAGTACGCGCGAGGGCGTAGACGAACAGCACGGTGAGCATCGCACCGACAAAAGCCAGCAGCGGTGTCAGCGAGAAAAAGGTACTATAAACGGGCAGCACGAAGGCAAGGGTCGCACCAAGCGCGGCGCCAGAGGAGGTACCGATGAGAAAAGGATCGGCCAGTGGGTTGCGCAACATACCTTGAAAAAGGGCACCAGCGACGGCGAGCGCGGCCCCGACAAGTGCCGCGCCGATGACGGTCGGCATACGAATCTGCCAGATGATGGTCTCGGAAGAAGGGTCCCAGGAGCGGGCAAAGTGAAACAGGCGCGTCTGATTCAAAATAATTTGCGCGATGGTGAGTATAGGGATGGGCACGGAACCAAAGCTGACCGCGAGCAGGCAGACAAATACGAAGAGCAGGCTCAGTGCAACAAATACAGGCAATGATGGTAACCAGCGGCGGCGTTGCTGGGCCTGCACAGGTTGGGGAGGACGTGTAGCAAGTTTCATAACGTTGTTTGTATCCAATCCTTTAGCGCGAAGGTCGGTAATAGACAATTGTGGGCAGGTCTCCTGGCTTCCGGCTGCAAACGTCGTTCGACAAACCTTCCCATCTTTAGAAGATAGTGGTGATATGTGACAATGAAGAACGACTTACCGGTTACAGTAGCGCGACTGCGTCGGATTCGCACCGACTTCCCTATTCTGCTTGTTTGCTACAAGCCACCCACAAGTAGTTGTATCATAACACGTTTATTGATCATCAAGGAACCGCGCTGGTGCCATAAAGTCGTGGCGAAGCTTGTTTGTGTGTTCGGCAGGACTTTTCGCAGATGGCTAGCTGCACTTTCGTACAGTTGACAAGATGGATATTGAGAGTGATACTCTCAATAAGGAATCATTTCAGTGATTATGTATTGTTTCTCATTTCTTCATGGGATGAGTGGGAAAGGAATAGTAACCGCAATATTCAATGAGGAACGGGCGGCCATATCTCTTTTTTAGATCTTCGGGGTTTAAAACTTTTTAAAAGAGGACTTTATGCAATGGCAATTGAAAAAGCTTTTTTTCGGCAGGTGATGGGTCGTTTTACCACTGGCGTCACAGTTGTTACTACCAGCCATAATGGTGTTCTGGCGGGCTTGACGGTCAACTCTTTCTGCTCCGTTTCGCTCAACCCGCCGTTGATTCTGGTCTGTATCGATAATCACAGCTCAACCCTCCCACTTTTACGCGAGAGCGGTGTATTCGCGGTCAATATGCTGACGGAGGAGCAGGAAAATCTTTCGCGCGGCTTTGCCACCAATAGCGAGGAGCGCTTCAAACATTTTCTGCATGCCGACTACCACACAGCGGTCACTGGCGCGCCTATATTAGACCATGTATTGGCCTTTATTGATGCACGGATTATAGCGGAATATCCTGGCGGTGATCACGCCATTTTCATTGGACAGGTCGAGGCTATGGGCACCAATGGGCAGGTGACTTTCGTCGACGAAATCGGGCAAGAGCAGAGCACGCTGACCGATTACAACGGCATAGAACTGGAAGAGGAAGCCAGGCCGCTCACCTATTATCAGGGCAGATACCATCACCTGACGGACCAATACGAGGCGCCGAGTTTGTTGCCTCCACAAGCGAGAAAAATAGAAGTACCAACCAGTAGATAAAGATAACTATTCTCTAGTCTAGAAAAATAGCTTCCACAGTTTTATGAATTCCTCTGATATGGCGGTAGATGCGATCGAGCAGTTACAGAAGCGTATTCGCGCCTGCCGCCTTTGCCAGCAGCACGGCTACATCCCTGTCGCGCATCCTATCGTCAGTGGTCACGCGTACGATCGCATGCTGGTGATCGGGCAAGCTCCTGGTCATCTTTCGACCGCGCGCGATCGACCCTTCAGCGGACCAGGCGGTATGGTGTTGCAAAAATGGTTGGAGCGAGCAGGTTTTGCGCCTGGCTATTTGCATGAACACACGTATCTCAGCTCGCTCACCCGCTGTGATCCCGGCAAAAACCCGCGTGGAAGCGGTGATCGCAAGCCCTCTCCGGCAGAAATAGCGCTGTGTCGGCCATACCTGCAGAGCGAACTTACGCTGCTCAAAGCCAGAGTTGTGCTGCTGGTGGGTACGATGGCGATCGAGGCATTTCTGCCGCAAGGGAAAAAGGCGAAGTTGGAGGAGATTATCGGGACATACTGGGAAGAGCAAGGGAGTTTTTTCCTGCCACTGCCGCATCCCTCCGGCGTCAGTCGCTGGCTGAACGCGCCCGAGCACAAAGAACTCCACGCGCAAGCATTGGCGCATCTTGAGCGGTGGAGAAAGCAGTACGAGCTTTAATTGACAACTTTTTGCCAGAACCAGCCGACGCCGACGGTCAATAGACAAAGTAGAGCGCCGATCAATAGAGCGGTGGCCGGACCATAGAGGCCAGACAACCAGCCCATCAGCAGGTAACCGAGGGGAAGACTACCATCGAAGAAAAGGACCTGTACGCTGATGACGCGTCCGCTCAAGTGAGCCGGGGTAGTGATTTGCAGTGTCATCATGGATTGCGCGGCAAAAGCTTCTTCGCTAAAACCTACGGCGGCGATGAGAAGCAATGAGAGCGGATAAAAGCGTGAAAAGACAAAGGCTATCTCTAACACACTGAAGATGAGCATCACGATCAAGAGATAGCGAACGGTTGGATGGAGGTTGTTCCAGGCCATCCATAGGCCCGCGAATAAGGCACCCAAACCCGTTGCGGCGGAGAGGAAACCGAAGCCGGTCGAGCCTTTATGGAGTAGAGAAGTCGCGAAGAGTGGCAGCACGACATTGAAATTGGAGCCGAAGAGCAGGACCAGCCCGGCGACGACGATAACCAATAAAATCGTTGGCGTTTGCCGGATATAATCGATGCCCTCGCGTAGACTGCGCCATGTTCTCTGTCGCTCATGCGTAACTCTGTTTTGGCGCGGCTGGATGTGAAGTTCGCTGTTCCTCAGCAATAGCAGGACTACAATCACTGGTAGAAAGCTGAGCGCGTTGAGTAAAAAGAGCATGCTCGCACTGCTGAGGGCAATAATAATCCCACCCAGGGCAGGACCCACGATACGAGCCAGAGACGAGAGCGATGAATTGAGGGCAACGGCGTTGGGCAAGTGCTCGCGTCCAACCAGTTCGACCACGAACGCTCGGCTCGCGGGTCTATACAAGCTATTCGTCAGTCCTAATAATAATGCCAGTATGTAGAGATGCCAGAGTTGTATGCTAGCGGTCAGGATCAATAGCCAGAGGAGAAGAGCCTGTACAGTGGATGCCACCTGGGTCACCAGCAGGACGTAGCGTTTGGGCCAGCGGTCGGCGAAGACACCGCCGAAGAGCGAGAAAAGTAGAATCGGTAGCGCCTGTAACGCGCCCACCAGCCCGAGTTGCCACGCACTATGGGTCAATTGCAGTACTAACCAAGCCTGGCCGATGCTCTGCATCCAGGTGCCCAGCAGCGAGATGACCTGACTGGACCAGAACAGGCGAAAGTTGCGCTGGCGCAATGAAACAAAAGTGCCTGACAGACCTTTTTTAGGTTGTGGTGGGGTGGTGATCATGTATTTAATGATAACACAGGAACAAGAGAGGGAAGCAATATGCGTATACTTTTCTGTGCCGACTAACTGCCAATCAAGCGAAAATATTTTGATTTATCGTCGCTTCACCCGTATAGTATGATGGATAAGGTAAATTCATACATATGAGGTATGGTTATGCTTGATACAGAGGCTGTTCTTGCACAGGTGGCTCGTCATGAAGCCTATAAAAATTGGGTAATCGTGAAGGCAAAAGATGACTCACGGGTAGTTTTATAGCTTGTGCATTTTTAGCGATACTTCTCGGTTTCCCAGTGTTGGTTCTCTTGACGCTACCTATTCCCTACTTGTTTGGATATACTGGTCCTAATCCCTTTCCCTTGCTACTCTCTGAGCCCTGGTTAATGCTGCCATCACTCTTCTTCTGGGTGATCATTCTTTTTATTGTGTGGCGCTCAGAAAAAAACAAAAGCGATGCAAGGTTCATTCTTTTGCCGGAAGGCATTATCTTGTGTGATCGTTGGAGCAACGAGCAGAAACGCAATATCAAATCAATCGCATATGCTGATGTAGAAACAATGGAACTGAAAGTTATGGGAGGGACTTTTGCTTTTCCTGTCGCTCAAGTCAGAGACATGAGTGTTGAAGAGTATATAGAACACGTCCAGCTTGGAGTTTTTACCTTTGACATTGTGTATCAAGGTGGTAAAAAAGAACAATGGACCATTCCTTTGAAGTATTATACACAGGCAGAAGAAACCAGGCTTGTAGCACGTATCGTGACTGATTATGCGGCATTTGTTCACCATTACAAATTTAAATTTTAGAGCGAGGTAGTTTGTAGCCAAAATGTAGAGCAAACGCGTGGTTTGCTCTACGCGGACAGAGGATATTAGAGTGGAGTGTTTTTTAGGCTGGCACGCGCTGGTACTGGCCGATCAGTGATGCGGCGGCGAGGACGTGGCCTTCGATGGCGTGGAGCAGGCTGTCGAAGGTGAGTTCTTTTTGCTGCACGTGGTCGATTTTGAGGGCGTAGAGCCAGAAAACGTAGTGATGAGGCTGGCCGGTGGGCGGGGGACAGGGGCCGAAGTAGCTATGAGTGTCCATACTGGTCGTGCCTGCCTCGAACGGCGTATTTTCCGCAAGTGTACGGGCATCTGCGGGGATGTTGTAGACGACCCAGTGATGAAATCCTGCCGCGACAGGGGCGTCGATATCGTTCAGTAGCAGAGCAAAACTGCGTGTGCCCTCGGGAATATTGTCCCACAGCAAGGTTGGCGCGGTGTTTTGTCCGTAGCAGCCAGCTTTGTCATAGGCACAACGTTCCGGCATGGGTCCGTTGTCCTGAAAATCGGGGCTGGTGAGTTTAAAGGCGCGAGCAGCACTTTGCTGATTGATCATGAGGTTTTTCCTTTCGATAAAACATCGATATCTTTTTTATGCGATCGTAGATTCAAGTTGAAATTATGCCTGACGCGTAAAGCTGGTTTGTATGTTTGCTATGGCTGCGATGAGGGCAAGCAGGCAGATGATACCCACGACGGTTGCTGTTGCGCCGAAGAAGCCGATGAGGTCAGCGCCGAAGCCAACACCCAGAGCAGCAGCCGAGGCAGCAAGGTATACGACGAGGTTGAAAACGGAGAACACTTCTCCACGCTGCTGTGGGGTCACGATGCGGCTGACCAGTTCCTGGCTACCCAGGTAGGTGAGGCCCTGACCGAAGCCAGTGAGCACAATACCAAGGAGGAACAGGGCGAGATTCGCCAGGGGCAAGGCCGCAACGAAGATGAGCAGACCCACAAGCAAGGCAAAAGGTCCGACAACCAGATTGCGGCGAATAGGCCACTTTCGACAGAGCATTTGCGTCACCACAGAGGTACCAAGCAGGGCAAAGATGACGAGACCACCAACCGCGCGGTTTTGTACGTGCAGCAGAGAACTGACAAGCGAGGGGCCCAGTGCAGAGATCAGTCCCACAGTAGCAAAAGCGCTGAATACAGCAACGGAGGCGAGGAGAAACGGCTGTCTGATCGTGCTGGGGATAGAAAGGCGCGGCGGCGAGGAAGATGCGCCTTTCGTTTTGACCATCTCGGGTATGGTCCAGATGCCCAGAAACGCCAGGAGCAACAGGATGGCGAGGAGAATGTAGACCAGGCGTACAGGCAGTGGGGCATACTGGGCGAGTGTACCCGATAAGAGTGGCGCGATGGCTTGGCTACTCACAACAGCGATGGTGGTTACCAGAGCGGCGCGCGCCACATTGCCGTGTGGCTCCAATTCAGCGAGCGTGGCCGCCGCTGTGCCTGAGAGAGCACCGAAAGCGACACCTTGCAGCAGACGTGCGATGATGAGCCAGACGATATTTTGTGCAAAGATGAAAACGAGCGTACCGGCAATCGCGACCGCGACGCCGAGCAGCAGGATTGGTCGTCTGCCGCGCACATCGGAGAGCGGGCCGAGGAAGAGCAGCGCGGGAAACACACCGACAGCGACAACGGCAAAGACGACGGTCAGCAGGCCAGTCGAGAAATGCCAGAGATGTTGATAGAGTGGATACAGAGGGGCGGGAATGTTATTGCCCATAATCGTCATGCTCAACGCGAAAGCAACGAGCCAGAAGGCCCGACCTTGCCTTGAGCGTGCTGGTTGACCCACTTGCGCCTTCACCTCACTATCTTGTAGGTGAACCCCATCTTGCGTCATAAAACAATCCTTTAAGTATTATGAAAGGTCGAGTAGCCTGTCCAGACGAGTCTGCAAGCGAGTCATCATGGAAGGATGACACCGAGCTGGCGTAACAGGTTCAGATCGTCACGCACGGCCCAATGTTCCACTACCTGACCAGAGGCCACACGCACAATGTGGATCTGTTCCTGTGAAACACGTCTTCCGGTTGGAGCGACGCCCATGAAGGGTCCGCGATGGGTACCACTGAAGGTATTGCGCATCACCACTTTATCGTCGTCTGCGAGGAGATCTTCGATGGTGAACTGTGCATCGGGGAAGGCGCTACGATAGAAGGTTACCAGACCTTTAAAGGACGCAGGTCCTGGCGGGGAACCGGGCGCGGCGTGGTTCTTGAAATCGGGCGAGATCAGTTCATCCGCGACCGCCAGCTTACCCTGGTTGAACAACTCTTCCCAGGTGCGACGAACAATTGCTTCATTCTCTTGCTTGGTCATACGTCTCCTTTTTTGTGTTGGACCACGACAACAGCGGCTATAGAAGGGGTAGAATAGCGAAAAAATCCGCTCCCCCTGCACAGTTTCATTGTAGAGGTAGAAAAGTGAAGCGTATAGGAAAAGTATGCTCTTTACTTTGGTAAATTCTTACTATGCTGGCTGTTTTGGCGGAGAAGAGTTTGAGGGGTGATACCTGTAAGGCGTTTGAAGTATCGGGTGAAGTGGCTCTGATCAAAAAAACCAACTTTGCTCGCGACCTCAGCAATTGTCAATTTGTCCTGGAGCAGGAGGGTTTTGGCGCTTTCCACGCGTGCATTGAGAATGTACTGATGTGGGGCTATTCCCGTAACCTCTTTGAAGGTGCGTATAAAGTGAGAGGAACTCATACCAGCCAGGTGGGACAGCTCAGCCAGCGTGAGTTGCTGGTCAAGATGCTCGTGGATGTACTCGAAGACGGATCGTAGCGCCGGGGTCATATGATGGTCTGTGCTTTCATGCAAGAGAGGAGTCCAAACCGAGTAACGTCGTAGCAGGTGCGCCGAGATTGTGGTGGCGAGCGACTCCGCATAAAGAGAAGAGAATGCAACTGTTCCTTCATCCATCTCAGCTTTGAGGGCGAGGCCGATCTGTCGCAATAGAGGATCAGGGGTTGCCTCTTGATTTGCAATGAGTTCAATAGAGTGGCGTGCAGCCAATTCGTCGGCGGTTTGAATGATAAGGGCAGGATCGAGAAACAGGAGCAGAAACTCGGCTTCCTGCTGCCAACGAATCCAATGCTCGGAGAAGGCTGGATAGACGAGTATCTCGCCACTTTCCGCATGGTGGCGTTGCAGTGGTCCACCATCGACACGCCTCTCTGTCTCACAATCGTCCAGCAAGAGGCAGATCATGTGTTGTGAAGAAAGCAACTCACACTCGGCGGGTGGCTGGAAGTGGTATTCGAGGTTAAGGCCATTCCAGGCTGCTACTTTAGGAAGAGCAATTGGCAATGTGGGGTAGAGCGGATATATCTGTCTCTGGTTTTGCGTTTTGTCTGGACGCGCGGACGCCTTTGTATCAACCATCTCAATTCTCTATAATACCCTGCACAGAGTAGTAGAAGTAAGTGAACTACACATGCACATAAAAATGGAAAACCAGTCTCTTTATAGGACAAAGACTGGTTTTCTAACAAAGTTCTGCTATTTGCTGTAGTCGGCCTTTTCGGCTCTCTGGTGCATGTGGAATTCGTGGACGCCTTTTTTGAGGGTGCCGAGGGCGAGGGTGGCGCAGGTGGGACGGGTCATGACGAGTTCGCGACCGAGCTGTTCGATGAGATCCTCGAAGTCCATCTCTTCGATCTCTTCCATACTCTTGCCCTGTACGGTCTCAGCGACGTAGGAGGCGGCGGCGCGGCTGATGGTGCAGCCCTCGCCATCCCAGGCGATCTGCTCGACTTTGCCGTCCTTGTTGAAACGCGCCTGCATAGTAATCACATCGGCGCAACCGGGGTTGCCGCCGCTAAGGTTGACATCAGGATGCTCGATTTCACCCTGATTGCGTGGGTTTTCGTAGTGATCCAACAAAAAGTCGATAGCTTCCTGGCGATCCATCGTTCTCTACTCCTGCGTTTATGGGATATTGAATGTATATATCAGACGCTACTAGCGCGTCGAGACAAGCCTGTTTGTGTGTAGTTTTTGCTATTGTAATGCTATTTCTCTAAACACACAAGCATAACGGCTTATTCCCGCCAGGATACACGAGGTTTGCCCTACGCGATCTGCAAAACTGCGTAGGGCAAACCTCGTGTACTTGCCCAACCTATGTATTATGTCTACTTTGATTGACTTTACGCGACATTACTTTTTTTGAATGCGCGTGTAAGGGCACTCAAGTAGTCGCGTGTGAACGTCTGCGCCACCTGCGCATTCGCAGCCATCGGGAAGCCATGAAATGCGCCAGGGTATACATGCAGTTCGGTGGGCACACCGGCGCGAATCAAGCGGCGAGCATACTCGATATCCTCTTCTAAAAACAGGTCCAGCGAGCCGACAGCGATGAAAGCTGGCGCGAGACCAGTGAGACTTTCGGCGCGTGCAGCTGCCGCGTACGGTGATACGTCCGCGCTGCCAGGCTCTTTGCCTAATAAAGCGGTCCAACCAAAGCGATTGGAGTCGGCGGTCCAGATATATTCGCCGGTGTAGGGATGCGGATCAGGTCTGGTGACGGTGCGATCGTCGAGCATGGGATAGATCAGGACCTGAAAAACGAGCGGCACCTCGTCACGGTCGCGTGTGAGCAGAGCTAAGGCCGCAGTCAAGCCACCGCCCGCGCTATCACCACCGATGGCGATGCGAGTCGTGTCTACATTCAGATCACTGGCATTGGTGTGCAACCATTTCAGGGCGGCATAGCAATCCTCGACTGGACCAGGATGCGGCGTCTCGGGCGCGAGCCGGTAATCCACCGCGACCGCTGCGCAACCAGTAGCCGAAACAATGCTCTTCGTTTGCAGGTCGGCCTGATCGGCATTACCGATCACATAACCGCCACCATGAATCCAGAGTAGAGCGGGAGTGGGAGTCGAGACGTTTTTGGGTAGATATACCAGCACGCGTACATCGGGCGCACCCTGTGGACCAGGGATATGACGCTCGCTGACGGAAATATCAGGGAACTCGGGGACATTGGCGAGGGTCTGAGCATTCATTGCATCGAACCCAGCGCGGGTCTGTGCCAATGTTTCCGAGCTCAGAGTGATGCCAGGAAACATATCGAGAATGGGAAGGATCTCTGGATCTACTAGATGTCTGGTCGAAGTTGTCACTTTACATCTCCTTGTTAATGCATAAAAGAACAGGTTCGCTATTTTAGAAAATCAGGAAAGGGCAAAGCCCTCGTAGCCGTTTTCCGCTATCTGCTGACACATCATACGATAGTTTCCTACACCACCAACATAGGGCATGAAGATGCGTGGTTTGCCAGGGATGTTGGCACCGATGTACCAGGAGTTGGCGAGGGGAAAGAGGGTCTGATTCGCCACAGCGTTGACATGAGCCACCCAGCCATCCTCAGCCTCAACATGTGGCTCCACGCAGGTAAAATGATGCTCGCGCATATAATTGATAGCGCCAGAGATCCATTCGACGTGTTGCTCGATCGACACAGTCATATTGCTGAGTACCGAAGGGCTGCCAGGTCCGGTGATGATGAACAGATTTGGAAAACCGGCGGTCATGAGGCCCAGGTAGGTGCGCGGACCTATCGCCCATTTCTCTTTGAGCGCCTCGCCTTTTTTGCCGCAAATATCGACATTGAAGAGCGCACCGGTCATGGCGTCGAAACCGGTCGCGAAGACGAGCGCATCCAGTTGGTAGTCGTTGTCCTGGGTGCGTAAGCCTGTTGGAGTAATCTCCTGGATGGGTGATGACCGAACATCGACGAGGGTAACATTGTCGCGGTTGTAGGTGTCGTAGTATTCGGTATCGATGCAGATGCGCTTGCTACCAATGGGGTGATCGTGGGGCATCAAGAGCTTTGCCACCTCGGGTTTATGCACCATCTCGCCGATTTTCGAGCGCACGAAATCCGCCATGTAGGTATTGGATTCCAGGTTGACGATGGTATCCGAAAATGATGCCAGCATCTGTGTGCCACCTATGGCCCACATCTGCTCGAACTTTCGCTGGCGTTCCTCCGGCGTGACTTCGAGCGCCGATTGTGGATTCGCCTGAACGGTAAGGCCCGCTTGAGATTGCCGGTCCGACTCACGTAACGCGTGGTAATTGGCCTTAATGGCTTCTTTTTCCTCTGGCGAGAGAACGCGATTACGCGCCGGAACGCTATAGTTGGGCGTACGCTGGAAAACGGTGACATGCGCGGCCTGCTGCGCGATACGAGGGATAGCCTGAATACCAGTCGAGCCAGTGCCGATGACGCCGACGCGCTTGCCAGTGAAATCGACGCCCTCGTGAGGCCAACGACTGGTATGATAGACCGAGCCCTTGAACGAATCAAGACCTTTGAAACGGGGCAAGTTCGGCGTAGACAGACAGCCGACCGCGGTAACGAAATAGTGCGCAGATACCTTATCGCCTTGCTCAGTCTCGATGGTCCAGCGATGCATTACCTCGTCATAGACGGCAGACTTTACGCGTGTGTTGAACTGGATATCGTGACGCAGGTCGAAGCGGTCCGCGACATGATTGAGGTAACGCAGAATTTCGGGTTGGCGAGGATATCTTTCGGTCCACTCCCATTCTTGCTCAAGCTCAGGCGAAAACGAATAGGAGTAGTGGACGCTGGGACTATCGCAACGCGCGCCCGGATAACGATTCCAATACCACGTACCTCCAACACCTTCACCCGTCTCATAGACCTGTACCGAGAGCCCTAGTTCACGCAAGCGATAGAGAATATACAGGCCAGAAAAGCCAGCTCCAATGGCGACCGCGTCAAAATGGGCCGTAGGTACACCACTGGTTTCTCTTGTTTCGTTCGCGGCTTGCTGTACGTCAGACATAGCGCTGTCCTCCTTTTCCGTGTCTTCATAGTCACGGTTGAACGCTGTGGAGAGAATGTTTATGCAGAATAGTCGAACTCTTCATGAGATCAACTGGAGGATATACACTGATCGCTCATTAAAACGTTCAGAGGGTGTTTGCTTGTATGAGCCAGTTGTTTGCTACTCGCTTCAGCGCGAATATAAAACGAAATAGTGTAAGAGCTACATTGACTATAAAAGAGACCTGGAATGAAAACGACAAACAAAATAGTTAAGAGATTGAAGCTCTTAATTATTTGTACGCTATATTCTATAGAATGTCAATGGATTTGTAGGTGGTGAAAGACAGTGCGAATAGCTGTAATAGAGCTTTGAAAGCCACCGACGGTGCCATAAATGTCGCGTGAGCACGATAAATCGGCTCCTACCGGTAGAGAGAAGATTGATCGACCGAGGGGTACGATGTAGGCTGACAGGGCATTACGGGATGGGAAGGGGATTTTTAGCGAGCACGAGTAGACGTTCGGCGAGGCCGGTGTTGCGCCAGGCCACGCGGTCGTTGTGCACGGCGAATTCGAGCGCGGAGGGTTGGCCGACGATGACACAGAAGCGCTTGGCGCGGGTGATGGCGGTATAGAGCAGGTTGCGTTGTAGCAACATGCGATGCTCTTTGAAGAGAGGTAGGATGATGGCGGGATATTCGCTGCCCTGGCTTTTATGCACGGTGACCGCGTAGGCGAGCACAAGTTCTTCCAGCTCGTGGAAATCGTAGCCCACGAGCATGGGACCAGCCTCTTCGAGAAACTCGACATCGACGGTCAAATTCTCTTTGTCGATACGGCGGATGAAGCCAACATCGCCGTTGAAGACGCCTTTATCGTAGTCATTTTTGGTCTGCATGACCTTGTCGCCGACACGAAAGAGACGATCACTCCACTCAACTTGCGCGATCGCGGAGGGATTGAGATGCTCCTGGAGACGTTCGTTGAGCAGTTTGACGCCGACGGCACCCTTATACATGGGAGCGATAACCTGGATGTCGTTGACGGGATGGAAGTGGTAGGTTTTGGGCAGGCGGCGTTGCACGAGGTCCAGGATTAGCTTCTGAGCACGCAGAGGATCTTCCTCTGGTAGAAAGAAGAAATCGCTGGTGGGTTCGCTTCTGGTCGTGGGCACCTGGCCGTGATTGATGCGGTGGGCGTTGACGATGATTTTACTCTGCTGCGCCTGGCGAAAAAGTTCGGTGAGGCGCACGGTGGGAAGAGACTCGCTACGCAAAAGGTCGCGTAAGACATTGCCAGGTCCGACAGAGGGCAACTGGTCCGCGTCCCCCACCAGCAGCAGGTGGGCGTTGCTGGGCAGAGCTTTGAGGAGGTGGTAGAAGAGCAGAATGTCCACCATCGAGAACTCGTCCACGATCACGAACTGGTAGGGCAGAGGATTATCCTCGTTGCGCTGATAGCTGTTATCATGTGGAGCGTACTCCAATAGACGATGCAGCGTTTTCGCCTGCGCGCCTGTCGCTTCGGAAAGACGTTTGGCGGCGCGACCGGTGGGAGCGGTTAGCGCGACACTGATCTTGCGCGTGCGTAGCAGGATCAGTAAAGAGCGGATAGAAGTCGATTTGCCCGTGCCAGGTCCACCAGTCAGGATAGAGACTTTTTCGTGGTAGGCCAACTGCACCGCCTCACGCTGTTTGTCTGTCAGGTGCATATTGCGCTTCTGCTGCAGCAACAAAAATACCTTTTCCCACAACTGCTCCGAGGCTGGCGGCAAGCTACTGGGTGTGTTGCGTAAGATCCTCAGCAGCCGTGTCGAGCCGGTTTCCGCATACCAGAAAGGGCCGTAGTAGATGCGCGATTGTAGTCTACCCTCTTGCAGGTCTTCAGCAGGTAATACAAATTCATCTTCACTCTCCTGCTCGCTTTGACTATAAGAATCTTTTATGTGGATCTGGGAAGGTATGGACTCGACAAAGATATCCTGCTCCTGTTTGAGATGCTCCAACGCCACGGCCAGGATATCGAGCGGAGCTTGCAGGATGGTGGAGGCACGACGCAACAGGTCGTCTTCGAGCAGAAAACAGTGGCCGTCGTCGTTGGCAGCCTGGGTCAACACATATTTTAGGCCAGTCGCTAAACGCGGGATACTATCCTGGGGCAGACCGAGTTTCAGCGCAATATCGTCCGCCGTACGAAAACCGATGCCCTGCACCTCTTGCGCCAGTTGGTATGGATTTTCGCGAATCACACGAATGGATTCTTTGCCGTAGTGCTTGTAGATGCGTGTCGCGACATTGATGGAGACCTCATGCGATTGCAAGAACAGGTGCAGTTCTTTGATATCGCTCTGCTCCAGCCAGGTTTTGGCGATGGTATCGCGATCTTTGGCGCTGATGCCTTTGACCTGGCTCAATAGTTCGGGCTGCTGCTCGATAATTGCCAGCGTCTGCTCCCCGAAATGATCGACAATCAGTTTAGCTTTTTTGGGGCCAATGCCTTTGATCAGGCCGGAACTGAGGTAACGAATCATGCCATCGGTCGAAGCTGGTAGGCGCTGCACGAAACTGGTGACACGCAACTGACGACCATAGCGAGGATCGGTCTCCCACTCGCCCTCTACCGAGAGGATTTCGCCGGTGTGGACGCCTGGAAGAACGCCCACGATCGTCATCAAATCATCGCGAAAGAGGCGAGCGGTATCGTTGGTGCGAAAGCGCGCGATGGTAAATTGATTATCTTCATTGTGGAAAACGATGTTTTCGACGGAACCTTCAAGCTTCGGCATATGTCCTAATTCCATGGAATGACTACGAAAAGAGCACTTTTTTGCGTTTATCATAGCATAGTCATCCAATAGGAGTCGATGGTAATAAGGTAAAAAACAATCGAGAAATACGAAGAAAACTAGCGATAAAAACGTGTAAATAGACAAATTACTTCAGAAAAGTGGAAACAAACCGGCTACCCAGTTGTGATCGCCTTTAGACTAGGTTATAATAGTTCATACAGCAAGAATGTAGAGGCGTCAAAACGATCATCCTAGCAATATTTTCCGAATAGTTTCAATGCCGAAGGCAGATAGGGCAGAACGATGAACGGAAAAGTCACCTATCGCCAGCAGTTCACGCGCTGTGGGAAAGAACGCTGCCGAAAATGCCATGAAGGTCCTGGTCATGGACCCTATTGGTATGCTTACTGGAGCGAGCATGGACGCACCGTGAGTAAGTATATTGGGGCGCGATTGCCAGAGCATATCCTAGCGGAACAAGAGGCGCAACAGGCTCGCAAGAGCGAGCAAAACAGTGTCACCACAGGCCACGACGGAGACGCAGCGGTTCTTCAATTGCGTATTTATCTACTGGGTCAATTTCGTATCGAGCGCCAGGTGCATGGTGAATGGCAGACGGTCGATAGCAAGACGTGGCATAGAAAACGTGCACGTTCTCTGCTTGGATGTTTGCTTAGCAGTCCGGCACGGCGGCTAGGGCGTGAGCAGGTCATGAATTTGTTGTGGCCCGACCTGGATGTCGATGTGGCCGCGAACCGCCTCAACGGCGCGGTACACGAACTACGCCAGATGCTGGAACCTACACTCTCGCGTCCCGCGGCCTCCAAGATGTTGCGCCTGGAACGCGATGTACTCGAATTGGCCGATCGCTCCACTATCTGGGTTGATGCGGAAGCATTCGAGGAAAAGATCAAGGAGGCCGACACCGCGCTTGATGCAGACCGAGCCAAGCAGCTTTTAGAGGAGGCGGCCACCATTTACCATGGTAGCTATCTACTTGAAGAGTTGTATTCTGAATGGGCGATTCCTAGAAGAGATGCATTGCAGCGTTCATGGACAGGCCTGATGCTGACCCTGGCACAGATCCAGGTGGAGCGCGAGGAGTTTGTCAGCGCGATCGAGGGGCTCGATCGGCTGCGTACCGTCGATCCTGGCAACGAAACCGCGCTGCAACGGCTGATGATTCTGCTGACGCAGATCGATCGGCGTGGTGAAGCGCTACAGGCGTACCGACAGCATGTCACGATGTTAGAGCGAGATTACGAAGGTGAACCATTACCGGAGACCGTCGAGCTTTACGAAAAACTGCGTCAGGGTCATATTCCCCCGGCATTTCCTCTCAGTAACCCCAAACAATTTTCCTCGCCTAAAACGGGAGCGGCTGCTAAAGCAGCAATAGCGGCGGAATCGCCGCAGACGCAAGCCTCACAAGACGCAGCAATGGTTTTAAAAACTGAAGCAATCACCTTTACGCGTCCACAATTACCAATTGGGCGCCACAATCAGAGTCCCTTGATCGGGCGCGAAGGGGAATTGTACACGCTGCGCCAGGTTCTCCTGCACGTCGAGGACATATTCCAGCAATCGAGCAGCACTCGCCCTACATCGGCACAGGAAGATAAGCGGGCACGGTCGCGCCATTTTCTTCTGCTTAAAGGTGAGCCTGGCATTGGAAAAACGCGCCTGGCAGAAGAATTAAGTATAGAAGCGTACACGCGGGACTGGACCGTCGCGTGGAGTCGCTCTTACGAACAAGAAAGCGGTATTCCCTATCATCCCTGGACCGAATTACTGCGCACATTATTGCACAATACATCACTCTTTACCGAATTACAGCGGGCAGCACAAGCGACCCAGCAAGCAAACAACCATACCTCTTTGTTGTTAAAATTGGAGCGTCTGAGGGCACTGGTACCTGAACTATCGCTGCACGGGACAGGGCAACAATCCACTATGCCCGCAGTTTCGCAGGAGCAGGAGCGGCTTTATTTATGGGAAGCCGCACTGACCGCGCTGAGCATTCTCAGCCAGCGTGAGCCACTGTTACTGATTCTCGACGATCTGCACTGGTCAGACGACAGCAGTATCGAATTATTGACCTATCTCATTCACCATTTACGCGATCAACGTATTTTGCTGATCGGTACCTGTCGTGATGGTGAGTTAGCGCCACAGCATAAATTGCGTGGCTTGATCGCGGACCTCCAGCGGGAGCAGGCCATCGATATCGTCGCGGTGCCCCCACTCACGCAATCACAGATCGGCACGCTTGTCTCCCACCTGCCCCAAGAGGTGGTTAAAAACATTCAGGACCAGGCTTCGGGCAATCCATTTTTCGCGGAAGAGCTCGCCAGATATGTTGGCAGCAGTCCGGAGGACGACGAGCTTTTAGGGTTGGTCTCGCTCGAAGAGCAGGACAAAAATGTACAGGGGCAAACGTACGCGCTCAAAACAGAACGCGAACGTCTCAGCACGGATCGATCTTTGCCCGAAGCGATCTCCGCAGTGCTGGATAGACGCTTGAATCGACTCAGTAGTGGCTGCCAGAATCTATTGGGGAAAGCGGCGGTACTGGGAGGTTCGTTCGAACTGTGTCACTTATTGCCTATGGCGAACGAGCAGGATGAAGATGTCGTCCTGGACCTGTTGGACGAGGCGCTGCACGCGGGCCTGTTGATCGAAGAGGGCAACGGCGCGCATATTACTTATCACTTCTGGCATCCTTTGATTATCAGCCATCTCTATGGTCGCCTTTCAGCCGCGAGACGCGCACAACTGCACCGCAAAGCCGCCGAGGCATTGCAGATCACGGCACAGGGACAGGATGAGAAGGCTTCTGCCGCCATCGTCTATCATCTAGTCAAAGGCGGTGGCAGCACAGTCGCCATCGCTCGCTACGCGGAAATCACCGGCAACCGTGCTTACGCATTGGCATCCTATACTGAGGCACAGCAGTACTATGTGCAGGTGCTGCAAGCAATGGCCCAAAACCAGTTATACGACGCAACGACATGTACGCAGGTGCACGAACAGATACAGGCCTTCCTGTACAAAAAGAGCGCGCAGATCACCTTTCCCGATCCTTTGCATGCCTGTCGTATTATCGAACGAGTCGCGGAGTGCAGCACTATCCTGGGAAATTTCGAGGAAGGTCAGCAACTGTATCGTGCGATCCTGACGCTACGTAGCAATGATCAATTTCAGCATGCGATCGCACAACTGATGCCAGAGGCAAAAGAGCGGGAGCGGCAGGAAGCACAAATTCGGGCGTTGCTGTGGCGCGAGATCGGCAAGGCCTGGGTTTCAACCGGCGAATATGAACAGGCTTATACCTGCTACAATCGCGGCAAAGAAGTGATGGAGAGCGCGGGCGTCACCAGTGGCGCGGCATGGGCCGGTCTGCACCTGGAATACGGAGCAATGCTGCGTATCGAAGGCAGGTATCACGAAGCACGCCGTTACCTGCAAGATGCGCTGGAGATGCTGAATCGGACTGTGCCGGGCGCGCTGGAGATGGCGAACGAATGGCACAAGGACAAGACAATTAAGCTGCATACAAATCGCAGGGTTTGGAGCGGCCAGACACAACTTGAAGCATACAAAGATCACTTGCCGACACGTACCGAGCGGGCGCTCTTCGGCAACCTGGTGGATGTCGGCTATGCACACGAACGACTGGGCATCGTCGCCGCCAGCCTGGGCGAGTCCGATAGCGCGGAGGCACACCTCAAGACCGCGCTGGCAATCTACGAACAGAGCGAATGTGTCGCGGAGATGGCGCGTGTGTATGGCAACCTGGGCGCTTTTTATATCTTCAAAAGCGAACATGCGCAGGCGCGTATTTATATGCGACACTCGTTGGAACTGGCGGAACGTAGCGGCGATCTTCCCAATATGGCATTCGTGATGGCGAACCTGGCGGATGTTGCCTATCGCTCCGGCGAGTTGATCGAGGCGGAGTCCTGGTATCAACAGAGCATCGCGTTGGCCGAACGCATCCATGATCGTGAACGTATCAGCGGATGTAACACCGAGCTGGCCTATGTGCAACAAGATCTGGGCAAGCTACGAGAGGCTGCAGCCAGCATTCGTAGAGCCGCCTCGGTTGGTCGAGAGATAAAAAGCACACGCTGCTCTTGCTACGCGATGGTGGCCCTGGCCGATCTGCGCATCACGCAGGCTCTCAAACGCGACCTGCTGTTGAAGGAAGATCCCAACCGGCACGAGCATGTCAAACATTCGTTACTGCGCGCACGCAATACCCTGCAAGGAGTTATTGAGTTGGCGGGGATGGAGGTGGAAAATATCGTATATGGTAAATATCTGCTTTCACTCGTCTATGTGCTGCTGGGAAACCTGGATGATGCCCTACGGACCGCGCAAGAAACGCTGTATGAAGCACAGGGTCATGAGACCACGCGCCTGGTGGGACGTACCTATCGTTTACTGGGCAGTATCTTCCTTTTACGTGAGGAACGCGAACAGGCCTACAACTATTTCCAGCAAGCGATTTTTGTGTGTCAGAAGCATGGCTTGCAATTAGAGTATGCACGCGCTCTCTACAGTTATGGTAGCGCCCTGGTCATAGCAGAACGGTCAACGAAAAGTCGAAACACGCTGACTACACAACATGGAGGACAAGAGGAAAGTTACCAGCAGGGTTTGCAGTATTTGCACGAGGCACGGCGTATCTTCCACACATGCCAGGCGGCACTCGATCTGGAGATGACCGAGTATACGCTTACGCACCTCGCGCAGGAGGAGACAGTTCACACCTGATTGAGAGCGCTGTAGATGCATTGGAAAGACTGTCGAGCACGAGACAGCCTGCTGCGTACCGCGGAGAGAGATTCACCGACAATGTGCGCAATTTCACTATAGGAAAAACCTTCGGCAGCCAGCAGCAGACATAACGCGGATAGCTTCGGTAGCTGCCGAAGTGTGTGCTGAATGAGATCATACTGCACAAGCTGCTGCTCAAATTGATCCTCACTGATCAAAAGATCCTCTCCTGACGTGTCTACTGTGGATTCCTCTTGCCATTGTGGTGTAGGGAACGGCACACAATACACATTTTTGCGCCTCCTCCATTCGCTGCGCGCGAGATTGACGGCAATACGATAGAGCCAGGCCGCAAAATGGAGATCCTCTGCGCGCAAACGCGGCAACGCACGGTACGCGGCCAGAAAGGTTTCCTGGCAGAGATCCTGCGTGAGTTGTGGATCACCAGTCATGCGGTAAAGAACATGTTTTACGCGTGGCTCGTATAGCAGGACGAGTTGCTCGAAGGCGGCAGTAGAGCCGCGACATGCGTCATGGACGATATTATTTTCAATTTCTAGAACATGCATGATTCAATCCGATGCTTTTTTTCGTATTCGTAGTGCTTTGTCAAGTTTCATTTAAACCGCCGACTGCGTCATAAATGCCGCGATGAGCACGGTAAACCTGCTCCTACCGGGGTTGCAATGTAGCTGTAGGGGCAGGAATAGCAAGCATAGCCTGCCCTCGTTGTACCTTATCGATAATAGGGGAAAGCTATAACGATGACTATGAGCTAGTTCACATTTTGGAGTGCATGGTAGCAATGGGTGCGTCCTCGTGGAACGCACTGATCAACTATTGACAGTAAGAAGTAATGGGCCTAGTATAGGAGAAATCGAACAAGAGGGGATTTGACCCACCCCTGACCAGAGAGGATGGAAAAACCAGCATTGTCTGCACGTAAAGATACGATCACACTCCTTATTTCCTGCCCGGACCAACCCGGCATCGTCTCCGCAGTTTCCCGCTTCGTCTTCAGCCATCAGGGTAACATTCTCGAATCTGATCAGTATTCAGCGAACCAGGATGGTAGCACATTTTTCATGCGTATCTGCTTCGCCGAAGCGTCCTTCGATCTAAGCAGTGCAGAGTTGCACGATGCCTTTAAGCCGATCGCGGACTCGTTTCATATGCAATGGAACATACACTACTCGCGCGAGCGCAAACGCGCGGGCATCTTTGTTTCGAAATTCGATCACTGCCTGGTCGACCTCTTGTGGCGCTGGAAGAGTGGAGAACTGGCGATGGACATCCCATTCATCATCAGCAATCATGCGGCACTAGAGGGACTGGCGCAGATGTACGGCGTTCCATACTATTATCTGCCTGTGCAGCGTGAGAGCAGGGTCGAGGACGAACAACGCATACTCCAACTTATCGATGGCAAAGTCGACTTTCTGATCCTGGCACGCTATATGCAGATCCTGGAGCCGTTTTTTGTGGCCGCGTACCCACAGCGCATCATCAATATCCATCACAGCTTCCTGCCCGCGTTCGTCGGTGCCAGTCCATACCAACAGGCGTTTAGACGCGGCGTCAAGTTGATCGGAGCGACGGCGCACTATATCACGAATAGCCTGGACGAGGGACCAATCATCGCGCAAGACGTTATTCGGTGTGATCACCGTGATAGTGTGGAGGACCTTGAGCGCAAGGGACGAGATGTCGAGCGAAGGGTATTGGCCGAAGCGGTTCGTCTGTATATTTCTGACCGCGTATTGACCTATGAGAACAAAACCATTGTTTTTTAGAACGAGATTGGGACCAATGCGAAGCTGCCTTCTGCCATATCTGCTCTTGAAACCTATTGAAGCAAAAGATTTTGCGTGTGAGGGACGAAGAAATAGATAGAGATTTTAACCGTTGAAATTTCCGCGAAGGTTATGGTACTATTAGCGAAGGCAGAAAATCAGTTTGTAGAAACAACCAGCAGAGGAGTTCTAATGAACAACATGCTTCGGCTCAAAGAACCTTCACGGAGGCAGAAAGCAGAGCTGAGTATTGAGGAAAGAGCGCAACTCAATGCGATCATCGACATTCTTATCCCATCCGACAAGGATTTTCCCCCGCCATCCAGCCTTCATCTCGTCGATGAATTTTTAAGCTATCTTTCGCCAGTGAACAAGTATCGCACGACACTCATGCTAAATGAGAAACATCTACATATTGTGCTGCATGAATTGGATATCTCCGCCGGTGGCAATTTTTGCCAAGCAAAATCCGATGTGCAACAGAACTTGCTCAAACACCTCGAACAACGTGAACCCGCCTTCTTCCAGGCACTCTGGACACTTGTCAACCACAGTTACTACGCTCTACTCGCAAATAATCGCTACCAGGCACAGCTTATCTAACAGCAACACATCCCACAAAGGCGAACAAACAAAAGATCAAAGAAGATCACGCGGAACGCATCCGGCTCTTTTCATTCTACTATCGCAAAGCAGCCACATCTTATTTTCCCTCCATAGCCAAAGCGCTATAAACAGAAAAGCGCGTGCAAAAGAAGTACTTTGCGCGCGCTTTTCTGTTTATAGCATGCATTTCGCGCGACTTTTCCCATTTTCGCTAGAGTTCAAAAATTGGTCTCTTTCTCTCTTGACACAATGCGATATATCGTATATACTATGAACAACGATAACGATATATCGTATTAACATTCCGACAGAGAAGTGGGATGGAGCCGATAGAAGGATGCCATCCAAAGAACCTGGAAAATCTGGGTATAAAAATCTGGATATATAGATAAAAGATATACGTCCAGGTGACACGTAAGTTACTAGTCGGAACGATACACACAATAGTACAAGGAGTATCAAATTTATGTTTGGTAAACGTTTCGCCTTCCAATATCAGGGGGGCAATGGAGATTGGGAAGGGTGGACACCACCCTGGTTACAAAGAGAAGGATGGGGAGAGGGTCGTGGACCTCGTGGACCGTGGGGAGAAGGTCGTGGACCTCGTGGACCGTGGATGAATCGTATGGGTAGGCGTGGACCTTTCGGGCCGCGCGGACCTTTTGGCCCTGGTGATTTTGGTCCTGGCGGCCCGCAAGAGGGTCCGCATGGGCATGGTGGACATCATGGACCCGGACGACGTTTCTTCGGACGTGGTGATGTCAAATTCGCGCTACTCAAGCTTTTACAAGAGCGCCCGATGCACGGCTACGAGATGATGAAGGCGCTCGAAGAGCGGTCAGGTGGTTTCTATGCGCCCAGCGCGGGCACCATCTATCCCACGCTACAAATGTTAGAAGACCGTGGTCTCGTCACCGTACAGGAGGTCGAGGGAAAAAAGGTATATAGCATTACTGACGCGGGACAGGCGTTGCTGGCCGAGCAGCAACCAGCGGAAGGTCCAGGCGCGGGGCCACGCGGTGATTTCGGCTTCGATGGTCGCGAGTTCGGGCGTGGTTTCGGCCCAAGAGGGCGTTGGAACAATCCTGAGATGCAGGCACTGCGCAGCGAGGCACAAGAGGTCGCACGCTTGTTCGCCATCGCTGGTCGCGCGGCTTTCCAGGACCCACAGAAGTTGACGCAACTGCGTGCGGTCATGGAACAGGCACGTAAAGATCTCTCAAGCTTGATCTACAGTGAGGAGAAAACGCAGGCTCAGGGTGAGACAGCAACAGAGCAGAGTGAGACGAATCAGCAGTAGAAGATCGAACTACTTTTGTGTCGCTCTCGCTTAGCAGCAAACAGTTGGACGCTCAGAACTTATCGTTCTGGGCGTTTTTGTGCGCGTAGAGGATCACAGGTGGAGTTCAAGAACCACGAGAATGACCGCGAAATGGAGCAACTGATCTACCCAGATCGGGCCGACTATTTTATAGCGAGCTTTCAAGGGATCGATCACGATGTGGGTCGCGAAAAGGACGATGGCGGCAAGTGGTGTGCAATGGGCGAAGAGTAGGAAGGGGGCGGTATACGTAGCACCGTGGTAAAAGTTTATCTCCCAGCTTTTGCCCTTTTCGATGGTCATCCACGCGCTCTGGAACGCGAAATCTCCGATAAAATGGCAAGCCAGCCAGGACAATAGCGTTACTAACGATATATTTGCCAGGGGAACGAACATGAAGCTTCTCCTTTTGAAACATCTTTGTAGGAGAAGTATAGAGAAGCCTTGATGAATAAACTATGAATCAATTCGCGTCGCACGTGTGACTTATTGTACAGTTGCGCCTGTGCTTATGTGCGCGTTCTTAAGCTGCTTGCGCGCGAATTTTTGCCAGCGGAGAGGAATCATCAGGCTCCAGGGCATAGCGATCTGCCAACGTATGAGCAGCAAAACAATGAGGAGCATCCAGAAACAAAAGGACAGGTCTTGCTCCAGAAAGGAGCTGTCGATCTGACCCTGTACCAGCGAGGCGAGCATGGAAGCCCCGACACCGATGGTCATCCAGCGCCACTGGCTACTGTTCGCTGGTTGTTTGCTATCCAGAAAGGCGAGGATGCAGGCCAGCAAGCGATAGAAAAAGATCAGTACCGCGACATAGGCGAGCAGTCCGAAGACGCCCATGCTCACCCAGACCTGTAAGAAGTTATTGTGTGGATGTGAAAGGGTTGGCTCATCGGCCATGCCCGTCGATTTACCGGTGAAAGGGCTATGCAGAATCCAGTATGCATGCAATTTGTCCGGTGGAAAAGCATTGTAGTGGCCTCTTTTATCGAGATTCCAGCCTGGCTTATGCGGCGGAGGAAAGAGACAAACATTCGCCCAGCTATCGCTATAATAGCAGAGCCAGTTATCCATGCCGAAGCCCAGCCAGGGGCGGTCGTGAATCATGTCGATAGCGCTCAACCAGAGCCAGGGGCGTTTGGCGATGCTACTCACATCTTTTTGATTGGTGTGCCCGTTGATGACATAATTGGTAACCTGTGTATGGAAAAGTGCCAGCGTGCCCAGCAACACTATGACTAAAGCAGTCGTACCGAACAGTACTATTTTTCGATTGCGAATTACGAGGGCCAGCATAAACAGGATAGCCAGGGGGATACCGAGCAACCAGGAACCGCGCGAATCGCTCAGGTAGAGCGCGACAAAGACGGGCACGCACAAAGCCAGCACACATAAACGGGTCTTCCACGAGACTTTCGCGAACAAAAAGGCCAGCGCGATGGGCAATGTATAGTCGAAGAGCAACGCGATACTGTTGGCGCTACCATATACCGTCGTAATGCGCGTCAAATTCTCGCTATCGGGATGCAGGGTATTTTTGAACAGGAAAAATTGCACGAGGCCGAGCAGAGCGATAAGCAGGCCGGTGCCGAACAAGGCAAAAAGCAAGCGAGTGATGTCCGCGCGGGTGCGCAAGCAAAACAGCGCCAGTGACAGGTAGAGCAGAGGGTCAAAAACTTCCTCGCGAAACGCGCGCAGCGCCGTATCCTTCGCATAGGCGACAAAGATCGAGACAAAAGCGAACAGGGCAAAGACCAGAATTGGCAAAAGAAATGGTCCCAGGCGATCGCGAAGATGCGAGAGCGAGAGGCGATAGCGCCAGTCTTTCCTTTTGAATAGTGCCTGCGTTATCACCAGCAGCGTCGTCGACCACAGCATAATCTCAGCGGGACTCAAATCCAAATGCCCGTAGACTGTTTTAGGTAGAAGATAGTACGGCAACGTCAGCGGCAACAGCGCAATGGCGAACGGTGGCCGATACCAGCAAAGGAGCAGGAAAAGCAGCAAAAAAGGCCAGGCGAAAAGCGGATTGAGGTGGGAGAGTGCCACAATAGGAACACCGAGGCCATGATTGATGGTGGCACTGATCTGGTGGTTTCCGATCAGGTAGTAGAGCACCATCGCGAGCACGAGCGCGCTCAGCACCAGACAATCATGCCAGAAACGCTGTTTATTCCCCTTATCGTCGATCGATGAGGAAGGAGACGCGGGTACGGCTGATGTCTGATCGCTTTCTATGAAGATATGATCGGAATGATGGGGCGAATGAATGTCGCGCATATACTCAAACTATCCTATGCATCAATACGGCGTGCGCTTTGTGTCGATAAATCGTGCTCTTGCTGCTGTGCCAAGCTTCATGCGGCAACATTACCGGTGAGAGGCGGACAGAATAAAGCGGGTCTTTGCTCTGTCTCATGCTTTGACAGAGCACTACTACGCTATGCCTGCTCTTTCAGTATAGCAAAGTGGGGTACACTCGTCCATTGATACGACGACAGGGGTACAAAAGTTACGTACTTCATGACTTCTGGCAGTGGCAGATCGAGAGGAATTGGACAGGAGCGGTCTCAGGCGCATGTAACCCATACTTTGGTAGCTGCCTCACAACTGATGGATACCATGTGACCGTCGTTTACTACTATTTGCAGCGGTTCATCTGCTTCCACTGGCATCTTTTGTGTGATTGCCAGGCGTGTGCCAGGGGTGAGGCCGCGTTCATGCATATAGAGGATCAATGACTCTTCGTCCTCTACCACTTCAGAAATGCACAATACAGTAACTGTCTGACCGACAGGCACCGTTGCCAGGCGCACGGCATGTTTGTCTTGCAGGTACGTGCGCGCGTTGGGCACCAGGCCTGGAATAGGATTGCCATGTGGACAGGTGAGGGGATTGTGCAAACTGGTGATTACGCGTGCCTCGACCGCGCCAGAGATAAAGTGTTCCAGGCGACAGGCCTCCTCGTGCACCTCGTGCCACTGCATGCCCAGCATATCGACGAGGAAACGTTCTGTCAAACGATGGCGGCGCAGCACCCCTTCCGCCAGCGTGTTGCCCGCCTCTGTTAGCGTGATATGACGTTTCATATCCATCTCGATATAGCCATCGCGAACCAGACGTTTCAGCATTTCCGTCACGGTAGGGGCCGAGACCTGGAAACGTTCAGCCAGACGAGCACCAATGACTGTTTCACCCTCCATACTGATGTTATAAATGGTTTCAAGATATTCTTCGACGGTTGCACTAATCACTTCGTGTGCTCGCATAGTTTCTTTTTTGCTCCTCAGACAACTTTCTTTTGCCCCAGAGTCGTTGTTTCATCACTAAGGGGAAGTCTATTGTTAGCCCAAGCATGTGTCGATAGAAAAAAAGGACGGCCTGACAATACATCTATCATCCGTTAGTGTACCACGTCATGTCCAAATTCAGGAAACAGCGCATCGCAGTGGTGCGCGCACAAGCGAATTTGACCGTGTCCAGATGAACACTATATTCACCGATAGCAATTGAGAAGGTGTCTATAGTAGAGTTGAAAGGAGAATTATCACAATATGGAGGATGCAGCAGTGCGAAGGGAAAAGCGAACTCCCCTTCCTGGACGTTATTTCTTTGCTCGATTCACGTTCGTGAATTACAAACAAGCGGTGTTAATCGTAAGCACTATTTGTCTCTTTCTCGGTTCCTTTGTGCTGGCGCAACGTCCCAACGCACTCGCCGCCAGCGCAGAGACAAGTACTTGTAGCTGGTACCGTATCGCGACCGGAGATACCTTAAGTGGCATTGCGAGAGCCTACCATATGGATGTTAAGACGTTAGCTCGTATAAACGACATAGTAAATATCAATCTCATTTATACGAGCAGGAAACTCTGCATTCCTTCCAGTGTTTCGAGAGGGGTCAGTGGCTTGCAATCCAATGGGGTTGTGCGCTGGTACGACTATGCCGCGCTGGACTGGTCGACGCAGAGCGAAGTAGCGCAGCAGGTACGACAGGCAGCGACTGCATATGGTTTGCCCAGCAGCCTCTTGCTCGCGGTCGCATGGCAGGAGAGCGGCTGGAATCAGCATGTGATCGCGCGCGATGGTGGCATTGGTGCCATGCAGATCATGCCCTACACAGCACAGGGCTTGAATGTTCAAACGCGGCAACGGTACGATCCTTATAAACTGCCCGACAACATTATGCTGGGCGCCATTTACCTGCAAACGCTGTGGCGTGGCTTTCACGGCAATCTTACACTGGTGATCAGTGCGTACAACGAGGGGGGATGGAACGTCACGCATCGCGGCATACTCAACTGGAGCTACGTGAACAATGTGCGTGCTTTGATGAACCGTTTTTAAAACACAAATGTAAAGTGCAGATTTAAAGTGCAAATGGGCCCCAAAAAAAGCTTGACAGTACGTTTACATGGCAGTATACTTTTGAGGGAAATAAAAATAATGAAGCGATGAACAGGACAAGTACAAAGTATTCCGCGTTTCCAGAGAGCCGGAAAAGATGAGAGCCGGTAGCGTTGGGACTTTGGAATGGACCTGCAAGCTAGGGAACGAACATGTTGACCTCTTTATAGGGTGAGCATCAGTAGTCTCCTCTCGGAATGTCCCCCGTTATTGAGGACAGGATATACGCGTCGCCCTTCTTTTGTGGAGCGCTGACAGCGGTGTATCTGGCTAGAGGGAACATATTCTTGCCCCGCTTTGAAACGATGTCAGCAGGAAGCGAGAATATGCTCTGAATCAGGGTGGTACCACGAAAGCGACTATTTCACGCTTCTCGTCCTTGCACAGGATGAGAGGCGTTTTTTATTGGTCTTTTCCGATCCCATTCTCTGGTGGCACTGGAGGGAAGTAGTTATGTCAATCATTATGAATCAAGAGATCGCACCCATGGAACAGCTGGTGCAGGCCGCGCAAACAGCGCCGACAAAAAAGCGTGTTTTTTCTGGCATTCAGCCAACGGGAAATCTTCACCTCGGCAATTATCTGGGAGCGATTCGCAACTGGGTGGCTGAGCAAGATCAGTTCGACAACATTTTCTGTATCGTCGACCTGCATGCCATCACGTTACCGACAGATCCACGGGAACTTCACGCGACAACGCGCAAACTGGCGGCGCTTTACATTGCATGTGGTCTCGACCCGCGCTACTGTCAGCTTTTTGTGCAGTCGCACGTGCGTCAGCACGCGGAGATGAGTTGGATCTTGAACTGCTACACGCCTATGGGCTGGTTGAATCGCATGACGCAATTCAAATCCAAGGCGGGCACGAATCTGGATTCCGTCGATGCTGGTCTCTATTGCTACCCAGTTTTGATGGCATGCGACATTTTGCTCTACCAGACGCACTATGTGCCCGTTGGCGATGACCAGCGTCAGCATTTAGAACTTACGCGTGACCTGGCCCAACGCTTCAATAGCCTGTATGGGCAAAAAGTGTTCACGCTGCCAGAGGGGCATATTCGCGAGGTGGGCGCGCGCATCATGTCGCTTGAAGACCCGACCAAAAAGATGAGCAAGAGCGATCCGAATCCGAACGCCTACATCACCCTGCTGGACGACGCGAAAACGATCAAGAAAAAGATCGGTCGCGCCACTACGGACTCCGAGCGGTTGGTGAAATTCGACGAGCAACGTCCCGGCATTACCAATTTGCTGGGCATCTACCAGGCGATCACCGGGCGGAGCGAACAGGAGATCGAGGCCGAGTTCGAGGGCAAGGGATATGGGGAGTTCAAAGCAGCATTGACCGAACAACTGGTCGAGACGCTCGCGCCGATTCAGCAACGGTATCATGAACTTATCAATGATATCAGTGGCCTGGAAGCGATCTTGCGACAGGGTGCGGACAACGTGCGTCCGATCGCGGAAAACACGTTGCAGCAAATGAAAGATGTGATTGGGCTCGGGTAATTATATTCGAGCCACCTATTTTGTCGATAAAAATGTCATAGAAAAATTTTCACCTGTAGGTGCGTTTATCAAGCAGAGAATGCAGTATGTATGACTGAACATACCGATGACCGTCTTTTTATGGAATTTTGTATACGTAAAACGCTCTAAAAATCAGTAGTTAATCGTAAAGGTGGCAATTATGGGCAACATCTACCATCCCAGTTTCGAAGAGGTGCAACAGTTGCGCACGGAAGAAGAGCACGCGGCGCAAGGTAGTGACACGAGCGACATGCGTCGACCGCTGCTACCTTTTTACACCGACATCCTGGCCGACATGGAGACGCCAGTCTCGGCCTACTGCAAAACTGTGCGTCGCTCATACAGCTTCTTGCTAGAAAGCGTTTCCGGTGGGGAGCAAGTGGCACGCTACTCTTTTATTGGCATCGACCCTCATCTAGTGATTACGCATAGAGGTGAGAAAGCCACATTGAAGAGAATCCGCAACGACCACGGCACCACGCAGGTCGAGAGTACCGAAGAGATCGAGTGTTACGACCCATTGCAGCTTATCGAATCCGAGCTTGGTCAGTACCGCCTGATCAGTCTGCCAGCGGACGCGCGCGATCAGTTGCCTGAATTTTTCGGTGGCGCGGTCGGCTATCTCGCCTACGACGCGGCGTCCCGCTTTGAGCGTCTGCCGCTGATGCCCGCGAACGAGATCGATGTGCCGCTAGCGGTGTTCATGTTTACCGAAACGGTGCTGGTCTTCGACCATGTGCGGCATCGGGTACGGGTGGTCACCCATCTGCACCTTGACGCACCTAATCTGGCCGCCGAGCATCGGCGCTGTCAGGCCATCATCGAAGATGTACGCGAGCGACTGCAACAACCTTTGCGTTTGCCGCAAGAGCCGGAGGCTGTCTATGACGAGGATGCGAAACGCGTCAGTTCCAATTGCACACGCGAGCAGTACGAAGACATGGTACGCAAGTCGATCGAGTATATCAAAGCGGGCGACATCTTCCAGGTCGTGCCCTCGCAACGTTTGAGTCGGCGTGTCAACGCATCACCATTTACCGTCTATCGCGCCTTACGCGCCATCAATCCTTCGCCCTACATGTACTTCGTTGATTTAGAAGATTTTCATATTGTCGGAGCATCGCCCGAGCTGCTGGTGCTCTACGAAAACGATGAAGTGACTATTCGCCCCATCGCGGGCACGCGTCCACGTGGTGTCGATCGGGCCGACGACGAGCGGCTGGCGATCGAACTGATCAATGATCCGAAAGAGCGGGCCGAGCATGTTATGTTGTTAGACCTCGCGCGCAACGATGTCGGGCGCGTCAGCGAGATCGGCAGCATCAAAATCGATGATTTCATGACGATCGAGCGCTATTCACACGTTATGCATCTGGTCACCAACGTGAGCGGCAAACTGCGCAAGGGTCTCTCACCATTCGACGCGTTACGCGCCGGTTTCCCGGCGGGCACTGTTTCGGGCGCGCCCAAGATACGTGCGATGGAGATCATCAGCGAGCTCGAAGGAGAGCAACGCGGCATCTACGCAGGCGCGGTGGGCTACTTCAGCCATAACGGCAATCAGAGCACAGCCATCGCACTGCGTACGATGGTCATCAAAGATGGACGCGCTTATATTCAAGCGGGCGCGGGCATCGTCGCCGATTCGATTCCAGGCAATGAATACCAGGAAAGTCTCAATAAGGCGCAGGCTTTGCTGAGAGCCATCGATGAAGCGGAAGCGATCGCGCAAGTAAATCGAGAGACACACGAAGAGACCGTCGCCGTGCCGCGGCAAGAAAGGTAACATCCATGCTGCTCCTCTTAGACAATTACGACAGCTTTACCTATAATCTGTATCAATATCTCAGCGAGTTGGGCGCGGAAGTCGTTGTGCGCCGCAATGATCAGGTGACCATCGAGGATATCGAAGAGCTTCAACCCGAGCGCATTGTGATCTCTCCGGGACCATGCACGCCCACTGAAGCGGGCATTTCGTGCGAGGCTGTCGCTCATTTCGGGTCGCGTACACCCATTCTCGGAGTTTGCCTCGGCCACCAGTCGATCGGGCAGGTGTATGGTGGGCATGTCATTCGCGCGCCGGAGCCTATGCATGGCAAGACATCATTGATGCATCACCAGGGACAGGGTGTTTTCCAGAGTTTGCCCCAGCCGTTCGAGGCCATTCGTTATCATAGCCTGATCGTCGAACGAGACACACTGCCGGACGAACTGGAGATCACCGCCGAGACGCAGGAAGGTTTAATTATGGGCTTGCGCCATCGCAGCTACCCGGTCGAGGGGGTACAGTTTCATCCTGAATCGATTATGACTTCCGTAGGGAAAGACCTCTTACGCAATTTCTTAAATGTAGGCCGAGTGGTCGAGGTTGCATAAAAAAGCCCTCCCATTCAGAAAGGAAGCACTGCAATGATTCGCGATGCCATTGTCCGTATTACAACGGGCGCGGCGCTCAGTAAAACCGAATCCGCGGAAGCTATGGAAGAGATCATGACGGGTACAGCGACGCCATCACAAATGGGTGCATTTTTGACCGCGTTGCACCTGCGGCCCGGTGGGGAGACCGTCGAAGAGATCGCGGGCATGGCGCTGGTGATGCGTGAGAAGGCTGTACCAGTGCATCTGGAGGAGAGCATCGCGCCACGCGCGCTCGACACCTGTGGCACCGGCGGAGATAATTCCGGCACGTTGAACGTATCGACCGCGGCTGGATTGGTCGCCGCGGCAGCTGGCGCGACGGTGGCTAAACACGGCAATCGTTCCGCCACCAGCAAATGTGGGAGCGCCGATGTGTTGGAGGCGCTAGGAGTCAAGATCGACCTGGGACCGGAGGCGCTGGCACGATGTATTCAGGACACCGGCTTCGGCTTCATGTTCGCGCAGGCCTATCATCCCGCCATGAGATATGTCGGACCCACGCGGCGCGAGATCGGCATTCGCACCGTCTTCAACATTCTCGGTCCCCTGACCAATCCCGCGCATACACCTTTTCAGGTGTTAGGTGTCGCGGACGGCTCGCTGCTACGCAAAATGGGCGAGGTGTTGCTGGAGATGGGTTGCCAGCACGCATTGATCGTGCATGGCGAGGATGGTGTCGACGAATGTTCACTGGCCGCGCCGACGCGTGTGTGTGAAGTACGTGTGGGACAGGAGCTACGCGAGTATAGGATCACACCGGAAGAGGTAGGATTCAGCACGATCACCGATCGTACAAGCGTTCAGGGTGGCGATCCTGCCTATAACGCTACCGTGTTGCGCGAGTTACTTTCGGAGTATCAAGATAATCCCGCGAGCAATATGATCTGCCTCAACGCGGCAGCCGCGCTGGTCGCGGCTGATCTGGTGCCCTCGCTGACCGATGGAATCAAGGTCGCACAGGCTACGATTCAGGAGGGAAAGGCGAGTAAGAAGCTTTTCGAGGTCATTGAATGCTCACAGACGTATGGTCGATAACATTTTCGGTAGGCGAGATTTCACAGCAGGCAATAAGGTGATATATGTTTCTTGATCGTATCGTAGCACAAACACAGCTGGATCTGGTGCAACGCAAACAAGAGGTTCCACAGCAAGAACTAGAGCGGCTGGCGGCCCAACAAATGCCCGCGCGCGACATGCACGCGGCCCTGGTGGGCCATGAGCAGGTCCAGTTGATCGCGGAGGTGAAACGCGCCTCGCCCTCGAAAGGTATGCTCGCTCCGAACCTTGACCCGGTCGAGACAGCACGCATTTATGAGCGCAATGGAGCAGCGGTCATCTCTGTGCTGACGGAACCGCATTTCTTCCTGGGTGCACCAGAATATCTTACCGCGATTAAGAGAGCAGTGAGTATTCCCGTGTTGCGCAAGGATTTTATTGTCGATGAGTATCAGGTCTACGAAGCGCGCGCGTGGGGTGCGGATGGTATCCTGCTCATCTGCGCTATCCTCGACGATGAGCAGTTGCGAAACCTTTATAAGCTGGCACGCTCATCAGGCATGCACGTGCTGGTGGAGACGCATAGCCGCGCGGAGGCGCAACGCGCGTTGCAGGCGAATGCTGAGATCATTGGCGTCAATAGTCGTGACCTGACAACGTTTCAGATGAACCCCTATTTGATTCGTGAGATTCGCCAGGAGCTACCGGACGATCGCGTGATCGTGGCGGAGAGCGGCATACACACGCAGGCGGATGCGCGCCGATTGGCCCGCTACGATGTGCAGGCCATGCTTGTCGGAGAGTCGCTGGTGGTCTCTAACGACATCGCGGGGCAGATGCATATGCTTTTACAAGGTGCGAACAGCAGCATACAGGTGAAAATCTGTGGCCTGAGCCAACCGGAGCACGTGAATGCCGCGATAGAGGCCGGAGCCGATCTGCTGGGTTTCATCTTTCATGAGTCGAGCCACCGCTACATTCAACCACAACGCGTGGTGGAACTTCTCCGGACAAGCGAGCGCTACGCACAGCCTGGCGAGAAAGCAGCGACACCCGATCTGGTCGGTGTTTTCGTCAACAAGGACGCGGACTATATCAACGAGGTCGTTGAACTGGCTGGTTTGCACTATGTGCAGGTGCATGGCAGCGAAGCAGCGGATTTCTATCAAAAGATTCGGCGACCGGTCATCAAGGGGCTGGCGTTAAAGGATAGCGCGGACCTGGCGCTGGTTGACGAGTACGCGGCGACAGCGTGGCGACTATTGCTGGACACACCAAGCGCGGACTGGGGTGGCTCCGGTCGCGTTGGAAACTGGGAACTGGCGCGAGAGGCGGCGCAACGACAAAAAATATTCCTGGCCGGTGGCTTAACAGCTAGCAATGTCGCGCAAGCGATCGAGGCCGTTCATCCGTGGGGGGTCGATGTCAGTAGCGGGGTGGAGACCGAGAAACACAAAGATGTGGCAAAGATCGCCGCGTTCCTTGCTAGCATACGCCAGGGCAATCATAGCCGCGATACACTGGCGATTTCCTGATTTTTCTAGCAAGTAAGCACCATTATGATCTTATCAAAGCTTTTTTGCGTAAGATTGAAGAGAGAGAAGGCAAATGCAAATACAAGACACACAACAAAGTTATCAGTACAACGTTTATCCTGATGAGCGAGGGCGCTTCGGCGACTACGGTGGCAAGTTCGTACCGGAAAGCCTGATGGCGGCCCTGGCGGAACTTGAGCAGGCGTACGAGGAATCGCGCCAGGACGAGGCATTTCAGGCGGAGCTACGCAAAGAGTTGCACAGCTACGTCGGTCGTCCCACCACACTGCACTATGTGCCGCGTTTCTCGGAGATGGTCGGGCAGGGCGTCAAAATCTACCTGAAACGCGAGGACCTGGCGCATACCGGTGCGCACAAGATCAATAACGCGCTGGGGCAGGGCATGCTGGCAAAACGGATGGGAAAACGTAGGATTATCGCGGAGACGGGCGCGGGCCAACATGGTGTAGCGACGGCGACCGTGTGCGCGAAGCTGGGCCTGGACTGCATCATCTACATGGGCGAGACCGATGTGCAGCGTCAGTCGCTGAATGTGTTTCGCATGAAGCTGCTCGGCGCGGAGGTGCGTTCGGTCAAAACCGGTTCACAGACGTTGAAGGATGCGATTAATGAGGCCATTCGCGACTGGGTAACCAATGTCGAGGATACGTTCTACATCTTCGGCACCGCCGCGGGACCCGCGCCATATCCCAGGATCGTGCGCGATCTACAATCGGTAATTGGTATCGAGGCGCGGCAACAGATTCTAGAGCAGGAGAAACGCCTGCCGGATCAGATCTACGCCTGTGTTGGTGGTGGCAGCAACGCGATCGGCATCTTCTACCCGTTCGCTGATGCGCCGGAGGTGCAACTAATCGGTGTCGAGGCGGGTGGTGTCGGTATGGAACTGGGGCAACATGCCTCGACGCTGGTCATGGGTACACCTGGCGTTTTGCATGGAGCGATGAGCTACCTGTTGCAAAGCGAGGATGGTCAGATCCTGGATACACACAGTATCTCCGCCGGACTCGACTATCCGGGCGTGGGACCGGAGCATAGCTATATGAAAGATACGCATCGCGCCAGCTATGTTTCGGCCAGCGACGAATTGGCCTTACGTGGCTTGCAGGCACTGAGTCGCAGCGAGGGCATTATCCCCGCGCTGGAGACATCGCACGCCATCGGCTACGTGCTGGAGCAGGGCGAACAAGGGAAGTTGCAGGAGAACGCGTTGATCATCATCAATCTTTCCGGTCGCGGTGACAAAGACATGATTACGGTCGCGAAAGCGCTCAATGTGAATCTATAACAGTGCGAGTATGCTTTGCAGACTCTGGACAAGAGCAGTAAGGCAGCTTCGCGATCGAGGAGAACATCATGGAGACGATCCAGGACAGCGGTATGAAACATGGTTATGGAGGCTACACGGGCACGGATACAACAGCCGAAGTGCCCGCGCATAAGATAACGCAGGCATTCGCGCGCGCTAAAGCGGATGGTCATGGTGTGATCATACCCTACTTTATGTGTGGCTATCCCACGGCAGCGCAATCGATCGATGTTATTCTCGCCGCCGCCGAGGGCGGTGCCGACATCATCGAATTGGGCATGCCGTTCAGCGATCCACTGGCCGATGGCGCGACCATTCAGCACGCGGGACAGATCGCGCTCGATCGAGGTATGACGATCAAGGGATGTATGGATATCGCCAGGTTGGTCGCGGCCAAAAGCGAGGTGTCATTGCTGCTGATGGGCTACTACAATCCTATCCTGGCTTATGGGATCGAGCGTTTCTGTCGCGATGCACGGGCCAATGGTGTCAGTGGCTTGATCGTTCCTGATCTACCACCCGAGGAGGCCGATCCCTTGCAGCGAGCGGCCTACGAGCAAGGTCTGGGTATCGTCTTTCTCGTGCCACCGACCACGCCCGATGAGCGCATCGCCAATGCCGCGCAACGCATCGCCGCGGGACCAGGAGCGTTCCTGTACTGCGTCTCGCTCAGCGGTGTGACCGGCTCGCGCAAAGAGTTGCCGGAACACCTGAAGAGCTTTATCGCGCGTATCCGTCAGTACACCGAGGACAA
The DNA here is from genome assembly GCA_964657925.1 of uncultured Dictyobacter sp. Taxonomy (GTDB): domain Bacteria; phylum Chloroflexota; class Ktedonobacteria; order Ktedonobacterales; family Ktedonobacteraceae; genus Dictyobacter. The sequence goes on from CAZZWK010000045.1 coordinate 40,603, forward strand.
ACACATTCCGCTGGCGGTTGGCTTTGGTCTATCGACGCCCGAACATATCGCCACCGTCACCAGTTACGCCGAGGGTGCGGTGATCGGTAGCGCGCTGGTGAACTTGATCGATCAACATCAAGAAAACGAGCAGGTGGACGCGGTACGAACCTATATTGAAAGTCTGCGCCCAAAGCACACGTAGAGCGGACAGCCATACCATGTATACATAGAGAGGGGGTTACGAACGGTTAGATAGTACAGATGCAAAATCAGCGATCATCCCTTACAATACAAGGATAATCTTTACTGGCGTATTTTTACAATACGCAAGGAGTTCTTCCTTGGAAGGGATGGGTGAAAGAGATGTACTGTCGAGGTATTCGTGGTGCGACAACGGTAGAGCACAATGAGCGAGAGGAGATTCTTGAGGCGACACGAGAGTTACTGCAACGGATCATTGAGCGCAACGAGATTGAGAAAGAAACGGTAACCTGCGCTATTTTCACAGTAACGCAGGAGTTGGACGCGGAATTTCCCGCGCTGGCCGCTCGCCAGCTGGGATGGACCGAGATAGCGCTCATGTCGGCACGTGAGATTCCGGTGCCGAACAGTTTAGCCAATGTGATTCGCGTGCTTGTGCTTGTGAATACAACGCGCGGCATTTCCGAGATGCAGCATGTATATATACGAGACGCAATAGTTTTACGACCCGACTTCGGTATTGAATCGTGAAGAGCTTTGTTCTTTTTCCGATGAGACCTGTCCCTGCCAGTGTTTTTCTATGGTTTTAGGCAGAAAGAGTAACATAGCTCTACTTGCTCTATTAAAAAATATAGATAGAGAAAAAAGAGAACTATGAAAAGGAGTTAAAATGATCGTCGTGATGAAAGCAACCAGTAGTGATGAAGATACCAAACATGTGCTTACTTTTCTAGAAAATCATGGTTTGAGCGGACACCCCTCTATAGGTGTCGAGCGAACCGTTATTGGAGTGCTGGGCGGCGTTGGCCCCACAGGTGCTCCGGGAGCAATTGGCGTGATCACACCATCCGTTGAAAACGCGATCGAGGGGTTGGCGGGGGTGGATAGCGTAATTCGCGTTTCAAAACCATATAAACTGGCGAGCCGCGAGTTTCATCCAAAAAATACGCTGGTAGAGGTACCGGTGGCATGTGTCGACAACGGTTATGTGACGATCGGCGGCGACGAAATCGTGATGATGGCCGGTCCGTGCACGGTAGAATCCGAGCTACAGTTGATGACCACAGCGGAAGCGGTACGCAAAGAGGGCGCGGTCATCCTGCGCGGTGGCGCGTTCAAACCCTCGACCTCTCCCTATGGCTTCCGTGGTATGGGAGAAGCGGGACTGAGGTTGCTGGCAAAGGCGCGCGCGGAGTTCGGCATGGCGATCATTACCGAGGTTATGACACCCAGCGATGTGGCGATGATATGCGAGTACGCCGATATCTTACAGGTCGGCACGCGCAATATGCAAAACTATATGCTGCTCGACGAGGTTGGACGCACGAACAAACCTGTGGTGATCAAACGCGGCATGTCCTCGACCTTTGAGGAATGGCTGCTGGCGGCAGAATATGTACTGGCACAGGGAAACCGCAACGTCATTTTGTGCGAACGTGGTATTCGCACCTTCGAGAAAGCGACGCGCAACACGATGGATATCAGCGCGATCCCGATGATTAAAAATCTCTCGCACCTGCCGATCATCTCCGATCCCAGCCAGGGCACGGGACGCCGCGACCTGATCGAGCCGATGTCGTTGGCATCGATCGCGGCAGGTACGGACGCATTGCTGATCGAGGTGCATCCAAATCCGGACGAGGCATTGAAGGATGGCGCGCAATCGATCACGATCGAGCAATTCCAGGACTTGATGCCCAAAGCAGTGGCCGTGGCGAACGCGATTGGGCGCGCATTCGTGACCGAATAACCGTTTTATATAGCTATAAATATATTCAGACACTTCTCTAAAGCAACCAGACGATTGTGGTCTGGTTGCTTTTTTTATGGTAAGTTCGTGCTGTAATAAGCCATCTGCATGGGTGCCTCGCCAACGCCGACGGTGATACTGGAGAGGCGCGATTGTGGGTAGTTGCGCAACGTTGCACGGATCTGGTCGCAGATATGCTCGGCCAGGAGTTCGGCGGTGGTGTTGGCGATAGGTAGCACGACCACATCTTCGCGTGGGAACAGGTAGTGGCGTTCACCAAAGAAAATTTCCCAACTCGTGGTGGATTCGTTGATTTTCAAGTGAGGGTTGGAGAGCGGCAGCAGGAAACGGTGGTCCAACTGCTGACAGATCTCTTTGGTGCGGCGTTTTAAAATCGTGAAATCAAAAACGAGTTGATCCTCGCCCAGTTCGCCCTCGACCTCGACCAGCACACTGTAATTGTGCCCATGCAAATGCTCACACTTGCCCCGATAGGTAATAAAGTGGGCCGAGCTGAAATTAAGATAACTCCCCTCGACCTTAACTCTACGCCTGCTGTGCTCGCCGCTCATGATCGTATCCTCACTTTTTTTGCAAAATATTGTTCGCTCGACCGCCTGTACCAGTCTGTCAAGCTGCAATGTGACCGTTTGAACCATACAATGAATTGCACGCGGGCGCATGAATGCCGCCCCTACGGTTGCTATGGGAAATATCTGCCCCAAGGATAGCATTAGAGTGGGTGAGAGACAAGGGCAGGCATGCGATAGGGTCGCGAGAGGGGCACATAAAACTATGTTATACTTGATTCGTACAAGCAAGGAAGTATGTGCTTCCGAAAGATAAGAAAAGGAGAAAAAGTACAATGACAGTAGCCGAAACAATCGAGGGAATGAAGCAGTTGTTCAATCCTTCGGCAGCCGCAGGTCTGAACAAGACGCTGCAACTCAATATTACGGGTGAAGAAGCTGGCGTTTACGCAGTGAAAATAGAGAACCAGACCTGCGAAGTCATCGAGGGTGGTGTCGAGAAGCCGAATCTTAATCTCACGATGAGCGACAAAGATTGGCTAGCCATCGCGACCGGCAAACTGGACGCGATGAATGCTTTTTTGACGGGCAAAGTCAAGGCCACCGGCGATATGATGCTGGCGATGAAAATTCCGCAGCTGTTCCCCTTTTCATCCAAATAACACTGCCAACCGCGTTTATTCTGAGGAAAGCGAGGCACTATCTTGCCTTTTTCTATAACGAAGAGAGGGTAGCGAAAGCAAAGATAGTGCTTCTCGTGTAGCGAAATCTTCGTATATGCATGTATAGAATATTAAAACAGATTGCACCCACTTGTTCGATAACGGTACAGCTTGTAACTGGCTAACATTGTATGGTATACTCGAAGAAACTGAATAGTCTCTGCCAGACACTTTTTGAACATACGGCCAAGCCGTAGAAAGGGTCCGACATGGTTCTTAGAGGGAGTGAGTTTCATCATAGCCTGGACAATTTGAATGGCATGCTCACCACGCACGAGGCGGCCAAACAGCTTGATCTCAGCTACTGGCATTTCATGCACCTTGTTGAAGCAGGGCGCATTCAGGGGGTCCGCATCGTCGACCGCTGGCTCTTCTTCCCCCGCGATCTTGACACCTATCGACGCAGCCGCTACGGTGAACTCGAAGACCTGGCGAGGACGGCACTGGAAAGCCCACAGGTCGGACTGACAGAGAAGCAAGCCGTCATCTGCAATCATCTCCTAAGCAACAAACGCCCCTCGGAAATCGCACGTACACTGCAACAATCCCGCCAGGCTGTCCACTCACAGATATCTCTCATTCGTGAAAAGGTCTCGCGTATCTCCGCCTCTTCGCTCATTGGAGCGGATGCCGCGCTCATCAATACGGTGCAGGCCGCGAGAAGAGCAGGACGTGCGCGAGGCATACAGCCAGCACTGTAATTTTCTGTATTGATATGTGCTAATTGGATGTGTTAATCGAGATAGAAGGCAGGATTTTTCAAAGGGATCAGGGCGAGCACCACAGCGTCCCGATAGAACGTCGTGCGGTCGATAACGCCGCCAGTCAGTAAACCAACCGCGCCCTCTGCTTGTTTGGAATTCTGGCGCTGAAATACGATGTCGTCCGCCGCCCCCAATTCCATACCCTGCTGCACCAAAACCGCTACCTGTCGTGGCAACTGTATTGTGCCGGTTTTTCCTTGTCCAAGCAACGTATGGGTTAATACAACAGTCCAGGCGAACGACCACAATGTTTCACCCTGCATCTCAACACCGCCTTCGAGACCTACCCAGATATGCGCGTCGGGTTGTGCCAGGCGAGCATTGTACGCTCTGTTCGTCGCCCCTTGTAACGTCTCTTTATCCGAGAATGGCTGCACACGCACGCCTGAAGGCACGGAGACGGTTTCATAGCTGTAGTCCTGGGAGGGAAACATGGCTTGAAAACCCTGACGAGTCGCCTGTGCCTTGACCGGATTATGCGAAGCAATAACTACTGTTGTCATTGAAAATTCTCCTATGCAATTATTGGTTGTCTTCGTCGTGCTTTTCTCTGTATGATGTCACAGTCGACGCGATTTTTCCATGTTCGCAGTAATAGTATGTGCTAGCTGGGATACCATGTATCGAGCACTATTGATGTTAAAGCGATCACCATCCGCAAGAAGCGCACACTGTCTTGCCTGGCGCATAGACAAACTTCCCCCACACGTTGTATCAAGTTGACGCCTAACAGCGTGTGAGATACTATTGAGAGACAGGTAGACGAAAACTAGAGGAGCTGAAGGATACGCGATGACCCTATCGATACAAACAGAACGTCCGGTGACTTTTCGCAGTAAAGGGCAGCCAGCCTTCGTGCTCGAAGGTATCATGCATAGCCCCTCACAACCCAAAGACGCGCCCGCGATTGTCCTCTGCCATCCTCAACCAGCTAGCAGCGATATGAACGATCCATTCACCGTGGCGCTCGCGAAGAGCCTGGCGGAAGCGGGGATGATCGTGTTGCGCTTCAATTTTCGTGGTGTGGGCAAAAGCCAGGGCCAACAGACAGATGGGCGTATGGAACCACTGGACCTGGCGGGAGCCATCGATACCATTTTGACGGTTCCTGGGGTAAACGCGTCCAAACTTGGTGTTATCGGGCATGGTTTTGGTGCCTATATCAGCCTGCTCTACGCGCCCTTCGACGCGCGCATTCGCACGATTGTCGCCGTCAGTTTGCCACTTTTCCGCATGGCAAGTGGCTTCCCGCGCCAATTTGAGCGTCCCAAGCTTTTTGTCACCGGCGAATTCGATGAAATTTGTCCACTCTATAAACTGGAAGGGTTCGTCGAACAGCAAAAAGGGCCAAAAGGAATCAAAGTGATTGTAGGTGCCCGTTACCTTCTACGTGGTTATGAAGATGCAGCGGTTACCGCCATTATGATATATATGAAGCGGTGGGCGGAAATGTCTGGAGTATAAAATAGTATGAACCCGAATAATCCCATTATTGTACAAAGTGATCGCACGGTCCTGCTAGAAGTAGATAATCCTCTACATGTGGAGGCTCGCGACGCGCTGGCGCAGTTCGCGGAGATCGAGAAGTCGCCCGAACACATCCATACCTATCGCCTCTCGCCCCTCTCGCTGTGGAACGCGGCGGCGGGCGGCATGGACGCGCAAACGATCATCGATGAACTGAATAAATACAGCAAATATCCGATTCCAGCCAATATTGTGGCCGAGATTCACGACTATATCCAGCACTATGGACGAGTAAAGCTTGTGCGCGAGGGCAATGAGCTGTTTCTGCACTCAGATGATGTGCCGTTGATGGCGGAGATCTGGCAGCATAAACGCACACAACCCTATCTGCTGAAACGCGTCGATCGCAACACTATCCAGGTCGATGCCTCGCGCCGTGGTCATATCAAACAGGCCTTGATCCATATCGGCTTCCCCGCCGAGGACCTGGCCGGTTACAGCGACGGCTCGCCACTACCGATCCACCTGCGTGAAGAGACTGTCGCGGGCAAAGCTTTTAAACCACGCGATTATCAAAACGCGGCGGCGGCAGCATTCTATGCCAATGGTGCGCTCAGCGGCGGTAGTGGTGCTATTGTGCTGCCATGTGGAGCGGGTAAGACGATCGTCGGGCTGGCGACGATGGCGATGATTGGGCGCGCGACCCTGATTCTCACCCCTAATACCGTGGCGGTGCGCCAGTGGATCAATGAAATTCTGGATAAAACCGATATTCCACGTGAAATGATTGGTGAGTACACGGGAGAGCGCAAAGATATCGCGCCGATCACCGTCAGCACCTATCAGATCCTCACCTACCGCCGCACGATCAAGGGCAAAGACGGTGAGCCGGACGAGGAGATCTATCCGCATTTCTCGCTTTTCACCAACTACGACTGGGGCCTGATCATCTATGACGAGGTGCATCTGTTGCCCGCGCCCGTCTTCCGCTTTACCGCCGAGATTCAAGCGCGTCGCCGCCTGGGCCTGACGGCGACCCTGATTCGCGAGGATGGTCGCGAGGCGGACGTGTTCAGCCTGATCGGACCGAAGAAATTCGATGTGCCATGGCGAGAACTGGAGCAGCAGGGCTGGATCGCCACCGCGGAATGTCACGAGATTCGCGTGAGCTTTACCGAAGAAGAGCAACTGAACTACGCCATGACCGAGGCGCGCGAGAAATATCGTGTGGCCGCCGAAAATCCCGCCAAACAGAGGATCGCACAGTTGTTACTGCAACGTCACCAGAACGATCAGATCCTGGTCATCGGACAATATATCGACCAGCTACAGGCGCTCGCGGACGAGTTACACGCGCCGCTCTTAACTGGGCGCACGAGTACAGCGCAACGCGAGAAGTTGTACGACCAATTCAGACGAGGTGAGATCAAACACCTGGTCGTCAGTAAGGTCGCGAATTTCGCCATCGATCTGCCGGACGCGAATGTGGCGATCCAGGTCTCGGGCACGTTTGGGTCGCGACAGGAGGAGGCGCAGCGGCTAGGACGTATTCTCCGTCCCAAAAGCGATGGTGGGCTGGCCTACTTCTATACCATCGTGACGCGCGATACACGTGACCAGGAATTTTCGGCCAACCGCCAGTTATTCCTGACGGAGCAGGGTTATCGCTACATTATCGAGGATGCGGAGGCGATGTTCGCAACCTCAATACCTTCGGTGTGATGGTTGTGAGATGAGCAGGAGGGCGCAGACGCGATAAATCGGGTCCATACATTATGTGGCAGGATGAATCCAGAGGAAGTGCCATGAAATAAACTGATCCAGATAACAGGAATGTGTTCTACAGACTGTGGTTCTGTAATGAGGCCAATATTTCCCATTCCAGGATCGAGCACCCCTCCTTGTTCAGCTATCAATGTAAGCACATCTTGTTTGGTGATAGGGAATGCGAATAAATGTAGATTGATTCGGACATTTTGAACTTTCCTCTCCTTTTATAAGAATTTTACTCTTTCGATGGATTCCAGACATAAGGCTTGTGATCTGGATCTATATCGTTCCATATCCATTTCAGGATTCGTTCTTGAAAAGTTTCTGGTGAATAGGGGCTTTCCTGCGCCTGATACTGTCCTGGGTATGCTTGTTCGAATGCAGCGAAACTGGCAAATACATCGCCATGAAAGAAGAAGTCGACCTGGTAAGCAGGGCCTAACTTTTGTTGGAGTTCTTTCCACAGGAGTACGCCTTCCTGGTCCCACGCATCTTCCTCCTCTTTCGTTTTGAAGCCAGAGCTTGCTGAATCATCCCAAACCAATATATCGTCAAAAACTGCTGCCCAATGATCCAGACGGAGAATAGTTGCTTTTGGTAGGGGAAGACACCTGGGATCAATATCACCCATATAATCAGGATCACCTAACTCCCATAAAGGATAGCAAATGTAGTCTGCCATCAACTTAATATGTTTCATTTTTTTGACCTCGCACAGTATTTTTGTTGCTATAGGTAGACTCGCATCGACACGACGTTGATAAATACCAACGCGCATTTGTGAATAAATTCAATCTTAGCTCTTTAACTTTTGCAACGTTTGATACACATACTTCCTGACGGAGTCCGTATAATGCATAGTCCTTACATCTTAGTAACCCTTTTCTTTAGAATTTGGGGCAATTTTTCTTTGTCATCCTCCTGAAAAGGCCATAGGACTACCTGATAATGATCTTCTCCCTCTAACCCATCATCACTAACCGTATCTAATTTCCCGTAATAAAGGCGTAATTTATAGCTTCCTTTTTGCGGAAGTGGAATACGGATGCCATCGGGGAGATAGTCGAATGGCCCAAAAACAATCAAGGTTTCTGAAGGGCTGTCAATAACTACTTCAACGATATAGTCCCAATCACCAAAATCATGTACATTGGGCTTTTCTGCTCCAACGATCACGCGCACTGATACAATATCAGCTCTTGCTGTGCGGACACCAACTGTTTGAGACTGAACAGCAAATAAATTGTTCACTGAAGATGGGTTCCATATCTTTTCATAATGATCTTGAGAACCCTCTCCTTGAATATAGAAGGAAGAGTAATCCGCTGAAATTTCAAATTCTCTATTATAAAGGGTATTTTGCTTATCTTGCATAGATCATTCTTTCTCCTTTTCGCAAAAAACGAATTAACTTAAGAAGTATCTTATAAGCCTCCTTAATGTTGGCCTATAAGATACTCCGAATGTAATACGATGTATGTATACTAGGGAACTATTATTATCTTAAATTGTGTTCCATTAGGATATGATCTTAACTGATTTCCAATAGAGGCTCCTGCTCCTTGGTTATCACTAGGCGATATATACCTTACATCTGCTCCTTGTCCCCCTTCTCTTGTCATTGCCATAGGGTATTCATCACGGTCGAAACCGGATATTTTAGGATAATTTTTCAACGCTGCCCTCCTGTTCGCATTGGTCATTGTACGATCTAAGGTAAGTGTATCTGGTTGTCCATTTGCAATAGCATCTTCAATATGTTGTGCTATTTCAGGATAATTGCTTCTAGACAGAGTGACGTTAACACACCCAGTATTATGAACAACGAACTGCCCATCGCCAACGGTATAGGTATGATCCTGCTGAACGGTGAGATTATACATCGTTTGCGAACCAGCAATCACCAGCCAATCCTCGATGATGGCAATCTGTCCATTTCCTTCGACGAGATGCATGCCTACGTGCAGGCTTGATACCGGCACAAAACCTTCCTCCACCGTCAAGAAGGGATGTTTCTGGTTGGTGTGAATGGTCTCGTCCTCGTGGACATCACCTTTTTTGGTGTGTTTGGTCCAGCCGATGGTGAGGTCCACCAGGTCGTTGTCATGGTCGATCCAGACGTGTTGGATGGGCTCCCACTCCATCTTCTTCGTCTTCGGATTGTACGACCACACCTTCTGCCCCACTTTAAGCGTGCCGATGGCCTTGGCACCGACCGAGGTGGTGACAAGTGTGTTGGAGGAGAAGCTGAGGCCACCACATCCTTCGGCAGCATGCTCCACCTCGTCTTCAACGACGTGTTCTCCTTCCTCTTCGGCGATGTGGCTGACCGCTTCGATGCCTCCGTGTTCGAGCAGGTCGGCTCCGATCTTGATCCCGATATCGGCGAGATCACCCACACCGGTGAGGAGCATGGCGTCGGAGACCGCGTTGAACCCGAGATCGCCTAACGCCATCAGTTTGTCTTGCCAGCTTGCTCCACTCTGCAAGACCTGGAAGTCGTGGGCCATCGAACTGATGCCCAGGAACGTATCGGCGATGTGCCACAACGTCTTGCCTGGATTGTGTACCGCATCGGTCGCCGTCTTCTTGACGAAGTTGACGACCCCACTGAAGAAGCCAAGTGGTCCCGACGAGTGCGTCTGCGTCGTATTCCCGGTGCTATGGGTGACTGGCGTCGTCGTGCTAAACGTGCCGGTATAGTAGTTGGCACTGTAGGTAAAGAAGACTGGCTTGGTCCAGGTATTGGTCCCTGGCACGCGCACCGAAGGGTAGTACCCCTGACCTGAACGGGAAGCCACAAAGGTGCCGGTGGGGTCAGTATCGGTTTCTGGGTTGCCACCGACGTAGGCGTAGGGATTCATGCCCTGCT